>DFIS01000024.1 GCA_002372175.1 Solobacterium sp. UBA3691
TTCTTTAACTGTTACAGCCTCTTTATCACGGTTGTATTGTTCTGTGTGCTCTCAGAGGAATGAAGAACCGCCGGTAACGATCCAGCAGGCAAGAATGGCAATGACCAGAGCACCGGTATACACATTATGTGTCTTCCGGTAACAGATCGTACCGATCAGAGAGAAGCAGAGGATCTGCGGTACAAACAGGATCAGCAGGGACATGAACGGTCCGCCGAAGGTACTGCCGAAGAGAAGGTCAGCACCCGGAGAGATGTTCATGAAGAACGGGATATATTCGATCAGGGTGATGATCAATACACCGCCGGCCATCAGGAAGAAGTTCTTGAGCCAGTCTCCAAGGAATCCGGCAGGTCCTTCGGCATACGTGGAGTTTGTACGGAAGGACGCAAAGATCTTCGAATTGTTCATGATGTAGAACAGGGCAAAGACCGGAATGTAGATCAGAAACTGCAGGGCTCTGATGCCGGTAAACGGACGGAAGAACGGCCAGATGAAGCGCAGATCCAGATCAAAGATGATACTGAAGAGCCAGTTGACAAGATACACCATGCCGGTCATGCATATTGCTAAAAGCAGGGATTTGCCGAACAGGCGCCAGTCGATATGTGCTGTGACATTCTGACTGCCAAGACCGTTATCTCTAGTGTCCTTAGGCAGTCCTTTTTTCTTACGCTGTATGCTGCCGATGATATTGGTGATCACCATGACAAGGATCAGGAAGCCGTACCAGCTCAGGAAGCCGTTGCCGACCGTCATGCGGAAGATATTCTCCGGCAGTGGCAGTAAGCCGTGTCCAAGCTGTGTCATAAACGGGAAGGAGAAGCCGGCGATCAGGATCGTGATCAGAGCTCCGCGCCACCATGCCTTTCTGCTCTTCACGTTCGCCTTATCCGGCAAAGGCTGTACGATATACGCGAACATATCCTTTTCAAGAAGGTAGGACATTAACGGGAACATGGCCATCAGCACCAGAAGCATAGCCGCCAGTGTCAGCCATTCTTTTGTCATCGCTGTCTGGTCGGTATACGGAAGCGGAGATGTGCGGTTAACAGCCTGATCAAACCAATCAAGAGCTGCGGCCAGTCCCTGCGCGTTATGCGTCGTCAGGCGGTGATTGGTATAGAGCAGTTCCATTCTTCTGGCCGTACCGTCTCCGAAGTTTCCGTAGGTTGTATTCCAGGCTGCGTTTTCAGCTGTTGTGCCAAGGAATTCATAGCGCAGCGGTGTTTTCAGCAGGTCATCGCTGACGATCCGGGCATAGTCGCGGAAGTAGGAGAATTCATCGTATTTTGCCTGTAACAGGAGCACATTGTTGAAATGGATGGAAGGATCATACACATTGTTGCGGAAGAGTTCACCGCACTGCAGCACAGTGGCGGCCGGTTCGATCGGAGTGCCGGAGTAGGCAGCAGCCACAGACCAGCTTGACCAGGTGCCCATCGAGTGACCGCTTAAGCCCATCTTTGTGTTATCTACATAGGGCAGCTCAGATAAGTATTTATAGGCATCGATACCGCCGCAGCTGGAATCGGTGATGGCATTGCCGTCTTCATCTTTGGAGTAATGATCATCAAAGAAGGACAGATTCGAGAAGTTCATCATCAGCTTATACCGGCCGGCACCGCCGATCTTCGTGTATGTACCGTGTTCCTCCGAATCATTGCCGTAGTTTACCGTTACCTTGTGATTGACATAACCTCTGTTAAATAAACCGGCTTTGCTGGAACCATGTCCGTATTCATCCAGTGCCAGGACAACATAGCCTCTTCTGGAGAGTTCCATGGCATAGGCTGCACAGGTCTCATGATCGTTCTGATATCCATGCAGCAGGAGGACCGCAGGAGCTTTGTCTGCCTCTGTCGCCGTCTTCGGTCGGTAAAGTTTGTAGGAGAGATCTCCGGCTTCTGTATGCAGTACACCGTCAGCGATACTGACAGTACCGCCGCCATGCTGGAGACTGTTAGCCCCGAACATACAGCCGCAGGCCAGAAGCAGAAGGGCAAAGACCAGGATGAGTTTAAAATTCCCTTTGGATTTCATAAGGACCTCCTTTAAAAATTATCTGATAAGACTGTATCTACCTTTACTGTAAATCATTATATAGGGTTTGATAAATACTATTTTTACTACGGCAGATGGAAAAGCTCACCATGATGTGAGCTTGCCTGTACTGTATCAGCAGTTAGTTGTTTTTGGAGGCTTTTCTGACTTTGCTGGCGGCTGTGAAGATGATCAGGTTCAGGATGATGGTAACGACAAGACTGATGATCTTCTCCATATCACCGAATGCTCCTGCTCTGACAAGTACGTAGCCCTGCAGGATGGCCCCAATCATACCGAGCAAGGCAAAGACATATGCAGCAGTGGTATGTTTACCGTGCTTGCCGGCAGAGTATGATGCACCGCCTTCCAGCAGGGACAGGATACCGCTGAAGATCTCGTCACCGCCGCCTTCCAGCAGTGCATCAGAGCCGTTCTGCAGCTGCAGATTCGACGCAAAATCCAGCATCTGTGTGGCCGCATTGCCCATGAAGATGACCATCAGACCGCTGGCAATGGTAATAACTCCGCCGATGATCGTCAGGATACCTGTAATTCTTAGTACTTTCCTGCTTGTCTCCAGTTTCATATGGATCCTCCTCAATATCGATTAGGATGTTCTGTGCTGTCTTCATTCCAAGACGCAAAATAGTACTAAGAAAATCATGGCATTAAATGCCGAAAGGTGTATTGTACCTTTCCGGAAAAAACATATAACAAGCATGTATTAGAATAATCTTCTGCAACCTGTTATGATTACTGCAGAGGAGAACAACAACATGACAATTGAGAATAAACCTGACTATCTGTATAACCCTGATCTTTGCCCATGTCCGAGAGGAGAGAAGGCAAACTGTCCCAGGTATAAAAACTGTGACGCATGTATCGAGAATCACCACAGCAATCCCAATTCACCGCTGACTGCGTGCGAGAAGAAGTACGCTGCTGAGCAGGAACAGTAACAGAAGACCTCCGGGTCTTCTGTTTTGTTTATGTCCTGTATAATACTGTTATACGGGAGGTAATCCTCATGAAGAAGGTATTACTCATGGTCATCAGGATCATTCTTGGACTGTTTGTACTGCCGGAGACTTCGAGATCAATACCGTGATTCCGTATGAGAAGCTCTTACTGATGTATGATCATCTGCAGGTACCGAAGGCCATGGCCAGAAGGACAGGGGCCGAACATGCCAATACTGTTTATATCGCGGATGGATATGTGACAGCCTGGTTCATGTGGCAATTACAGGGGGATACGGAAGCAGCCAGAGCATTTACCGGCAGTGATCCCGAATTACTGAAGAATTCTCTGTATCAGGATCAGCAGATAAACTATTGATTTACTGTATAATGGAAGCGGAGAAACAGTGATAATGAAGCGTAAATACATTTACATGATCATTGCAATACTGCTTACAGCCGGAGGTTTTATCATGCTTACAAAGATAAAGGATATGGCATCACTCTATGACTCTGACCACAAATTCAAGAAGAATATCACACTGGAAAAGCTGCGTACTGTTGAAAGCAAACATGGTCCTCTGATCAGGGTCACATACTCTCACGGCGGCGGTATGCAGGGGGATACCAATTACACTGAACTGTACCGTGACAAGGACGGAAAGCCGCTCATGCGTACATCTGTTGCCGGGATGCATCACTACCCGCTGTTTGTTCATGAGTATACTGCTGATGAAGAAGTATTCACAGCCCTCAGGGAACTGATCGACAGGGATAATCTCCCGGTATGGGAAGATCTGCCGATGTCGGAATTCATGGCCCTGGATGCCCCGAGTACAATAATCGAAATGTATTTTGATGACAGTGAACTGGGAGGCAGGAGGCTCGTTTCCAGCCGGATCAACTATGATTATGAGATCCCTGAGGGCGGGTATGATATCCTGAAACATTTTGTGGATACACTGCACTCCTATATCGATCCTGGGAAACTGACTGATGCATATTTCAACGTTAACGGTGAAAAAGTCATCACCGGTAGGGATATCGTGAATACCGATGAAGAGATCGAAGCAATCCTGTCGGGATACTGGAACATGAGGCTGGCTAAAGATAATATGCTGATCAGCAATTACGGTCTGCGTGAGACGCTGGACTTCCGCAGACAGCAGGACGACGGATATACTGATGCGGTCTTCAGCGTAGGTGAGATCGTTCATGAGCCGTATGAAGACAGCGGCTGCGGATGGTATGTTACACTGAAGGATGAAGAAGACAACGACTGGGTGCTTTATATCGAGAATCTGCGTATGGTACTGCGAAGAACGGATGGCAGTCAGACCTGTATCTTTGAAAGAGAAGCATAACTAAAGAGAGGATAACAGTTGTTATCCCCTCTGTCTGTATGGATCATTCCTGTTCGCTGGTGATCGCTCTGAAGCCATCCAGAACAGCAGCAGTTTTCTCGTTATCTTTCATATCTGGCAGGTAGGCAACGACCTGCTTGATCGGTATGTCATCTTCCTTCCGCAGCATGTATATCCGTTCAGGATCATGGACATAACCGGTATCCTTCATCAGTCTGATAAAAGATCGTATGCAAGCCCCTGTCTGCCAGCTGCAGCCTGTTTACGGGATTGTTTTCGATCCTTTTTTTTCAGCTTTATGCCGGCCTTTTTCTCCAGTCTGCTGATCATCTGGGCACTGCGGTGATCCGGGGCCGAGGTACAGATCGGCTCTCCTTCAAGATCACGGAAATTCAGAAATCTGGAGGAATACCAGACCGGAATTTCTGAAACAGGTATTCAGTGACATGGATGCTTACTACAAGGAGATCAATTCGATCTGCCGGCTGGCACCGATCGAGTCAGGCAGATGGTACTCTCTGTACCTGAGTCTTACACCGCTGGATGAATAGCTTATTCTGTTTGACTGCGGACCACGAGACAGGATGCCGGTATTACCTTCAGGGTATAGAATATAACTGTAAGTGAGGAGATATAAACATGAAGATACTGGTACTGAACGGAAGTCCGCGTGTTAACGGGAATACAGCTTCGATGATCTCTGTTTTCAGGGAAGAAGCAGAGAAACACGGACATCAGGTGATTGAATATAACGTCTGCAGGATGAATGTCAAAGGGTGTATGGCCTGTGAGTACTGTCATGAGATCAAGCCCGGGGAATGCGTGCATAAGGATGACATGTCAAAGATCTATGCAGAACTGAAGGATACGGAAATGCTTCTGCTGGCTTCACCGATCTATTATCACGGGATCTCCGGACAGCTGAAGTGCGTGATTGACAGATTCTATTCTGCACTGTATCCGAAAGCACCGGAAACACTGAAGAAGGTGGGGATGTTTCTGAGTTCCGGCGATCCCGATATGTATGTCGGTGCGAAGTTCTCCTATGACGGGGATTTCCTTGGATATCTCGGTCTTGAAGACGGCGGTATCGTGACGAACCACGATGAAAATGCCGAAGCGAAGATACGGAAGATGGCCGCATCGTTATGATCCGGAGAAAAGTATTACATCTTCTGTTCTGCCTGATGGTATCTGCAGTCCCGCTTTTATGCACGGTATATTATCTTGTTTAACAGCAGTGTTCATCTCCGTATACGCAGAAACATTGCAAACAAGATGATAAATGCTACAATAGATATGCGGTTTAATACCGCAGGGAAGGAAAGAAAAATGAAAAAATTATTTACTATGGCTCTGACAGGTCTCATGGCTGTATCCATGGTTGCCTGCTCAGGCGGAAGCCCCGAAAAGCCTGCTGAAGGCGGTGAAAAACCTGCTGAAGGCGGCGAAGCTGCTCCTGCTGCTGAACGTATTGCGATGGTTACTGACTACGGTGATATCACAGACCAGTCTTTCAACCAGACAACGTATGAGGCTTCCAAGGCTTACTGCGAAGCTAACGGTCTTGATTTCACATACTTCAAGCCCGCCGGTGACAGCACTGCTGAACGTGTCGCGATGATCGACAAGGCTGTTGCGGATGGTTACACAACGCTGGTTCTGCCTGGTTTCGCATTTGCTGAAGCAATTGCCCAGACAGTTGAGACGTATCCTAATGTCAAGTATATCGCTCTTGACGTATCCGAATTTGATCTGACCAATGCCGGTCTGAGCGCTATTCCTGAGAACCTGTTCTCTGCTGTTTATCAGGAAGAGATCGCCGGTTACTTTGCAGGGCAGGCTGCTGTAAAGCTTGGCTATGAGAAGCTCGGCTTCCTCGGCGGTATGGCTGTTCCTGCAGTTATCCGTTATGGTTACGGCTTTGTTCAGGGTGCTGATGATGCTGCTGCTGAACTCGGCAAGACTGTTGACATCAACTATGTATATGGCGGCGCTTTCAAGGGTGATGCTGATATCACAGCTGTTATGGACACATGGTACAGCAACGGTACAGAGATCGTCTTCGCTTGCGGCGGCGGTATCTTCACTTCTGCAGTTGACGCAGCTAAGAAGGCCGGCGGCAAGGTTATCGGTGTAGACGTTGACCAGGCTGGTGTTATTGCCAACTACCTTGAGACACCGGATGACAAGTCCATGACTGTTACATCCGCAATGAAGGGTCTGGCAGCTACAGTTAACACACTGCTCGCTTCCGTTAAAGACGGCACATTCGCTTCTGAATTCGGCGGAAAGATCGAGAACCTGGGTCTTGTTTCCGGTGATGATCCGTCTCTGAACTATGTTGGTCTGCCTGAGAGCACACAGTGGGCTGATGGCTTCACACAGGATGACTACAAGAAGCTTGTCGGCGATGTATTCAGCGGAGCAGTTGAAGTTTCCAACGATACAGAGAAGCAGCCTGAAGTAACAAGCGCTAACGTTACATACTTTGACAACATCAAGTAAGTAAGACAAAAGAGAATGTCTGTTGTTTCAACAGACGTTCTTTTTTTGTATAATTTTAGATAGGGTATTACACGGAAGGAGGACGATAATCGTTATGGAAACTCCGTATGCGATTGAGATGTTAAACATCACCAAGCGCTTTCCCGGAATTATCGCCAACGATAATATTACGCTTCAGCTGAAACGTGGTGAGATCCACGCTTTACTGGGTGAAAACGGTGCCGGCAAATCTACACTGATGTCGGTGCTGTTTGGCCTGTATCAGGCTGAAGAGGGTATTATCAAGAAGGATGGTAAGGAAGTTAAGATCAATAATCCAAATGACGCCAACGATCTTGGTATCGGT
Source organism: Solobacterium sp. UBA3691 (assembly GCA_002372175.1). GTDB lineage: Bacteria > Bacillota_I > Bacilli_A > Erysipelotrichales > Erysipelotrichaceae > Bulleidia. Next base: position 7,224 of record DFIS01000024.1, read on the forward strand.
ATGGTCCATCAGCACTTTAAGCTTGTACAGTGCTTTACCGTACTGGAGAATATCATTCTCGGTGTTGAAACAACGAAGAACGGTGTACTGCAGAAGGATGAAGCCAGGAAGAAGGTCATGGCTCTGTCTGAGAAGTACGGGCTGACGGTAGATCCGGATGCTTTGATTCAGGATATTACCGTCGGTATGCAGCAGAGAACAGAGATCCTCAAGATGCTGTACAGAGATAATGAGATCCTGATCTTTGATGAACCTACGGCTGTATTAACACCGCAGGAGATCGAAGAACTGATGCAGATCATGAAGAATCTTGCAAAAGAGGGGAAGTCGATCCTGTTTATCTCACATAAGCTCAATGAGATCATGGAAGTGGCAGACAGGTGTACGGTCTTAAGACGAGGCAAGTATATCGGTACTGTTGATATCAAGAATACGACGCAGGAAGAGCTTTCCCGCATGATGGTTGGCAGAGATGTACAGTTGGTCGTTGAGAAGGGTCCTGCCCATCCCGGTGATGTTGTCCTCGATATCCAGGGAATGACGGTAGCTTCCAAGGTTCATGATAATAATGCGGTAAAGAATGTTTCCCTGCAGGTACGTTCCGGAGAGATCGTCTGTATTGCCGGTATCGACGGTAACGGACAGACCGAGTTTGTTTACGGTCTGAGCGGTCTGGAGCCTCTTGTATCGGGTAAGATCACACTCTGCGGTAAAGATATCAGCCATGCTTCGATTCGCGAAAGAGCGGCTGAAATGAGCCATATTCCGGAAGACAGACATAAACATGGTCTGGTCCTGGATTATCCGCTGGAGTATAACCTGGTACTGCAGAGATACTGGCAGTCGGAATTCTCAAAGAACGGTATCCTGGATCATAAGGCTATACGTGAGTATGCGGACAGACTGATCGAAGAGAACGATGTACGTTCCGGTCAGGGTGCGATCACGATCGCAAGGTCGATGTCCGGAGGCAACCAGCAGAAGGCAATCATCGCCAGAGAGCTGGATAAACAGCATGAGCTGCTGCTGGCAGTTCAGCCGACCAGAGGTCTCGATGTCGGTGCCATCGAAGGTGTGCACAGAAAACTGATCAAGGAGAGAGACAGCGGGAAGGCGGTACTGCTTGTATCCCTGGAACTGGAAGAGGTCATGAATGTCTCCGACAGGATCCTGGTCATGTATGAAGGAGAGATCGTCGGTGATCTCGATCCCAAGCAGATAACGGTGGAAGAGCTCGGTCTGTATATGGCCGGAGCCAAGAGAAACACCGGGGAGGGTGCATAAATGAATGAGAAAGTAAGCTTCTTCAAGCGTCCCGGTGTACAGACGTTCGTGTCCTCCATCATCTGTGTTGTCTTCGGTCTGTTACTTGGTTTTATCATCCTGTTTGTGATCAATTCCAAAGGTGCGGTGACAGGTATCGTTACCCTGTTAAAGAACTTCATGAACTATCCCAGTCAGGCAGCCCAGATGAAGTATCTGGGTAATACTCTGGTCAAGACAGCTCCGCTGCTGATGTGTGCCCTGTCGATCTGTTTCTGCTACAAAGCTGGTCTCTTCAATATCGGTGCGGCAGGACAGTATGTTGTCGGTGCCGGCGCCTGCCTGTACGCAGCGCTTGCGCTGAAGCTTCCGTGGATCGTCTGCCTGCTTTGTGCAGGTGTTGTCGGTGCTGTCTGGGGCATGATCGTCGGCTTCCTGAAAGCTAATCTGAACGTGAATGAAGTCATCTCCGGCATCATGTTGAACTGGATCGGATTATATCTGGTCAATATGTCACTGACCGGTGTAAAGGAGCTGTCCAGCCCGTATACGCTGAAGCTGGCAACTGTCAATCCTTCGGCGCTGATGCCTTCGATGGGTCTTTCTGCACTGTTCTCAAAGAACCAGTATGTGACGATCGCCATACCGTTATCGGTCCTGACGGCGGTACTGCTGTGGTTTATCCTGAATAAAACAACATTCGGTTATGAACTGAAAGCGACAGGCTTCAACAAGGAAGCTGCCAAATACGCCGGTATGAAGGAAAAGCGTAATATCATCGTGACCCTGGCGATCGGCGGTGCGCTTGCCGGTATCGGTGCTTCCTTCCTGTATCTGACCGGATTTGAAGAATGGTCGGTTGCGCAGTCTTCGGTTCCTTCCATGGGCTTTAACGGTATTGCGGCTACCTTCCTCGGCGGTCTGAACCCGATCGGTACGATCTTTGCGTCATACTTTATTCAGCATATTACAAGCGGCGGTGCATATCTGGATAAGGGATTATATCCTTCACAGTGTTCGGATCTGATCATTGCTCTGATCATTTATCTCTGTGGATTTGTCCTGTTCTTTAAGACAGTCATGAACAGCCGCAGGAAAGCGCCGGTAAAGGATACACGCTTTAAACCGGAAGAGAAAGGAGGGAAGACAGAATGACATTACTGATCCAATATACACTGATCTTCGCTTCTGTATTACTGCTGGTAGCTCTCGGCGGATGTTTTGCGGAACATTCCGGCGTCATTAACCTTGGTCTTGAGGGTATTATGGTCATCGGTGCCATGGGCGGTGCTCTGGCAATGAAGTATATGCCTTCCGGCACGCCTGCGATCCTGATGATCCTGGTGGTATCACTGTGCTCGATCCTGCTTGGTATGCTGTATTCGTGCCTGCTTGGTGTAGCTGCGATCCACTTCAAGGCTGATCAGACACTTGTCGGTACCGCAATGAATATCCTGTCTGTGGCAGCTGCAGCTGTTATCGTCAAGGCGATCAATGTCGCTGAGAATCCCGACAATATTTCCTCAACGATCCAGTATACAGGAGCCAGACAGGCCTTTACGGTACGTCTTGGCAGCTTTGAATTCAACTGGTTCGTTCTGATCGCACTGTGTGCACTGCTGATCTCACACTTTGTCCTGTATAAGACAAAGTTCGGTCTGCGTCTTATGGCCTGCGGTGAGAATCCTCAGGCAGCTGACTCCGTCGGTATCAACGTATACAAGATGCGCTGGGCCGGTGTGCTGATCTCTGGTCTGCTCGGCGGTCTCGGCGGGATCGTCTATATTACTGCCGGTGTTTCCGAGTGGAAATTTGAGGCAGGTGTTGACGGATTCGGCTTCCTGGCTCTGGCCGTCATGATCTTCGGTCAGTGGAAACCGAAGGGAATAGGTCTTGCGGCTCTGCTGTTCGGTGTATTCCGTGCATTATCCAACGTGTATACAGGCTTCCCGTTCCTGGCTGCGCTGAAGATCCCGGGTATCGTGTATAACATGTTCCCGTATATCATCTCACTGATCGTTCTTGCCTTTACCTCGAAGAATTCAGCTGCACCTAAAGCAGAAGGTATTCCATACGATAAGGGATCAAGGTAAACTGATCATCTTAAAGGAAGTATCTTATAGAAGGTACTTCCTTTTTCCTTGAGCAATACGCAGTATAATCATAGAAGAAGTAAGTGCTTGGAAGGAGTTAACATGGACAGATTTGAATATAAAGTGTTTGCGTATGATACCAAAGGATTCTTCGGCGGCAGTGTTGAAGTAGAACAGCTTGAAGAACAGCTGAACCTGTTTGGTGAAGAGGGATGGGAGATGGTCAGCTGCACCAACTCCACACAGAGCTACGGTGCTTCCAAGAGTATCGTATGTGTCTTCAAACGGAAGATACAGCTGTAAGTCTGGATAACATGATAAAACCAGGAGTTCGCTCCCGGTTTATACGTATTGCCTTGTGTATTGTTTAAGAGGATCCCCAGATCACTTCTTCGGGTATATTTCATGGAAATCATGAAGTACACCGTCTTTTTTATATCCTGGGAAGGTCTCGATCTGCACAGCATGCAGGGATCTGAAGATATTATCCTCGATGTTAGGATTCTCCCGTTTCAGCTGTTTGATCAGGGCCTTGACTTCTCTGCGCTTGGAGGAGACTTCTTCGTCATTCTCAGCCAGGCGTTCGGTAAACTTGCATGCACACTGGATGAATGAGAGATCATTGTAGTTCACCCAGCGCAGGATATCGTGTTCCTTGATCATATACAGGGGACGGATGAGTTCCATATCCTCATAGTTTTCACTGTGGCTCTTGGGAATGATCGTTTCCAGCTTGGAGCTGTAGAACATTGCCATGACGGTCGTTTCGATCACATCGTTGAGGTGATGACCGAGGGCGATCTTGTTGCAGCCGAGTTCACGGGCCTTGCTGTAGAGGGCGCCGCGTCTCATCTTTGCACAGAGGTAGCAGGGACTGCGGTGGTTGATCACATCCGTGACCGCGAAGATATTTGTCTCAAAGATCGTCAGGGGCAGCTGCAGCAGTTTGGCATTCGCTTCGATCTCGGCTCTGATCTCCGGCTTGTATCCGGGATCCATGACCAGATAGGTAAGCTCAAAGGGGATCTCGCTCTGTTTCTGCAGCATCTGCATCAGTTTTCCCAGCAGCATCGAATCCTTACCGCCGGAGATGCATACAGCGATATGATCACCGGCTTCGATCAGATCATACCGGTTGATCGCTGTCAGAAAGTTAGCCCATATCTCTTTTCTGTATTTCTTGTAGACCGAACGTTCGATCAGCTGTGCTTTAGTCAGTTCTCTTGCCATAACGTCCATAGTTTAGCAGGTTTTTCATACACAGAAAAGAGGGGAATATGCATGCCTGACAGGTATATTTACTGGACTTTCTCTGTGCAGAGTGTATACAATAATCGCAAGTAAACATAGTTAGGAAGTACAGATAATGAAAAAAATCTTCAGGATGATCCATACGGAACGTTTCCGCTGGTATGACCATTTCATTATAGCGGTTCTGTCATCATTGATTCTGCTTATTCTGTCCATGTTACTGGGGGAGATCATCGAGAATCTTGTTCTTCATGTTCCTCAGGATCTTGATCCGTTCTGGGCTACATTCTATATGTATTTCAATACGGTCTGGGCATGGATCGGCATGGTCCTGTTCATGCTGATCCTGAAGCACCGACGGCCGATCCTGAAAGCTGTCGGAACACGTCCGAAGGGCAATACCATACGTTTCCTGCTTCTGGGTCTTCTGATCGGCGGCGGGATGAACTTTCTCTGTGCGGCTGCTGCCATGATCAACCGTGATATCCATATTACGTTTACGGAACTGCATCCGGTACGTTTCCTGCTTCTGTTATTTGCGGTATTTGTGCAGTCTTCCAGTGAGGAGCTCGTTGACCGTGCTTATCTGTTTCAGATCCTGAAGAAGGGTTACCGCAGCAAGTGGGTAGCGATCATCGGCAATTCACTGATCTTTTCGCTGATGCACGGAGCCAATCCCGGTGTTACACCGTTAGCTTTAGGCAATATATTCCTGTCAGGACTGCTGTTTTCTCTGTTTGTCTGGTATTTTGATTCCCTGTGGTGTGCTTTCGGTATCCATACCGGATGGAACTTCATGCAGAGCATATTCCTCGGTCTTCCCAACAGCGGTATTGTTGTACCGTACTCCGTGTTTGAACTGGATACGGCAGCTGCCTCCAATTCCCTTGTATATAACGTAAACTTCGGCATTGAGGGGACTGTATTCTCGGTGATCGTACTTGCGGCTGCATGTGTGATCACGTATATCCTCGGCAAAAAGCGTAACCAGGAGCCGACGGAAATCTGGCCTCCGGCAAAGCCGAAACAGCAGGCTGCAGATCAGCAGTAATACCCGCTTTGGTATTACATCTTTAAGTACCATTATTGCATGGTACAGATAATAATGACTATACACATGATGATGTGTCTTATACAGAGTATGTTACTGATGGATGATACCTTGAAAACAGGGAGGTTCAATATGAAAGCATATCGTTTTAAGATCACTCTGAGAAACAGCCATCCGCCGATCTGGAGACGGATCATTGTGCCCGCAGCAGCCGGATTTGATCAGTTTTCCAAAATCATACAGGATCTTTTCGGTTTTGAAGGATATCATATGGCAGAATTCCGTTTTCCGAATCTGGATCAGACGATGTGGGAAGAAATGGATAATTACGGCTGGGATTCGCATCTGATCATGGCCAGACATTGTCTCGAGGAATTTGAAGAAGATAAAAGATTTATTTATACCTATGATTTCGGAGATAACTGGGAGTTCATGATCCAGCAGGAAGAGATCATGGATTATTATGCATATAACTATCCGACACTTTTAAAATATAAAGGTGATAATCTGATCGAGGATGTAGGAGGAATTTACGGATATGATCAGATCCGCTCTGCATGGGATGATCCGGAATTCATAGCTAATGAATATCTGATGGAAATGGCTGGTGATCAGGATCTCTATCGGTTTGAGAAAGAAGCGGTACAGGAAAAGCTTAAATTCTATACATTTTCTGAAACATTCATACCAGATGAAAGTGCGGATCCTGAGGATGATATTGACGACACTCCGGAACTGGATTCGATTCAGGAAATACTGGAACAGGAGAGGCTTCCGGAAAGCTTTGGTGAACTGGCGGCGTTTGCGGCTCTGGTTCAGACGCAGGCAGTTGCGGAAGCTGTCAGCCGTATCTCGGAAGCATACAGAATCCCGGCAGACGATTTGATCGATACGATCACCGGCTCAGAAGAAGAAAAAGAAATGATCGAGTTCTTTTGCAGCGAGACGAGCAACAGCAGAATGAACTGATCAGGAAGATGAAGATCCGGATTCCTGCAGGATAATGCAGGAACCGGTTTTTTTAATCGGTACACAAGTTCCAACGCCTGATCAGGCAGGGTATGAAAAAGGTGCCTTGCGGCACCCTGTGTACTTAGATATCTAGATCCTCACCGTTGGATTTGTATACTCTCTGGATGTAGTAGAAACTCTTCTTTCTCTCACGGTGAAGATCACCGTTTCCGTCATCATCCATATCAACGTAGATGAAACCGTAACGCTTTCTCATCTCACCTGTACCGGCAGAGACAAGATCGATATGACCCCACGGTGTATAACCGATCAGGTTCACACCGTCGATCTCTACAGCCTTCTTCATCTCAACAATGTGATCATGGATATACTGGATACGGTAATCATCATGGATCATACCGTCTTCAGCAATCGTATCAAGAGCACCGAGACCGTTCTCAACGACCATCATCGGCAGATGATATCTGTCATAGATCTGATTCAGGTTGATGCGCAGACCGACAGGATCAACTGTCCATCCCCATTCACTCTGTTTCAGGTACGGATTCTTCAGACCTCTTTCCTGGTTGCCTTCAGCACCTTCGATATTTTCGGGGTGAGCCGCAACCGCCGAAGAACTGTAATAGGAGAACGAGTAGAAGTCGACGACACCTTTCTTCAGCAGTTCGTCATCACCGGCTTCCTTGACGATCTCAATACCTTCACGCTCCAGTTCCTTCAGCTTGTATTCCGGGTAGTAACCGCGGCACTGTACATCGCCATAGAACCATTTGCGGCTGTGGGCACTGATGACTTCCGCCATGACATCATCGGGATCACATGTGTAGGGATAGCTGGCACCGTGGGCGATCATCAGACCGATAAAGTTATCGGGATCGATCTCATGTCCGATCGTTACAGCCTTGGCTGAACCGATAAACAGATGCCATCTGGCCTGTTCAACATTCTTCTTATTGGTCAGATGCTCATGTACACCGTTCATCATGAAGTTGGCATTGATATTGATCTCGTTGATCGTCAGCCAGTATTTGACAAGACCCTTGTAGCGGGTAAAGACCGTACGGCAGTATTTCTCAAAGGCATCGACTGTGTGTCTGCTTACCCAGCCGTCATACTCATTGGCAAGATGCAGAGGGCAGTCAAAATGATACAGGGTGACCAGCGGTTCAATGCCGTACTTGTGACACTCCCGGAAGACATCCTCATAGAACTGCAGACCTTCTTCATTGGGTTCTTCATCATCGCCGTTGGGGAAGATCCTGGTCCAGTTGATCGACAGGCGGTATACATTGAATCCCATCTCGGCAAACAGGGCAATATCTTCTTTCCAGTGATGATAGAAGTCTGTCGCCACATGGCTGGGATAGTAGACATCAGGGTCAACATAGGCTTTGGCACCTGCCGGAACTTCTTCCGTACGATTGTTTACAGTCGTTTTTGTGCCGTCAGGGAGTTCAATATAGAACTTTCTGTGGATACCGTGAATACCGTCGCCACCGGTCAGAGTATCCGCTACCGCAAGTCCTTTTCCGCCGGAAAGATATCCTCCCTCATACTGATTGGCAGCAGTTGCGCCGCCCCACAAAAAACCTTTGGGAAAACTCATATGATTATCTCCTCTCGTATTAATTAAACATACTATACCATGGTTTTTCAGCAGTCCCGTGATTTGGTAGAATAGATGACATAAGAAAGAGGTTTTATATGACCACGGAAGAGAAAGTAAAACAGTACAGAGAATGGGTAAAGAAGTGCTCAGCATATGAGATGGCATTAACGATCATTGAGATCGATAAGATGACGGTGGCACCGCCGGCAGGCTCTGCCTACAGAGATGAAAGAACAGCGATCCTGGCCGGAGAACTGTTCGCGCTGCAGACAGATCCGAAGATCGTTGAACTGATCCGGGAGCTAAGAGATGCCCGGCTGGATGAAGATACCGCAAAGATGATCGAACTGGAGAATAAGGAACTGGATAAGATCATCAACATGCCGCAGGATTTCTTCGTGGCATTCCGTCAGCTCAGAAGCAATTCCTATACAGCCTGGCTGGAAGCGAAGAAGGCGAAGGATTACCGTATCTTTGAACCGTATCTGAAACAGCTGATCGAATACAGCAGAAAGAGCTATGAATACCGCCAGGATACACGTCCGGTCTATGATCAGATGCTGGATGACTACGAACCCGGGATGACGATGCAGGACTATGATGTCTTCTTTGCACAGGTCAAGGAAAGACTGGTGCCGCTGATCCGGGAAGTCACAAGGGCGAAACAGGTGCGCACGGATTTCCTGAACAGAGAATATCCGGTATCCCTGCAGAAGGAGTTCATGGAAGAAGTGCTGTCTTACCTGCGCTTTGATCCATCCTGGGGCTATCAGAATGAGACCGAGCATCCCTTTACAAGCGGTACCAGCCGGAATGACTGCCGCACGACGACAAAGTATCTTCCCGACAATGTGGCATCGGCGGTGCTTTCGACTGTCCACGAGGTGGGACATGCGACATACGGACATGATGTTGATGAAAAGTATGACGGTACGATCATTGCCCATGCGATCAGCAGCGGCATGCATGAATCACAGTCCCGGCTGTTTGAAAACTATCTCGGCCGTACGGAGGCGTTCTGGTCCGTGCTGTATCCGAAGCTGCAGGCGATCTTCCCCGAACAGCTGCAGGGCATCACAGCGAAGGAATTCACCGATGCCGTGAATGCGTCATCTCCGTCACTGATCCGCACGGAGGCAGATGAACTGACCTATCCGATGCATATCGTGATCCGCTATGAACTGGAGAAGGGACTCTTTACAGGGACGATCGGTACAGACGGTCTTGATCAGACGTGGAACCGGCTGTACAAGGAGTATCTCGGTGTTGATGTACCGGATGACAGCAGGGGTATCCTGCAGGATGTGCACTGGTCGGATGCTTCTTTCGGTTACTTCCCGACATATGCCCTGGGCAGTGCGATCGCAGCCCAGGTCATGCATACGATGCGGCAGTCGCTGGATGTCGATGAATGTCTCAGAACGAACAGATTCGATCAGATCGTTGACTGGCTGAGAGAGAATATACATCACTGGGGCGGACGCTATCAGGCCAATGAGATCCTGAAGATGGTCACCGGGGAACCCTTTAACGTAAAGTACTATCTGGATTATCTTGAAGAAAAATACCGTACACTATACGGTATTGAATAGCAGTAAAGCGGTATGGAGACATACCGCTTTCTCTTAGATAATACGTTTTTTGCCGTGGTAGGCAATGGCCACAAAATCCGGTCCGACATGCGTGGCGATCACCGGTCCCAGAGTCATGATCGTGATCTCGGCATCCCTGAACTGAGGATATGTCTCACGGAAGTCTTCTCTGACCTTGACAGCATCCTCGTAGTCATCAGCTTCGATCACGACGATCTCTTCATCACCGGTATAGTCTGCCAGGTCATCCTTACAGGCAAGAACCAGTTCATGCAGGGCTCTCTTTCTGCCGCGGACCTTGTCGATGGCGACGACCTTGCCGGCAGTATCGACATACAGCATCGGCTTGATACTGAGAAGGGTGCCGACGATCGCGGAAGAGTTGGAGAGTCTGCCGCCGCGCTTGAGCCACTTCAGGTCATCGACCATAAAACGGTGAATAAACTCCATCTTATGTTCTTCGCCCCATGCGTACAGCTCATCCATGGTCATGCCGGCTTCCTTGCGCTTCACCAGCTGTTTGACAAACAGATGCAGACCGCCGGTGATGCAGTAGCTGTCAATAAAGTATATTCTGCGCTCGGGATATTCAGCACTGACTTCTTTGATCGCTGCTTCAGCATTGGCGACAGAGCCGGATATAGCTCTGGACATATCGGTGAACAGGATATCCTGTCCCTGTTCAAGGATGCCCCTGAAGAACTCATAATACGCATATTCAGAGATCTGTGACGTGTTTGGAAGTTTGTCTTCCCGCATCTTTTTGAACAGGAAAGCCTTGCTTTCGGCTGTACAGTCGTCTTTGTATACCTGATCCTCGATCGTATAAGTATAGGAAATAAAAGGAATATGATGTTCCTGCATATATTCAGCAGTCAGATCCGCTGTTGATGAAGTCGCAATAATGTAGTTTTCCATGTATAGATCTCCAGTTTGTATTATAAACGGATAATCGCTGGTTTGTAAAACGGGATCAGAAGCCGCGCTGATCAAAACCCATGGATGCCAGTGTTTCGTTCTTGAAGTCCAGGAATCTGTCTTCTTTAATTGCCTGTCTGGCGTCTTCCATCAGCTTGATCAGGAAGCGTACATTGTGGATCGACAGCAGTCTGGTGCCGAAGCCTTCCTTAGCTCTGGCCAGATGGCGCAGATATGCTCTGGTGTAATTGCGGCAGGTGTAGCAGTCGCAGGCAGGATCCAGCGGTCTGAAGTCTTCACTGTATTTCTGCTTATCGATACTGATGCGTCCTTCCGAGGTCATCAGGGTACCGTGTCTTGCCAGTCTTGTCGGCAGTACACAGTCACACATGTCGATATTCATCGAGACAGCCTCAAGCAGATCGTTGACAGCACCGACACCCATCAGATACCGCGGTTTGTCATAGGGCAGCAGCTCGGCAGACTCACGGACCATGCGGACCATGGTCTCCTTGTCTTCACCGACAGAAGTACCGCCGATGGCATAACCGTCAAAGCCGATCTCAACGAGTTTCTCCGCACTGTAATGCCGAAGATCCGCATAGTCACCGCCCTGAACGATACCGAACAGAGCCTGTGTCTCAGGCTTCCGGTGCGCATTCTTGCCGCGTTCTGCCCAGCGCAGTGTTCTCTCCATGGAGGCTTTGGCATAGGCATAATCTGCCGGGTAGGGGATACATTCATCAAAGGACATGATGATATCCGCACCGATCGCATTCTGGATCTGTATTGATTTTTCCGGGGACAGGAAGAGCCTGTCACCGTTCTTCGGATTCTTGAACAGAACACCTTCTTCACTGATCTTGCGTGCATCTGCCAGCGAGAAGACCTGAAAGCCGCCGCTGTCGGTAAGCATCGGTCCTTTATAGTTCATGAACTTCTGCACACCTCCGGCCTTGTCTACGATATCTTCGCCGGGCTGCAGCCAGAGATGATAGGTATTCGCAAGCACAACACCGGCACCAAGCGCATAGAGTTCTTCCGGAGAGAGGAACTTGACCGTTGCCTGGGTTCCGACCGGCATGAACATCGGTGTTTCTACGTCACCGTGAGGGGTATGAAGGATCCCGGTTCTCGCACCGGACTGCGCACATACGTGTGTGATCTCAAATCGAATTGGGCTTCGCATGTTAATCAGTATAACAGAAATCATGGTATAGTAGGTATATGAAGTCGTGCGTTATCAAAATTCGCAATCTTCCGGAGATGAAGGGAACTCTGCATCAGATCAGAGTGAAACCTGTTGCGGCACTGTCACTGATCATTGTGCTTGGGGCGGTCCTGATCGTCCGCTATCCGTATTTTATTTCGGCTGCGCTGGGTATGATCATGATGGCCTGTTTTGCGCTTTCGGTCATGCCTGACAGGACCCTGATGACTTTCTCTGATGAGTTTCTGGTGCTTTACAATCAGAATGACAGAAGCAGCTGTATGCTCATCTACTGGGATGAAGTTGTGAACTGGCAGTATGAATGGCATCCGGTGACTGATCTTTTTATTGTGAATCTGACTGACGGCAGTTCGGAAGCTGTGGAGATGTACTCAAAGCGGAAGATCGTACGCTGCATGAATCAGTATCTGCCGGGAAGGGAGATCCGCTCCAGCCGGATCAAACAGACTGTATGAGAGTTACCGCGATCGATTTTGAAACAGCGAATGCGTCTGCCGCAAGTGTCTGCTCGGTCGGGATATCCGTTCTGCAGGAGGGGGTCATTGCCGATGATTACTACTCGCTGATCCGTCCCGAGAAAAATGTATCTCACTTCAACCGGATGAATATCATGGTCCACGGGATCCGTCCTGCGGATGTCAGGGAAGCACCGGATTTCCGTCAGGTATACCGGGAGATCCTGCCGTATTTCGAGGATACGGTCGTCTGTGCGCACAATGCCGGCTTTGACATGGGATGTCTGAAAGCAGCCTGCATCAACTGCGGTCTGCCGGTGCCGCATCTGCGTTACTTTGATACGGTCAGACTGGCACGGAAGCTGTTTCCGCGGCTTGAACATCACCGTCTTGATGATGTCTGTGATCATATCGGGTTTGAACTGAACCACCATAATGCGGCAAGTGATGCGGAAGGGTGTCTGATGATCGCTCTGCAGGCGATGAACCTGACCGGCATTTACGATATAGAAGAGATGCTTGCGCAGTGCGGCATCAGAATATACAGCTTATAGGAGGAATTATGTTAAAGTGCAGAGAATGTAAGGAATGCAACGGTCTGGCCTGCCGCGGTGAGATCCCGGGTCTTGGCGGCAAGGACAGCGGCAGAGCGTTTATCAACAATGTGGAGGCATTGAAGAGAGTCAGGATCAACATGGATGTCTGTGCAGAACCCGGAGAGATCACGACAGAGACAGAGATCCTCGGTATCCCGATGAGTATGCCTGTGTTTTCCGCTCCCGTTGCCGGCATTAAAAACAACTACGGTTATGATATCGGTGAGTATGAGTATTCACAGCTGATGCTTCAGGGATGTGCGGATGCCGGCATCATCGGTTTTACCGGTGACGGTATCGATCCCGAGGAACTCTTTGCCAAACCGGCAAGGGCGATCCATGATCTCGGCGGGAGGGGTATCGCAACGATCAAGCCGTGGGTAAAAGAGGGTGTCGATCTGCGTATCGGTATCCTGAAGGATCTGAAGACCAGTGCTGCTGCCATGGATATCGATGCGGCCGGACTTCCTCTCTTAAGAGCCGGCAAGACACCGGTAGAGACAAAGACAGCTGCTTCTCTGCGCTATATCAAGGAATCTCTGGACAGACCGTTTATCGTCAAGGGTGTCATGACTGTACATGCGGCATTGACGGCAGTGGAGGCAGGGGCAGATGCCATCGTCGTCTCCAACCACGGCGGCCGTGTCATGGACGATACGCCCGGTACAGCAGAAGTACTGCCGGCGATCGCTGACGCGGTCAAGGGAAAGATCACGATCCTGGTGGACGGCGGTATCCGCAGCGGCAACGATATCTTCAAGTGTCTGGCTCTCGGTGCTGACGGTGTCCTGATCGGCAGACCGCTCGCTCTGGCATGCATCAAGGGAGGCAGTGAGGGCGTCAAAGCTCTGGCTGACAAGTACAGAGATCAGCTCAAACAGGCAATGCTGATGACAGGATGTCATACACTGGCAGATATTACGAGAGACAAGGTCACTGTCAAAGAATAATGTAAATGTTTTCATTTAATATGTAATATGTTTACATTTGTTATAATATGTCATATAATTCCTTGCAGAGGTAAATATGACTGAATTCGAAAACAATGCTTATTTCTGGCAGAAAGTCGATACATTGTTTCTGTCCAGCAATCTGATCATCTCCAGACACAAGGGAGATACACATCCAACCTTCAGAAACATGACCTATCCGGTCGAATATGGTCATCTTGATGACACGCTTGGCACCGGAACCGAAGGTCTGAGTGTATATGTCGGATCTGACACACCCGGAAAAGTTACTGCGGTCGTGATCGCTGCTGATATCCTGATGAAGACGATTGACATCAAGCTTCTCACAGCATGCACCGAAAAGGAAGTATATGAGGTGCTCCGTTTTTTGAACCAGACGGATTTTCAGAAGACAGTGCTGATCCGCAGGGGAAATCATATTCCTTCCTGGGGTCTCTCAGATAACGGATAATGCTGAATGATCATACATTTGTATGGTCATTTTTATGTTGATAATTTGTCAATTTAAGCGCAACACTCATTGTGAGTGGTATTAAACACTTCAGATGGTGTCTGGTATCCCAAACACTTTCTTGGTCTATTATTTAGAAGATAGATCTTTTCCTGTAAATCTTCCTCTGCTACTTCAGAGAGATCCATTCCTTTTGGATAAAACTCTCTTAGTAATCCGTTTGTATTTTCGTTAGTTCCCTTCTGCCAGGAACAGTAGGGATCACAGAAATAGGTCTTACAGTTCAAAGCTGTTTCGATTTCCTCATACCCTGAGAATTCTTTCCCTCTGTCAAAGGTGATCGTCTTGACCAGTTCGGAAGGGTATTCCTTCAAAGCGTTGATAATAGCAGGAGTGACAGAAGCCGCCGTTCTGTCAGGTACCTTGATCGCCAAATAGAACCGTGCTTTCCTCTCTGCCAGTGTCACGAAACAAACTTTGGACTTTGGCGTATGATCATCTTTTCCTGAAACTACTGTATCTCCTTCCCAATGTCCCAGTTCCCTTCGCTTATAAACCGTTTTGTCCCGTTTTCTTATCGTTCTGCCGCCATCATTGAATTTCCCTCTGGTTTCAGCAGGACGCTTGAAATGACCTTTTCTGCGTAGCTTCTCCATCGTGATATGACCTGATCTTCCTTCATGGATCATTCGGTATATCGTGGAAACCGAAGGAATATCCATAGTATCGTTTCCTCTCCCCTTGATCTGCTCCGGAGACCAGTGCTCCTCGATCTTTCTCTTCACATATGATAGAACATCACTTTCACATTTCCTCTTTCTTCCGCAATGGGTCTTGCGCTGTATATAAGATCTCTGTGCCGTCGAGGGAATATACCGTGAGATCTGATGATTCCTCCCGGTGCGATAGCTGTTTCTCTTAAGTTCTCTGGATACTGTTGACGGACTTCTTCTGATCGCTTCGGCAATTCCGCGGATGGACACACCGGAAGTGTGCAGCTGGCTGATCACTGTTCTTTCGTGTATGTTAAGATGATAGTAGCCCATAGGTCCTCCTGATTATGTAAGTTTGGTCACTCACATTCTATCATTTGAACCTGTGGGTCTTTTCTTTACCCCATGGTCATCTGTTGCGCTTAATATGGTAATTCATCTCATAAAAAAAGGAGATCACTCTCCGGAAATAAAAAATGGTGCG
>DFIS01000067.1:0-39915 GCA_002372175.1 Solobacterium sp. UBA3691
TCTCCGATACCGAAGTCATCCTGATCGACTACAAGACCGATAATGTATCTCCGTCAGAGATCATATCCCGCTACAGTGAGCAGCTGAATACTTACCGGCATGCGCTGCAGATCCTGCACCCCGGTAAACGGATATCCATCTATGCCTACAGTCTGCACAACGATACCGTGATAGAAATAAAGAAGTGATGATGTCACTTCTTTTATTCATCCCTGTACTGTTTTAAGAACTCCCTGACGGATCTTGTCATCTCCCTGGCAAATCCGGAATTATACTTACGATTATGGAAAGCCCTGATCCAACTGTCATATGTCTCCTCTGTACAGTTCTTCACCAGCATCGCCTTCAGTTCCTCTTCGCCCATCCGGTGATAGGTATTCTCATGAACGATATACTGCATCTCACAGCGCTTCGGCTTGACTCTCTCCTTCTGCTGTTCAGTCGGATACCCGAATACCAGCATGGCGGCCGGGAAAACATACTCCGGCAGACCCAGGATGTCTCTCTGCGTCTCGGCATTCTCCATGATATCGCCGATGTAGCAGGAACCGATACCCAGGGATTCCGCTGCTGTCACCGCGTTCTGGGCTGCGATCACGGCATCATCCACTGCCAGCAGAAGATCTCCCTCCCCCGGCTTTCTGGCTTCGCACCCGGCATACCGGTATGCCTCATACCACTTCAGGCAGTCCGCGCAGAAGACCAGCACCAGCTTTGCCTGGGCAATAAATGACTGATGATCACAGGACTCTGCCAGTCTCTCCTTCAGCTGCTGATCCCTGACACGAATGATCGTATACAGCTGCTGATTGCCTGCCGAAGGTGCCATCACAGCTGCCTTCAGGATCACCTGTACGGTCTCTTCATCAATATCCTGTTCCGTAAAAACTCTGACAGATTTGCGTTCATTCAGCTGTCTGATCACTTCGTTCATTGTGTTTCCTCCAATACGTATATGCCTGTTCAAGTGCCCATGCCTGCATCTGTGTAAACATGCCCGGCTTCAGCTCCTCAAGCGTTCCGAAGATCAGTGTATGATACGGTTCTGTCGCCTCCTGCACTTTTGTCAGCAGTTCACCGGCATAGTAAGTCTGCACAGGATGAAACGGATAACCATAATGCGGATGTATGCGGTATTCTTCGGCTGTACAGATCATCTCGCCGATACGTACCGTATACCCGGCTTCTTCCAGACATTCACGTTCTATGCACGCCTGATGTGTCTCACCGTTTTCGATACCGCCGCCAAGAAGAAAATGCCCTGCCGGTGTATCGATGACTGCGATCTTTCCGTCACTGATCGGTATAATATATGCTCCGAACCTGTCGGTATACGTCTTCTCTTCTTTTTCACCGAACACTTTATGCATAAACCCATTATATACAAAAAAACCGGAATCTCTTCCGGTTCGTTATCAGTATCCGCCCTGGACTACTCTTTCTTCTTCGAAGTAATCCTTGGTATTCTCAGGCTGTTCGATATCAAGATCGTAGGTGACACCGTCTTCCAGTTTCTCATCCAGTACGAGCTCGAAGTCGAGGATCCTGCCGTTGAAGTAAGAATAGTTGTTGTAGTTGCCGTTATTGACGAGACCGTTGCCGCCGCCGAAGTACTCATATGCCTTCTCGGAGTCAATAACGAACTCGATCACGCTGGCGTTCAGATTGGCACTGCATCCGTCTGTCGCATCGACTGCAGCCTTGGCATCGATCTTGACGACAGGCAGGATAATACCCGTATCCAGTACGATATAGTACCGGGTACCGATCTCACCGAACTGGTAACCAAGCGCCACACCGATAAATCCATCTTCGTCATACAGGAAACCCGTTGTGTCATCAACAGTCATATGCGTATGGATATGTCTGTACTGACGTGACTGCGGATCGGTGATCATGCGGTAGTCTTCATACGTCTTCGTACTGCTTGATGAGCAGGCACCGATCGACTTGGACTTGAACTCACGCTCGTAATTCTTGAACGCAGTGATCGAAAAGTCTTCGGTCTTGAAGCCGGCACTGAATACCAGTGCAGCTGCCGCAATTACAGTTTTTACTATCTTATTTAACTTCATAGGGTAATTCCGATTCTACCACCTCATATGAAATAACGCAAGTTTTTGTGATACAGGACTATTTTGATGATTCTGCTTCCATCTTCTGCAGTAAAGTCATGCCGCAGTACTTCTCGGTATTCTTCTTCACCAGGAAGAGAATGACAAACTGCATGATGATATGTGCTGCCGTTCCGGCAAGGCCAAGGATGATGCCTGTATCCGATTCGGCTGCATTTTCGCTTAGCATCATCAGATTGTTTGATGTACATGCGTCATACAGCGTGTGAAGAAGGATCGGGATCAGGAATGCAAGGACATACTGCAGGAAGCGGGGCTTATCATTGATCTTGTTGTATTTGGCAATACCGAGATGCTTGGCCATGAGGATGCCGTAGCACATATGACCTGCAATTGTCAGCATTCTGATCCAAATGGCCTGCGCCTCCGCGTCACCGTACAGGAATTCCTCGGGAAGTGTGAAGCCGATACCCACCGCAGCACCGATCAGGATATACTCATATACGTTTCTGATCTTCTTTCGGAAAAGGAAGATCGTGATGATCATGGCAGCGAACTTTGTCAGTTCTTCAGGAGCACCGGCCATGATAAACGCCATAAACATGGATTTGACAAACACGTGGGCTCCGCCTGAGCTGATTCCAAGCCAGTTGAGCAAGGCTGCGACACCGATCAGTACATAAAAGGAAACAGACAGTGACGCCGCACCAAGTCCGACCGGCACGAGTGCCTGAAGCCAGGATATCGGTGAAGGTGTTTCCCTTTTTATCATGCGGTAATAAAGTACACCAAGTATAACAGTTGATAATATTGTCTGAAAAACAGCCATAAACATCCTCTTCTTTCCAAGTGCCGCAAGCGTCACAATAGTATCACTCCTGCAGAGTAAATTGCACTTTATTGTCTGCTCATCAGGAGAAAGTCAGCACATACGCCGGTGTCCTGGCAGATGACAGTGACAGTAATACAATTATAACAAAGCTCCCCTGCCGCGATAAGACATTCGGAAGATTTCTGCAGTGTACAGCACTTTCCCCGGTGAAAGAGCGGAAGCAGTGAAAAGACCGGATATGCCAGGTACTGCATTCCGGTCAGCTGTAACTGATGATAAAAGGGACGCTGAACCGTCCCTTTATGCTTACTTGTTGATCAGGTATACGCTGACGTTGCCCTCAGCATCCTTGGCATAACCGTACCAGACACCTGTCTCCGGGGTCAGGAACGTTGTTGTTTCACCTGCTTCGTCGCAGTATCCCGCAAACTTCTCTGCCATTGCATCGAGTTCTTCGTAGGAGAAGTGCTGCTGATGTTCAGGCAGGGCTGTCTTTGCCTTGACTTCCGCAATGAACTTGCCCATCGGTCCGCAGTCAGGATTGCGTCTGTTGCCACCGAAGCTGGCACCGGCTACCTGATACATGAACAGATCCGGTTTGGCATCACGATAGAAGTACTTTCTGGTCTCATAACCGATACCGTCTGCACCCATCTGGGAATTCCACAGCAGGATGGTAAAGCCTTCCTCCGTAGTAATCTTGAGATTCATCAGTTCACGCTCATAGATCCACTTCCAGATCTTGAAGAAGTCTACGTTTCCGTTTTCATCTTCATACAGTCTGCCGTTGGGATCTACACCGGCACGCTTGAGAGGATTAACTGCTCTTCCGATGTTGTGGTTGGAACGGCATGTCTCAATGGTAAAACCGTCAAACTCAAACATGTCATGAGCTCCTGCTTCTGTGAAGTAGTGGGAGAAGTAGTCTACGTTCTGGGCCACAATCACGGAAGGAATCGTATGCTCAGGAATGATGATATGTGCATCCGGATACTTTTCCAGTACTTCCGCAAGATTTCCTGTGTGGTCAAAATGTCCGTGAGTAAGCAGAATCACATCTGCTCCGTTTACCCATTCTCCGGCCGGAAGATCTGTCGGAGTATATTTGTATTCATTATGGGCATCGTTGGGATCATCAAAGTAAGGATCCATAACGATCGTCTTTCCGTTGGGCAGTACAAACTCATAGAAGTTAACACCGCTCCAGCGAACCTTCACCAGCACGCTTGGATCATCCCACTGTTTTACCGGCAGTGCCGTTCTGTCAATTACTTTAGAACTCATAACTTTACTCCTTTTTATTCATATCAGAGATTATGCTTTTCCAGCCAGGATAAGACCAGATCTGCAATCTCCAGGTTATTCTTTTCCAGCATCATCATATGTCCGTTGCCGTGTATACCGGCTTCTTCCAGACGGATGAAGTCGTGCTGTACACCGCACTGATTCAACAGATAGGACACCAGATGATCACTCTGTGCGTGATAGGAAGCTTCACTTGTGATCAGTATGATCGGTATCCCCGCAAGCCTTGGAAGCTTTCTGGCAGGTTCTTTCATCACCCACCCGTCAGGGATATCTTCAGCATCTGATTTAAGCAGTTCCAGTTCGAAGTCTTCCGGTGAATTGACCGGAGGCTCGTAGTGCAGCGGCACACTTGCCAGACCGTAATCCCGGGCAGCAGGCTTTGTCAAGTCTCTGGAGAACGGAGGGGCCGTCGGTTCCAGAGAGACGATACCTTCTACGTATTCCGGATAGTAATCTCTCAGAAGCCATCCGAAGGGTCCTGCCTGAGAATGTGTGATCAGTATTGCAGGACCGGTCTTTTCCAGCAGTTCTTTGCCTGCCTGCAGTACCAGTTCCTGCGAATCTTTGTTGGAAGGCAGATACTCCACCTGGGATTGAAGAAACTGTCTGGATATTTCACTGTTCAGATCTTCTCCGCCTCCCGGCCACTGTGTATGTCGTTTGGCCTGAGGCCAACTTCCCTCTGCGGTCATAAAGCGGTTCTGCAGTGCTTCCGCGGTATGATGCATTGTCGGTCCGTTGACCTGGGGATGCCAGGCAGAACGTGCTCTTGCGGGCTGTTCCGCCAGATATACAACATACCCCTGAGAGACAAAGTAATCTGCCCATCCCATACGTCCGTCCGGTGTAATTAACCAGTTGACATTGGTCTGACCGGCACCGTGGAACATGATTACAGGGTATGGATGACGGATTTCACACGGCACATAGACTTCCACAAACATCTGGTTTGCGTAGTAATGGTCGCTGCCTTCTCCGTGCAGGGAACCTCCGACATAGAAGATTCCTTTCTCTTTGACAAATGACTGGTCAATCAGGGGTATATTCATTGTGAGCTCCTTAGAAACAAGGGATCAAGGTCATGGTGATGAATACGGAAGCGATACAGATGATCAGGGAAGGTAACCAGCCCATCTTGAGCAGGTCTTTCTGGTCATATCCGCCGAAACCCATCATCAGAGGTACGGTAGCTGTAGCAGAAGGTGTCAGGAACGCTGTCAGGGAAGCTGCGCTGAGGAGAATCAGCGGTCCTACCGGGTTAGCGCCGAGTGCCTTACATGTCAGGATAATGATCGGAACGAAGATGTTTCCTACAGACTGGTTCTGCATAACCTGTGTCAGCAGGAACGGGATAATGAAGAACGCAGCACCGATCACATAACTGTTGTGAGTTCCGCCAAGTGCCTGTGCAAGCTTCTCACCGATCAGGTCACCAAGTCCGCACTCAACCATAGCGCCGCCGACAGACAGAGCTGCGATCAGCATCAGTACGATCATGAACGGAACAGCATTGGTAGCTTCTTTCGGTTTCAGAACGCGTGTAACAACTTCCAGTGTCGCACCGGTCATCGCAACCTGCCAGTTGGCCAGGCCAAGCTTACTGGAGAAGATCAAGCCAAGTGTTGTCAGAGCGAACAGGAAGTAACCGAGGAATTCCTGCAGAGGGGGAAGCGGTTCCTGTTTGTTGGCACCTGTGTGCTTGGAGGAAGAAGCTGTGATCGGAACGGAAGGCTGTGCAGGAGCGAACTTCGGCGCAACGAAGATCGCATAAGCCAGGATGATGATCGCGGAAAGGATTCTTCCCTTGAACGGATCAAGCAGCTGCATCTGATAATCTGTATAACCGTAGGATTCCAGATAACCGTTCTGGGTCGCAAAGGTCGTCGCACCTGTGCCGATCGGCAGAACGTTACATGTACCGACAGCCACAAGACCCATCGAGAAGATCGCCTTGGAAGGGCTGACACCTGCTTCTTCGCAGGTAGCACTGAGCATCGGTGCCATGATCGTGAATACAGCGACCGGACTCGGGATCAGGTTGGCAAGCAGGAATGTCACCAGCATATAACCAGCCATCATGACTGTGAAGTTACCGCCGGCAATCTTATAGACTGCGCTGGACAGCTTGTTTACCGCCTGTGTGCGATTGAAGCCGGCTGCGACGATGAACATGCCGGTGATGAGCAGAACGTTCTGGTTCGCGAAGTTCGCAAGAACATTCTTTGCCGGGACGATGCCGGACCATGCGGTAAGAATGATCGCGCAGAGAGCGACGACACCGTTCGTTGTCTTTAATTTTTTAGCAGAGACATATCCGCCGATCAAGAATACGAACAGGCCGAGACATAAATACATTTGAGTTGTCATAAAGTTCCCCTTTCTTCAAATGTGATTCTGATTGTCTCTTCTATCCGGTCAGCCAGATCATTAACCCCTTGTTCTGACTGTGAAATAAAAGAGAAGCTTTGTTAACGCTTACATTATAACGATCTTCTCTTCTTTCAACTCATGCCGAACTTTTTATGAATTATACGGAAAATGTATAAGTTATGATTCTGTCACCTTCAGGCATTTTCTGAGGATCCTGTACTTCTCCGTATTCTCGAAGCCTTTCCTGCAGATGATATACCGCCATGTTTCGACATCCTGTTCAGGATCGATCAGTACATATCTGTCGATCGTCCCTCTCGCCCAGTCAGGTCTCAGTTCACTGGAGGCAGCCGAACTCAGCAGATATGACGCAATTCCGTCATCTGCCATCTTCATCCGCTTATACATCGAGGTATCCTCTTCAATGATCTTTACGTTAAGATGATACTTCTCCACGAGACGGTCAAACACATCCCTGCTGGCACTGCCCTTCTTGTTTACAATGATCGTATCTTTCTCCAGATCGTGTACATCGATCACCGGTGTTTCCAGACCTTCAATATACCTCTTGGTCTCATGCAGAGGACTCTTGGAGGAAAGATAGACATTGGTATGCATCCTCTTCTCCTTCTCGTAGTAGATATTATCGTATTTCTCTGCCACATTGATCACAGCCACATCCAGTTCACCGCTCAGCACCTGCATATGCAGCTGCCGGCTGCTTGCGGCATGCGTCTCCAGCTGATATGCCTGTACATTGCGGTAGAACCACTTCAGCATCTCTCCAAACATAAAGACCGACTGCTGCGGGGGTGTACCGAACCTGATCGTACTCTCATCACGCAGTTTATAGGACTCAAGCTGACGGATCATATTCTCATGTGTCGCAATGATCTCCTGTGCCGCATTGTAAAACATGCGGCCCTCTTCTGTCAGTTCTGCCTTCTTGCCCTGGGTCCTGGCAAACAGCGTGATATTATACTCTTCCTCCACACGCCTGATACTGCGGCTGATGGCAGGCTGTGCCGTAAACAGCTTCTCTGATGCTCTGTTAATACTACCTGTTTCAATGACTGCTGTGATCTTTTTCAAATCGTCGATCGTCATGATAGCCTCCGTAGGATCAATTTACCTAACATCATTATACTTACCCCGCACAAAAAAAAGCAGGGAATATTCCCTGCCATGTATCAGGACTTTACAGTTCTGGCAGCCTGACGCAGCTTTCCGGCAATGCCCAGACGCACGATCGTCGAAGCAGCACCGTAAGTGATCGCATACCCGGCTTTTGTATCGTAGACACGCACAGCACCCATATCCCGCAGTTTATCCGCATTCAGCTGTGTAGGATCATACAGACTCAGAATCAGACGTGAAGCCGAGGAGTGGATCAGCTTGATATTCTCAATACCGCCTACAGCTTCTACGGTACCGTTGATCAGTCTGTCCTTATCCCCCGTACGGAAGAGATCCAGAGCCAGATACTTGTAATAGATCCTGGTCACGAGGAAATAGACAACAAACGTGACCGCACCGATGACTGCGATCGTGATCAGACTCATGCGCAGTGTATTACTGCGGAAGTATGTCAGATATTCCAGCAGTGTGCCCGGAGTGACCGCCACGGTATTGGTTCCGGTATAGTTAAAGCCCAGATAGATATGCATGGACTGGAAGATACCGAACAGAATACCGGTAATGCCAAGATGGATCAGATACAGTAACGGGCTCAGCACAAACAGTGTCATCTCCAGAGGGAGATTGTTGCCCATGAATATTGAGATCACCGTAAGCAGCACATAGAACAGCCTGTTTCTGCGCTTCTCCAGTGTATCCGTCTGCAGGAAGTAGACCGCCCAGATATGCCCCGGGATACCGAAGATATTGATCACATAGTACGGTGTGATGAATCTTCCGCTCATTCCGCTGATCGAAGACGCAGCCAGCTGGTTGGTCCAGATATTGACATCACCGGCGATACTGCTGCCCGACATACTGATCCAGGTGCCTCCGTTAGCTCCGTACCAGAACGGTGTGCGGATCATCGCACCAAGGTTGAACAGACTCAGGAAACGGTCAAGAATACCGTACAGCGTAAGATTGATCGGATTCGTCGTATCCTGACTGATAAAGGCGATCACATCCTGTATGGCCGAAACGATATACGGCCAGACAAAGGTAATACCCAGAGCAGCCACAGAAGACAGAATGATCGTATTGATCACACACCAGACATCCTTACTGATAAACGAGAAGATACCGTACTCACTGTGATAGCGGGAACGCCGGAAACAGTGCAGTGTCACAAAGGACACCACAGCAGACGCAATCACACCGGTCTGCAGAGGATAGCGCACGGTGCCCTGCACAAAGGCCGTAGAGACCGTTGTGGCAGACAGTCCAAGAATCGAACTGTACGCGGTTGCCGGCAGATCGCTGCGCACAAAGTACATCGTGATGATCAGGTATGACATATACCCGAGGAATGCCGAGATGATCGTTGTCGCCGAACCGCCTCTTCGCGTGACCAGACGGATCAGGAAGATCAGCGGGAAGTTCACCAGAATGACCGTGCCAAGACGCATCATGGCTTCCGCCGACAGCAGGACAAGTTCACTGTCAATATTGATAAACGCGCTGAAAGCACTGTTTGTGATGATATTCCCGACACCGAGAATGAACGTCGCAAACATCAGTACACGGATCGGAAATTTCAGTATTTCATACAATGAGTGCCAACCGCGCATCTTATACCTCAGCTATATACAAGTAATTCTAACACAAAGCCTCAGAAGAGAGACTTTAATCTGGAGAAGTACGATACCGTTCTTCCCCTGAGTACTCTTACCTTTTTGTCCACATCGGGAAGTACGGTGATCTCATGCACATCCTCGATCCAGTAGACATCGGAATCGATACCCAGCAGAGCACCCTGGTAATCATTGGAACGCAGGGTGATCTTGATATTGTTTCTCATCACCAGCGGAGAACCCAGAGAACGGTATGCACTGTGATGGATACCGGCGATCTCGCAGAGCTGCACCAGCGGCAGACCCTCCTGCAGAACCGCCCCGCCCAGAGAACGGTTATATGCCGTACTGCCCAGCTGTGTGGAAAGGATCAGACCGGTGCCCCGGTATTCTTCAAACAGCCTGTCATCCAGCAGCACATCGATCTCCTGCGTACGCGCCGCATTCTCGATCCTCATCTCATTCAGCGCATAGTACTCATCCTGATCGGTCACGACATGCAGCATCGGATAGTATACCTGGGCATACTTCCCGCTCAGGAAAGTCTCGATAAACTCCTCGTAATCAGCCTCCTGATAATCGGTATAGAAACCCAGCGTACCGGTATGAATACCGTAGAAACAGACCTTATCAAGCTGATCCAGGTACTGATGCACCGCATAGATGAACGTACCGTCGCCGCCGATCACAAAAACAACTTCCGGTTCATCTTCATCATAAACATACCCGTGCGCAGACAGTGTCTTGCGTGTCTTTCCTTCAAGACTGGCAGACAGCTTATCCGGCCGGCTGACGATCGTATACTTTTTCATATTCCTCCGGTATGAAAGAGCGTGATGTACACGCTCTTCTCTTAACTGACTTTGGTTCCCGGCTTCAGACCATTCACTTCAACAACACCGATACTGCCGTCATCCTTACCCGCCAGTAACATACCCTGGCTTTCAAGACCGCGGATGATCGCAGGCTTCAGGTTGGCAACGATAACGATATGCTTACCGATCATCTGACCGGCTGTATAGCTTCCGGCAATACCGGAAACGATCTGTCTCGGCTTACCATCACCGATATCGACCTTCATTACCAGCAGAGAATCTGCACCGGGGTGCTTCTCACAGGCAATGACCTTACCTACGCGGAGATTAAGCTTGCCGAAATCTTCAATCGTGATCTCTGCCTGCTTCTCTTCCTCTTTCTTCTGTCTGGCGATCTGCTTCTCACGGATCTTCTCGACCTGTGCATCAACATCCTTCTCATCCAGACGTCTGAACAGGATCTCCGGTGTCTTCGTTACGGAAATACCATTCTCCAGGGCACCGAATTCCGCAAGAGAGTCATAATCACGCTGCTGTGTACCGATCTGATCAAAGATCTTCTCAGCAGTTGCAGGCATGAACGGCGTTAACAGAACAGCAGAGATACGGATCGTCTCCAGCAGGTTGTACAGAACTGTTGCCAGTCTGCTGATACGGTCAGGATCCTTGGCCAATGCCCAGGGCATTGTCTCATCAATATACTTGTTTGTTCTGTTCAGCAGGACAAAGATATCATCGATGGCATCCGCAATGTGCAGTGTGCCCATCTTCTCATCGACTTTCTTCACTGTCTCCATCGCCAGTGTCTTCAGTTCATCATCGACAGGTTCCGCAACATCCGCATTGTTTACTTCACCGTTGAAGTACTTGTTCTGCATGCTCAGTGTACGGTTGACCAGGTTGCCGAGGTTATTTGCCAGATCGCTGTTGATCCGTTCTGTCATCAGTTCATATGTGACATGACCGTCCTGTGCATACGGCATCTCATGTAACATGATGTATCTGACCGCATCCACACCGTAGATACCTACAAGATCATCTGCGTAGATGACATTGCCCCTGGACTTGGACATCTTCGCATCACCTGTCAACAGCCAGGGATGACCGAAGATCTTCTTGGGCAGAGGTTCACCGAGTGCCATCAACATGATCGGCCAGTAGATCGTGTGGAATCTGACGATATCCTTACCGATGACATGCAGATCGGCAGGCCAGTACTTCTTGTACAGAGGATCACTGTTGCCGTCGGCATCATAGCCAAGACCTGTAATATAGTTGCTCAGGGCATCGATCCATACATATACAACATGATCAGGATCAAAGTCTACCGGTACACCCCACTTGAACGATGTACGGGATACGCACAGATCCTGCAGACCCGGCTTCAGGAAGTTATTGATCATCTCGTTCTTTCTGCTCTCCGGCTGGATGAACTCAGGATGCGTCTCCATGTATTCCATCAGCTGCGGTGCATACTTGCTCATACGGAAGAAGTACGCTTCCTCAGTCATCGGCTTGACATCTCCGCCGCATACAGGACACTTGCCTTCCTCTGTCAGCTGTGTGCTCGTATAGAAAGCCTCACACTCCTGACAGTACATGCCTTCATACTTACCCTTATAGATATCACCCTTGTCATAGAGCTTCCTGAAGATCTTCTGTACCTGTCTCTCATGGTAGTCATCCGTTGTACGGATAAACTTATCATAGGAAACATTCATGACATCGAACTGATCCTTGACGATACCGGCAATACGGTCAACGAACTCCTTCGGTGTCACACCCTCTGCTTTAGCTCTGTCTTCGACCTTCTGTCCGTGCTCATCCGTACCGGTCATGAACCGTACATCATAGCCTGTCATTCTCTTGTATCTGGCAATTGCATCTGTAAGAACGATCTCATATACATTGCCGATATGAGGTTTCCCCGATGTGTATGCGATCGCAGTAGTTAAATAGTAAGGTCCTTTGTTTTCCATCCTGTATCCCTCCTGAGAATAAAAAACGTCCTGTGAAAGGACGTCTTGCACGCGGTACCACCTTTATCTTGCCCGTCATCGACGGACCACTCATGAGTAACGGTCATTGCCGGACAGAGCTAATCATTCACCCTGTCAGCTCCGGGGCCATCTTCCTTCTGTACACAACGCGGACTTTCACCGTACGCCCGCTCTCTGCGCATGTATGCAGAATTACTCTTCCCTTCACAGCCTGTAGAAACATTATATTTCAATTCAAAGACTTTGAACAGAAGAAATCCTGCCGTCGGAATGTGATAATATGAATATATCGGAGAATTGTATGAAGACCCTGCAAGCATTATTTGAAGAAGAAAAGGAAAATCTGCTCAGTACACTGTCTTCACAGAAGGATATCGAAGGTGTGATCAAACAGACAGACACCCTGCTGGGACGTATTCTTTTCCGTTTCAACGAGAATGAAGAAAGTGAAAAAGTCAAAGCATATGCATACGCTGTCATGCAGAGCATACGGGCATCTCTGCCGCTGATCGACAGTACCGGAGAACCCGAGATCTATACGTACACCAGGGCTGACGGCACCGTGCAGAAACGTGATCTGCGCTTCCTGCTGGTGCTGTTTATCGGTATTGCCTGCTGTGCTGCTGCCTGTGTGCTGGTAATGTTATCGATGCGGGCTGCTGCGGCAGTACTGAACCTGCCGGTGGTCCTGATCCTGTTATGTGCAGGCATCGTCTGTATCTTTTTCAGCGGTAAGCTGTCGCGGCCCAAAAACAGCAGTACGCAGAAAGTTACTGCCGAGATCAAGGCTGATCCCGAGCGCATACGCCGGCATCTTCTGGCAGCGATCATCAGTGCCGATCACCTGCTGGATGAAGTGCGTACAGAGGAACGTATCGAACAGCGCCACCAACTTGCCAAAGAAGCGGATGATGTCGATCAGTCGGAGCTGCGTCTTCTGGCACAGTTACTGGAAGATGCCTACGCCGACAAAAACAGCGATCTTTCCAGAGAAACGATCTCACATATCAAGTATTACCTGCACAGCCGCAGGATCCAGGCTCTGGATTATACACCCGACAACGCATCATGGTTTGATATTCTGCCCGGAGAGGGCGGAACTCTGCGCCCGGCTCTTGTCATAGACGGTGCCCTGCTGCGGAAAGGATTAGCTTCAGGAGGCAGACGATGAACAGATTCTACGGATTTGATCTCGGTGATGCCGAAAGTGCTGTCACGAGACTGAACAAGGAAGATCAGCTGGTTCCGGAAGTATTAAGCATCCGGGAGATGAAGTCTTTTATCACGGCATATGCCCTGCTGAAGAACGGGGACCTGCTGATCGGTGAAAGTGCCTGCTATGACCCTGATGCCACGATCCGCAGGATACGCTTTAAAAGCCGTTTTCTGAATGACTCCCAGGCCGTCAAGGATATCCGCAGCTTTGCCTCAGGCGTCCTTGGCGAGCTGTATCTGAACGGTGATCTGATCAAAGGCGAGGACTGTGCCTTCTACGTCGGCTGTCCGGCCGGCTGGGACAAGGCCGCCCGCGAAGAATACCGCGAGATCTTTGAACGCACAGGCTATCCGCCGACCAAGATCGTCTCCGAATCACGGGCAGCTCTGGTCAGTGCCTGTCAGTCCAAACACCTGCAGGTAGGCTATGATATTCTCTCAAGACCGGTGCTGGTCGTGGACATCGGCTCCAGTACCACGGACTTTGCGTATATCATGGGCGGCAGAGAGATGGATCTCAAGACCGGCGGAGAAGTATACCTCGGCGGCGGCATCATGGATGAGATCCTGCTCGAAGAAGCTGTATCCGCATCATCGGATGCCAAAAAGATACGCAGGATCTTCAGTGAGAGCGATGCCTGGAGAACATACTGTGAATTTGCGGCCAGAAGACTCAAGGAGAAATACTTCTCCGATGAAGAATTCTGGAAAGATAACGAATGCATGCAGACAGTAACGATCCGCTATACACGCCTGCCTGTACGCCTGACCCTGCGTCTTGACGAAACGATCGCTGATCACCTGCTGAACAAGCCTTCGGAAAGACTCAGCGGACGCTCATTCAAGGAAGTATTCATCGAAAGCCTGCAGACCGCAAAGGAAGGAATCACCGAGAAACAGCCCGAACTGATCTTCCTGACCGGCGGTGTATCGAAGATGCCTGCAGTCAAGAAGTGGTGCCGGGAGATCTTTGAGGATGCTGTGATCATCAGCGGCAGCGAACCGGAATTCTCGGTCGCCAAGGGACTGGCATACTGCGGCAGGATCGATGAAGAACTCAGGGAATTCAAGGCGGAGATCGAACGTCTGAAAGAATCCAGTATCGTCGAGAATATCGTCAGTAAGAATATCGGCACCCTGTACAGGAACGCAGTGGATACGTTTGTGGATCCGATCCTTGAGAATGTTGCCCTGCCTGTCATTGAACGCTGGCGGGAAGGAGAGATCGAGAAGGTCGCTGATATCGACGCTGTGCTGCAGAAGGAGATCGATGCCTACCTGCACACCGATGAAGCCCGTGCATTGCTGATGAAGCCGGTCACATCCTGGCTGAAGACAGTATCCAACGAACTGGAAGAATATACGATGCCGATATGCATACGTCATAACGTACCGTATTCTGCGCTGAGCCTGAATTCCTACCTGTCGCTGCAGGATATGGAGATCAAGGTAGACACGAAGGACCTCTTTGCGGTCAACGAGATCACCTGGATGATCGATACGATCGTCTCGATCGTGATCGGACTTCTGTGCGGAGGAAGCGGTATTGCCATGATCGCCAACGGTCTGCCGGGAATTCTGGCCGGAGCGATCATCTCCCTTCTGGTGCTGGCTTTGGGCAAAGACAAGATGCAGGAAGCCATCATCAACGTCAGGATCCCCTCAGCGATGCGGAAGATCATCCCGCGTACATACTTCAAGGCACGGATCAGCCGTCTCTCCCAGGAAGTACGCAGCACGCTGTATACCAACCTCGAAAAGGAGAAGAACGAAGAGATCACCGGACGTATCGTTGCCGAGATCTCCGAACAGATCGAGACATGTCTGACCAGAATGGCAGAAGTTGTCGAGATCCCGCTTGGTGAAGGACTGAACCGAAGATAAACAAAAGATCTGTTCTGTGTAATTTACAGGACAGATCTTTTATTGTTACCTAGGCAGCTTCTTGCCGCAGTAGATACAGAAGGCATCCTCAGACTTGACCTTCTTCCCGCAGTACGGACAGAAGTTAAGCGGACGCACCGGCTTAGCTTCAGGCACAGGTTTTTCCTCCGGCAGCGGTTCCGGTTCCCTGTCCACATCCAGCAGCTCCGGACGTACCTTCAGCACCGCATTCAGGAAATCCTCGACATCTGTATGCAGAGCCAATGCCCCTTCGAATACCCAGTCCGGAAGAACCATAAAGCTTTGTATCGCCGTATACATTCTTGTGATAAATCTTCTCTGGACCGTAAAGTCCGTTTCACTCCTGATACTTGATTTATTGTAGCTAATCCCTTCATGCAGACCGGAGGGATAACCATTCTTTCGTATCCACTGCACAGGTTCTCCCTGAATGGATCCGATATACTTTCTGACCTCAGGATCGGTATACGGACAAGGTCCGAATTGTCTGTCAGGCTTATTGTAATAATTCCGCAGTGTAAACAGATAATAGATCGCATCCCGGCGGGTCTCCGTCAGCTTCTGCGGCAGAATAACATACTCATTCATTAGATCCTTTCTGATATGATCAAACATCAGTTTGCCGGAAGGAATGATTATCCTCAGGCTTCTTCTCAGCACACCTGAATCGAGATATCTGCGTACATCTTCGGCAATGATGTCCTTTGTTTCCCAGGTCTTGCCGCGGCATGTCACTGTACGCATACGCGGGAAGTAGATCAGCAGGATACGGATATCCTCAGGAAGCTTCAGTGCCTCAAAGTCATCAGGAAGCTCAAGATCGATCTCCTTGTTCACAAGATACATTCCCCTGCTGCCTCTGAGATCATCGCCGCAGAATACCATATTCCGCAGCAGTGAAGGACTGCACAGGTAATCCATCGTCAGTATTCTGTCATATGTGACTTCCGATTCCATTTCAAGATCAAGCTCCTGTGTCAGATAAGCACCTTTCACCAGGGACGGAATCACGATTCTGTCCGTATAAGGAGCTATCCCCTGTACATAATCACAGAACATGATCGGCTGACACTCAAACCACTGATATGTCATCTTGATCCTTGAGATACGCTGTACCGGCAGACCGTCATGATACTCGATAAAGTATTCCTGTACGCAGACAGGAATCTCAAAGGCATCCCACCCGTTCCAGGGATAATCCACATCAAAAGATCCCCTCCAGACATGTTCAGGTATATAGTTACTTCTCTGCTTCCAGCCTTCGATCCAGTTCCTGAGACTTGCGACGGTATTCTCTGCAATCCTGGTTCGTTCTTCTTTAGTCATTGTTCCAAGATCGGTGATCTCCTCAAAGGGTGTAACGATGGATGTATGCATATCCACCCGGATACCGCGGTTCAAGGCACCTGTCGGATCACTCTCGGCAACGTAGAAACGGGCCAGCTCAAGCACCGTATTGTAATACATTCTCGCATCAACTGCTTCGATACGGAAATTGTCATGCAGAGCTTCATTGCCGAGGATACGCAGCTGATGGAGGCGGTCATTCAATGCCCCGCTGACGATATTCCCTTCCTTCAGCATCTTCAGTCTTGTGCTGTTATCTGCGCCCTCTTCGCCAAAGTGTTGACGGCACAGATTCTTCAGCATGATCTCGACAGCCACACGCATCGACTGTACAGCCAGATTGGGACGCTGCTCCAGCGCAAACTCGACATCATCCAGAGCCGACTGCAGATCAGGATACTTCCCGATATCCGTAATTTCCTTATAGCTTCTCATGTTCATCTTCCTCTTTGAGCCTTCTCAGCACTTCTTCACATTCACTGATTTCCTGCACTGTCGGTATATACCCGTTAAACAGTATTTCATTGCGGCATCTTCTGACCGTGACCAGTCTTTCATACATGTCTTTGCCCAGGATATTCTGCCTGTACATTTCCTTCAGCAGTTCCATCCCTGCATACTCGATGCCTGTATCGTATTGTTTTGCCTTCTTCAGCAGTACCCCGTCGATCTGTGCAAATACCTGTAATGTATTGTACAGATCTTCATCCGGTTTGTTTTTATTCATCATATCATTGTCCTGTTCTGCTGTCTTAGATCTTCCGGAAAAATGAACAGCATTACAGAATACCAACCCTGTATGATGCTGTCAATACTTTTCAAAAGAAAACTGCAGGTCTCCCCGCAGTTTCCTGTTATTTCTGTTCGGCAGCTTGTCTTTCCAGCATTTCTCTGAGACATGCCGGCAGATTGCCGACATCATCCCGGTGGTGCTTTACACACTCGTAACAGTTGCCATGCCGCGGACACTGTACATTCTTACAGACACAGTTCGGTTCAATATCCACGATCATCAGTTCTTCTTTTCTTCAGCCGGTTTTTCCTCTTTCTTCTCTTCCGGCTTTTCTTCCTTCTTGCCGTCTCTTTCCGCAAACATCTTCTTGCGCTTCTCGATAGCTTCCTCTACGGACTTCGCAAACTTACGCGGTACGACGTTTACCGGAGCATTGGCGATCTGTTCCGCAAACTTGCAGGCAAAGCCTACGGTGCTCATGAACTGCTCGGGATCGAGTCTGTCCAGGACATCGTGATGGTTGTGGATCTCGGCACCGCCTCTCGGGGCAAGACGTGCAAATGTACATGCAGGAACACCGGCAGACGCAAAGCTGCTGGAGTCACTGGCATACATGCCAAGCTCAGAGCTGAGCGGGAAGCCCTCCGTACCGGCCAGATACTGGATCGCATGCAGAGTCTCTTCCGAGCAGGAGCAGCATACATGTTCATAACCGATGACAACACCGGTCATGTCAAAGTTGATCTCAAAGATATACTTATCCAGTTCATCCTTGTGGGCTTCGCAGTACTTGCGGGAACCGACAAGACCGATCTCCTCACTGCCGCAGCAGATAAACTTCATCGTTCTCTTCGGACGGTGCTTGGAGAAGTAGTGCAGAAGTTCAACGACACTGACAGCACCGGTACCGTTGTCCCAGGCACCCGGTGAATATGCGACAGAGTCGAAGTGACCGCTGAAGGCAATGATCTCATCCGGGAACTCGGTTCCTTCAATCGTAGCGACAACGTTTCTGGATGTGCCCTTGAGCTCTTCTGTCTTCAGGACCATGCGTACCTTCTCGGGACGGGATCTGACCAGTTCCTCGGCATCGCAGATATGCAGCTTCAGACCCGGGATCGCATGAGACTTGCCAAAGGCATTGCCGGGACGGATCTCATTGCGGATACTGTCTTCATCATACAGATTGCCAGCGATCAGGATATAGCCAAGAGCTCCTCCCTTGATCAGTTTCTCCACCATCGGCGGCATTACTCTGCCCTGTACCAGGACGATCTTGTCTTTGACATCCGAGAGATTTGCGTCAAGTCCGTTCTCGATATATTTGAATCCGCCGACGATTCCCTCTTCGGGGGTGGACGCTGTTCTGCCGATACCGATCACAGGATAGCTCTTATACTCCGGCTCCAGCACTTCCAGCTTTGCCTCAAAGATATCGGCACCATCGATCTCAAACTCTTCAATGTGCGCTTCGGCACCGGCACTCTTACAGGCTTCCAGTAAAATCTCGGCAGCTTTCTTTTCTTCGGCTGTGCCGGCGACACGTACAAAACTGATATCATTCAGCAGTTTCCAGGCTCTTTCTTTATTCATAGTATCCTCTTTCTTTTCTTACGCTATTATAGCAGTTACGGTATTCCTTGTGAAAACATACAGAAGAGTTTGTTTACACTATTGTTTTCACTAGTTTTTTACATTTCTCAGAAATTATTCATTTTTTCCTTTATTTATGCGATTTTTGCACATTTTTAATGGTGCTAATGTGTTGAAACGCACTTCAATCGGATGTATATTGAAGTCAGTATTCAACAAATATGTGTTTGTAATACATAGAAGAGGAGAATTTGAAACACAATGGCAACAGGCAAAGTAAAATGGTTCAACGCAGAGAAAGGATATGGCTTTATCACGGCAGACGACGGCACTGATATTTTTGTCCATTACTCGGCGATCCAGGGAGACGGCTTCAAAACTCTCGACGACGGCCAGACAGTGACTTTCGAGATTGTGCAGAGTGACCGCGGTCCGCAGGCGTCCAACGTTGTAAAGCAGTAATAATAGATTGCATAGTTCAACCGCCTAAACACATTAAGTTTCACAAAAAAGGATCCTTCGGGATCCTTTTTTACGATTACTTGTATTCAACGATCGGTGTCCAGTGCTTGGCATTATACGTATCTGTCAGCACGTAGCTGTACAGCATACGCTGTCCTTCGATCTGATATACACCGACTTCCAGCTCACCGTCAACGGTGATCGGCTCGCTCATGTAGTAGGCATGTTCGAAGTTGCCCTTGTAGTCATAGTAGTCACAGACGAAGTTGATCTGATCACCGTCTTCAAACTTGTACAGACCCTTGGTCTCAACATCTTCATCCTCGTAGACGATCTGACCTCCGAGGATGATGCCGTCCGGTTCTTCATCACTGTATTCGATCAGAATATGCATATCTTCCGTGACCTGACCTACCGTATTGCCGTCTTCATCGTATACGTTATGTGTTACTTCGGCAGGCACAAAGCCGGTCGTTGTATACTCATCATCACTCTCGTATTCATCACTGAGCATGTAGTATGCGACAGGCTGACCGTCCAGGCATACCCAGCGTCCGTCATAATCCACGATCAGGTTGCCTTCATCATCAAACTCGAAGATATTATCCTGACCAAGATCGATATATCCGGCACCGTCATCGACCCATACGTTCAGTTCCAGACGGTTGATCTCTTTCCACGTATCTTCATCAAGTACGAGTACGGTCTGTCCGTTTCTTTCCGCATACTGCAGCTTTCCGTTATCCACAGAGCTTCTGAACAGCAGGTTGGCAAACAGCTCCAGAGCCGCCTGGTCAAGGGCGTCAGACCCGCCGACGAGTGAAGATACGGAGTTGTTGGAGGAACTCGGATAACCGCCGTAACTGCCGCCGTAGCCGTAATAGCCGGAGCCTCCCTGCGGTGCTGTCTGAGCCGGAGCCTGCTGACCGCCGAGAAGCAGACCGAGCAGATCCTCCGTCGAGATCGTCGTACCGTTGGATGAAGATGAACCGCCAAGCAGATCAAACAGAGAACTGCTGGTGCTGTTATTTACGACCTGACCGGCAGCCCCGATATTCGCAAACGAACGGATCGCCCCGGTATACGCCTCATCCATACCGATGGCATCGTAGATCTTGGCAGCTGTATTCACTCTGTTGGCAGAGTAATACGGGAAGTAGATACTCAGACCATAGGCATTGTTCATGTTGTTGGTCCGGTTGTATTTCACACAGTTCTTTACAGCATCCGCAAGCTCCTGTGCCTCTTTCGTATTTACATTCTGGCAGAAATGCACGAGGTCGACCTGATCGATCCGGTTGGACTGGGCGAACTCCTTGGTCACACTTCTGGCATTGGCAATCGATCTATAATCAGATGAGTTGATCGTCTGTGTGATGTTCTGCGCAAACGGTGTCAGCTTGGCCGGTACTTCGGCACTGAATTCCGCAAGATCCACCAGTGACAGGGATGTCTTATCCGTACGTGACTTGGCTGCCGAATCCTTGATGAAATCATCAATAATCTGCTTACCTACTTCAGTTGTAGGCATGGAGGTATTACTGCCAAGAGCACTCAGCCAGTTGGTATAGTACCAGCCGGTACCGGGCTCTGTCTCTTCGGAAGCGATCAGGTAGTCCGCATACGGTGCTACCGCTACTGCTGTCTCGGTATTGGCCATCAGACAGGCATCAAAGCCGATCACATCAAACTTCGTATTCACAGCACCGAGAGCCTGATACAGCTCATCCAGCGTCATCGTCGCATTCGGGAAGTTCTGGTCATAGCCATATCCCTGTACAGAACCTGAACCATGGTCCCACAGGATAAGCATATATCTGCTGGCAGGGAAGTTCTTGACACCGTAGTTGATGAAGTCTACCAGGGTTCTGGGATCTGTCATCTGTTTCATGCCTACGTTGCGGTCAAGATACTCGAGCTGACCGTTGGCAATACGGAATCTCTGGTTCGTTCTCGCCGACATGACGTTGTTGCGCCACTGCTTCGTACCGCCGGTCTCTATGATCACATTGACCTTGTCTCCGGTCTGCGCATACAGCATCTCATTGAGGTCATTGGTTGCCATCGCATAATTGGACTCAAGGTCTGTCGCACACATATACACAAGGATCGTTACGGTATCCTTGCCGTTTCCCAGCAGCTGTGTAAACTTCTCTCTGGCTCCTGAGGCAACTTCCGTATTGACCGTACTTGTGCTCGTATTGTGATTATATGTTGTCGTCGGCTGCTGGAAAGAAGCCGCAAACGTTCCCGGCGTCACCGGTTTCGGTGTAGCCGTCTCTGCTGCCGGTGTCGCTGCCGCAGGTGTCGGTGTGACTGCCGACGTACCGCCGTTACCGATACCGCTGGTCAGACAGCTGTACAGGAAAAACGCAATGATCAGGAACAGGATCAGCTTGGTCAGGCCTCCGCCTCCGCCTCTGCGGGTTCTCGTGAACATCTGTGTGGCACGCACCGGCTGTGTTCTGAAACTGCCCCGTTCGGGACGTTCCTGCCTCGTTGTATTCTGTTTAGGCTGTTCCTTTACGGAACCCTGTTTGCCTTTGACCTGTTCACGTTTATGAACATCGCCGCTCGCAGTTGTCTCACCGCGTTTTCTTCCATGTGGACGATTATTTGTCATCTGTATACCTCCCCTGTCAGATCACAGGTATATGTATTATTTTACTTCCATTCTGTTCATTTGTGTATATTAAGGATACCGATCACCCGTACCTCGCCTCGATCAGCGGTTCATCCCAGTACACCGTACCATGGGTCTCTTCTGCCAGTTCATTGACCGTCTCTTTTACCATGCCCAGGTATTCGGCATCTCTTTTCGCTGATCTTCTGCCTTTGTCTTCAAACAGCACCCTGGACACATAGGCATCGTAGGAGATACCGAAGTCCTCCGCATCTCTGTGCGGGAAGAACGTTATGGATACTTCATACTTTATTCTGCCCTGATCAGATTCCGCGGTCAGCTTGACGGCTGCCCCTTTTCTCTCCACACCGTTATACACGCAGTATGCCTTAAAGTACTGCTCATAGACATCGATCACCTTCATATTCATTACCTCCTGCTGCGTATAAGGAAAAGACCATCCGGTGATCTGCCGAACGGTCTTATGTACTTTGTTATTTGCGGTTGGGTTCCGCTGTGACTGTCAGATCAAAGTCTTCCAGTCTCAGCTCATCCATGGCATCACCGGGATTGGCGACCAGACGCTTGGACTGCTTCAGAATCGCATCCTCGACGACATTTCTGGCCAGACGTCCGTTGCCCGCCTCTGCCGCATTGATCGCCTGTACAGCCGTGAAGTAATCCTCCAGAGGCTGCAGGGCATCTTCCTTGATCTCATAACCCTTACTGCGGGCCTGGATCACAGCGATCTTGCGCAGTTCTTCACCGGTATAATCCGGGAAGTGGATGATATTCGGGAATCTCGACTTCAGACCGGAGTTACTCTCCAGGAAGCCTGCCATCTCACGCTGATATCCGGCCAGGATCACGATCAGATCCTCACGGTTATCTTCCATGGCCTTAACGATCGTATCGATACACTCAAGGCCAAACGAGTCATCCTTGCCGCGGTACAGCGAATATGCCTCATCGATGAACAGCACACCGCCGATCGCGCTCTTGATCACATCCATGGTCAGAGGTGCTGTCTGACCGACATACTGGGCAACCAGGTTGGCTCTTGTGACTTCGACCAGCTGACCCTGGGAAAGAGCACCGATCGCCTTCATATACCGGGAGATCAGTCTTGCGATCGTTGTCTTACCGGTACCGGGATTGCCTGTAAAGATCATATGCTTGGACAGTTCACTGGTCTTCATACCCTGTTCTTTACGCAGAGCCTGCATCTGTATATGACTCTGCAGGGAACGAATGTAGTCCTTGACCATATCCAGACCGACGATCTCATCCAGTTCCTTGTTTACAGCTTCGATCTCGGCACTGCTGTTCTTCTCACGGATCAGCGGGATCACAGCCGCAAAGATCTGCGCGCTCAGTTCACCATCTGCCACCTTGATCTCTGCTTCGGTGCCGTAGTTGAAGTTATGTTCCAGAGCCTGCTGGCTCAGTACGATATAGATATTCTGGAAGATCTCCGTCAGGGCATCGGAACCGTTGGTCTTGTCATAGTGATCAGCGATCCATGCCTTGGCTTCATCCGTGAATTTGACAAACAATCTCAGCTGATCGTTAGCACGCTCTGTCAGTTCCTTTGCCTTGCGGTCGATGATCTGCACAGCACGTTCTCTGTCCAAAGACGCAAAACTGACCGTATCCAGCACATGGTACAGGAACTCGGCACCGAAGGCATTCTGTACAGCCTTGGTCCCCTTGGTCGTAATAAACACAAGGTATTTCCCCTTGGCAGAGAACGAATCCACGGCATCCTTGACCAGTCCGGTCTGATTCTCTACCAGTACGCCCTTGGAAAGCACATAGCGCTTATTCAGCTTCACTCTGCCGTCAACGACAAGACTGTCGAGCATACGCAGGAACTGCGGTGAACCTACCTCAAAGTTCTCAAAGCAGATCACGGCACCCTTGCCGGAAAGATCCTGGTACAGATCCTGCATGAAGATCTGTTCCTGGGCATTGCTCTGATAGAGGCTCATATCGATCGTATAGACCTCATCGCTGAGGATCATCTGTCTCTCGTACATTGCCCGTACAACAGCCGCCAGCGTCTCATGTCTGCCGCTGCCGTTAGGACCGCTGATCAGGATCACATTCTTCGCTCTGTCACCCTGCTCACCCATGACATACGGTCTTCTGAAGGCATTGCACATACGTCTGAGCGTATCCTCTTCAACAACGACCTTCTTCTTCGCTTCTTCTTCGATCTGGGCAAACGTCTCTGCCGAATTCAGCGGTTTGACCGTCTTTACCTCTTCCACATTCAGACCGTACTCCTGGACGATATCCTTCTGGAGCTTCTCGATCTCATCATTGGAGATACCATTCTCTTCACTGAGCGTATTCAGTTCCTTCTGCTGGTTATTCAGTACTTTACGCAAAGCCTCAAAAGACTCATCTGCACGCTTTAACAGATCATTGGTACCCGCGATCCCCTTTTCAAGGAAAGAGGAAGTCTGATTCACTTCCTTACTGATCGCATCAATTGTTTCCGCATTCTTCTCTGCCTTTGTACGAAGCTCGATCTTTGCGTCCGTGGATGTATTCATATCTCTGCGCTTATTCAGCACTTCATTCATCAGACGCTCTTTTTCTTCTTCACGTTTCTTTTTTCTGTAATCACTCATCCGGGTCACCTTTGTCCTTCTTTAGACATGGACATCTGGCTGAACATATCGTTTTCGGCTACCAGACCATCTTTCTGCAGCACGGCTTCCAGTGTGGAAATATCCGCGGAAATGTTGATGAAGTCATTATCTGTCATCTGCGTCGTGATCGTCTCCATTGCACCGTTGATCAGGGAGATCGTCTTCTTCAGGTCTTCCTTCGTCTTTTCGTACTTCGGATCAAACTTCGCCGACTGCAGGTTGACATACTGCTTCAGGATCCTCAGCAGGATCGGAATATAGTACGTATACAGTTTCTCCAGTTTACTCTTGGAATCCGGGAACTTTCCTTCCAGGATCTGTATCTGTTTCAGCAGTGCAGCCGTCTGGAACAGACCGTTGGAGATATCCTCATCAGGAATATCATCATTCAGACTGTTGATCGTATTGATAAAATACTGTGAATCCATGACCGGTTTCTTCGGTGTCTGATCCACTTTTACATCTTTCTTCTTATCCCTGTCTACGATCTCCGCATCCACGATCTCGGTCTTTCCTGCTGCCTGATCATTCTTGGCCATCGCCAGCAGAATATCAAACATCTCGTCGTACATATCCGTATACTTCTGGCGGAACTGATTCAGTGTACCGATCTTGGAACCGTTGCGGTATACATCCAGACTGTACATGGATTCATAGGTATTTGTACGCAGCACAAGGTCCAGATTGTTCGGCAGGGAAAGCTGTGATCTTGCCTTGAAGTATTTGCGGAGATACACGTTGATCTTGGCCAGATCGGCACTGGTATGGGAATTCCCGGCTCTTCTTTCGGTATAACCGTAGCTGTTGGTCTTTCGGTTGGATGATGTTGTTGTTCTGCGGTTGGTATCTACAGCTTTCATCATGATAAAAGCTACAGCTGCCATGAGCACCGCAAAAGGAATAAATCCTGTATCACCGAAGACAAACAGAAACAGCAGGAATATCCAAAAACCATTAAACGGTGTTCTACGATTCATTCATATACTCCTTAATATGCAAAAGAAATTATAGCACAAGAATAATTACTTTTTGTCATTCTCCGTATAATTCACGTCGATGATCTCCTCATCGCTTTTCTGACGGATCTGACTGCGGAAAAGATCCCTCTGCAGATCCTGTGTGCCGAAATGGATCACCCGGATATTCTTACGGCTGCGCAGGTACAGCACAAGCAGGATGACTGCCAGAACCAGAAACAGCGGCCAGAACAGGATGATGAGCATGATCCCCATCAGGGCCAGCAGGATAATGCCCAATATCAGTTTTATATTACTCAGGTTCATACTGATTCTTCACTTTCTGCGCCAGTTCATGTATACGTACAAAACGATGTTTCATTCCCGACTTACTGACGATATTGCCGGTACGCAGACGATAGATCTCCGAGAGTTCGCTGAGACTGGCTTCCGGGTCTTCAAGACGCAGCTGGGCGATGTCCTTCAGCTTCTCATCGAGGTCCCGGAGCCTGCCGTATTTCTGCAGCACGGCGATATCCTCAAGCTGATTCTTTGCGGCATTGAAGCTCTTCAGTTCATTGGCGATCTCTACGTTATTCAGTCTCTGGATACTGTTGGACATATCTCTCGAGATACGCATGTCTTCAAAGCGCATCAGATTCTCGGAAGCCTCCACAGCCCGCAGGAAGTCAGCGATCTTCTCTGCCGATTTGATGTAGACGACCTGTCTGCCCCGGCGCTCAACTTCCCTGGCATCGATGCTGAAACGCTCCATCAGTTCGCACAGGAAGGCCGCATGCCTGGGATTGGCAGCCTTGATCTCGAGGTGGTAGTTGCTGGTGGCAGGAGAATTCACGCTCCCCTCGGCCATGAATGCCCCGGCCAGGTATGCCCTGGCATAGGCATCCGTACGCACGATCGAACGCAGCGGTACGTCCCTGAGCCCCTGCAGCGAGTAGATACCGAGATCTTCGAGGATACTGCGCACATCTCCCTGCAGACGAAGCTCATAGATCAGATTCTTCTTCAGGTTCATGCGCCGTTTGACGGAAGGGATGATCTCGACCTGATAACGCTCCCTGACCATGCGGTAGATCGCCCGTGACACCGGACCGTTCTCGGTCTTGATCAGCAGTCCCAGTCCCCCGTGCGTGATCAAAAGCGACGATGTCATCTGGATCAGTGCCGACAGCGCCGCTCTCTCCTCGTTGCCGCTGAGTTCACGAAGCGATATTTCCTGTTTTACGTCTGCAGTAAACGACATTAAAGCTCCTTAAGGATCGATTCGATCGCCTCCGCGACCTTCTTTATATCATGCCGGATCAGCTTCCGGTCAAAGTTCAGCAGTGACTTCTGGATGACCTCATACTCATGTTTCTGATACTTCAGCATTACCGGTGTACTTCCCTCATCAAAGTACCGGCTGACGATCTCATACGGCAGGGTATCGGAGGGAACCAGGACCGCATCCACCGGCGCCCCATGGTGCAGCAGAGCATCCACATGATCCTCCACACTGTAGCCGTCGGTCTCACCGGGCTGGGTCATCGCATTGCAGATATATACACGCCTGGCTGTAGTTGCCTTCAGGGCATCCCGGATCTCGGGAATGATCACATTCGGCAGGATACTGGTATATACGGAGCCTACTCCGTAAATGATCAGTTCGGCATCCAGGATCGCCTGTACAGCCTCCGGATCTGCCTTGACTTCCTCATCATAAAAGACTTCCCGGATATGGTTGTTCACATTCGGTATACTGGCTTCTCCCTTGACGATGACACCGTCCTCCATCCGTGCAAACAGCGTGATGACCTGCGTCGTCGCCGGTACGATCGTACCCTTGACATTCAGTACCTGACCGATGGTCTGTATCGCTTCCAGAAAGCTGCCTCTCTGCTGCGTCAGTGCCGTCAGGATCAGATTTCCCAGGTTATGTCCGTGGACATCCATGCCGTCTCCGTCCGGATCCTCAAAGCGGAAGTCCATCAGTTCCTTCATGACCGTTTCATCTTCTGCCAGGGAGATCATGACATTGCGTATATCCCCCATGGCCGGAATATGAAACTGCCGCCGCAGTCTGCCTGTACTGCCGCCGTCATCCGCCACTGTCACGATTGCGGTGATCTCCGCATCCGGTATATTCTTGATTCCCCGGCATATCGCAGACTGTCCGTGTCCGCCGCCGATCACAACGATTCTTGCCATACTTACTCCTCCGGAATGTCGCGGTGTTCCTTGTAACACCTGTACTTATCTTTGTAATAATCGTAGAGGTAGTTGGTCACGGCAACCGAACGGTGCTGTCCGCCTGTACAGCCGATGCCCACAGTGAAGTGGTTTTTCCCTTCCTTGACATATTCCTCAAAGGCATAGTCGGTAAAGGATGTCAGTCTCTTCAGGAACTCCTGGGTCTGTTCCTTGTCGATCACATAGTCGTAGATCACCTTGTCATTGCCGGTAAACGGACGCAGCTCCTCGACCCAGTACGGATTGGGCAGAAAACGTACGTCTACCATCAGATCAGCATCCAGCGGCACCCCGTTCTTATACCCGAACGAGATGAAAGAGATCGAAAATGCTGGCACATCATCCTTGGCGAAGTACTTCTCGATCTTGGCCCGCAGTTCCTTCTCACTGATCTTTGTCGTATCGATGACCGTAAATGACTCATTGCGATTCTGCCGGAACATCTGCCGTTCCACACTGATCGCCTCTTCCAGCGTATTGACCGTGTTGCTCATCAGCAGCGGATGATTGCGGCGTGTGCTCTTGTACCGTCTTAACAGTTCACTGTTTGAGGCATCCAGAAACAGCACCTTGGCGGTCAGTCCCTCACCGCGCAGAGAACGCAGGAATTCGGGGAAATCCTGTGCTGTTGTCGAAAGCACCAGATAACTGTAGCGGGGATCTGCCGCTGTTTCGATCATCTTGTTCAGCTGGGGAAGCAGCTGCACCGGGAAATTATCGATACAGTGATAGCCCAGATC
This sequence comes from Solobacterium sp. UBA3691, assembly GCA_002372175.1. Lineage (GTDB taxonomy): Bacteria > Bacillota_I > Bacilli_A > Erysipelotrichales > Erysipelotrichaceae > Bulleidia. The sequence continues at coordinate 28,635 of DFIS01000067.1, forward strand.
CTCCAGCATGCGGGTTGCCGAAGTCTTGCCGGCACCGCTCATACCGCTGACAAGAATGATATTATGTTTATTCTCTTCAGACATATCAGAACTCCTTCGGCAGTGCATCTGCCAGCTGACTGAGATCATAGATCACCCTGTCCGGGTGTTCATCCAGCACCATTTTCTCTTTCTTCAGGTTGGAGATCATCGCCACAGTCCAGGCTCCAGCATTCCTTCCTGCCTGTATATCCAGCGGACTGTCTCCGACATATACACAGTATGTATCAGCCGGATACCCGAGCTCCTGCAGAGCCTTCCGTATTCCTTCGGGATCCGGTTTATCCCTGTTCACCATGTCATAGCCGATGATCACATCAAACGCATCAGCCATGCCTACCGTCTCCAGGATCAGTTTGATCGATGTCGTCTTACGCGTGGATACGATCGCTGTCGGACATCCCCGCTCCTTTAACATCTGCAGCACCTCCCGGGCATGCGGCATCGCTCTGACCAGCTCAGGCATATGCGCATTCTGGTAATTCCTGTATACGGTCTTCAGTTCTTCAACATCCTCACCCGGAAAGTACATGCTCATCATGACATCCAGGGAAGGACCCAGCACAGCGACCTGTTTCTCTTCGTCAAACTCCTCTTCGGTGCGGTAACGGCGGAAGACTTCCCTGTAGGATTCGTGAATGGCCGGTTCGGTATCCATCAGTGTACCGTCAAAATCAAACAGCACCGGCAGACTCATTTGTTTTCCCCCTGATTCTTTGCGTTTTCCGAAAGCAGATGTTCATAGATACGGCTGCGGAAGTGGGCAGAACTGTCATAGCCCTCCTCCAGCAGGATAAAGTTGGTCACTGCCGATTCGATCAGTGCCTTGGTAGAACGGCCGGGAGATACCGGCAGGATGATCTTCGGAATACTGATACCGAGGATCCTGTAGTAATCCGTGGATGACTCCAGACGGTTATACTCCTGGGTACCGTCATACTGTCTCAGGTCAATGACAAGATCGATCGTATGCTTGTCGGTAAGGCTGTTCGCCCCGAACATACGCATGACGTCGATTATACCGATACCGCGGATCTCCAGCATGCCCTTCAGCAGCTCCGGCGCATGTCCGATAATCGTATTGTGTACCCTTTCAACATCAACGCGGTCATCTGCCACCATCGCCATGCCATCGCCGATCAGTTCCAGTGCAGCCTCCGACTTACCGATACCGCTTTCACCCATCAGCAGCACACCCTTGCCGTAGACGACCATCAGTACTGCCGAAAGCGTATCCTCGGGAGCCATCTTCTCCTCAAGATAACTGATCAGATCGACCGTCAGCCTGTAGGTATCAAGACGTGTGCGGAAGATCGGAAAATTCTGCTTCTCTGCCACTTCCACGAGGATCGGCGGCACCGGGTTGTTGTGCGTCACGATCATCATCGGCGTCAGAGCATCGGTGATCTTCGGATAACGCTCATACTGTTCGGCATCCGTCAGATGCGAGATATACTCGATCTCCTTATTGCCGATCAGCACGATACGTCTTGGCTCTGTCAGTTTGAAATATCCGGACAGTTCAAAACCCGGACGGTTGATATCAGGGACAACGATCCACCGGTTCAGAGCATCGTCATTGCCGGTGATCTGTTCAAAGTCAAAGAAGTTGATGACATCCCTTACCAGGACTTTCTTATCAAAAAATAGTGACATAATCTGCTTTCCTTTTTATAAATTATATCATCCGTATACCTGCACCGAATGGTAAATATACACTGTGCAGATCAGGAGTTGATTCGTTCTGTATGTCCCGGAAGTATGCGGTATAATTCATCTTGAGGTAGAAGTATGAAAACAGCACTGATCATGGAAGGCGGAGCCATGCGCGGCATGTTTACCTGCGGTGTCATGGATGTTCTGATGGAGAATAATATTACGTTTGACGGCGGTGCCGGGATCTCGGCAGGTGCTGTCTTCGGCTGTAACTACAAATCACACCAGCCGGGGAGACCCCTGCGCTATAACCTGAAATACGGCAGAGATCCCCGCTTTGCGAGTGTGCGTTCCCTGCTGAAGACCGGAGACTTCTACGGTGCTGATTTCTGTTACAGAGAACTGCCGGATGTCCTGGATGTCTTTGACCGTGATGCCTTCAGCCGTGATCCGATGGAATTCTATGTCGGTGCCACTGACATCATGACCGGTGAGGCAGTCTTTCACAAGTGCACGGACGGTGGTGAAGAGGATATCCAGTGGATGCGGGCCTCTGCCTCCATGCCTCTGGTCTCACGCATCGTTGAGATTGGTGACTATCAGCTGCTGGATGGCGGCATTGCCTGTTCTGTACCCTATGCATATATGGAGTCTCTTGGCTATAACAGAAATGTGATCATCCTGACACAGCCTCTGGATTATGTAAAGAAAAAGAGTGCTGCGATACCGCTGATCCGCATGACCATGCGTAAGTATCCGGCCGTGATCAAAGCCATGGAGAAGCGTCACGAAGTCTATAACGAAGAGACAGCTGAAGTCCGCCGGAAGGAGCTTGCCGGTGAAGCCATCGTGATCAGACCCCCGGAATCCCTGCATATCAGCAGGACCGAGAATGATCCCAAAGAGCTCGTGCGTGTATACCGGACCGGCAGGAAAGCAGCCCTGCAGAAGCTTGATGAGATCAGAGCCTTCCTCGGAAAGGACAGTGACGATGACACTCACTGAACAAATACAGAACTACGTGCCGTACAACGAGCAGGAACGCAAAGACCGGGAAGAGATCCTGCGCTGGCTGCACAGCGGTCTTGATATCTATACAAGAGAATGTACGGCAGCCCACCTGACCGCTTCCGCCTGGGTCGTTTCCCCTGACCGCACACAGGTACTGATGGCATATCACAAGCTGTATGACTCATGGGCATGGCTTGGCGGCCATTGCGACGGCGAGAAAGACCCCAGACAGACAGCACTGCGGGAAGTGCGGGAAGAAAGCGGTCTGCGGGATCTCCGGCTGGTATCCGATGAGATCTATTCCATGGAAGTACTGACCGTAGACGGACATGAGAAACATGGTGAATATGTCTCCTCACACCTGCACCTGAATCTGACATACCTGATCGAAGCAGACCCGCAGGAACCGATCCGGCCGAAGATGGATGAGAATACAGCAGTGAGATGGTTTTCTCCCGAAGATGCCGTAAAGGCTTCAACCGAGCCATGGTTCATCGAACGTATATACAGCAAGCTTAACAGTAAATTAAAGGGTACATATAAGTAAAAGAGGCATCTGCCTCTTTTTAGTATATCCAGATCTCCAGTGCCGGCTCCTCTGCATCTTCACTGTATACAGGCTTGATGGACAGCACCTGCGACCACAGGTATTCCTCCTTGATCTGGTCCAGGTCAAAGATATCCTCGTATACAGCCGGCGGTATCTCAAGATCAGGAATGCCGGAAGGCTTCCTGATGATCACATACGCAAATTCTGATATCACATCCGCAAGATCTCTCAGCAGCAGTTTATGATAATCATCCACAGCTTTTGTCTTATCCGCCTGCGGATCATTCTGCTGAACAAATACCCGGATATCATGAAGATGTTCCCTGACAGGTTTGGACCAGCCGATCTTCAGATCGGAGCCAAGCATCTCTATCGTACTGCAGAGATCACTGTCATAGCCTCTCTCCTCTGCCATCTTCGCAAGATTCAGGATCGCCTGACCTGCTTCGCTGAACAGGATATCTCCCTCTTCATACAGGTCATAGATCTGCAGTACAGCCTTCGCAAAGCCCAGCTCACTCTCTTCCACATGTACACTGCGGTCCGGTCTCTGCACACGTGTATATGCATCCTCCTGCGATGCCAGCGCAGCCAGCAGCTCTCCCTCAGTCTCATCATTCACAAGTGTACGCATGCCCTCCACGATCTCTTCGGCAAATTCCCGCACATCCGGCGCATCAATATACTCCAGCAGTTCTTCTGCCTCTTCCAGCTGTGTTGCAGGCTCATAGCTTTCCAGGGCTTCTTTCCCCAGATCGTAGATCTGTACGTAGTATTCCTGATCCTTTGTCATATATGTATACTCCTGTCTCCATTGTAATTATCCGTTCCTGCATATACAAAAAAATTTCCCTGAAAAAAAATCAATATTTTAGCACTCTCCTATTGACAGTGCTAAACGATGGGACTATAACAGAATTGTAAAGAGAATCAGAGAAGATTCCGGTATGACAGAATCCAATCCCTCCATTCCCCTTACTGAAGCATAGTTCATTCATACGAAAGAACATGAAGAAAGTAAAGGAGGTATATGTACTATGTTAATGCCTGAATTATTCACAAGAAATGTATTTGATGACTGGTTTGATGACTTTGGACTTGAGAAGGAAATGCGTGATCTGAACCGTAAGATCTACGGCAGAAGAGCTTCCAGAGAGATGTTGACGGATATCAGAGAACATGAAGATCACTATGATCTTGAGATCGATCTTCCGGGATTCAAGAAAGAAGATCTGAATGTTGAACTGAATAACGGTTACCTGACTGTTACCGCCAACAAGGGACATGATCAGGAAGAGAAGAACAAGGAAGGAAAGATCATCCGTCAGGAGAGATTCTCCGGTACGCTGTCAAGAAGCTTCTACGTCGGTGAAGAGATCACCAATGAGGAGATCAAGGCGAAGTACGAAGGCGGTGTCCTGACCGTCAGTCTGCCGAAGAAGGATCAGACAAAGCAGATCGAAAACAAGAGCCAGATCCTGATCGAAGGATAAGCAGCGCAAAGCAGTACGGGTTTTCTGCAGGATCCGGATGAACTCCTCCTGCAAAATACCTGCCTGAATAACGTTTCAAACCTTCCGAATTACACTCCGAGTGTGCTGCGCGTTTTCACAAAACACCTGTAACACACCTCTGTCATTCGCTAAATAAAAACGAATCTGTAATCACTGTGATCACAGATTCGCTTTTTATATTATGCTAGTTCATCAGTCTCGACAGGAAGGATACTACCCCTCCCCAATACTCTTTGATGGACCTCTGCCCAATCTTATAGGTTACTTTCTTATACCCGCTGTAACTTCCAATTCCCTGGAAAATCACAGTTGCAGTTCCTTTGTTTACGTTATTGCTGTACTCATATACGGCAAAGTCTTCTCCCAGGGTGAGCGGAGTCTTGCCCATTACCGCTTTACTGAACTGCTCCTGCCCAGTGATCTCCACCGGTGCTCCAGACAGATACTTCTGGTTCCTGATCTTGATCACTGCCTTGGAGAGGTTCGTATTATTGGCAGCGACCGTGTATGTTCCTTCGATACATCCGGTATAGCTTCCTTTACCAAAGATCTTAACTGTCAGAGGTTTATCGAGATAATCGTTTGCCTTGGCAGATGCAGGGATCTCTGTTTCTCCGTCAAAGAACTTCAATGTATAATCCGTTCCTGCTTTCAGCTGCCCTCCGTCTTCGTCCTTGACGACCACAGTCGTCTTATAACTTCCCTTCTTTGTGCTGCTGTTTGCCTGATTTACATAATCGATTGTCGTTCTTTCCAAATCCTTAGGCGTGATGGTGAAGGAGGTCTTCAGTGTCCCGCTGTAGTTTCCTTTTCCTTTGACCGTTACGGTTCCGGTCCCTGCTTTCTTATTGTTGGAATAGCTTACGGTATAATCCGTTCCTGCTTCCAGAAGCTCTTCGTTAACCACTACAGACACTTCCGGTCTGGCTCCGTTCTTCATCTGTTCCGCATCTGCAACAAAGATCTCAGTATTCTCCGAAGTTATTTTATCCGGGGTCACTGTAACAGTCTTACTGACGGTTCCGATATACCCGTTGATCCCGGTGATGACCACTTTCACCTTGCCGGCATTGACGGTCTCAGGATACTGCACGGTATAATCCGTGCCTTCCGTCAGTTCCGTGCTGATCGTCACACTGTCGGTCAGCGCAGTTCCTCTGGAAATACTCTTCGGTGCATTGACCTTGACCAGCTTATTTATAGGCTTGCCCGTGATCGTAAAGGTGATCGTCTTTGTGCCGATCGTCTCCAGATCGTTGCCGGTGATCGTGACCGTGCCCTTCCCGGTCGTATTGTTCTCTCCGTAAGTCACGGTATAGAGCGACGGATCCACGACTTTCTTCCCGGATTTGACCGTAACATTCGGTGTGATCTGATTCCCTTCGTCATAGGCATAACTCTTCTTTTCCGTAGTGACCGTCGCTTTGGACAGATTGACCTGATCCTTTGCGCCGATGATCATCTGGTAAGTTCTTGTACCGGTATAGTTGCCCTTTCCGGTAACAGTGATCTCATAGATCCCGGGTTCTTTATATCCTTCTCCGGGATAAGTGACGGTATAATCCGTGCCTTTCTTCAGCGTCTTCCCTTTATATTTCACCGCCGGGGACAGCTTCTGCACTTTGCCCGTATACGCAGCTGTAAGAGTTTCCACCTCATCCGTTGTGAGATCCGCAGGATCAATGGTGAAGTATACGGTTTTCGTGCTGGAGTAATTTCCGCTGGCTTTGATCGTCGCTTGAGGTGCCTTCTTCGCGCTGAAGCCCGCATCGCCTTCTTTGAGAGTATAGGCATTCGTGTTGTTCTTGTAGGTGACGGTATAATCTTTGCCTGCGGTCAGTTTGTTAGCACCGTCATAGACAGACAGTTCCGGCTTGATCACAGCACCGGTATAAGGCTGCGGGTCGATCGATTTGACATAGATGCCGTCTCCGACAACACTGACTTTTATAGTGGCTGTATATTCGCCCTCGCCAGCACTGATCGTTATAGTACTGGTCCCTTCCTGCAGAGCAGTGATGATTCCCATAGGATCAACAGATACCACTTCTTCATTGCTGGAAGTGAACGACAGATCTTCAGCAGTAATTCCTGCAGGCAGCAGTTCAATCTCGATCTGTGCTGAGGTGTTGTTCTGAAGAACCAGTGACTTCTCAGCAGTAACAATGCTTCCTCTCCCGTCCACATTTACTGCATAAGCATCATCCTGTTCCTCTTCCGCGATCATTGTGTCGATATAGGTGATCGTACTGACATCCGTGATCAGATTATCTGATTCTGCGACTACCGTATAGTCTTCCGCATGAATATTAATTGTGCCGCTTCCTTTACCCGAGATACCGACATGGCCGGGACAATCCTCCGTGACATCAAGATTAGTGGATATCTCTACATAAAACTCAACATCTGAGCCATGAATATCGACTGTACCGTTGCTTAACGACAGATCTACAGAATCAGCGTTTTCGGCATAAATAGAGATAAACCGATCCTGATTATACACATCCAAAACGATAGGACTATCCGCCTCGCTGGTTATGGTCCAATCACCATCATCTTCAAACGCCGCAATCATCTCTGAGCTTGTTTCATCAGGATCAAATTCATGACAGATATTCCGGAGATCCTTTAACCCCATATCCCCAGATACTACACCATATATCCATTCGAACACTTTTCCTGTGGTGCTGACGATTTTTTGTTTTGAATTATATAAAAAACGGGCAAATGTTTGAGCACCATTATCCAATCTTACATATTCCTCATCAGAATACCTGATCGAATAATCTGGATTTACATATCCGAAATACATTAAATTTGAACTCCACGGAGCCATGACACAAAAATTTAATTCTCCGTAATAATCTGAGAAGTCACTACTTATCCAAAGATACTCGAAATCAAATTTGTTTTCATCATAGATTTTAACTATATACCCGCTGTCTAAAGAGCGTGGTCTTCTCTCGTGCGCCCATCCTAATGCCTCTGTTGAAATTGGCTGGTCTATTATATGCCTGGATGTGGCTAATGTAGTATGCCCAGTTAACGGAGTAATCCCAAGTAAGTCAGGCATGGGTACGGGAACATATGTATCGCCAAATCCATAAACAAAAGGAACAGTTTGTCCAAGAGATAATCGATATACTAAATTCCTCAGTATTTCATTTTTGTCAACACCTATGAAATCATTAAACAGAGAGAAATCCCCAAAGTTGGTTGTAAAGTGTCTGTATTCCCTCGACATACCATCAAAGAATTGTGAAAGATAATAATAGGTTATGTATTGTGTCAAGTCATCACTGTCTCTTGGTATCAGCCCTAAATTATACAAACAATCTGCCCCTACTTGATGAGGTATGCCGGATATTGATATAGAACCGTTTTCAACCAGGGACATTATTACAGCCATCCCATAACAGACTCCGCCCCAACTGGCTTTCATTTTTTTATTCAGTTTCTTAATTTTTTTGTTATTTATTATTTTCTGTAGAAAATTCTTTTCGCCTCTGCGTAGGTACTTGACAAAATCATCATAATAACGGCCGTGCAGTTTGTAAGTGACATTATCACTAAACCCTCGTGCGTTTTTCCCCGCACTAAAAGACCAATTATCCTTACCTAAAATAAATGAATCCTGCAGAGAATATTGTGCTGTATTAATTGGCGCAATTTTGAAATGCCAGACATCTGTGATATTCACAGGGAAATACTCATCCCCCGAATAAAGTGATGCACAATCAAATTCCAGAAGATTCCTGTGAATGTAAAAACCTACAGTATCTCCAACTTGACTGTTTAATTGCAGAGAATACTCAGCCAACACCTCACAAAATGAACTTAAATCAAATTTGATCTTAGTGAAGTATTCGCCATTAACATAATTGCATTCCCACTCAAGATATTCATAATCTCTCGGGCTATATACCTCAATTTCATTATTTACTGTGTATAAGATATAGAAAAATCCACCACCATCAGGAGGCGGAGGGATACAACCCTCGATTGGATAAGGTGTAGAAAACTCAATTTCTTTTTCTTTAGTAATTATAACGCCCTCTGCTTCGTTTCCTGGTGTATAAGGGGTTATTGGCACATATCCTCCAGGTACAAAACTAACTTTCGCCGACACATTATTTCCGCCAATTGAATTCCACTCCTCTTCTGTACCAAGATAGCATATGTTCTGATACAGATAACTGCAGGGCGTTGCAGAACAACTATGGAAAGCATTCTGATCAAGAGTGGAAATGGTGTTAGGCAGATAGATCATTGCGGATCCCTGTAAAGCAAAAGCATATGACTCTATAGTTTCCAATTCAGACTGTGTACAATCAACCACCTTAAAACGAGCGTTCTTTAAAGCTCCTTCTTTAATAATTTTAATGCCCGACCAGTCTAAGTCTAGTTTACGGATATTTTCTCCTGCTCCTTCCAAAGCATAGGCTCCAATTGATGTTACAGTAATGCCCTCTACACTATATGGTATGTACAAGGTATCGTCTTCAGCACCGTGAGCATCATATCCGGTGATCTCCAGCCCACCATCATCCGCTGAAGTTAGGAAAAACTCAAATCCATTATCCGGATCAACATAACTATACGTTGTTCTGTCACCCTTAACCGCTGTTTCGCCCTCCAGCATTTCCGAATCCGATTCCTCTTCTTCGGCAGGAGTGATTACTTCGTTTGGAACATCCTCACTTTCCGGCAATTCTTCTGAGATCTCTTCTGCCGGATCACTTTCAGGTTCATCGGTTTCTTCCGGGATTTCTTCCTGCACTCCTTCCTGTCCATCAGGCTCTTCAGGTTGTTCTTCCGCAACAACTTCAAGAGTCTCTTCGGAAGTTTGCTCCGAATCTTCTTCTCCTTCAGCCAGGATCGGCGTGGTCAGATTACTGAAACAAAGAAAAACGCTTAGTAATAAAGAAAAGATTCGATAATGTTCCTTGTTCATAATGCCTCCAGGATAATGCTGCTAGTACACTACATTTATTTTACACGAGATTACTATCTATACTTCTAATTCTTGTGATTTTCTGGTAGCCAAAGCGCAAAAAAAGCCGGCGTTTGTATGACCGCCAACTTTATTCATTTTCTTCTTCAGGAACCTGTATTACCGGAATGCTGGCCGTTTCCTCCCTGGCCGGGAAACGGATTTCCGCTATCTCTGAAAGCCGCACGGTCTCGATCAAAAGCCCGTTGATCAGCTGCACCTCCAGGTCATGCGATATTGCTTCCTGGATCTCTTTCGCATTGACGACATACCCGGAATAAAAGGAACCGTCAGTAAGCGTAACCGTCATGAATTGGTTCAGGTATGGTAATATCTCTTCTCGTTTCATCGTTATTCATTGTACAAAATATGGACAAAAAACAGCAAAATAAGTTTGTGACAATTTATACACCTTTTTGATTTATACCTGGCAGGTTCTTTGGAGGGATGGAGGAACAGAATACAGGTGTAAGGGGGAAAGTATTTTGAAATATACTGGTAAAAACCAGTAAACTATCAATGAAAAACAGGAGTAATTTTATCTTTTGTAAGTCGGTATTTTTTGAATAAACTGTTAAAAAGCGCCTATAAACAAAGGAGAAACTGTGGTTTGTACGTTATGATTATAGCGATGAGGTTGACGACCGACGGAATTCCGCCCCTCGTCAAACAATCCTACTTGTATTTGAATACAAAAAAACTGCCTAGTTCAACTACTGTGTTGGTGTACAGGATATTGTACTCGGCATTTCCGGAAGTCCGTTAAACTCCAGGTATAGGAGATGCTGGATATGGAAATGACGAGTGAATGGATCGCACAGCTTACACAGCTTGACAAGGATTATCTCAGAGCTTATCTGTCGGATAATACAGTCAATACGAATGATATTCCTCCAGAACTGGATGAACCTTTAAGACAGAAAGAATGCCCACACTGTAAATCACAAAGGATCATTCGTCACGGTCATACAGCTAAAAATCGTCAGAGATACATGTGTAAAGACTGTCATAAGACTTTCACTCCTGTAACACACAACTTCTTTCGCAGCAGCCGCCTGACTTATAAGCAGTGGCTGACATTCTTCGAATGTGAGATGACAGGCTGCAGTCTGCGGGAGACAGCGTATCAGACCGGCTTGTCCGTTACGTCCTGTTTCTATCTGCGCCACAAGCTTTATACAGCCCTGCAGGAGGCACAGGCGGATAAACTGTCCGGAGATGTACAGCTTGATACGACATTCGTGGACATGGATCTGAAAGGATTAAAAGATATGCCTAAACCTGTCAGAGGAAGTAAGCGGAATCCGCCTGTAAAAGTGCTTTTTGATAAAGACCCTCATATCTGTATCACAACAGCAGTAGATGAGAATAAAAACATACTGTATGTCATTTCAGGCTATGGAGGTGAAAGTACGGACAAGTATGAGAAACATATCGACCGTTATGATCCAGACTGTACGATCATCTCCGATGAGCACGTGACGATCGCCAGATTTGCGAAGAGGAATCATCTGAAGA
>DFIS01000067.1:39958-41104 GCA_002372175.1 Solobacterium sp. UBA3691
ATCTGAAGAACCTGATCAGAAATAAGCGTGGGATATCTATTCGTCATCTTCAGGGATATCTGAACTGGCTGGTATTTACCAGAAAAGCAGTGAAAGAGAAACGCGGTGTATGGCCGTATGAGGCATATGGATCCGCACATAGACGCGATAAGATACTAAACAACTCAGATATCTGTTCGATGGCTTTTCCGATCTCTCTGGAGGATATTTACGGCAGGTATCATTACGGAATGTTTCGAACAACACAGTAGTTGAACTAGGCAAAAAAAACTTCCCGGAAATGAGCAAAATTTTAGCACTCTCCTATTGACAGTGCTAAACAATTGGACTATAACAGAATTGTAAAGAGAATCAGAGAAGATTCCGGTATGACAGAATCCAATCCCTCCATTCCCCTTACTGAAACATAGTTCATTCATACGAAAGAACATGAGGAAAGTAAAGGAGGTATATGTACTATGTTAATGCCTGAATTATTCACAAGAAATGTATTTGATGACTGGTTTGATGACTTTGGACTTGAGAAGGAAATGCGTGATCTGAACCGTAAGATCTACGGCAGAAGAGCTTCCAGAGAGATGTTGACGGATGTCAGAGAACATGAAGATCACTATGATCTGGAGATCGATCTTCCGGGATTCAAAAAAGAAGATCTGAATGTTGAACTGAATAACGGTTACCTGACTGTTACCGCCAACAAGGGACATGATCAGGAAGAGAAGAACAAGGAAGGAAAGATCATCCGTCAGGAGAGATACTCTGGCACGCTGTCAAGAAGCTTCTACGTCGGTGAAGAGATCACCAATGAGGAGATCAAGGCAAAGTACGAAGGCGGTGTCCTGACCGTAAGTCTGCCGAAGAAAGATCAGACAAAGCAGATCGAAAACAAGAGTCAGATCCTGATCGAAGGATAAGCAACGCAAAGCAGTACGGGTTTTCTGCAGGATCCGGATGAACTCTTCCTGCAAAATACCTGCCTGAATAACGTTTCAAACCTTCTGAATTACACTCCGAGTGTGCTGCGCGTTTTCACAAAACACCTGTAACACACCTCGGTCATTCGCTAAAACAAAAAAACCCGAATCGGGCATCGGGCAAAACCGATATCCGGCTCCGGGTATTTTTGGTAATGTGAACTAGCGTGTG
>DFIS01000040.1 GCA_002372175.1 Solobacterium sp. UBA3691
ATCAGGCAGAATACACTCGTATTCAGTTGATCAAAGCCTGCCGCATGGTTAAGCAGTGCGTAATAAACATGCTTGCGGAGGTCATATGTTAACTTTATTGAGTATCCACAACGGGCAGTCCTGCTTTATTACCTGGCTGATCGGTACGATCGGCAGATCCCTGATGCCTGTATTCAGTGACAGAGATCTTCCCCTGCGGATGATCCGCAATCTCGGGGACGGCGGGGTCATCATCAGCTACAATAATCACCGGTATGCGCTGGACGCAGATACCGCACAGTTCATCAAGGTATCCCTTGAACAGGCTTAGACGTCATTGTTTCTGCAGTGACGTTTTCTTATACGCAAAAAGGAAGGACACTGTCCTTCCTCTTCGTGTGTTTTATACTTTTTTACTTGTCGAGTTTCTCGTTCAGTTCCTTGATATCGTTGGCGAGAGAATCCGCAACTTCACGCTTCTCTTCAACACGCTTCTGGATACCGCGGATACGGTCGAAGTCCTCTGTTTCGTATTCCTTGATCTGGAGTTCTTCGATCTCGGCACGTACCTTCTTCAGGGTCTCTTCCTTACGGGTGATGATATCCTTGAATCTCTTCTGGCTGTCTTCATGCTTGGCATCCCAGAACTTGTTCTTGGCCTCCTTGAAGGTCTCCCACAGTGTATCATTGCTGTCTTTACCGGAGAATCCTGCAGCCTTCCACTCCTTGTCGATCTCCTTCATTCTTTCGGTGATCTGCTTGGAGAAATCAGACTTTTCAACGATCTCCTTAACTTCATCGATCAGTTTATTCTTGATCTCTGCGCTCTTCTTCTGTGTTTCTCTCATCTCACTGAAGAAAGCCTTGCGGTTGTCAAAGAATGTCTTTCTGAGTTCACTGAACTGTGCCCAGAGACCATCATCGAATTCACGGCCTGAACTTCCGGCTTTCTTCCATTCTTCCATCAGTTCATTCATCTTCTCACCGGCTGCCTTGAAGTTTGTGCTCTTGATGACTTCCTTAGCCTGTTCGATGATCTCTTCCTTCTTCACCTTGCTGGCAGCTCTGATCTGATCCAGGTTGGCAAAGTACTCTTTACGCTTTGCATTGAAAGCGTTGGAATACTCCTTGAACTGTGCCCACAGCTCATCTTCCATACTGCCTGCGGAACGGATATCTCTGAACTCGCGGCGCAGATTCTCAAAAGCTGCCTGAGTCTCTTTCCAGCTTGTGGATTCAGCCAGTTCCTTAGCTTTCTCAATGATCGTCTGCTTATCGGCGATGTTGCGCTTGATCTCTTCCTGATGTGTGCTGTGAGACTCTACGAGCCGGTTGAACCATGCCGCATTGCTTGCCTCTTTCGGTGTGTTCCAGTTCTTGATCGTCTCCCATTCCTGCTTCAGGGCTTCGAACTTTTCTTCTGCATCAGCATCTGTGCTGTCTTCTAAAGCAGCCATGGTACGGCAGATCTCCTGCTTTCTGTCGATAGCCGCAATCATGTCTTCAAGCGCATGATCGCCGCTGTCTGTAGTGTACTCGATCTCTCCGCCCTCAGATGCAGGCTTCTGTAAAGAGAACATGATATGCTCTCCGTCAATATCAATACCGAACCAGCGTCCGTGTCCGTCTTCCGCATCCTCTCTGGGCATGACAGGATTTCCGTCGGCATCCTTTGCACCGTACAGAACTTCCACGACACTGCCGCCGAATGTCCCCTCACGTTTACGAATGTTGATCTTCGCAAACTTTTCATCAAAATCTTTTAATTCTTTCCAATCCATTTGAATACTCCTCTATCTGCGCAATATTACACTACCATATATTTTAGCCTATTTTTTTTAATTTACTAGTTTTGTTAAGTTGATTGCCCATTTATTTGATAATAATCTGCGCATTCCGAGCAATGCACGGACAACCTGCTCCATCTGAACGATCAGGAAGACAACGATAAAGTTCGTCAGGCCAAGCCACAGAACACTGATATATGCCAGCGGAATACCGACAGTCCACATGATACCAGCATCCAGGAACATCAGATAACGGGAATCACCGCCGGAACGAAGCGCCGAGAAAATGACAACGATAAAGAGACGCATGGCGATCCTGAGCGAGGATACCCTGACAACACCGACAGCGATCCTGTATACTTCCGCATCCGTCATGCCGAAGAGATCGACGAGAGGTCCCGCAAAGCCGGAGATCAGCACCACGAAAACCACCGCCAGGATCAGTGACATCGTAATGAAATAACGGCTCATGCGGATCGCGTCATCCCTGCGTCCGGCGCCGAGTTCGGCCCCTAGCATCATGGCAGTTGCGACACTGAGTCCGTTGCATATACTGAAGAACATTCGTGTGATCGTATTGCCTACATAGTACGCATCGGTGACCTTCGTACCAAGCAGTGCATATGCCTTGATGAACATGGATGAACCGAAGCCGAAGAATGCTTCATTGATGATCGTCGGGATCGTTCTTTGCATGATCGGACGGATAAAGCGCAGATCAAGGCTGAAGACCTGTTTCAAAGTACCGATAAAAGGCACTTTCAGGATCTTTGAAACGATCATATACGAAAACAGTGATACGTACTGGGCAATGACGGTACCGAAGGCTGCTCCGCGTACACCAAGGGCAGGAAAGCCGAATTTGCCAAAGATCAGCAGATAATTGAAGACGAGATTGCAGGTCATACTGCCGATACCGATCCACATCGGGATATTGGTCTTGTGAATGGAACGGAACATGTGGTTGTACACCATGGCCAGAGCCATCGGTACATATGCATATTTCACGATCTGCAGATATAACAGACCGTCTTCGATGACTGCCGGGTCCTTGACATAGAAATGCATGATCGGTCTGGCAAAGAATAACGCAGCCAGAAACCACAGAAAGGTAATGATAAAGTTCAGGATCAGGGCTAATCCGAAGGTACGCTTCATGTTGCGGAAATCGCCGGCGCCGAAGAACTGTGCCGCAAAGATGCCGACACCTTCAAGCACGCCGAAACAGATACTGATCGCAAGCTGTTCGAGCTGACTGCCGACACCGACAGCCGAGACTTTGCCGATCCAGGAGACCATCATCGTATCGACGATGCCCATGGCACTGCTGAGCAGCTGCTGAAGCATGGAGGGTATGGCAAGTTTTGCGGATTTGCTGTAGAACTCTTTATCGCCGAAGTACTTTCCGGGTTTTACGCTGATCTCTGTCATATTTATCCTCAAGTGTTTCTATACTATCGTATTTTCCTACTGACCGCCATGGATTTACAACTGTTTTTTTACTGAGGACGGAATCTTTCGCGCATGATAAAACCGTCCCGCAATGCAGGACGGTCTCAGTACTGTCAGTTGGTTTTTCCGTAGTATTCTTCCATGGTCAGACCGGAGGCTTTGATCCTGCCGGCTTCTTCAACACCGACATAGCGCCAGTGCCAGGGTGAACCCATGATACCGGTGATGTTTTCCTTACCGCTCGGATAACGCTCGATAAAGCCGTATTCATGTGCGTGATCCTGCAGCCATGTATATGTGGGATACCCGGCAAAGCAGGTGTTCAGTTCACAGTTTCCGCTCCAGTTGCCAAGATCTGCGGCCAAGCCGAGCTGATGTTCACTGGCTCCGGGTGTCGCATCCATCAGTGATGTCTTCTGTTTGCCATAGCGGTAGAGATAGGTATTGTACAGTGAGGTCTGTTCCCTGTAGGAACGGTAGCCACTGACAAGCTTCAGGGTAATACCGTCATTCAGGGCAGCACTCATCATCTTCTCCATCGCATCAGCTGCTTCGGAGCGCATCGTCTGCGGATGATCACTGCGGACATTGACCGTACGCAGATCCTGCGGCACGTAACTTGATGATACGGTATATGTCTTGTTCAGAAGACGGGTCATACTGTCATCACTGGTGATATCCGCATCCGGTACTGCCGGAGTCGGTGCCGGTGTGCTTTCCGGTGTCTGCTCCGGTGTTTCCTCCGGGGTTTCCGAAGGTGTATTCGATGCCGGGGTCTCAGGTTCGGCAGAGGCTGTTGCACTGGCTGTTGGTTTATCAGGTGCTGCCTGTCTGTTCTTCCCGAAGAATTTCAGATATGCCAATCCCATCAGGATCAGAGCACACAGTACGGCGATCAGGGTGATCTTATTCTTTACACTTCTGTTCATATCAACCTCCGAATATAGCTTCCGGTCTTACCCGGCACGGTGCACCGTTACCTGCTTCACAGCGCAGATTATACCCGGTCGTACCCCAGCCGGCATTGAAGGCCAGGTCACCGTTCCAGTTTGCCGCATATCTGGCAAAGTTATCAGCACTGCCGAGATAGTAGACTTCGATATGACAGTGCGGTCCCGAACTGTTTCCGGATGTACCTACAGAGGCGATACGGTCACCGGCACTGACAACGGTACCGGCCGCGATCGTCGTCCCCTTTAACAGATGGCTGTAGGACATGCCGTAAAGACCGCCGTCGACCTTGAACAGTGCGAAGACCTGATTGCCGCCGCCCCAGGCACCGCCGTATGTACAGCCGTTGCCGATATAGCCGTCATCACAGCCGTCGGTACTGTGCAGGATGACACCGTTGCCGGCCGCCACGACTGCTGTTCCCTTCGCTGCCACAAAGTCGGCACCAAGGTGCAGAGCACCGGAATAGTAGTGCCATGTACCGGCATTGGGATTGATACGTCCGCCGACGATCGGATATGTCCAGCTTCCGGCTGCTGTTACTTCGTTCAGTTTCTCGGTAATGTCAGCCATGGCCTGCTGGATCCACGCGATATTGGAAGCTATCTTGTTGCCCTGTGCCTGCAGTTCTGCATACTGTCTCTGCATTTCCTCTTCCAGCAGCTGTACCTGATACAGCAGTACCAGGATCTCCTGCTGTTTCGCAACAACTTCCTGTTTCAGCTTCTCGATATCTTCCTTTTCCTTCTCCAGCTGGATCTTATCGTTATTCATCTTGTTGATGAGCACCTGCAGATCCTGCATCGTCTTCTCATCATAAGCCGTAATATCACTGATACCGTTGGTAATACGGATAAAGTCATTAAAGCTCCTGGCACCCATCAGAATATCCAGATACGGATTCAGACGCATCGTCTCCTGCGTTCTGACCATTCTATCCTTGATCTTCTCTTCGGCAGCCTGGATCTGTGCCTCACTCTCGGCGATCTCCGTTTCCAGCCTCTCGATTTCTTCCTGCTTGACCTGGATCTGTCCGTTATAAGTAGCGATCTCCGCATTCATCGTGTTGACCTGATACTGGTAGTTCTGTACCTGGGCACCGTATTCTGCCAGTTTCTCCGCTATCTCCGCTTTCTGAATATCCAGTTCATCGATCTGTTTCTGCAGGTCCTTGGACTGTGAAGCCATCTGCCGCATGAAGGCCGTACAGGACTTCTTCTGTGTAGGTGAAAGTGCTACACCGCCGTTGCTTGTACAGAGATTGATCCAGTAATCGGTATCGCTGAAATCATCCTCTGCCTGTACAGGTGCCATCGGCGCAAGGATACTGACAGAAAGGATCAGTCCGAGAACTGCATATACTGTTTTGCGTACTAACGCCGCCATCTCAGATACCTCGTTACAGAGAAATAACTGCCGATAAAACCGACGAGAATACCGATCACGCAGACAGCGCCGATAATATACCAGATGAACGGGAACGGTTCGATCAGTGTAAACATATTCGAGATCACGGCACCGCCGGTAAACTTATACAGATACTGATAGCCAAAGTAGACAGCTGCTGCCGGCAGGATGGAACCCAGGAAACCGATCAGGATACCTTCAACCAGGAACGGAGCACGGATAAAGCCGTTCTTCGCACCGACATTCCGCATGATCGCGATCTCATCGGCACGGGCCTGGATCGTCAGTTTGATCGTATTCTGGATCAGCGATAT
The DNA here is from genome assembly GCA_002372175.1 of Solobacterium sp. UBA3691. Taxonomy (GTDB): domain Bacteria; phylum Bacillota_I; class Bacilli_A; order Erysipelotrichales; family Erysipelotrichaceae; genus Bulleidia. Next base: position 5,891 of record DFIS01000040.1, read on the forward strand.
GGCAAGCAGTGAAAGCACCAGGGCAAGACCGCCGCCGAACAGACGGACCGTGCGCAGGGCTGTGATCAGCTTGACCGCACTGGAACCGCCGAAGTTGACACGGTACACACCGGGGATCGTCTGGATCTCTGCTGCGATACCTTCAAGCAGGGATCCGTCACTGACCTCTACATAGTAGGCATCATGCATCGGGTTGTCATCACGGAAGGGTTCAAACGCTTCCTTTGTCTTCTCATCATTAAAACTGTTGATATAATATTCAAACTCATCAGCCTTGCTGGAGTAGTTGACTGAGGATACCCCTTCGATATTCTGTATCGCTGTAGAGATCCTGCCCTCTTCCTCAGCAGACTCACTGCCGTAGTCCACCAGGACGGAGATCTGAACACTCTGTTCAAGTCCCTGTGTAAATCTGCGGAAGTTAAATGTCAGCACCAGAAACAGGCTGATGATAAACAGTGTGATCGTTACTGCCAGTGAACTGGACAGAGCCATGGAACCATGACGGATCACACCCCGGAAACCTTCGATAACAGGTCTGAATAATCTACTGATCATGGCGTGCATAACCTCCGTCTTCCAGGTCGGCTGTAATATGTCCGTGCTCAAGAACGATCGTTCTCTTGCGGTGCTTGTTTACAACTGCCATATCATGAGTAACCATCAGGATCGTTGTCCCGTATGCCTCATTGATCTTTTCGAGAAGATTAATGATCTCATCCGACAGGTTGGGATCCAGATTACCCGTAGGCTCATCGGCGATCAGTACCTTGGGGCGGTTGGCGATCGCTCTGGCAATCGCTACACGCTGCTGCTGGCCGCCTGCCAGTTCATGCGGAAAAGCATTCCCCTTGTCATCAAGACCGACAAGGTTCATTACTGCTCTGACCCTTCTTCTGATCAGATCTTTATCCATATTGATCACTTCCAGGGCATAGGCAATATTCTCAAATACTGTCTTTGACGGTAACAGACGGAAATCCTGGAAGACAACACCGATATTCCTGCGGTATACAGGAACCTTGGAATGTCTGAGTTTTCCGACATCGATGCCAACTACCTTGACGGTACCCTTTGTGGGTACTTCTTCTCCGTCAAGAAGTTTGATGATCGTACTCTTACCGGCACCGGAAGGTCCGATAATATATACAAACTCTCCCTGATCGATCTTCATATTAATATCGTAGAGGGCATTTACACCATTCTTGTACTTCTTATATACATGCGTACATTCAATCATCCGCTCACCTCCGTAAAAGGTCTAGTTTATTATATAGCAGACACTGCTGTTTTCAAAATCATATGCGGGCTCCGTAGGTGAAGCCTTCCCCATGCATGTCTGTCGCATCTGTCGTTATGATAAAGGCTTTGTCATCAATACTCTGGATGTCCTCGATCAGTCTGCTGTACTGGCGCTCCGATACAACACACAGGATGACCTTGCGTCCCTGTCCGCTGTAGCTGCCCACAGCGTCAAATACCGTCGCCCCTCTTTCGTACTTGCCGGTAATGATCTTCGTGATCTTTTCCCAGTCATCGGAGATGATCTGTACGGACTTGGAAACCGTACCGCCGAAGGTCAGGGTCCGGGAGATCGATACCGAAGTCGCAAAGACCGAGACAAGACCGACCAGTACAGCCGAGAGATCATACGCAAAGTAACCCAGCAGGACCGTCAGTCCGTCCGTGACTGCCACAAGTGTACCGATCTTGATACCGGTGATCTTGTTGATGATCATCGGCGGGATATCCATACCGCCGGTACTGGCGCCTGCCCGCATGACGATACCGATGCCGATGCCGCCGAGCAGTCCGCCGTAGAAAGACGCCAGCACTTCCGGAATATCCGGGACATGAGCCACGGCTGTCAGGAAGCTGGTAAACACAGGATACAGCAGCGAAGACAGTGCTGTATTGATGAAGAAATCCCGGCCGAGAAAGATCGTTCCGACGATCAGCAGCACAAGGACCAGAAGATTTGCGACCAGTGTTTTGTTCAGTGTATATCCGAATAACGGATCGATCGCTACGGCTATACCCGCAACTCCTCCCGAAAGAATATTGAACGGAAGGATGAAATATACAACGGATACCGCCAGGATAAATGTTCCGGCAGCGATCTGCAGCACGGTCTTAAAGTTGAAGATTTGCATACAAGCATTATAACATGTGATAAACTACTACTCACGGAGAGTTCATGAATATGAAAAGACGTAAACACCGCTGGGTATGGCTGATCGTAGCCGCGTATATCTATCTGATCTTCAGAAACTCGATGATGATCGCGGATGTATCCGAGGATATGTCCATGAGTGTCAGTTACCGTATTCTGAATCTTTTAGAGCGCATCGGTCTGTACTGGGCTGATCCGTGGGTATTTAACGGTTTTATCCGTAAGTGTGCGCACTTCGCGGAATTTGCCGGTCTGGGGTTTCTGGTGGGACTTGCCATGCATATATCCCCGCTGTTCAGATCGCGTTTTCTTAACTTTGTCCTGTTTCTGCTGACGATACCGGTCAGCGATGAAGTCATACAGTACTATACCGAAGGCCGCTCCATGCAGGTCAGCGATATGTTTCTGGACGGCTGCGGTGTCCTCTTCGGCGGTTTTGTAAGCTATGTCCTGATCCTGATCATCAGGGACCTGTTCTTCCGTTCTAAGCCGTAAGAGCAGCGATCTCTGCTTCTGTGATCCTAATCAGATCTGCCGGCGAGAGCTCCACCTGCTGACCAAGTTTTCCCGCAGAGACGATAATACGGTCTATGATCTCGGCCTGTTCATCAAAGAAGGTCGGGAATTTTTTCTTCATGCCGATCGGTGAACATCCCCCGTGCACATATCCGGTCAACGGAAACAGTTCCTTCTGGGCGATCATCTCCACACTGCGCACTCCTGCAGCTCTGGCCGCCGCCTTCAGATCGAGATGTTCCTTCACCGGTATCACAAACACATAGTAATTACGGTCATTCCCGCGTGTCACAAGCGTCTTGAAGACAACATCGGGATCTTCCCCACACTTCTGCGCCACCGATACACCGTCGAGTATACCGTCACTGTAATCATAGACATGTTCGGTATAGGATATCCCGGCACTGTCCAGGATACGCATGACATTGGTCTTCTTCTCTGCCATACTACTTCTCCAGAAGATCTTTCTGATATGTCTTGGACACATCCATCAGATGCTGGTAATACTCAACAAAATATGGGATCAGAGAACTGTCCTGCAGCAGTGCCGATGTACGGGCGATATTCTCCCTTTCCCTGCTTTCATCAAAGACAGGCAGATCATTTGCCTTCTTGTACAGCAGCACATCATGTACCGCCTGCATTCTCTTCTCAAACAGATCAACAAGTTCTCTGTCGATCTCATTGATCGTTATTCTGGCTCTTTCAAGTTCATTCATTTTTCTGCCTCCCTGTAAATTCTATGATTCTTTTATTTATCTGTCATTGAATATGCTAAAATTTATAGAAAATACAGAGGTATCAATATGAGCAATTTCGTCTTTATCTCACCTACATTTCCCTCCTCGTACTACCAGTTTCCGAAAGCCTGGAAAGCTCTTGGCGGCACGTCCCTGTGCATCGGCGAAGACAGCTATGAATCACTGAGCGAAGAAATGAAGAACAGTACTGATGAGTACTATCAGGTATATAACCTGCAGGACTATGACCAGGTATACAGAGCCGTTGCCTGGTTTGCCCACAAACACGGTAAGATCGACTGGCTGGAGTCCAACAATGAATTCTGGCTCGAACAGGATGCGAGACTCCGTACAGACTTTAATATCACGACCGGAGACAAGACTGCAGATGTCATGCGCTTCAAGCTGAAGTCCAACATGAAGGCATTCTATGAACGTGCAGGTGTGCCGGTTGCCCGCTACCATCTCGTGGATTCCTTTGACAACGGCAAGGCCTTTGCGGACTGGGTCGGCTATCCGCTGATCGTCAAGCCTGATGACGGAGTCGGTGCCAATGCCACATGGAAGATCAGCAATGAAGAAGAACTGAAGGACTTCTATGACCACATGCCTTCCGTGCAGTACATCATGGAGGAATTCATCCCGGGATATATCGAGTCCTTTGACGGCATTACCGATCAGAACGGCAATATCATCTTCAAGACCTCGCACGTCTTCCCGGAGCCGATCATGAACATCGTTAATGACAAGGATGAACTAATCTACTACTCAGTAAGACAGATCCCCACTGATCTTGAAGAGATGGGTTCCCGTGTCATCCATGAGTTCGGTATCCGCGGCCGCTTCTTCCACACCGAGTATTTCCGCCTGACCGAAGACAAACCCGGTCTTGGCAGTAAGGGTTCGCTTGTCGGACTGGAAGTAAACATGCGTCCTCCGGGAGGCTATACACCCGATTACATGAACTTTGCGAATGACATCAATGTCTATGACATCTATGCCCGCATGGCTATGTACAACACTGTTGAATACACCACGGACCGTCCCTACTTCTGTGTCCATACCGGCAGACGTGACGGCAAGAACTACAAGTATTCGTTCGATCAGGTCCTCGAGAAATTCCCCGACAATATCGTCATGTACGGACGTATGCCGGAGATCCTTGCGACAGCGATGGGCAATGACTACTTCGCCGCAAGATTCCGCACGAAGAAGGATGTTGACCGCTTCAGCAAGTTTGTCTTCGCCAAGAAAGTGAGCAGAAAGTAATGCAGATTATCTACGACAAGAGCTACAGCAGACACCTCGACAGAACCATGGAGTATAAGATCTTCGGTCATGACGGTATTCCGTTCCTGGTCTTCCCGTCACAGGACGGCAGATTCTTCGACTTCGAAGACAACGGCATGATCGAGTGTGTCAAGGACTTCATCGAAGCCGGTAAGATCCAGATGTTCTGTGTGGACTCCAACGATGTCAACTCCTGGTCCAGCAAGAGCCCTGACGGCAGATGGCGTATCGAACAGCACGAAAGATATTACAATTATATTATTGAAGAGTTCTGTCCGATCATTCAGTATTACAACCCCCACGCGTCTTCTGCCGGCATCATGACTACCGGCTGTTCCATGGGAGCTGCCCACGCCGCAAACTTTGCCCTGAGAAGACCGGATATCTTTGCCGGATGTATCGCCATGTCCGGTGTATACAATGCCAGATACTTCTTCCCCGATTACATGGATGATCTGGTCTACGCCAACTCCCCGACAGATTATATCGAAGGCATGTCCTACGATCATCCGTATGTAGAGATGTACAGACACAGAAAGATCATCCTCTGTGTCGGACAGGGTGCCTGGGAACACCCGATGATCGAAGATACCGCACGTATGCAGGAACTGTTCGGTTATAAGAATATCCCGGCATGGTGTGACTTCTGGGGCTATGATGTCGCCCATGACTGGCCCTGGTGGAGAAAACAGCTTCCCTACTTTGTCGGTACTATCTGTCAGTAAGTAATGTGCTATAATGCACTTACTGCGGATATGATGAAATTGGTAGACATGCCAGACTTAGAATCTGGTGGAGTGATCCGTGCAGGTTCGAGTCCTGTTATCCGCACCAGTGCATACTGAAACTTCTGTGATCAGCAGAAGTTTTTTTCATGGAATTCTCCTGATTCCCGCAAATATAAATATTGCAGGGATATTCCTGCATGGGTCACCATCACGGCGGCGGTTGTCCTCTCTGTCTCAGGGAGGCGTGTAACCCTCCCTTAAGAAAGGAGGTAACCACGATGATCGATATTGATACTGTGATCGCGATTATAACTCTCGCAGTTACTGCAATCGGCTTAGGCCTGCAGATCGCTTCATATATTAATTCATCGAAAAACGACCGCCCTTCTCCCAAGATGTAGCGATCGTTAATCGACACTATTTATGAGGACAGCCGTCACCGGTGACCCTCTTTACATGTTTATTATACCACTTGACCAAATTTATAACCCAATAATCATCTCTGCGTATTTCGTGGAATTCTCCTGTTTCCCGCAAATATATAAGATGCAGGGATATCCTGCATGGGTCACCATCACGGCGGCGGTTGTCCTCTCTGTCACAGGGAGGCGTGTCTTCCTCCCTCATGTAAAGGAGGTGGTCACGATGATCGATATTGATACTGTGATTGCGATTATAACTCTTGTAGTTACTGCCATAGGCTTAGGCCTGCAGATCGCTTCATATATTAACTCATCGAAAAACGACCGCTCCACTTCACAAAAGTAACGGTCGTTGATCGATAACAATTGTGAGGACAGCCGTCACCGGTGACCCTCTTTACATGTTTATTATACCACTTAACCAAATATTTGTCCTGATGATCATCTCTGCGTATTTCGTGGAGTTTTTCTGTTTCCTGCAAATATATAAGACGCAGGGATATCCTGCATGGGTCACCATCACGGCGGCGGTTGTCCTCTCTGTCACAGGAAGGCGTGTAACCCTCCCTTACAAAGGAGGTGGTCACGATGATCGATATTGATACTGTGATTGCGATTATAACTCTCGCAGTTACTGCAATCGGCTTAGGCCTGCAGATCGCTTCATATATTAATTCATCGAAAAACGATCGCCCTTCTCCCAAGATGTAACGATCGTTAATCGATTCAATTCTTGAGGACAGCCGTCACCGGTGACCCTTTTACACGTTTATTATACCACTTAACCAAATATATGTCCTGATGATCATCTCTGCGTATTTCGCGGAGTTTTTCTGTTTCCCGCAAATATAAAAGATGCAGGGATATCCTGCATGGGTCACCATCACGGCGGCGGTTGTCCTCTCTGTCACAGGGAGGCATGTAACCCTCCCTTACAAAGGAGGTGATCACGATGATCGGTATTGATACTGTGATCGCGATTATAACTCTCGCAGTTACTGCAATCGGCTTAGGCCTGCAGATCGCATCCTATATTAATTCTTCGAAAAACGACCGCCCTTCCTCCAAGATGTAGCGATCGTTAATCGATTCAATTCTTGAGGACAGCCGTCACCGGTGACCCTTTACATGTATATTATACCATTTCAGATATGGTACAGACTGTTATTCTGCCAGTTTCTTCAGTGTATCCCCTGTGATCCTGTATACGGTCCAGTCTTTCATCGGTACTGCTCCGAGTGACAGATAGAAGTCTATACTGGGCTGATTCCAGTTCAGGCACCACCACTCCAGTCTTCCGCATCCCCGTTCTTCGGCGATCTGCGCAAGCTTTCTGATCATTGCCTTTCCGTATCCCTTACCGCGGTATTCCGGCATGATATACAGATCTTCGAGATAGATTCCTGCTCTGCCCAGGAATGTAGAAAAGTTATGGAAGAACAGCGCGAAGCCGATCTCTTTTCCGTCTTCACAGGCAAAGATGACTTCTGCCTTCTGTTTTACAAACAGCCATTCCTTCAGCAGTTCTTCGGTTGCGACTACTTCGTCAGACATCTTTTCATAGGCTGCCAGTTCTCTGATAAAACACAGGATCAGACCGCAGTCGTCTTCCCTTGCTGAACGTATCGTAAAAGTACACATATGCGTATTCCTTTCTCAACTTACTCTTCCTCGTCTTCGAGGCCTCTGTTCAGCAGTTCGTTGTACTTACTGTTGTAGAATTCCGCTGTCTTCTTCCTGACCCACCGGTCCCTTTCGTCCATGATCGCAAGCATCTCATCGGCGATCTCTTCGGCTTTCTGCGGTCTGGCATTGCGCAGGTAGCCCAGCATCCGTGTCATTGTCTTCTCCGTGCGCAGATTCTCTGCCACAAGAACACCGAATGCCTGCGGATGACCCAGCCGGACGATTGCCTGTACCAGTTCCTGGTATAACTGTTCTCTGTTCTGTTGATTTGTTTTCATATCCCGTATTCAGTATAGCTTAATGGATGAACTTCCTGTATGCATTCTGCTAAAATGAAAACAGGAGAATACGATCATGAAAAAGTATATCATTCCTGCTGTTTCTGCTCTGATCCTGACACTGGCAGGGAGCTGGCTGAATTACCGGCATTTTCAGCATACTAACTGGCTGCTGTGGTCGCTGAAGAGCCATGGCGGTGAGTTTACCGGGGAGTGGGGCTTCGGCTGGCGTGTGTCACATGTCTATGCCATGATGCCCGGTCAGCATGATGAGATCAGTATCCATTTTGATCCAATCAGTTTTCTGCTTACATTCCTGGTCCTGTTTCTGATCATCTGTGCAGGTATGCATGTATACAGAAGAATACGGACGAAGTAGTCCGGTTATACTCTGCGGAAATTATTCATATACGCATGCAAAAGCACCCTGAAACATATTATCATTAATGTATCAGTATATTTTTAGAGATCATTGTCATGGAAAACAGACTGCTTAAAGATATCATTGGCTGGGATACGGAAACATGGCGGAAGTTTCTGTCGTTTCTGGAGAATACAGGTATCGATTTCCGCGATAAACATGTGCTGGAGGTCGGTGCCGGCAACGGCGGTCTTTCCCTGTACTTCGTCATGAAAGGCGCGGATGTTGTCTGTACGGATCTTGTGTGGAGAGACGGCATCACCGAGAATCATAAACGCAATGATGTGGCTGATCGGATCACCTACCGTCAAGTCGGCATCAATGATCTTTCCAGGTATTATGAGAATACCTTTGACATCATTGTCTGTAAAGCTGTTCTCGGAGGTATCGGTATTGCCGGCAACGGCGATCTGCCGGAGGGTATCCACGAGGTATATCAGTGCCTGAAACCGGGCGGATACTTTATCTTCTGTGACAGTATGCATGCGTCGCTGATTCATACGGCAGCCAGAAAGCGTTTCGGCAGTCACTGGCATTACTTCAGACGTGAAGAGATCATGGCACTCTGTCATGAGTTTACCCTGGTCCGTGAGCACTATTACGGATATCTGGCACCCTTTACGAGGATCCTGAAAGACCATTACAGGATCAGAAATTTCTTCGGAAAACTGGACAGTGTCTTCTTTGAGAAGATCCTCCCTGACAGTAAGAAATACATGGGCTGTTTTGTCTTCCGGAAAGACAGAACAGAACCTGCAGACTAGGACGGCAATGCCGTCTTTTTTCGTCTCACATCAGAATATGTTTTCTTCCGCAGCTGGTACGTTCTTCTGTTTATAATGTAAATGTAATGCTGAAGAAGACCGGAAAGTGATCAGATCACTCGTTTATCTTTCCACTTTCCGCTGCGGAAACGCAGGATATCGAGCAGTGCTTTGATACACCAGTCAAGTCCCATTGCCAGGGCAATACCGATCACACCCATACCCAGCTGTCTGGCAAGAATAAACGACAGGATCGTCCGGCAGACTACTGTAGAGAAGAGTGAAGCCCACATGGTAAAGCGTACATCACCGGCTGCCCGCAGACCCGAAGAAAGCGGACCGGAGAAGGGCTGGATGAAAGCCGAAAAGAGATTATGGATCGCAACAATGATCAGGATCAGCCGTTTCGTCTCTGTTTCCAGACTGTACAGGGGCAGAAGCACCGGTGTCAATACCATCACAACAGCATTCCATATGATCGCAAGCAGAAGTGACAGTCTGGTCAGTTTTCTGATATACCACTCTGCTGCTTCTGTATCTGCAGCACCTGCACACTGTCCGATGACCGTGATAAAAATAATACAGACGTACAGAACCCGGCCAAACATCTTCATTAAAAGACAGGACAATCCTGTCCAATCTCACAAAATCCGGCAATTCCTGTTTTGTGTCGTGTTCATATATTTCCTGTAAATCTATACTGACAGCGAAAGGAGATATCCCCATGGATCAGATGAAAATCGGTACATTCCTGAAAACACTTCGGAAGGAGAAAGGACTGACACAGGAGCAGCTGGCTGAGCACCTGAATGTAACTAACAGGACCGTATCCCGCTGGGAGACCGGCACCAACATGCCTGATATCAGCCTGCTGACCGAGATCGCGGAGTTCTACGATGTAAGTATTCCGGAACTGATCGACGGAGAGAGAAAAAGTACGGAAATGAACGAAGATGTAAAGAACACTGCCGAAAAGATGGCTGACTATGCCGGAGCCGAAAAAGCTGCCGTCATCAAAAATGTCAGAGATCACAGCCTGCTGGGAGTCTGTGCCCTGGCTGTGCTGCTCTTCCTTGAACTGGCTGTCCCAAGCGGATACAGCAGGATCACGGACATCCTGCACGTATACAGTGAGACCCTTGTCTATGTAACACTGATCCTGATCTTCATGATCTCAACAGGTCTTCTGCACAAGTTTGAGAAACGGCAGAAGGAGATCAGCCTGCCAAAGCCTGTTCTGGCCCTTCTCGGTGCGCTGGCGGCGTTTGTGGTGGCCTTCCTGCTCAAGTATCTGCTTGGCATGTTTATCGGATAATACAGTATGTAAAAGATGATCACGCAGGTGACCATCTTTTTCTTTCTGTCCGATCTACTGTACAGCTCAGCCGTTATCCGAGCCAAAGGATGAAGAGTTATTCTGTTCGCGGGCTTCGATCATCTTCTCCAGCTGAATAACAACTGCCACGATGACATCCTCGTATGCCGGCTGATAGACATCGATACTGAAGCGGCTGTGGATCGAAAGCATCTTCTTGCCGACCGTCGCAACCGGCTGTTCGTTCTGATCCACGAGATTGAAGCTCAGACCGAGAACATTGCCGCGGATCTGCCACCCCAGTCCTTCGATATTCGTAATATCCTCCACGATATGAAAGAGTTCATTGGACAGGGTAAACTTCCTGCCGTCAGCCATCGTTATATAGTGGATCTCGTGTAAACTGATCGGTTTCTTCTCGAGATATGCGATCACATTCCCTTGTGCATCCATGATCTCGGTCTTCCCCTTGATCTGAATAAAACTGGACTTGGTATAATACTTTACATTTCCCAGTTCATCCGTAATATCGATCCGTCTGTGTATATCCCTGATATCCAGTGCAGTATACAGAGAATATACCGGTTCTCCGTAATCGGTGATCGTGCTCTTGCCAATCGTGTCAGCTGCTTCGTTAACATCTTCACTCAGTTTCTGCAGTGCTGATAAAATACCCATACACACCTCCTGTAAATGATATCCTTATCTACATGCCTATCATATCACGTGCAGATCACGGATGCCTGCACAGCTTCCTGCCGACACAGAAACACAGCCCGTGATCACAGGTTGTGTAATATACAGTAAGTTTGACGACCTCCCGAATTTCTACCATTATCAACCATGACCCTTAGGGATGAAATGACGAACAGGTTATTCGGCACCGCTATTATATAGGCAATGATATCGCATCATCAAAGAATCATTTTCTGTGTTTATATTATTTCATCCGGATTGTGTCTGATTTGTGAGGGATCACTGGTTGATCAGGTCAAATAATTGCCAGCCAGCATTAATAAGGTAATTCACCGGAGGATCATCCGGCCATTCATAGTACTTATCTTTAGGATCAAACCGATCAATAACAGTTCCGTTTTTCAGAATAACCCAGGAACCATCTTCATATAGTTTCCGTTTGACCTCTTCCTCCTCTTCGCTATATACAACCGTAAAAAATCGTTTCCCAGTCTTCTCATCCACAGTCCAAATATCTTCAGGAATATTGATAGTAACTGCTGATCCAATAGCTTTTACAAATTGTAATGTATAATCATCTATGGCGCTTTTATATTTATCGTTGCCAGGTAGCATCCCTATGATTCCTCTTTTAAGATAAAGTTGCCTTACACTTGATTCTGGATAAACATCATTCTTTAATGGCGTGAATGCATTGGCTCTTTTATCTTTGTCATTATCAATGGAAAGCGAAAGCCCGTAATCCAGCACTGATGCCTTTACATGCAAACGCATAACATAATCCTGAGTAAGCGCATATTCTTCATTTAATTGGAGCATCACATCCACATAATAATTATCCGTTATTTCTTTAAACGCATCCATTTCATAGTCTTTCTGAATACCATGAGAAAAAATAGTCTCCCAATTATCAGCGGTTACTTCATGATATGTGAGATATGACTTCAGTTCTTCCAGCGTGATTTCCGGTATTGATTCAGCTGCAGCTTCTTTTGCCGGCTCACTTTCAGCTTTTTCCGAAGCGGATGAAGACTCCTGTTGACTGGAATTACATCCTGCAAGTAATGATAAACATAACATCGCAATAAAAGCTTTTTTCATAATGATTTGTTCCTTTCTTGGTGCGGAGAGCCTGTTTTCGTAAATGATCTTTAGTTAAAAAATGTATCAGTATTATGTTAGAGTTTGACGGTCTTCTGGTTTCGTACCCTCGTCAATCTACTATAATTGTATCACGCTGTTGAAATCTATGATTTCCTCTTATTTTCTGGGTTATCCGGTCATGCAAACTTATTTGGAGAACTGTTTTTAGAATAAGCGGTGATAATTGTATAACTTATCTCATGACTTACGGTTCTGCACGATGAAAAGACGGGTAATATGAACTATCGTGGATAAG
>DFIS01000061.1 GCA_002372175.1 Solobacterium sp. UBA3691
GTTGTCGCAACCTTTGTCTGTGTTGAAGGAGCACCCTTGATCGCCGGTGTTGTTTCTTCAACCACCAGCTCTACCGTAGCCGGCAGAGAGATATCCAGTACATTGCCCTCAAACAGCATCAGTACGACTTCCAGTCCGTCAATGATATAATACTTCTTCTCTTCGATATGATTCTCTGCGACCTCATATGTCTCATATGTATCCATATCCATGAAGTAATATACACCATCGGCAGAATAGGAGAAGTTAGCCTGTTTTCTTTCGATGTTGGCAGCTTCAAACTTTGTCGAAGCGTTAAAGTTTCTCTCCTGTGTGGAACCTGTCTTCAGGTTCTTCATCTTTGTCTGCAGAATTGCTGCACCCTTACCGGGTTTGACATGCATAAACTCAAGAACGACCCAGGGATCGCCGTCAACCATGACTGTTAAACCTGTCTTAAAATCGCCTGCTTCAATTGCCATAATACACCTGCTTTCGTTTTTACACCGTTATTTTAACAACTTTATCATGTTATATCAATTCAAGTCTGCATGCAAGTCAGAACAGCGATGCCTGTTCCTCATTATGCGTTTTGATATACCTGCTCCACTTGATATACCCGTATGTCGTATTCGTAAAGTATCCCAGTTTCAGCACCAGCAGTACATACTGCCCTGCCAGAATATTCATGATCGTCTCCAGCAGCGCACAGATATACCACGCGATCCACTGTTCACGAAGACGGAAGAAGATAAAGAGACCGTTGGCAATGCCCACAGCCGAAGCACAGGCATCCAGATAGATGATCAGCACCTCAAGATCTCTGTTGCCGCCGAAGAAATCCGTACGGATATCCAGTCCGCTCATCCAGTATCCGACACCCGCCGTCCAGAGAGCTATCGCAAGGATAACAAGCACTTCCTGATATCCTTTCAGTCTTCTGACCTTGGTCAGTTCATCTTCCTGTTCATCCTTGTGCTTTGTCCAGTTGATAAAACTGATAATATCGATCGGCAGCCAGAACAGCAGCGTAACGATCATCGTCGCAAATCTGTACATCAGGACAAGACTGATCGCGATCTCCGTGATCTCGACCAGAACAGAGACCAGGAAGTTATACCGCGACTGCTTGGAGATCAGCAGTTCACAGAGAATGTTCAGAAACGTATCCAGCAAATACAGCAGCATGATCCAGATACCGCTGACACCGTTGGCACTCTCCTCCGGAAAGAGCACAGAGACGATCGTTGCCAGCACCATGATCGACATGAACCAGCACTTCTCGTATGTCGTAAAGAACTTTGAGAACAGTAATACTACGCACAGAGATACAGCCAGGATCACCAGAGCATTGCCAAGGTTGAATACCGGCATCATTTCTTCCGCCATCACCTGCCTGTATGTATTCCGGATCTCTGCAGGTGAAGGATCCTGATGGTCAAAGAACAGTTCCGTACCGTCTTCCGTACTGTACGCATGGGCAGTGATCTCATCACTTTCCAGCTGCTCATATTTCTCATACGGATAGGATACGATCAGCTTCCTGTCTCCGTTTGTATAGATCACATCGCAGACCGTACTGTCCTCATCGTAGTCTTCAGCATCCCGGTCACGGAGCATCTCTATTGATCCGCCGTATACAGGTTCCCCGGGATCTCTGTTTACCTTCAGACTTCCCCACACAAACGAGACCGCCGCAACTGCCATAAAAAGGATCAGAAGGACGATCTCTGTCTTTCTGATCATTTCATTCGGTTCAATATATTCTTTAATTCTCTTCAGCATTTCCCCTGTCCCTTCTCAAACATCCATGCCTCATATACGGGTCAGGAGTTTCATTACCATTGAGTCAACAGCCTAAGTTTACAACGCAGGTGCTGTTCATTCAACATAAATACACATATCCCCTGTAAATCTGTTATTTCAGCTTTGCCCACAGCTCATCACTGAGCTTCTCATTCAGCGGGCGGTCCAGCAGTTCCGGCTGTTCCAGAAACAGCTGAAGCATCCGGATCGACTTGGCAAAGTAATAGCCGTCTGCGATACGTTCATCGACAGTAAAGCCGACCTCGACACCGTCACGGAATTCCACCTTCTCATCCTCAAAGAACGGAATACGTCCGGCTGTACCGATCAAAAGAAACATGGATGTCGTTCCCCAGTTTGTCAGATGGTGATAGCCGTTGGGAAGACCGATCGAGCCAAGATTAGCCAGTACGATCGAGGAATGGTACGGATCAGTCTCCACCAGTGCCTTCGGGATCTTACCAATCTTCTCCAGCTTGCAGACAAGGCTGACTGCCGGCCGTGAGATCCACTTCGGTATCTTGTTGAACTTATCCATGACAGATGTCGATTCATCCGCATATCCCTTCTGTTTCAGTTTCTTCAGCTGTCTCTTGATCTCATCATGCACATCATCGATCGTCCACTCCGGCTTCGCATGGATAAAGGCAAGTACTTCCCCGCCCTCATCGCTGAATTCCTGCTTTACGGTAAATGCCGCACTGACCTCATTGCGCCTGTACATCTTCCGGTCATGGATGAATAGCGAAAGCTTGCTGCGCAGGGTGATCGTCTTCAAGGCAGCCGTGACGATGCACTGAAACATGTTGTATTTGTATTCGGGATCACATGCACACTTTTTCTGCAGGTATGCATTGAGATTAGTCAGATCGATCTTGAATGTAAAGAAGGCCTGATTATCACACCTGTCCGGATACATGAACGGCATGATGAAATGCATGGAATCGATATCTTTTACATAAACAGCGTCAAATCTGTCGCCCATAGAACTCCCTCACTTTTCTGTGATATATTTTATACTTCCCCCGGGAAAAGTAAAACCGCCAGTACTCTGCAATCATGCATGTACTGACGGCTGTCCGGCTGTGTGCTCTGATGTGATCACGCCCAGGATATGCCGTGATAAATATCCTGCAGGATGGCTCTGCTTTCTTCCTGCAGCTGTGTGCGGTAATACGCATGTACGTAGTAATGCACACCGCCCTCTTTCAGGATCATGCTGGTGCCTGACATCGGTGTCTCCTGCGCCGTATAGTGATAGTGAAAAGCCTCCGCCGACTTTCCGCCGAGATCCTCCGCAGTAAATGTATCCAGGGCATACGCATACGGTCCCATCGCTGAAGCCACCTGTTTCTCCATCGACTTCACCGCATCCTTCGTTCCTGCCAGTGCAGCCAGCAGCGCATTATGTTTCTTGCAGGCAATACTGAGGACGATATGCTTATCGTTATTCCGCAGGACTTCCCCATCGCCTTCCTTGATGAAATTCATCCGGCTGCGGTCTTCTCTGCTTAACACCTCAAAGCCTTCCGGCACCGGCACACACATATGCCCGATCTTTACATCTGTCATCTCTGTCTCCTTTATTCTTTTTCCTTCGGATCATTTACGATCGCATTGACCATCTGTACATACGCATCAGGATGATTCAGGGAGAATTCCCCATGGTACAGCGCAGGCATGATCTGCAGCGTACTGCCCGCAATTGCTGTATGTATCTTTTCGGCAGACTGCCGTATGATCCTGTTTTCCCTTTCTCCAATCACGATATGAACCTTTGCCTGTACACTGCGGATACTGTCCTTCAGCACATATGCAGTGCTTGCCTTCATGAAAGCAATCATGTCCTGCTTCCCGATCGCACAGGTATCCCGGTAATACTCCTCAAACAGTTCATCTCTGATATGCAGAGAGCGAAACTGCAGTCTGGCAAACTGCCGGCTGCTGATTAGTCCGTAACTGCTGCCAAAGGCCGGTCCGACCAGCGCTCCCGTCAGCTTATCCGCGATCACAGCAGCACTCTCCACAAGAGCGTAACGGCAGATATCCGCTCTTTGGGCAAGCATATCCAGCAGGACCTGACCGCCGAGGGAAAGACCGCCGATCAGCAGGACCTGACCACCGCAGTTCTCATCGATCCAGGCAATGATCTCCGATGCATTATCTTCGATCGACGTAAAGTGCGCATCACTGCCCGCATGACCGTCCAGTACCGGCACAACAACGTGATATGCGGAAGATAACTGCTTTGCCTGGTCCCGGTAATTCCACTGTGAAAGACCGCCGCCGTGCAGCAGAATGATCGTATCTTTCCTGTCTTTTCCGTATTCCGTGAATATCATTTCAGCTCACATCAAGTATCTGCGTATATTATACCGTTTCAGAACAGTATTCATGTTATTTGATAATTCTCAGGATTATCATAGAATTGTACACGGAGGTTATCTCATGAATAAAACAGTAAAAATGATCACTGCTGTGCTGCTGCCCGCCCTCTTATTTGCCGGGTGTGCACAGAAACAGCCTGAAGAAACAGCACCTGTACCGCCCGCACCGCCTGCGGATGGTGTCCTGATCCTCATCAACACCGACGGTCTTGGCGAAGTCGCTTCGGCCGAAGGAGATGAACAGCCTGTCTTCGATGAACAGTACCAGTTCTCTTCCAGTGCGATGAATGTCGAGAAAGGAACCGTCATCAACATCGCCTGCAGACCGACAGAAGACTGGCGTTTCTACAAGTGGACAAAAGATGGTGAATTCTATTCCGATGAACAGAACATTACCGTAACTGCCGATGCCCCGGCTGAATACATTGCCCACTTCACAACACCTGCCGCATATGACGGCGAACCTGTAAGCGACATCAGGGATGCTGCGGTGATGGGTGATGTACTGGCCCTACCCAGTCCGCAGTCCGGTTATGACGAACAGAACTATGTCTTCGTCTTTGAATTAAACGATACGGTCTACCGGGCGGTTGCGGAAATGCCTGCAGATGTCTCTGCGCAGCTCTGGAATCTCGAGTTTGACGACCCTGATCACAATCGGAAAGAAGCAGAGCTCATCGCCCCGCTCGCTATCAGCCGGATCGACAATCTCACCGAGCACATGCCTGCAGATGACAAACTCACGAAGTATATCGGCATGACCGGTGATCAGCTGCTTGCACAGGGCTGGACGATCTCCGGCTTCAATACCGAAGAAATGCTGTTTGACATGCACTATGGTGCCTATGCCTATGATGTCACGTTTGAAGGAACCATCAAAGATCCGTATAACTTCGATGAAGAAAAAGATATGAAAGACCTGACAGTCAAGGCAGTCACCTGTTCCGGCATCGGATCAGCTACCGATCTGAACGTTCCGCTTGAGTAAGCAGAAACCTGAACCACCTGTGATCACACATCCGGGTGGTTTTTCTCATCCCCGCGCATAACAAAACAGGACTGTGCAGTCCTGTTCCGTTATATCCTGTGTCTTACACTTATCTGGCTGTGAAATCAAAGTTGACCATGGCCACGCCGTTCTGTTCGTAGAAGTCAACACCCACCAGCATATCCTTATCCTCGTTGTAAATGGCAATGGCTTTTCTGGAACCGACATTGTCCGGATTGACTCTTTCAAATCCTGCCGCGGCCAGCTTCTCTTCATATGCATTCAGAACTTCTTCCGCTTCCTGTACGGTCTCATATGTCTGGCTGACGGTCAGGAACATCTTGTAATCCTGATCGTACTGGGCTTTTTCAAACTTCGTCAGATCACGGCTGCTGATCGTCGCATTTAGATCGATCTACGGGAAACCTGCCTGGCTGATCATTTTCTCCGTCTCATCAGCAGTGTTGACACTCCACACGACTGAAGTCGTGGGATTCTTGCTTCAATGACCACCACATTGCCAAGAAGGCTTTAGTTTTACACGGTCTCCACAAGCGTAGATTCGGGTGTGTCCCACCCTATTGGATGTTTATTTCTCAGGCTATCCCTAAGCCTTTGTTCAGTATATTGATACTCGCATTATGATCTCTGTCGTGGATCGCATGGCAGTTCGGACACTCCCATCTCCTGACAGAGAGCTTTTTCGTCAGTGGATTCCGGTATCCGCAGCAGCTGCACGTTTGTGAGCTTGGATACATCGTTGGGACGCGGA
>DFIS01000002.1 GCA_002372175.1 Solobacterium sp. UBA3691
AGTCAATTCTTATATACCAGGAGAACATATTCGTATGATCATTGCCTTTCTTATCTGGACCGGGTGTGCCCTTCTGTTTCTTGGTACAGGCATATGGTGCCGGAAAGCAGAGAAACCTGTCGGCTTCTTTGCCAACAGTAAACCTCCGGAAGTCACCGATATCCGCGCATACAATCATGCGGTATCCCGGATCTGGTTCACCGCCAGTATCCTGCTGGAGATCCTGGGACTGCCGTTTCTGTTCTTCACCCAGAACTCCCCTGCATTTATCTTTACATACCTTGGCACCGTGTTCCTGTGTCTTGGCATGATCACCTGTTATACATTTATCGAATCAAAATACAGAGCATAAGAAAACTCCGGTGATCAAACCGGAGTTTATCGTTTGTCTATTCAGGCTTGCCGAGAAGCTTGAACATGTTCTTCTTGTATACTTCTACACCGGGCTGGTTGAACGGGTTGATATCCAGCATGTAGCAGGTCATCGCTGTCGCAATGAAGAACCAGTAGCACATATAACCGAATGTATATTCCTTCATGTCCGGAACTTCAATGATCAGGTTAGGTACATTGCCGGTAACTTCATGTGCTTCCAGCGTACCTCTGAATGCCTGCTTGTTGACCCAGTCAAGACTCTTGCCGACAAGATAGTTCATATTATCGGAGTTCTCGGGATCATTCGGAACTGTCATATCCAGGGTAGGCTCCTTGACGGTAAAGACAGTCTCATAGAGTACCTTATTGCCTTCCTGAATAAACTGACCCAGACTGTGCAGGTCTGTGGAGAAGGTCGCAGAATCCGGCAGGATACCCTTTCCTTCCTTACCCTCAGATTCACCGAGGAGCTGTTTCCACCATTCTGCCAGCATTGCCAGCTGCGGTTCATATGTCACAAACATCTCAACGTTGTAGCCCTGATCCTGCAGGATACGTCTGGATACGGCATATCTGTATGCTGTATTCTTCTGCAGATCTGCTGTTCCCAGCTCTTCATACGCCTTGAGGAAACCGGCCATGACAGTACGGATATCAACACCCGCAAGAGCCATCGGCAGTAAGCCTACAGCTGTCAGCACGGAGTATCTGCCGCCGATATCATCGGGGATCACGAAGGTCTGGTAGCCTTCCTTGTCAGCCAGTGCTTTCAGTGTGCCGCGGGCCTTATCCGTTGTCGCAATGATACGCTCCCTGCATTCTTCCTTGCCGTATGTTTCTTCCATATACTCGCGCAGGATACGGAAAGCCAGTGCTGTTTCCGTTGTCGTACCGCTCTTGGAGATAACATTCAGGATCACACTCTTACCTTTAAGATGATTCAGAACCTGCTTCAGATATGTACT
The DNA here is from genome assembly GCA_002372175.1 of Solobacterium sp. UBA3691. GTDB lineage: Bacteria > Bacillota_I > Bacilli_A > Erysipelotrichales > Erysipelotrichaceae > Bulleidia. Next base: position 1,341 of record DFIS01000002.1, read on the forward strand.
GGAGAAGGTGTTGCCGGCAAAGATCACTTCGTGTCCGTTGTCGGGATACAGACCCTGGATCATTTCAATGGCAGCTCTGGCGCCGAGGTAGGAACCGCCGATACCGCAGACAACGATCACCTCTGCCTTATCCTTCAGTTTCTCACCCAGAGCAACGATCCTCTCGAACTCCTCTTTATCGTAATTTACCGGCCAGTCCTGCCAGCCAAGATAATCATTTCCGGCACCTGTCTTGTTTACGATCTGTTCATGGATCCTGTTTACCGTTTCCTGATAACTCTCGATACTCTTTTGAAGATGTCCGTGTGTCTCATCAAACTTAATCATTTTTCCTCTCCTTTGCCTCTTTGATCCATTCATCCATCATTCCCGCGATGGAGGAGAATCCAAGCTTGTTTTCTGGCATTGTCGCTTTCTGTGTGTAATTCCGCCGGTGACTGCGGGTATTCGGATGCAGAGCTTTCAGGGATAATCTTGCCTGTCTTGCGGTCTTGTCATAGTCGATGACCTTGACCCTGACGATATCCCCTTCCCTGACATATCTTGTGATATCACGTACATATCCGTCACTGATCTCAGAGATATGGATCAGGCCTGTCACATTGTCATTAAGCAATACAAAAGCTCCGTACGGCTGTATGCCTGTGACTTTACCCTCTGTTATCTGTCCAACTTCGTATTTCATCGCAGAATTACTTCGTGTCAAGTATATCACACGCTACTTTTGATGTGCTATACTTTTGAGGAGGTTAATATGTTACGGACGATGTATCCCTTCTGGTCAGCACTGATATCCGCAATACTGGCTCAGGCACTGAAGCCTCTGTTTTATTATTTTTCCACACATAAGTGGAGATGGGGATATATCTTCAGCACCGGTGGTTTTCCGAGCTCACACAGTGCTCTGGTATCATCGCTTTCAACGTCTGTGGGGCTGCAGGAACACTTCAGTTCCACGATCTTTGCGGTAACGCTTGCGTTCTCACTGATCGTGATCTATGATGCAGCCAACGTAAGATATTACTCCGGGCAGAATATCAAGATCACCCAGCAGCTGCTCAAGGACATCCAGGAACAGCTCAACACATCGTTTGATGATCCCATCTATGACACCAAGATCAAGGATGTACTCGGTCATAAGTGGACAGAAGTCATCGGCGGCATATGTCTGGGTCTGGCTATTGCGCTGATCTTCCACTTCTGCGTATAGAAAAGAGGTTCTGAAATGAGTGAATTGGAAAAAGAAACCGTCGCTGCTGATCTTCTGGAAAGAATCGAAAAGACCATAAACAAGATCAGACCCTACATCCAGGCAGACGGAGGTGACGTACAGCTGATCGATTATAAAGACGGTGTCGTTACCGTACGCATGCTTGGCGCATGTGCAGGATGTATGGCCATCGACCAGACCCTGACCGAAGGCATCCAGGCGATCCTGATGGATGAAGTTCCCGAAGTCAAGGAAGTACGGATGGACGAATCCCTGGAAATGGGTAACTTCGGATACTCAGGATTCAACTATTACTAAGAAACAAGCCGGATATCCGGTTTTTTCTTTTTCTCCTGAATTTCTGATTTTTTGTGCAGATTTGTGCGAAATATTTTTGGTTTCTTGTAATTTTTCAAATTTTATTCGCTATCACGCAGAAATTTTGTTGACACAGCGCCATTTCCGGGATTTTAATATTTTTGTGAACGGAGGAATTGCTATGGAAGCCCCTTTTGAAGAATTTGGTTCAATGATCTTCAGCGAACGGGAGATGAAAGACCGTCTCCCCAGCCCCGTATACAAGTCATGGAAAAAGACAGTTGCGGATGAAGCTACACTCGACCGGCAGACAGCTGATGCGATCGCGCATGCCATGAAACGCTGGGCTCTTGAGAAAGGAGCCACACATTACACCCACTGGTTCCAGCCGATGACCGGTGTAACTGCCGAAAAGCATGAATCCTTCATCGATAAAGATGATCGTGAAGAACCGCTGACACACTTCTCCGGCAGAACCCTGATCAAGGGTGAACCGGATGCGTCCAGCTTCCCGAGCGGCGGTCTGCGGGCTACCTTTGAGGCCAGAGGATATACATACTGGGATGTTACTTCCCCTGCCTTCATCCGAGACAATGTCCTGTGTATCCCCACGGTATTTGTCTCCTACAACGGTGAGTCTCTGGACAAGAAGGATCCCCTGCTGCGTTCGATCAAGGCTGTCAATACAGCTGCCACAAGAACCGTGAATCTGCTCGGTGAGAAGGATGTACGCTCCTGTACACCGATGTCCGGACTTGAGCAGGAATACTTCCTCGTTGATCAGGATCACTTTAACAAACGCGATGATCTGCGCTTCTGCGGACGCACTCTGTTCGGTGCTCCTGCACCCAAGGGACAGGAACTCAGTGATCACTATTTCGGATCCATTCCCGAGCGTGTTTCCGCCTTTATGGAAGAGGTAAACAGAGAACTCTGGAAGCTTGGTATCTATTCCAAGACAGAACATAACGAAGCTGCTCCTGCACAGTTTGAACTGGCTGTCCTGTATAACGACGCCAATGTTACAGTAGACCAGAACCAGCTGGTCATGGAGACACTGAAGAAGATCGCCTCCAAGCATGGCCTGGCATGTCTCCTGCATGAAAAACCCTTTGCCGGTATCAACGGTTCCGGCAAGCACGATAACTACTCGATCGTTACGAATACAGGTCTGAACCTGTTTGCGCCGGGTGACAAGCCTGCCGAGAATATCCGTTTCCTTGTCTTCGTCTGTGCCTTCATCAAGGCAGTAGACACATATCCTGAAATTCTGCGCATGAGTGCTGCCAGTGTCGGCAATGATCACCGTCTCGGTGCCAGCGAAGCTCCTCCGGCGATCATCTCGATCTACCTTGGTTCCTATATCGAAGAGATCCTGCGCAGCCTGCACAAGCCCGAAAAGACTGAGACAAAAACAGAGAAGCCGGAATTCAACCCGATCGCCGGTCTCTCCTATATCCCCCACGACAACAATGACCGCAACCGTACATCACCTGTAGCCTTCACCGGAAACAAGTTTGAGTTCCGTATGGTCGGCTCCTCAATGTCCGGTGCTTTCCCCAACACAGTGCTGAATACGATCATGGCACAGTCTCTCAACGAGATCTCCGATCAGCTGGAAGGTATCAAGTATCTCCAGGATGTCAGAGCCAAAGCCCTTGAGATCTGTGCAGATATCATCCACGATCACAGTAAGATCCTCTTCTCCGGTGACGGATATTCCGAAGCCTGGGTCGAAGAAGCGAAGAGACGCGGTCTTCCCAATATCACTTCGTATGTCGATGCCATCGAATATATCAACTCTCCTGTAGCCGTTGATCTGTTCGCAAAGCACGGTGTATATACAAAGGTCGAGCTGGATGCCCGCAAGGAGATCTACCGTGAACAGTACCGGAATACGATCGGTATCGAAGTCAAGACGATGATCGAGATGTCCGAGCAGATCATCCTGCCGGCTGCCGCAAAGGAATATGCGTTCTACGCTGCTCTGCCGGAGACATCCTCGTACATCCGCAAGCATACAGCCAAGCTCTGCAGTGACATGGATGCGATCTGTACACTGACGGATAAACTCCGCAGTGATTACGCAAGGATCTACCGCGAACCGTGCAGCTATGAAAACGGACAGAAGATCCGTGATATTCTGTGCACAGACATGAAAGATCTGCGCAGTGCCATGGATGAATTCGAGAGAACAGCCTCCGAAGAGAGATATCCCCTGCCGAGATACAAGGACATGCTGTTTGCCCTGTAAGCATTGAAAAAGAGATCATACGAGAGATCATACGATCTCTTTTTTATTCATCTCCGATACAGTTCGAATCTGTACTTCTGGCGGATCTCCGGATACTTCACATGATCAGTCTCACTCATGAACATATCCAGAGGCCGTACATACATGCGCATATCCCCATACAGAGCCTGATAGACCATGACTTCGGAACCATCTTCACTGTCAACAGCAGTACCGATGATCCTGTACAGATACTTGTCGCTTTGTTTCTCCTCTTCACTCAGCAGTTCTCTTTTAAAGTGTGCGACGATATCTCCGCTTTTGAACTCTCTTTCCATTTTCTCTTCTCCATTCTGTAACATCTGAGGTCTACCTTTCCTCTGGTTTCATGATAGAACGCTCTGTATTCCATCCCTTCATACTGAAAGCCGATCTTCTCCAACATTGCCGAAGAAGCTGTGTTATAGGTAAAGCAGCGTGCCAGCACACTGTGCAGTCCGGTATAGGTAAAGTAGGTATCCAGCAGGGCTGTCATCGCTTCTGTCATATAGCCCTTCCGGCGGTAATCACGGTGGATCACAAATCCGGCTTCTGCTTCCCCAATCAGCATTTCCTCTCTCTGCAGCACCAGCAGTCCGATCAGCTTGTTCTGTGACCGCAGGATGATACCGTATCTTTCCTGCCGGCAGAATAACCTGATCAGATCACGGAACTCTTCATCCATCTCCTCAAACGCATGAAAACCGCCCTCGTCCAGGGTCGTCTCTTCGTCGGAGACAATGTCAAAGATATCCTCTGCATCCTCAGGACGTATTCTTCGCAGCAGTAATCTTTCCGTCGTTATCTCAAACATATGGATATAAAGATAAGCCACAATGTGGCTTATTTGATCTTGATATTCTTTTCCGTCAGCCGTGTATAGATCGCATCCCTGATCAGATAATAGATCACGGAGAAGATCGGTACACCCAGAAACATACCGATGATACCGAACATGGCACCGCCGACAATGATTGCAAACATGATCCAGAGAGCCGGCAGACCAAGTGAATCACCGAGGATACGGGGACCGATGATATTGCCGTCAACCTGCTGCAGGATGACCACGAAGATCGTAAACTCCAGGGCTTTTGCCGGATTGATGATCAGCAGGATGAATATACTCGGAATCGCACCGATAAACGGTCCGAATACCGGGATCATATTTGTCAGACCGACGATAAACGAGATCAGCGGCGCATACGGAATATTCATCAGTGTCGTCACAAACCAGCAGATCACACCGATGATCAGGGAATCCAGAGCCTTGCCGAAGATGAAACTGTTAAACATCGTAGACGTCAGCCTGGCGACCCTGGCCAGTCTCTCCACACCCTTCGGACTGTGCGTCGCATAGACAATCCGCTTGATCTGCAGGGTAAACTTCTCCTCATCCAGCAGGATATACAGAGCGATGATCACACCGATGAAGAAGTCGAATATACGGCTGATGAATGAAACAGAATAACTGACGATACGCGGTACCATCGTAGCCGCATTACGGATCAGCTGGGTGATATTCGTACGCAGATTCTGGTAGATCGAATCAATGATCTCGGCATACTGGGTATCCCCTAGATTGGAGAGCCAGCTGTCTACCGTACGCATGTATCCTTCCATCGAGTTCAGTAACATGCCCAGGCTCGACATCAGCTGCGGGATCAGGACAATGAAGAAACTGGCGATCACAAACGCAAACACCAGCATTGTAATCAGTACCGCAAGCTTACGCTTGACACCGTCGGAGAAACCCGTCCTGGCAAGCCATACTTTCTCCACACGCCGGCGCAGAGGAAGCAGGACAAACGCAATAAAAAGCCCCAGCAGGAAAGGAATCATCGACGTCACGATCTTCTCAAAGAAACCGGAGAACTGGTTCCAGTTATGCACGAGGGCCCAGACGATTGCGATCACTCCGCCCGAAAGGCTCAGGGTGATGATGTTTTCTATCATTCTGTCAGTGAACTTGAATTTCATGCATAACCATTATAGCGCAGTTTTCGGTCTTCACAGAAACTATTTCCGTACCTTTGGCAAAACATTATAATGAACTTATGAGTATATACAAAGTCATGTCGCTGAACATGAAAAACGATGTCTTCCCTTCCCTGTTCCAAAGACGTGCACAGTCACTGCGGGAGATGATCCATACCTATGACCCCGATCTGATTGGTGTCCAGGAACTGACGGATATGATGATGGACTATCTGGGTGATCTGACATCCGTATACGGTTTTTACGGAGCTGCCAGAGGCACCTCCCTTTCCCATACCAATGAGCGCTGCTGTATTCTGTATAAGAAGGACCGCTTCCGTCTTCGTGAGGGAAAGACCCTGTGGCTCAGCGATACCCCGGAGATCAAAGGATCACGCTATCCGGGCAGTACCTTTCCCCGCATCGTTACTGCGGCTGTACTGGAGGATAGTCTGCATACATTCGTCATGGCCAACACTCATCTTGACCACATGTTTGCCTATGTACGCTACCGTCAGGCTGACAAGCTGGCAGAGATCCTCAGCATATATACTGATCATGAATTCATGATCCTGACCGGTGATTTCAACACCCCGCTGACCACTCTGCCGTTAAAACTTCTGACGGAGAAAACAGGACTGCAGGATGCGGTACCGGAGAATCCCTCTACCAGTCTGCGGAATATCATGAGACTCTCGTCATCCCGCTTTCTGCCGATCGACCACGTCTTCGTGTCAAAAAACATCCATGTGCTGCGTTCACGTCTGGTTACCGGCATGTTTATGGGACGCTTCCCCAGTGACCATCTGCCCCTGTATACCGAGATCGAATACAGTGAGCGTTACCTGTAGATATGCCAAAGGCAGCCGCAATATGCAGCTGCCTTATTTCATTTATCTCGTTGTTTCTACACGCTTGAACATGACTGCCTGACATCTCGGGCAAAGACCCTCGGCATCGGCTTTCTCACTGTAGTTCCAGCATCTCGGGCATTTGACACCGGGTGCTTTTTCTACGCTGGCAGTGATCTCTTCACCGGTCCTGATCTCTGCGGCCGAAACGATCAGCCACTGGGCAATATCCTCACCAAGCAGTTCTTCGGCTGTTTTTACCGTCTCTGCCGGTGCTGTGATGATGACCTTGGCTTCCTGTGCAGTACCGATCAGCTTGGCAGCTCTGGCTTCTTCCAGCGCCTTCAGGACAACGTTGCGTACTTCCAGAAGTGCCGCAAACTTTGTCTTCAGCTCATCCGCACCGGCATAGTTTCCGGTCTTCGGATAATGTGTATAGTGTACACTGGGTTCTTCATCATCATTGAAGTGCTTCCAGATCTCTTCTGCTGTATAGACAAGGAACGGAGCCCACAGTCTGACCAGGGCATCACAAGCTGTCCAGTAGACTGTCTGTACCTGACGGCGGCGCAGATCATCCTCGGCGTCGCAGTACAGGATATCCTTGGTGAAGTCACAGTAGTATGAACTCAGTTCGTTGACCATGAAGTTCATCAGAACCTTATTCGCATCAACATAGTCATACTTCAGTACATCTTCACAGACCTTGGCGATCACATCATCAAGCTGGGCAAGAATATACTGATCAACAGGCTTCAGATCCTCATAGGCGATCATATCCTTCTTCGGATCAAAGTCCTCAGGATTGATATTGCCGAGCAGGAAACGGAATGTATTGCGGATCTTGCGGTACTGTTCGGATACCTGCTTGATATTGGCATCACCGAGACGCAGATCCTGCTTGTAATCGGAAGTCATCGCCCAAAGACGCAGAACATCGGCACCGTTGGTCTTGATGATATCTCTCGGGTCGACGACATTGCCGACAGACTTTGACATCTTCTCACCGTTGGAGTCACAGACATAGCCATGGGACAGAACTTCTTTGTAAGGCGCTGTGCCGGTGACAGCTGTCGCCACGATCATTGAGGAGTTGAACCAGCCTCTGTACTGATCGGAACCTTCAAAGTACAGATCGCACGGATAATTGTATCCTCTTGCGGAGAGTTCATTCCAGGAAGAACCGGAGTCAAACCAGACGTCCATGATATCGGATTCCTTACGGAAGACACCGTTAGGAGACTTTTCATTTGTATAACCATCAGGCAGAAGATCTTTCGCTTCTCTTTCAAACCATACATTGGATCCGAACTCATCGAACAGATCTGCGACATGATCGAAGACTTCCTTCTCCATGATCGGTGTACCATCTTCACAATAGAAGATCGGAATCGGCACACCCCACAGACGCTGTCTGGAAATACACCAGTCACCGCGGTCCCTGATCATGTTGTACATACGCACCTGACCCCACTCATTGTGCCATGTGACGTGATTGGAGATCTGGTCCAGAAGCTCTGCACGGATCTTATCGATCGAGCAGAACCACTGCTTGGCAGCACGGAAGATAACTTTCTTCTTCAGACGGTCATCATGCGGATAGCTGTGTACGACTGTCTCTACGGCCAGCAGACTGCCGTTGGCATTGGTATCGGTAATAATCTTCTTTGAGCAGTCCTCAAAGGTGATTCCCTGATATGCTTCACCGGCATTCTCGTTCATGAAACCGCGCTCATCAACGGTACAGACAGGACCGATGCCGTATTCCTGCAGTGCATAGTAGTCGTCAAGACCGTGACCGCCGGCGATATGTACACATCCGGTACCATCGACGTCGGATACATAGTCCGCATTGATGACAACACACTCATGATCGAGGACGACATGATGATACTTGATCATCTCCAGTTCACTGCCCTTGAAGGTTCTCAGGATACCCTGATTCTCCAGTTTGAACTTCTCCAGCAGAGAATCGACAAGCGTATCAACCATGATCAGTTTGCCCTTCTCCGTCTTTACCTCTGCGTATGTCAGTGCCTTGTTCAGTGCTACAGCCTGGTTGGCAGGGATCGTCCACGGTGTTGTTGTCCAGATCACAAAGTAATCATCTGTATCAAGGATGCCCTTGCCGTCTGTTACCTGGAAGCGAAGATAGATCGTTGCGTCTTTGACATCTCTGTATACGATCTCGGAATCGGCGATCGCTGTTTCGTTATACGGAGACCAGTAGATCGGCTTCAGACCCTGGAAGATATAGCCGTCCAGAGCCATCTTTTCAAATGCCCGGATCTGACGTGCTTCAAAATGCTTATCCAGTGTAATATACGGATGTTCATAATCAGCAATCTGACCGAGACGCTTCTCTGTCGCCATCTGCTGCGAGATCTGCTTCTTCGCATATGCCTCACAGCGGGAACGGAATTCCGCAGGGGACATCGCCTTACGGTCTACACCAAGCTTCTGGATCGCATTCTCGATCGGCAGTCCGTGTGTATCCCAGCCCGGGAAGAACGGTGTATAGTAACCGCTCATCGCATGTGTACGAATGATAAAGTCCTTGATGATCCTGTTCATTGCCGTACCGGCATGCAGATCACCGTTGGCATACGGGGGACCGTCATGCAGGATATAGGACTCCTCACCCTCATGCCGTTTCAGAAACTCATGATAGTAGTCTTCCTTCTCCCACTGTTCCAGGATCCCGGGTTCCTTCTTTGCCAGATTTCCCCTCATCTCAAAATCTGTCCGGGGCATTTTCAGCGTATCTTTGTAATCCATCTTCTCCTCCTTGATATAAAAAGCGTCCTCATCTAAGGACGCTCTGAGCGCGGTACCACCTTAGTTCATGACGAATCATGCCCTCAAATACTTTAACGCAGTATCTACGATTGCTCACGGGTGATGTCCTTCAGTGCTTCCGTTCCTGCTCGCACCAGCCGCAGGCTCTCTGTATCTTTCACACCAAGGCGCGTCCCGATCAACGCATTTTCTTTTCGGCTTCCTGAAGCCAGGATAACTCAGGCATCTTCGGCAGCCTGAATTCATCCAGCTGCTGTATCAGTGCCAGCAGCTTCTCTCTGGTAATGCCCTTTACCTCATCCGCATCATTATACAGCTTCGAGAGTTCCGTCAGGATCTCTCTTGCCGTGATCAGCGCCTGATGTACGATCATATCGGCATTCTTCTGTGCCGTGGCAATGATCTCATTGGCTTCTCTGATCGACAGACGGGCGATGTTCTCGGCAGCCTGCCTGTCTGCAGATGCAGAAGTTTCCAGCGCATCATATCGGCTTTGCAGATCGCTCATCTGCTGCTGCAGACGTTCTGTTTCCGCTTTGTACAACTCTGCTGTCTTCCGGAGTTCTTCGACCTGAACCGCGTATTTTTCTATCGCATCATCTACCGCAAACCGGTCATATCCGTTTTTCATGACCCGAAATGTCGGTCTCGGTGCTGTCATACACGGCTCCTTTCATCATACTGCCTTCAAAAACTCCGCTACGATCCTGTCCTTACGGGTCTTTCGCAGTTCCTGCACAAAGATAAAACGACCCGTTCCCCGAATAGAAATCGTAAAGTTATTATTGCACACTTCATCAGCGTCGACAAGCGTGACATGATTGAATTGAACGAGCCCTCTGCGGATCATTTCCTTGGCTTCGCTGCGGCTGCAGTGACATAATGCTGCCGTGACCGCATCCGCCCGCAGACTGGCAATGACCATCTCCAGCCGTTCATACTTCCGCTGCTGTTCAGGATGTTCGTCAATGACCTGAAAACTGACGTTCAGATCAGCTATACGGATCAGATTATCACAGATGAACCTGCCCATCGATGCCGATGTATAGATATATATCGCCTGTTCTTCGACCCAGAGATCCCCGAAACTGTGCCTGTCGATCTGCAGCGACATCAGTGCACCGAGTACGTCCCTGTGACCGATCTTCCGGAAACGCTGGTCTGTCTCTGCTTTCAGACAGACGACATCAGAAAAGTCATCTTCCTGATCGGTCAGAAAAATGACTTTCTTTTTACCTGCCCCGGGATAACCTCCGTCATAACGGATCAGCTCTCCTTCGGGAAATTCACGGGATACATACGCAAGCTCTTCCTCGCTCAGAAAACCGGACTCACCATGACGGTACCGGTATTCACTGCCGCGCTGAAGATCCCGCAGATGTACGATCAATCCACTATAATCGTTTTTACTGTTCGTCGTTGTTGTCAAGGGAGATCTCTCCGTCAACACCAATGGACTTCGGGGAACACAGGATCACATTATGCCCGATCTTCTGGATCTTGCCGTCCAGCGCAAATACAGCACCGGTCAGGAAATCCATCGTCCTCTGTGCATAGTCTCTCTGCAGTCTGTGCAGATTGACAACGGTTGCCTGTCTCTGCTTCAGATGAGAAGCGATCTCTTCTGCTTCTTCCAGAGTACGGGGTTCAAACAGAACCATCTTTGTATCAGAAGTTACAGATGCCTTTACCTTGGCATTTGTTGTCTTCTCGTATGTACTGATCGGCTTTGTCTCACTTGCCTTATACTGAACCTCTTCAGTTACTTCTTCTTCATCTTCGTAATCGTCATCAACAGGTGCCACAAAACTCTTTATGCTATCCAGTAATCCCATGTTAAAATCCTCCGTATATACGTGATTATTATATCATCTGTATGATTTTGCATACAATGATTTGTTTGAAATCCAATCTTTTTCATCGCCTTTTCCTGGTCTATACTGTATGTATGACATTCACAGATATTGAACAGATGTGGTTCACACACGGTTTTGTGTTTTTCCTGCTGAAAACGGCCTTCTGCCTGATCACAGCCTGGGTGCTGACATTCATCGCCAGACAGTTCGTCAACCGGATCAACCGCCGCTTTGAATCCCAGAAGACGACCAACGAATACATTTACAGAACGATCAGAACCGTCAATTACACCCTGGCCCTGTTTCTGATCATCCAGGAACTGTCGCCGCTGTACAACCTGGCCAATGCGCTGCTCGGTGCTACCAGCATCATCGCTGTTGCGGTAGGTCTTGCGGCCCAGACGACTTTCGGAAACTACATTGCCGGCTTCTTCCTGGCTGTTCATCAGCCGTTTAAAGTCGGTGATACGATCATCATCAAGGACCGCAATCTTTCCGGCAAAGTCAAAGAGATGACCTTCCGGCATACCGTACTTGAGACACAGGAGAAGACGATCCTGATCGTCCCCAACACCGTGATGAATACCGTCATTGTCGAAGATATGAGCAATGATGCCTACAGTGAACTGATCGAGCTGAAGGTCAGCTGGGACACCGATCTTGAAGCTCTTGAGGCTCTGATCAACAAGCTGCTGACAGAACTGCACATGCAGAAAGAAAACGAACATACATCACTGTATGTCCGCGGTATGGGCAAGGATTCACTGAATGCAGGTTTCCCGCTCCATGCACGGGATCTCTCGGAATTCGCAAGATTCCGCAGTCGGTTATTGCCGGCATTGCTCAGAGCGTGCAGGGAAAACAACATTACTCTGCTGTAGGTTTCTCCTGCAGGTAATAACTGCCGGAGTGCGGCTCTCTGACCTTCCCTGCCTGCAGGGTGAGGTTCTGATATGCGGTCATGACCGGATCCCCGTTACTGTCGAGCCAGTATGTGATCATATACCTGTCCTCGGGATAGCCGCTTACGGAAATATACGGATGACGGAAATACATGACGTCATCTTTTTCTATTGTGTAATACCCCGGTTCTCCCATACTGAAGCTCTTGATCCGTGAACAGACGAAATCTCCTTCGGCTGTTACCTGCTCGTTTTCTGCAGGTTCGCCATCCCGATACGCATAGATCAGGAACGTTTCTCCGCTGTGTTCACCAAGCGACAGGATCATGCCGTCATCAGTCTGAAGATATCCGTCGGTCCAGCCCTGCCGGTTCAGCTGTTCTCTGACAAGCTTAACGAGATACGCATCATGCATCAGACCGAGATCAATGATCTCCCTGTTCATCTCCAGAGCATCCAGCTCATCGCTCAGCGTATCTGAAAGATGCAGCTTCACCTTGTCTGCCGATATACGCAGTTCAACATTCTCACGATTCAGAAGCGGTACGATGCGCTCCAGTCTTTCCTTCTGCCAGGGATCATTCAGGGGATCAGAAGCCTGCGGTTCATCAAGATACAGGATCTCATGCCATAACCCGAATACAGGACCGTAATACGGGCTGTAGACCTCTGTATTTTCTTTCTCTGCCGCATCCTTCAGGATCACTGAAAGCTCCTCACTTACGGCTGTTTCCTCATCAGGATGATGATTGATATACGCGATGTTGATGTAGCCGTCGTATTCATTCCGGGCATCGAGCAGCTTGTACGCATAGATCAGGGCATGGGTCCAGTCATCACGCAGTCTGTTCTTTGCAGCTTTGATCTCATTACTGCTTCCGGTAAATTCATAGAACAGATGATATCCGGACGCATACATCGGTGCTTCCTCATCCGGTTCTGCTTCAATCTCCTGCAGCCCGGGTTCCTGATACCCCATCCGGCTGACACCGTATCCGAAGGCTGTGACCGCAATTAAAAAAGCCAGGATGAAAAGTATCCATCTCAGCTTTTTATTCTTTGTACTGATAACCAGTTCTTCTCTCTCCATGACGGTTCTACTCACCGAAACGGATCTTCTTGTATTTCTCTATCTCGGAAGGACTGCCGAATACGAAGTGTCCGTTGCCGAGATCTGTCAGTTCCGGTTTCTCCACGGAGTAGTCATGCATCTCCTCAGGCTTGTAGATGAACAGCTTCTTGTTCTTCTCAATGATCGGATCCGGTACCGGAATCGCCGAGATCAGCGACTTGGTATACGGATGCAGAGGATAAGCAAACAGTTCTTCCGACTCTGCGATCTCCATGACCTTACCCTTGTAAATAACGACGATACGGTCACTGATAAAACGTACGATGGAAAGATCATGGGCAATAAACAGGTATGTCAGTCCCCTTTCCACCTGGAACTTCTTCAGCAGATTCAGCACCTGCGCACGGATCGATACATCCAGTGCCGAGATCGGTTCATCGGCGACGATGAACTCAGGCTCCATGACGATGGACCTGGCCAGACCGATCCTCTGTCTCTGACCGCCGGAGAACTCATGCGGATATCTTGTCAGATGCTCAGGAAGCAGACCTACATCTTCGGTGATCTTTTCCACCTTGGCTATACGGTCCTTCTCATCCTTGTACAGATGGAAGTTATACAGACCTTCAGAGATGATATAATCGATCGTTGCACGTTCATTTAAACTTGCGGCAGGATCCTGGAAGATCATCTGGATCTTACGGATCACTTCTCTGTCTTCCTTGGCAGAGATCTTACCGGAGATCTTCTTGCCGTCATAATAGATCGCCCCTGCAGAACAGGGATTGATCCTCATGATCGCACGTCCGATCGTTGTCTTACCGGAACCGGACTCACCTACAAGAGACAGTGTTTCACCTTTATAGATATCAAAACTGACATTGTCTACTGCTTTGAATGCCTTGCCGCCGCGGCCGAAGACAACATCCAGGTTCTGAATTGACAACAGTACTTTCTTTTCGTTTTCAGACATGTGCTGTCTCCTTTCTATTCATCAAAGTCAATATAGGTCTTGGCGATCTTCTCATGAAGATTGCGGATATTCTCGGGCGGATCGATCTTCGGCGCCTTCGGGTCGAGCAGCCATGTCTTGGCATAGTGTGTCTCACTGACCTTGAACATCGGCGGTTCTTCCACCAGATCGATCGCCATCGCATACTTGTTTCTCGGCGCAAAGGCATCACCAACGATCTTGTTATAAAGAGACGGCGGTGTACCGGGGATCGAGAACAGCTCGGATCCCTTTGTCGATAACTGCGGCAGCGAGCTTAACAGAGCCCATGTATACGGATGCTTCGGGTCATAGAAGATCTCTTCAACAGTACCGATCTCAACGATCTGACCGGCATAGAGCACAGCAACTCTCTCCGCAACGTTGGCGACGACACCGAGGTCATGGGTAATATATACAGTCGTAAAGCCCAGTTCTTTCTGCAGATCCTTGATCAGACGGATAATCTGTGCCTGGATCGTCACATCCAGTGCTGTTGTCGGTTCATCACAGATCAGGATCTTCGGCTGACAGGACAGCGCGATCGCAATAACGATACGCTGACGCATACCGCCGGAATACTCAAACGGATAATCATCAAATCTTGTCTCAGGATCAGGGATACCAACCTTGCGCATGATGTCGATCGTACGCTCGCGTGCTTCTGCCTGTGTGCAGTTCTGATGCTTCAGGATAACTGTCTGGATCTGCTTGCCGATCGTAATGACCGGGTTCAGGGAAGTCATCGGATCCTGGAAGACAGTCGCAATGCGGCGGCCGCGGATCTTCTGCCAGTCCTGTGTATACTTGATCTTGGCGCAGTCAATGATCGCATAGCCATGGACAGTCCTGGTTGCTTCATCATAGGAACGGTATTCAACACGGAATGTGCATACCTCAAAGATCTTGTTCAGCACAGCCGGGTCATTCAGATCTTCACCGAGGCTCATTGCCAGTTCAAAGGCCTTATCCAGCTTACGCATGAAGACGATCTGATCCTTCAGCGGATAACGGCTGATCGACAGCAGGATCTCATAAGCGATCTTCTTATTGCGTTCGATGACCGCATCACTGAGACCGTTCGGATTGCCGGGCTGATCTTCAGCCGCAATCTTTCTGTCCCTCTCAGCCTTAAGCTGATTCAGACGATTCTGATATTCCTGCGCCGCTGATGAATTCGCGTTATATTCCTCTGTACGTTTCTTCAGCAGTGCTTTCTTCTCATTCTCGATCTCTGTCTGCTGCTTCTCCAGTTCCTTAATCTTAGCTTCCGTCTTCTTGATCTCATCAGCATCGGCTTTCTTATCCAGTGTCCACAGATAGTTATTGCTGTCTACGATACTGTCGCTGACCTGCTTCAGACGGTCATTGAAACTGATCTCTTCATCAGGTGTCAGAGACTTCGCATACTTGATCCTGTTGTTTACCTCATTCATCTGATTGAACTCGGCAGCACCTCTTTCAAGTACAGAATGCTTATTCAGCATTGCCAGTGCTTTCTCATATGTCTTCCGGTTCTTCTCGTCCATTTTGACTTCCGTCTTGGAGATCTCATCATCAGAGAAGATAATACTTCCGTTCGGAATAAAACCGTTTGTCTCCAGCATACCCGCAAATGTCTTTGTCAGTACGGATTTGCCGGAACCGGACTCACCGACGATCGCCAGTGATTCATTCTCATAAATATCCAGAGATACATTTCTGATCGCTGTCAGGATCCTGCCTCTGACGTTGAACTTGACTTCTACATTGCGCAGGGACAGAAGAACTTTCTTTTCGTTATTTTCACTCATACTTCCGCCTCCGTTTACATATGTGTTCTCGGATCTGACGCATCAGCCAGATTCTGTCCGAGAATATACAGAATGATCGTGATTGCCGAAGCAATGATGACAGGCGGCCAGAACTCCCACGGATATGTCAGGAAGGCTGTCTGTGCCTGCTGGATCATACGGCCTAACGAAGGAACCGTAGCACTGAGACCGACACCGATGTAGGACAGGAAGACTTCCATGGAGATGTAGGAAGGCAGCTCTGTCGCCAGCAGTGTAACGATGACAGATGTCAGGAACGGCAGAATATTCTTGGAGATAACTCTGTTTACAGGTGTACCCAGGCATCTGGAAGCAAGTGAGTATTCACGGTCACGGATGATCATGACCTGCGTTCTGAAGAAGTAGGCAATACCCAGCCAGCCGGTGACCGTCAGGGCAAAGATGAAACTCCAGAAACCGGAGCCGATGATGTACACCAGCACCGAGATCAGCAGGATATACGGAACATTGGCAACGATGTTATAGATAACGATCAGGATCGAATCCAGACGCTTGGAATAGCCCCATACAGCACCGATGATGATGCCGAGAGTCATATTGATCGCAGCACAGATGATCGCCAGCAGAAGACTCGTACGGGCACCGGAGATGATACCGTAAAGGATGGAGTTGCCGTAGGAACCTGTACCGAGGAGCCACTTCATGGAGAAACCGCCGAAGTACGCCTGGGCAGCACTGGGACTGAGGTTGTATGAAGAAGCCCTGGAGACATTCTCCATGACATCATAGGGCCAGAAGATCGGCATGATGAAACTGATCAGGAAGATCAGTGCCAGAATGGCAAGACATACAATGTTGATCTTCTTGCGGAAGAAGACACGGAAAACACTCTTCCAGTAGGAATAACGCGGCGCTACGATCTTCTCCGAGGAGATCGCATCACTGTCGATAAACCTGAACAGATCATCTCTGTTCGTACTCTTATTCATTTCAGTCATTATCTGCCGCCTCCTGCATCTTCGGAAAGTGAGATACGCGGATCATACTTCGTCAACAGCAGGTCGCCGAGGATCAGAGAGATGATCGAAAGCGAAGTATAGAATACCGTACAGGCAACGATAATACCGTTGTCATAGGAGTTGATAGCTCTGGTCAGGAGGTTGCCGACACCGGGAACGGAATATACACGTTCCGTAATAATAGCACCGGTCAGACATCCGAGAATATTGGCCGGAATACCATGGACAAGATAGATCATCGCATTCTTGGAAATATGGATATTGAAGATCTCCTTCTCGGAAAGACCCTCAGCTCTTGCGAACTTGACATAGTCGGAGTTCATCTGGTCGATCATATATCTTCTCATCCACTTCATCAGGCTGCCGATGGAAGGCAGAGACAGCGAGATGGTAGGCAGAACATATGCCAGCAGTTTCACTTCGGCATTGGCGAACTTGTAAGGCAGATGGAACAATGTCGTACCAAGAGCCGCAAACATGAAGATATACGCCAGACTCGGTACCGCCATGATAAAGATGATGTAGGCATTGCCAAGCTTATCTGCCCAGCCGTCCTTGTTTCTGGCCATGGTCATACCGATCGGCAGACCCAGCAGATATGCGATCAATGTAGCGATCAGACCGATAACGAAGGAGTTCTCGATCATCGAAAGACCGGAACGTTTGTATGCGTAGACAGTATACTTATCCGGGAACTGGGCAGCTTCCATCTCACCGACAATACCTGTATTGTAGGAAAGCGTATGGAAGTCGATCGCTGTATCAACATACTGATCCGTACCGAGCATGGCCGGGAACTGCTGCTTCGTTGTCACAAGATCACCGGCAGGCATATTGATGACATCCGTGATCTCCTGTCCTCTGTACGTCGTATAGGAAGTGCCGAGGTTCAGATGGATCCAGTTCTGGTGAATGAACGGGAAACGTCCGTCAAAATAGAGCAGGTATTTATGCTGCGTACCGGATCCGACGACCGCAAAGAGACCTGAATACGGATCCTTCTCCACTCTGATATATCTGTCTGTCAGTTCCGGATCCTTGACATCCCTGGTTGTTTCGATCGTGATAAATCCCTTAACGTAATTGAACAGACGGCTTACAACACTCTTCTCGGTGATCGCCAGCAGGGAACCGTTGCCGCCGGGCTTTGTCGTACCGTTACGGTACTTCATCGGCTCCAGATAACGGATCGTATATCCCTTTGCTTCATACAGAGAAAGGAACTCCTGTACGGAAGCATTCTTCTCATAAGCCTTCTTATCCTGGATCACATTCTTATCCGCCAGATAATCATCCTTGGTGGAATAAGAATCCCCGTACTTTGCCACATACTTGTCACGAAGCCAGCTGGTATAATCCACATAGTTCAGATAACCGTATTTCTGATACTGAGCATACTCATATGTAATGCGGTCATTATTGCTCTTCTTGTTCCAGGTATCATCCTGCTGGAATATTGCGCTTCTCGCGATCATTGTGTAGACCAGAAGCATGACGATCATCACAACGACCAGCAGTGAGAATATTGAGAACAGGATACGTCTCCACATGTACTTCTTCATTCTTTTGCCGTGCCCTCCTTTGTTCCTCTCAAATCGATATGTTAAGCCTGTTCTTATGCCTAACAACAGGTTTAAGACATCGATTTATATAGGCAATGAAGCACACATAAGAGATTGCTCTCCTATGTGTGCTCATCAGTTACTTCAATCGTGTAGTTACTAAGCGATTAGTACAGACCGATAACCTTTGTCATGTAGCCTGCGCCGCCGCTCAGGAATGTATCCAGGTATGTGGAAGGATCACCATAGTCAGGACCCCAACCGGAACCGTAGAACATATCGAAGTTGCCGGCTTCACCGTTGGATGCACGGTAACCGCATGCATAGAAGTCTTCAGCAGTTGTTGTCTCGATCAGGTTGATCTGAACGTTCTCAGCACCTAAAGCCTTCTCCATAACTTCTTTATATGCATTAGCCTGAGCTGTATTTGCATCGGAAGCAGAGTAGTAAACAACATCGATCTGGATCGGCCAGCTGACTGTGTCACCCAGCTCTTCCTTGGCAGCTTCCAGGTGCTCCTGAGCAGCCTCGAGGTTGTACCATCCGTCAACACCGTCTGCTACTGTGATGCCAGCACCCATCTCATCGAGATAGTACTGAACGATATCACCGTAGAATGTACCGGCAGCAAATGTATGACCATCAACAGTTGTGTCCTCGCTCAGAGAAACGAACTGAGGATGTGTGTACATGTTACGCATGTTGGTTGTAGCAAGATCTTCACCGCGGCTGACAGCATTCCATGTTGTTCTGTCGAAGCCGAGCAGCATAGCCTTACGGAAGTTCTTGTTCTGCAGAGCTGTGTTCGTATCGATCTTCTGCTGTTCTGTCTTCGGAGAAGCAGCTGCACCGGACTCGAGAGCGAATGTACCACGGTTCAGGTTCAGACCGCCGAAGTATGTTGTAGAAGTTGTCTCGGATACGTAAGCATACTTGTCATAGTTGCCGTCAGCCTTAGCCTTCTCAAGCAGACCGCTGGCAGCTGTCAGAGCAACACCTGCATATGTGCCGTTCAGTGTATCGTTGTATGTAGCATCCGGGTTCTCACCACTGTCGTAGACCCACTTGATGCTGTCGAGTGTAACTTCATCAGCCTTGTAGTAACCAGGGTTTCTGACGATCTCGATCTCGGAGTCCTTCTGGAACTTCTGGATCAGGAACGGTCCGTTGTAAACCTGAGAAGCTACATCTGTGTTCTTACCAAATGTATAAGCATTTGTGTCTGCGCTTGCTTCAGCATATTCCTGAACACCGTAGACACCGCCGCGGCTCTGATAGAAGCTGTCGCAGATCGGCAGGAAGCAGCTGTATGTCAGCATTGTCAGGAAGTAGGAAGTCGGCTGTTCCAGAGTAACTTCCAGTGTATAGTCATCAACAGCCTTGTAGCCTACATCATCGAAGCTGCCGCCGTTAGCATAGTAGTCTGTAGCACCGACGATGATGCCGTCAACCAGCCACTCCAGACCAGCCTGAGCATCCAGCATGTGACGGAAGCCGGCTACGAAGTCCTGAGCTTTAACTTCAGCATACTGCTGACCTTCAGATGTATACCAGTAAACACCCGGACGAATGTGGAATGTATAAACTGTACCATCTTCGGAAACTTCCCAGCTCTCAGCCAGTGCCGGTGTCATCTGGTTCAGGTTGTTGTATTCAACCAGACCGTCAACGGTATTGACAGTGATCTCTGTATCGGACTGAGAACTTGTATTCAGCCAGTCAAATGTTACAGGAGCTGTGGAGAATGTTGTTGTATATGTGTTCTGGATCGTATGTCCCTTGCTGATCAGATAAGCAGCAGGATCATATGTTCCTTCACCGGCAACAGCAGCATCCCACTGTGCAAACAGGTCAGCTCTCTCATCCGGAGTCAGGAACTCATCGGAGATGACCAGACCCTTCAGACGATCTTCATCATTACCCCACTGAACATACGGAACAGTTCTCGGTGCGATACGGCTGATCGTATAAGCACCACCCTGTGTTGTTGTCGGAATCATAACAGCGGAGTCAAGCAAAGCAGCCTCAGCCTGAGCAAAGAGCACGAATCTCTCATCGACTGTAGCAGCCTGTTTTGCTGCTGTCTGAGCTTCTTCGAACTCGCTCAAAGCTGCTTCGTAGACATCGTCGTCATCTGCGCGCGTATACTGTGCATCTGCAGCTTCCTGTCCGCCGTTACCGCCGTTGTTACCACCGCCGGCACATGCAACCAGAGAAGCAGCCATGAGTACAGACATACCGCATTTCAGAAACTTTGAAACTTTCTTACTCATTTTCTTTCCTCCATTTCCATGCTCTTGTGAGCATAGTCTATGATATTTTACCAGTAACCCTCTTATTTATCAATGTTTATCCGTCAGAAATTCCTTGGTATCAGTCTATGTTTATGGTATAATCATACGGCACGGAGAAGTACCCAAGCGGCTGAAGGGACTGGTTTCGAAAACCAGCAGACGTGAGAGCGTGCGGGGGTTCGAATCCCCCCTTCTCCGCCATATCGCACATAACGGCAGAAATGCCGTTTTCTTATTTTCTATACCGATGTAAACTATCCTTATTGAGGTGACAACTATGGCATCAGCAAAAAAATCACTCTGGAACAAGGATTATACACTTGTCGTACTTGTCAACATCTTTGCGTCGACCGGCTTCTACTTCGTGCAGCCTACACTGCCGGGGTATGTTACCGGGCTAGGCGTATCGCCGGCAAGCGGACTGATAAGCATGGCCTGTTATGGACGGTCGTTCCCGGCTATATCATGATCGATATCGGCCTGTGTCAAGGCTCTGCCCAATGAACAAAGAGGCATCGCGACCAGTACCTACTATATGTTTGCGGATGTCTTCCAGGGCTTCGTTCCGATGATCGGCGGCAGGATCGCAGAACTGACCAGTCCTGAAGGTCATATCGTCTATACTCCGCTGTATACACTCTGCGCCTCGATCATGGCAGCCGGACTCGTTCTGTTCATGATCTATAATTACACACAGAAAAAGAAAGGAATCGTATTGTAATGAAGTATCAGAAACTCGGCAGTTCCGACATTGAAGTATCAAAGATCGCTTTTGGTGCCTGGGGACTCGGCGGCGGCAGTGTCTGGGCAGACATGTCCCCGGATGTCAGATCCGCGTCGCATCTCTTGGATATCGCTGAAGAGACCGGTATCAACTACATCGATACTGCTCCTGTCTACGGTACCGGAGCCAGTGAAGAGATCCTCGGCAAAGCCCTGCAGGGACGCCGGGACCGCTTCATTCTGCAGACCAAATGCTCGCTGAACTGGCGTCAGGGAGACGGCAACTTCCACTATGAACGTGACGGATATACCGTCAATAACTGTACCAGTGCAGCCGCTGTACGCAAGGATGTCGAAGAATCCCTGCTGCGGATGAATACGGATTATATCGATGTGATCATCGTCCACTATGTATGTCCTTCATGGCCTGTATCCGAGACCATGGCTTCCCTGAATGAACTGATCAAAGAAGGAAAGATACGTGCAGTCGGTCTTTCCAACAGCCAGCCTGCAGACTTAGATGAATACGCAAAGTACGGCAATATCGCCCTGGTGCAGGAACAGTATTCGCTGATCGCACCTCTGCACGGACAGGCATACTTCGATACCTGCCGGAAACACGGAACGACCTTCCAGGTCTACGGTGCTCTTGAAGAAGGCTTCCTGACCGGTCCCGAACAGCTTGCCAGAAGCTTCAAAAAAGGCGATATCCGGGCAAGACTGCCGTGGTATGAAAAAGATCACAAGGAAAAGCTGAAGACCTTCTACGAGACCCTCAGCGACCTTCCCGCAAAGTATAACTGTTCCTGGGCAGTCCTGTTTGAAGCCTGGACGATGACACAGTACGATGATATGAACCTGCTGATCGGTTTCCGCCGCGAAGAGACCATCCGTGATACTGTAAAGTGCCTGGATATTCAGCTCACTCCCGAGGATATCGACAGGATCACCGCTGCTGCTGAACCTGCCAGTGTTGAAACGATAGACAAATAAAAGGTAATGTGAACTAGCGTGTGGGT
>DFIS01000003.1:0-17633 GCA_002372175.1 Solobacterium sp. UBA3691
TCCATCATGTGACTGTGGAGAAGACACCCGCAGGCAAATATTTTCTTGTGCTCAATGTGGACTTTGAACCGGAAAAGCGACCGAATCAAGGAGGAGTGATCGGGATCGATGTGGGGCTCAAAGAGTTCTATACGGACAGTAACGGGAATACCGTAAGTAACCCCAGATATCTGGAGAAATCTGAGAAGAGACTGATCCGGGAACAGAGAAGACTGTCGCGCAGGCAGTCTGGATCGAACAACCGGAACAAACAGCGGATCAAAGTGGCGAGAGTTCATGAGAAGATCACGAACCAACGTAACGATTTCCTGCAAAAACAGTCAACGATACTGATGAGAGAAAACCAAATCATCTGTATCGAAGATCTGAATGTCAGGGGAATGGTACGCAATCACAGACTCGCACGGTCCATTGCCAGTATCTCGTGGTCGAGATTCTTCTCCATGTTGGAGTATAAATCTGCGTGGTACGGGAACGACCTGATCCGTGTACCAACAATGTATCCAAGCTCACAGATGTGCAGCTGCTGCGGATACAGGAATCCACTGACGAAAAAACTCTCTGTCAGGAGATGGGAGTGTCCGAACTGCCACACTATCCACGACAGAGATCATAATGCGAGTATCAACATATTAAACAAAGGGCTAGGGATAGCCTGAGAGATAAACATCCAATAGGGTGGGACACACCCGAATCTACGCTTGTGGAGACCGTGTAAGACTAAAGCCTTCGTGGCAATGCGGTGGTCGTTGAAGCAAGAATCCCACGACTTCAGTCGTGTGGAGTGTCAAACACAGAAAGAAGGCAGACAATGATCCGTGAAGGATATATACCGTTTAAGGGATATCATACCTACTACCGCATCACCGGAGAGGATACCGGCAAAGCACCGCTGATACTGCTTCACGGCGGACCTGGCTCCACACATAACTACTTTGAGGTGCTGGACCGGCTGGCAGATACAGGCAGAGAGATCATCATGTATGATCAGCTCGGATGCGGGAATTCCTACCTGGACGGTCATCCAGAACTCTGGTGTGCAGAGACATGGGCAGAGGAACTGCAGACGCTGATCACATACCTTGGCATACAGGAGTATCATCTGCTCGGACAGTCCTGGGGCGGGATGCTGGCACTGTACTGCCTGATCGAAAAGAAGATGTCAGGCACAAAGAGTGTGATCCTTTCCAGCACATTATCTTCTTCCGCACTGTGGGCTCATGAACAGCACAGACTGATCTCGATGATGTCAGAGGAAGACAGAAAAGCGATAGCCCGTGCCGAAAAGACCGGAAACTTTGACGATCCCGCCTGTGTACAGGCAACGGACAGATACATGAAGCTGCACTCTGCCGACATACAGCCGGATGCGCCGGAATGCCTGCGCAGAGAGAAGAGGAGCGGGCATGAGGCATATCTGACAGCCTGGGGACCGTGTGAGTACTTTCCCACCGGAACATTAAAGGATTTTGACGTAACGCAGAGACTCGGTGAGATCGGCATACCGGCGCTGGTGATCTCCGGCACCAACGATCTCTGTACACCATTAGTTGCCAAGACGCTGTATGACGGCATACCGCAGGCACGCTGGGAACTGTTTGACGGAGCCAGACATATGGTCTTTGCGGAACAGACAGAGAAATACTGTGCACTGTTAAAGACATGGATGGCAGAAAACGACTGAGGAGAAAACTATGAAGAAGGAAGCAGTAAACCCGATACTTCCGCTTTCGGAGTATCATCCCGACGGCGAACCGCATGTATACAATGACAGAGTATATCTGTTCGGCAGTCATGATCAGCAGGATGGTGATACCTTCTGCATGCTTGATTATGTCTTCTGGTCGGCACCCGCAGATGATCTGTCCGACTGGTCAAACAAGGGGATAAACTACTCGGTAAAACAGGATCCCCTGTACGGGAAGAAGATGCGCTATATGTATGCGCCGGATGTTGTGCAGGGCAATGACGGCAGGTACTACCTGTATTACTGTCTCTCCGGCAAGTACGGTAAGGGAGGATATGCCAATCCGATCAGTGTAGCTGTATGCGATACACCGGATGGCAAATATGAATATCTGGGTGTGGTACGAAACAGTGACGGGACACCGTTAATGAAGTATGCCTGCTTTGATCCGGGACTGATCAACGATCAGGGGACCATCAGGCTGTATTACGGCACGACGATCCCCTGGCTGCAGGATGTACAGCCGGAGTGGCTGAAGATGAAGCGGATGGCCGATACCCTGCAGAGACCGGTAAAAGAGCTCAAGAAGATGCCGCAGGGGATCACCGGGGCATATCACGTCGTGCTGGGAGAAGACATGTTAACGGCAGTGACAGAGCCTGTACGTATCGATGATACGATCACAGGTGAAGGATATGCAGAGCACAGGTTCTTTGAGGCCAGCTCGATGCGTATGATCAATGGCAGGTATTACTTTATCTACTCCACGGTCAATAACCATGAGTTATGTTATGCGGTCAGCGAGAGACCTGACGGCGGCTTTGTCTACGGCGGTGTGATCATCTCCAACGGGGATATCGGCTATATGGGCAGAAAGCCTGAAGAGAGGCTCAATCATACCGGCAATAACCACGGCAGTATCGTACAGATCAGGGATCAGTGGTATGTCTTCTATCACCGTCCTACGCATAACTCCGACTATAACAGACAGGCCTGTGCAGAGAAGATCGTGATCGGAGCTGACGGCAGGATCACCCAGGTACAGATGACAAGCTGCGGCCTGAATCACGGACCGTTACAGGGCGGTGTATATCCGGCGGGGATCTGCTGTAACCTGACCAACGGCAGGATGACGCACAGCACCAATGCAAAGAAGAAGCTGCAGGAACCGTATGTCGGCGATAACGGCATCGTCTGCGGGATCACCTCCGGCACAGATATCACCTACAAGTACTTTCAGGTCACGGGAGATGTCTACCTGGTCCTGACGGTCAGGGGAGATGCGGGTGTCTTCCGCACAAATCTCGGCGGTGAGATCCGTGTGCCTGAGTCACACGAATGGACACAGGCAGGCATGACCCTGCATATTGCCAAAGGTGTATATCCATTGACTCTGACATACACCGGGGATGGTACAGCCGAGCTGAAGGAGATCGCCTTCCTGCAGAGTACAGACAACAGTAACTGATCCATTGCGGGTCAGTTTTTAATATGACAGGAATACGAACAGATAAACAAATATACAGACAAATCATCCCGGCATCATAAAATATAATAATTATGCATGGGAGCTGTATAAAAGAAGTCAGGTATTACTGCAGGATGATATAATTTAGGCAGAATGCTGAAGTGCAGCAAACAATCATAATACAGAATACACAGCAGTAATACTGACAGATAACAGAAGCGGAGGGATCTGTATGAGTTTATATGTCGGCATTGATCTGGGTACTTCCTCGGTAAAGCTGTTACTGACGGATGCACAGGGAAACATCATCAACACGGTCACGCGGGAATATCCGCTGTATTTTCCGCAGCCGGGCTGGAGTGAGCAGAAGCCTGAGGACTGGTGTGAGGGAACCCTCTCCGGTCTTGCGGAACTGATCACAGGATATGATCCGGCAGAGGTGGCGGGAATCGCTGTGGCAGGGCAGATGCACGGACTTGTCGTACTGGATGAAGAAGACAGGGTGATCAGACCTGCGATCCTCTGGAATGACGGACGTACGGAGGAAGAGACAGACTATCTGAACGAAGTGATCGGCAGAAGTGTGCTTTCACAGCGGACAGCGAATATTGCGTTTGCGGGCTTTACCGCCCCGAAGATCCTGTGGATGCGGAAGCACGAGCCGGAGAACTTTGAGAAGATCAGGAAGATCATGCTGCCGAAGGACTACATTAACTATGTCCTGACCGGTGTGCATGCCTGTGATTATTCCGATGCCTCGGGCATGTTACTGCTGGATGTTGAGCATAAGTGCTGGTCTGAAGAGATGCTGGAAGTATGCGGTATCCGCAGAGAACAGATGCCTGCGCTTTTTGAAAGCTATGAAGTGATCGGTACGGTGAAACCGGAGATCGCGAAGCGTCTGGGATTCCGTGATGATGTCAAGGTTGCGGCAGGAGCCGGAGACAATGCGGCGGCAGCGGTAGGCACCGGTGTTGTCGGCAACGGCGGCTGTAATATCTCGCTTGGCACCAGCGGTACGATCTTTGTGACCCTGGATCACTTTGCGGTCGATCCCAACAATGCTCTGCATGCGTTTGCCCATGCGGACGGCGGCTATCACCTGATGGGATGCATGCTGTCGGCTGCTTCCTGCAACCAGTGGCTGTGCAAAACGGTCCTGCACACGGACAGCTACAGTGCGGAACAGGCGCAGATCCAGCCGGAAGCTCTAGGAAACAATCATGTGTACTTCCTGCCGTATCTGATGGGTGAGAGAAGTCCGATCAATGATGTCAATGCCCGCGGTACCCTGATCGGCATGACGATGGATACCAGGCGTGAGGATCTGGTACAGGCTGTGCTGGAGGGCGTGGCGTTTGCGATCCGTGATTCGTTTGAAGTTGCGAGGTCGCTCGGCATTGAGATCCCCTCAAGCAGACTGTGCGGCGGCGGTGCCCAGAGCCCGCTGTGGCGGAAGATCTTCGCCAACATCCTGGGTATCCCGCTGGAGACGGTAAAGACAGAACAGGGACCGGGTTACGGCGGTGCGATCCTGGCCATGGTTGCCTGCGGTGAATACGCAAGTGTACAGGAAGCGGCGAAAGCACTGACCGAGGTCAGCGAAGTGACAATGCCTGATCCTGAACTGACACGCAGATATGATGAACAGTACCGGAAGTTCAGAAAGATCTATCCGGCACTGAAACAGATATTTCCGGAAATTCGTTAGGAGGAGTTATGGAGATCTATTCGGTTTATGATGAAGATTTCGTTCCCTACGGCAGAGTGCTGCAGGGATACCGCACAAAAGAACTGATCGAAGCGATGGAGAAGATCCCGCTGCCGGCAGAGGGAACAGCCTATGAGCCGTCGATCAGGGAACTCGAAGACTGTGAGATCTTTAAGGAATTCGAGAACAGAGGCTACGGCGGTATGCCGGTACAGCTGGGGATGTGCTGGGGCCGGAATACGAAGCTGAACTGTCTTGAGTATCACAGGGACAGTGAGATCAATATCGGTGATACAGACTTTATCCTGTTGCTGGCTATGGTACAGGAGATCGAGGATGGTGAGCTGGATACCGAGAATGTCATGGCCTTCCAGGTGCCTGCCGGTGTACCGGTGGAGATCTATGCGACGACCCTGCACTATGCGCCGTGTGAGACAAAAGAGAGCGGTTTCCGGGTAGCGGTCGTACTGCCGCGGGGCACAAATACGGAGATGCCTGTCTTTGAGCCGAAGACGGAAGAAGACAAGTGGATGACTGCCCGGAATAAGTGGCTGTTAGCCCACGAGGATGCACCGGAAGCACGCAGCGGAGCGTATATCGGTCTGTACGGAGATAATATCGAGATCTAGGAGGAGATACCAGAATGCAGAATATTCCCGAAGTAAAACTTGGCTTAATTGCCGTATCACGTGACTGTTTCCCGGTCACGCTGTCTGTCAGCCGCCGCGAGGCGATCAAATCCGCATACAAGGGTGAACTGTACGAATGTCCGGTCGCTGTTGAAAACGAGAAGGATATGCTGAAGGCAGTCGAAGATGTTACAAAGGCAGGCTGTAACGCACTGGTCGTCTTCCTCGGTAACTTTGGTCCCGAGACACCGGAGACACTGATCGCGAAGTACTTTGACGGTCCCTGCATGTTTGTGGCTGCGGCAGAGGGCGACGGTGACCTGATCAACGGCAGAGGAGATGCTTACTGCGGCATGCTGAACTGCTCCTATAACCTCGGTATGAGACACCTGCAGGGATATATTCCCGAGTATCCTGTCGGTACAGCAGAAGATATCGCAAAGATGATCGCCGGCTTTGTGCCTGTCGCCAGAGCTGTCATCGGTGTGAAGAACCTGAAGATCATTACCTTTGGACCAAGACCCCAGGACTTCTTCGCCTGCAACGCTCCGATCAAGGGACTCTATGAACTGGGTGTGGAGATCGAAGAGAACTCCGAACTGGATCTGCTTGTCAGCTATAAGGCACATGCCGGAGACAAGCGTATTCCGGAAGTCTGCGAGGATATGGCCAAAGAGATGGGCAAGGGTAAGTACTATGCCGAGATGCTCGAACGCATGGCACAGTTTGAACTGACTCTGCTGGACTGGGCTGAGGAACACAAGGGCGCCAGAAAATATGTGGCTTTTGCGGATAAGTGCTGGCCTGCTTTCCCGGAACAGTTTGGCTTTGAACCCTGCTATGTCAACTCCCGTCTTGCCTCCAGAGGTATCCCGGTCAGCTGTGAAGTAGATATCTACGGTGCTCTTTCCGAGTATATCGGCACCTGCATCACGATGGATGCGGTAACGATCCTTGATATCAATAACTCTGTACCCGCAAAGATGTACGAGGAACAGATCAAGGGTAAGTTCGACTATGCATTGACCGATACATTCATGGGCTTCCACTGCGGCAATACCCCTTCATGCAAGATGTGCGCGGACAGAGCGATCAAGTATCAGCTGATCCAGCACCGTCTGCTGGAACCGGAGGGCAGTGAACCCGACTTCACACGCGGTACTCTGGAAGGCGATATCGCACCGGGTGAGATCACCTTCTACCGTCTGCAGTGCGACAGTGACGGCAATCTGCGCTCATACATTGCCGAGGGTGAAGTCCTGCCGGTCGCCACACGTTCCTTCGGCGGCATCGGTATCTTCGCGATCAAAGAGATGGGCCGTTTCTACAGACATGTACTGATCCAGCAGAGATTCCCGCACCACGGGGCTGTCGCCTTCGGTCACCATGGCAAAACACTGTTTGAAGTATTCAAGTTCCTTGGTATTACATCGATCGGTTATAACCAGCCGAAGAGTCTTCCGTATCCGACAGAGAATCCCTGGGGCTGATCATGCCGGGTCTTTGCAGTGTGGTAAGGATCACTGCAGGCAGGATGATCTGATATGCTTGAGGAGTTAAAACAAAGAGTATATCAGGCGAATATGTTACTGCCTGCATATGATCTCGTGAAGTTCACCTGGGGCAATGTCTCGGGAATCGACAGAAATACACAGCTGGCAGTGATCAAACCATCAGGAATACCGTACGAAGAGATGTCCGCAGACGATATGGTCGTGATCGATCTTGAGGGCAATGTTGTGGAAGGAAAATGGAGACCTTCCAGTGATACACCGACACATCTGGAACTGTACAAGGCATTTCCTGCCATCGGCGGGATCGTGCATACACATTCACGCTGGGCAGCGGTCTATGCACAGGCCGGGCTGCCGATCACAGCGATGGGGACGACCCACGCAGATTACTTTTACGGAGCGATCCCCTGTACAAGAGAGATGACGGACGAAGAGATCAGGGGAGAATACGAAAAAGAGACAGGCAGGGTCATCATAGAGACCTTCCGGGATCTGGATCCGCAGGCAGTGCCGGCAGTGCTGGTGCATTCCCATGGCTTGTTTGCCTGGGGCAGCGATCCCCTGAATGCCGTACATAATGCGGCCGTGGCAGAGGAATGCGCATTCATCAACTGGCATGCACAGATGCTTATGCCGGAGTCAGGAACGATGCAGAAAACACTGCTGGAAAAGCACTATCTGCGCAAACACGGCAAGGATGCGTACTACGGACAGAAATAATACATCCACGGGATAAGGCTGGCGGGAAACCGTCAGCTTTTCATAAAACATAGTATAATGAAGGCATTGGAGGAATACCGATGTTAAAGAAATATATACAGTCATTTATGGCCGTGAAGTATATGCCAATGATGATCATCCCGACGATCGTGATCCTGATCATGACGTTTGTGCGCAATAGTGAAAATGCCGGCCTGATCACAATGGCAGTAGGCGCCATGGCGATCTTCCTGTTTGTGACGATGATCTTCTACTACCGTGAGAAGTTTCTGATCTCCAAACAGCTGAAGACCGTAAAGAACCCCCTGGATTATGACAATGCCGTACTGCTTGGGCAGACCTTCCTGCTTGACCGCAGGTTCCTGACATATTACCGGGGAAATGTTATTGAGGGTGTCTATGCGGATATCTCCAAAGTACGTGCGGAAGTGAACGCAAAGGGGAAGACAGAGCTGTTTGTCAAGCTTGGCAAGGGCGCTGAGATCAAGCTTCCCTGTGCATCTGCACCGCAGGCAGGCAGAACAGCGGCTTTCCTGCAGCGGAAGAACGATAAGATCGAACTGGTCAATGTGGAACCCGTAGGCAAGGGAACCCTGAATGCCATATATAATGCGGCAGAACCCGTCAAAGAGGAGAAGTAATGTTCGGTGATACGATCGCAGCTGTAGCCACAGGACAGATCGAAGCAGCGATATCCATCATACGCATGAGCGGTCCGGAGGCAGTGACTGTCGCTGACCGTATCTTTGATCATGATCTGAAACAGGCAAAGGGCTATACGATCCACTACGGAACGATCATGGACGGAGAAGAACCCGTGGATGATGTCCTGATCAGTGTTTTCAGAGCCCCGCATTCCTATACCGGAGAAGATATCGTGGAGATCAACTGTCACGGCGGTCTGTATATCACGAGAAGAGTGCTGCAGCTGTGTCTCGGCAATGGTGCACGGCAGGCAGAGCGCGGCGAGTTTACACAGCGGGCATACCTGAACGGCAAGATGGACCTCTCCCAGGCTGAAGCCGTCAATGACCTGATCAGAGCCAGGGACAGCCTGAATGCCCAGAGTGCCATACACTCGGTGAAAGGCAGTATACGCAGACTGCTGGAACCGCTGACGGAATCCCTGATCCAGATCATCGCCCAGATCGAAGTCAACATCGATTACCCTGAGTATGATGATGTCGAGGAACTGACATGGCAGTCGATCCTGCCGGAAGCACACCGCTGGCTGAGGCAGATGCACAGGATCATCGACGAGGCAGAGAAGGCCGTCTATGTCCGTAACGGTATCCGTACTGTCATTCTCGGCAAGCCCAACGTAGGCAAGTCATCGCTGCTGAATGCACTGCTCGAAGAAGACAAGGCGATCGTTACCGACATCGCCGGAACGACCAGAGATATCGTCGAAGGCACGGTCAGGGTAGGCAATATCACGCTGGATCTGATCGATACAGCAGGTATACGCAGGACCGATGATGTGATCGAAGAGATGGGTATTGACCGTTCACTGAAAGCACTGGCCAAGGCACAGCTGGTCATCGTCGTACTGGACAGCACCGATATCGATGAAGAGGACAGGGAACTGCTGAAGATGACGGAGAACTATCCCCGTATCATCGTATACAACAAGAAGGACCTGCAGGATACCGGAGAAGGTATTGCAGTCTCCGCAAAGGACGGGGATATCGAACCGCTGATCCGAGCGATCGAAGAGAAGTTTGCGGAAGGACTGCGCCTGGCTGATACCGATACCCTGAACAATGAGAGACAGATCGGCCTGGCCAGAGAAGCCTGTACAGCCATGCAGGATGCCGTACAGAGCCTTGAAGAAGGCAGAGAGACAGACCTCGTGACGATCGATCTGCAGAAGGCCTATGATGCGTTAAAACAGATCACAGGAGAGACAAGCCGTGAGGATCTGCTGGATGAGATCTTCAGCCGGTTCTGTCTGGGTAAGTAAGATGAAATATATAGATTCACATGCGCATATCTTCTCATCGGAGTATAACGAAGACTTTGAGGAGATGCTTGCCCGCACGGAGGAACGCGGTGTAGAGCGGATCATGATCGTGACCACAGAGGCGGAAGAAGCCCGCAGAGCGATCGCTTTTGCGAAGCAGGATCCGTATCGTTTTCAGGTCGCCTACGGGATCCATCCCGAAGATGTCACGAAGGCAAGTAAAGAAAGACTGCAGGAGATGGAAGAGATCGTCAGTGATCCCGGCATCAGTGCTGTAGGGGAGATCGGACTTGATTACTACTGGGATAAGGAACACCACGAGGAACAGAAAGCACTGTTCATCCGTCAGATACAGATCGCACAGAAGGTAAACAAACCGATCCTGGTACACAGCAGAGAAGCGATCCAGGATACGTATGATATCATGAAGGCATACCGTACCCGGGGAATCATGCACTGTTTCCCGGGAAGCGCAGAGATGGGCAGAGAATTCGTCAAACTGGGGTACTATATCGCCCTGGGCGGAGCAGTAACGTTCAAGAATGCAAGACACGCCCCGGAGGTATGTGCAGGCATAGATATCAACTATCTTCTCACGGAGACAGACTGTCCGTACATGTCCCCGGTACCGCTGCGGGGAAAGCGCAACGAACCGGCCAATATACCCTGTATCACGCAGAAACTGGCAGAGATCCGCGGCATCAGTGAAGAAGAGATGGCAGAGATCATCTTCAATAACTATGCCCGTTTCCTCGGAGAGACGGATGCGTAGGATCAGGGAAGTCATCATCGTCGAAGGCAGACATGATACCGCAAGACTCCGGCAGTATTTTGACTGTACAACGATCGAGACCGGCGGTACAGCCCTGAACGAAGAGACAAAGAAACAGATCCTGCAGGCTGCCAGAGATACCGGTATTATCATCTTTACCGATCCCGACGGTCCCGGTAACCGGATCAGGCATGCGGTCAGTGAACTGGTGCCGGATGCCAGACATGCGTTTGTGAACAGGAAGGAAGCACGCACCGAAAAGAAGGTAGGCGTTGAACATGCCGAAGAGGCAGCGCTTTGGACAGCCCTGGAGAACCTGGTCAGCTTTGCGGAAGAACCTGGTACACTGACAGCAGCCGATCTCTATGAGCTTGGTCTTTCGGGAGGACATGACAGTGCTCTGCGCAGACAGCAGATCGGTGAACTGTACCATATAGGGTATGCCAATACAAAGACGTTTCTTGAACGTCTGAATCATAAGGGGATCACAAGAGAAGAACTGGAAAGGAAGCTCCATGGAGAATAAGCCGATTGCCACACCGTCACGGACAAAAGAGATACTGAACAAGTACGGTATCCATGCGAAGAAGGGATTCGGACAGAATTTCATGACGAATCTTTCGGTCGTGGAGCGTATGGCAGAAGCTTCCCATCCCGAGTATCCGGTCGTGGAGATCGGTCCCGGCATCGGCTCACTGACAGAACAGCTGGCAAAGCGGGCACCATCAGTGGATGCCTTCGAGATCGACGAACGTCTGCGTCCGGTACTGGCAGACACCCTGCAGGCATATGACAATGTGACGATACACTTTCAGGATTTCCTGGAAGCACAGGAAGAGGATATCTTCGGCAGTCATGAAAAGATCAGCGTCTCTGCCAATCTTCCGTACTATGTGACAACACCGATCCTGTTCAAGCTGTTTGAATACGGACAGAGAGTGCCGTATATCACGGTCATGGTACAGAAGGAAGTTGCCGAGAGATTTACGGCAGCCCCGGCATCCAAAGAATACAGTGCGCTGAGCGTGGAGGCACAGTACCTGTATACGGTAAAGAAGCTCTTCAATGTCGCACGTACACAGTTTGATCCGGTGCCGAATGTGGACAGTGCTGTCGTCGGTTTCTCCGTCCACAGTGATATTCCCGAAGATATTCCGGTACAGGAATTCTTTGCGTTTGTCAGAGACTGCTTTAAGCAGAGAAGAAAGACGCTCTATAACAATCTGAAGGAGATCATGGATACAGACAGGATCAGCAGGATCCTGCAGGATGCCGGTATTGAAGCAGGCAGAAGACCGCAGGAACTGTCTGTCAATGAATATATACAGCTGTACAGAAGCTTCAGGAGGGAAGGATGATCGAGAAAGCATATGCCAAGATCAATCTCTGTCTGGATGTCATACGCCGCAGAGAAGACGGGTATCACGATCTGCGCATGGTCATGGTTCCGGTGAACTTTTATGATCTGCTTACTGTCGAAAAGAGCGATAAGACATCACTGACACTGAACAGATCCTATATTCCCGTAAATGAGAAGAACACCGTGATCAAGGCGATCCGGCTCATGCAGGAGCGTTACGGTATCACAAGCGAGTATGCATGTACACTGAAGAAACAGATCCCGACACAGGCAGGACTGGCCGGGGGATCCGCAGATGCGGCAGCTGTGATCAGGGTCATCGACAGGATGGAAGGACTGCATCTCAGCCGGGAAGAACTGATCGATCTCGGTAAGCAGGTAGGTGCCGATGTACCGTTCTGTATCTTCAATGAGCCAAGTCTTGTCGAGGGTATCGGCGATATCCTGACACCAATCAGCTGGGATCCCGACTTCATGTTTCTGCTGGTCAAGCCAAGAGCCGGCGTCTCCACATCAGCAGCGTTTAAAGCCCTGGACTTCAATGATATCGTTCATCCTGACTGTCTGAAGATGGTGGAAGCCCTGCGCAGCAATGATTACGAGGGTATCGTAGGGTCTCTTGGCAACAGTCTTGAGAAGGTCAGCCTGGAGATGGTCAGGGAGATCCGGGAGATCAAGGAAGATCTTGAGTATTACGGCTTTGACGGCGTCCTGATGTCCGGCAGCGGTTCTACCGTCTTCGGCATCACGAAGAGTGAGAGACTGGCCAGAGAAGCAGGACAGATCATGAGGAATAAAGGATACTTTACACGTACAGCGAGACCGCTGCGTTAGAAAGGAACGCATATGGAAAAGAAACTTCAGGATAAGGTGATCGTGATCACCGGTACAACATCCGGTATCGGAGCCGGCATGGCAAAACTGTTTGCGAAACATGGTGCCAGGGTGATCGGCAGCGGCAGACGTGAAGAGAAGGGACAGGCTGTTGTCGAAGAGATCCGCAGAGAAGGCGGAGAAGCACACTTCGTACGCACGGATGTACTGGAACAGGATCAGCTGAAGCATCTGATCGATACAGCTGTGGAGCTCTACGGAAGGATCGATATCCTTGTCAATAACGCTGCCTATGAACCGACCAAGGTCTTTGCGGAGAACACATATGAAGACTACCGCAAGGTCATCGATACCAACCTTGGCAGCTACATCATGGCTTCGATCTATGCCCTTGAACATATGCGCAAGGCAGGTTCCGGCAAGATCCTGAATATCAACTCGGTAACCGCGGAACAGGTCGTCCCCGGTGTCGGCATGTATGCGATCGCCAAGGCAGGCATCACGAACCTGACAAAGATTATCGCCCTGGAATACGCCAAGGAAGGCATACGGTGCAACGAGATCAACCCGGGACTGATCCTGGCCGGTGCCTTTGAAGATCCGAAGGTCGTTGAGTGGGCTCATGATGCGATCGTCAACGGCACTCCCGTAGGCAGACTCGGTACGATCGAGGAGATCGCAAGTGCTGCCCTGTACCTGCTCAGTGACGAAGCAGACTTTGTCAACGGTACGTCGTTCTACATTGACGGCGGACGCAGACTGATCTGATATGAAGATCCTGATCATCGGCGGTACCGGTACGATCTCGGCACCGATCACACGCGCACTCGCGGCTGATCCCGATAACACGGTATACATGCTCAACCGCGGCAGACACAGCGATCCGTTCGGCAACAGTGTCATCCGTCTGCGTGTGGATATCAACGATACGGAGGCGGCAGAGCAGATCCTGCCGCAGGGCACCTTTGACAGTGTGATCGACTTTATTCTGTTTACACGCGAAGATGCCGAAAAGCGTACAGCCCTGTTTAAGGACAGGACAAAGCAGTATATCTTCATCAGTACGAATGTTGCGGCAGATCATGAATACAGACTGATCGCAGAGGAGAGTCTTCCGCTTGGCAACAGCTATTCCCGCTACGGCACGAACAAGGCTGAAGCCGAAAAGTACTTCCGTGAAGCAGATATCCCGTATACGATCGTACGGCCGACGCAGACATACAGCGATGCCCGCATACCGCTGAGTGTAAAGCCGGGCAGCTGCTGGGCTGTCATCTCCCGGATCCTGCGGGATCAGCCGGTGATCGTTCACGGTGACGGAGAGGGCATCTGGGCCGGCACTCATGCGGATGACTTTGCCCGGGCATTTATCCCGTTAGTTGGCAATACACGCACGCTGGGAGAGACATACCAGATCGTCAATCCGGAGCCGTATACGTGGAATATGCTGTATCATACCCTGGGCGAACTGCTCGGGAAGGAAACGAAGATCGTACACATCCCGACAGAATTCCTGATGCGCTGTCAGGAGTATGACTTCACCGAAAGCATCCGCGGGGATAAGTATCACTCGGTGCTGTTTGATATCCGGAAGCTGGAGGAAGTCACCGGGAAGCTTCACTTTGCGACAGACATGCGCACAGGTCTTCAGAAATATCTTGCGTACATGGATGAACATCCTGAGCTAAAGATGGAAGATCCGGCCTATGACGCATGGTGTGACAGGGTCATTACAGCCTACAGAAAGGCATCAGACAGCTTTGCAGAGTACCTTTTGAACGCATGAAGAAGCACAGCAGTGCTTCATTTTTACAGTCGTTGGCATGATTTTGCGAAAGTATAACAGGTAATCTGAATAAAAGGGCTTTCTGTGAATAATTAATAAGAGATATCAGTTATTATCTTGAGTTGAATTTAGTATAATAGTTACGCGGGAGGAATTCTCTATGAAGAATGCGATCATCCTCGCGGCCGGAAAAGGTACGCGGATGCACTCTGATTCACCGAAAGTACTGCACGAAGTATGCGGTGAGCCGATGGTTGGCATGATCATCGATACACTGAAAAAAGCAGGAGCCGAAAGACTCGTCACAGTCGTCGGTTATGAACACGAACGTGTAGAAGCTGCTCTCGGAGACAAATGTGAATATGCCCTTCAGGAGCCTCAGCTCGGAAGCGGACACGCTGCTATGCAGGCAGTGCAGCTGAAAGATGACAACGGAATCACCCTGGTCGTAAACGGAGATGTTCCCTGCATCAAGGCAGAGACATACCGGGCATTATATGAAGCATTAGATGATGCGGACATGGCAGTCCTGACAGTAAAGCTCAGTGACCCTGCCGCATACGGAAGGATCATCCGTGATGAGAAGGGCAATATCGCCCGTATCGTGGAGTTCAGAGACTGTAACGAAGAAGAGAAGGCAGTCAATGAGATCAATACCGGTATCTATGCGTTTAAGAATCCCGATCTGTTTGCGGGTCTCAAAGAATTAAAGAACGACAACAACCAGCAGGAATACTACATTACAGACCTGGTGGAGATCTTCATCGGTAAAGGCAAGACAGTCAAGGCAGTCGTTGCGGCAGATCCTGAAGAAGTACAGGGTGTCAATGACAATGTTGAACTGGCCAGAGCCAACAAATACCTGCGCATGCGTATCAATGAAGAATGGATGCGTAAAGGTGTAACGATGATCGATCCTGAAAGAACATATATCGGTGCCAAGGTCACCTTCGGCAGAGATGTAGTTCTGCACCCCAATATCTACCTCTATGGTGAAACACATATCGGCAATGATACGACGATCACTCCCGGATCATACCTTGTCAATGCGGTGATCGGTGATCACTGTCTGATCAATGCCAGTGAGATCACTGACAGTGAAGTGAAGAACTCCTGTCAGGTTGGTCCTTACGCCCATCTGCGTATGCATACTCTTGTCGAAGATAAGAACCGTATCGGCAACTTTGTTGAATTCAAGAATACTCACTTCGGTGTGGACAGCCGCTGTGCACACCTTACATATCTCGGTGACAGTGAAGTCGGCTCCAAGGTCAATATCGGCTGCGGAGTCATTACCGTCAACTATGATGGAGCGAACAAATATCACACAGTGATCAAAGATGGTGCCTTTATCGGATCCAATGCCAACCTGATCGCTCCTGTCACAATTGGTGAGAATGCAGTAGTTGCGGCTGGTTCCACAGCTACGAAGGACGTACCTGACGGAGATATGGCGATTTCCCGCGTGAGACAGGAAAACAAGGAAGGTTTCGGACGCTACTATCTTGAGCGCAACCGCGCAAAAAAGATGAGCGGTAAGAAATAAAGGGGAGAAAAAATGATAAAGGAAACTATCGTATTCGCACTCACGTCAAGCGTAGCGCTGGCCGAGAGTATCTGTAAAGAACTGGATGTACCTCTCGGCAATATTCGTGTAGATCATTTCGCTGACGGCGAGATCCTTGTCGTACCGCAGGAGACAGTGCGTGGACGTTCCGTATTTCTGATTCAAAGTACTTGTA
Organism: Solobacterium sp. UBA3691; assembly: GCA_002372175.1. Lineage (GTDB taxonomy): Bacteria > Bacillota_I > Bacilli_A > Erysipelotrichales > Erysipelotrichaceae > Bulleidia. The sequence goes on from DFIS01000003.1 coordinate 16,187, forward strand.
CACCGGTAACTGAGCACCTGATGGAAACACTGGTTGCTATCGATGCGTTAAAGAGAGCCAGTGCCGGTGAGATCAACGTGATCATGCCTTACTTCGGCTATGCACGTCAGGACCGCAAAGCTGATGCTCATCAGCCGATTACAGCGAAGTTAGTCGCCAACCTGCTTCAGGTTGCCGGTGCTGACCGTGTTGTGACGATCGATCTTCACGCTGCCCAGATCCAGGGCTTCTTCGATATTCCGATCGATGATCTGACAGCTACACCTCTGCTTGGACATTACTTCCTGCAGAGAGAAATGGTCGATGACAAGGTCGTTGTGGTATCACCTGACCACGGCGGAGCGACCAGAGCGAGAAGACTGGCAGAGATCCTGAATGCGCCGATCGCTATCGTTGACAAGCGCAGACCGAGACCGAACGAAGTAGAAGCACAGGGCATCATCGGTGATGTCGAAGGCAAGATCGCTGTCGTTATCGACGATATCTGTGATACGGCAGGTTCCCTGTGTGCCGCATGTAATATCGTCGCTGACCACGGTGCTACAGAAGTCTATGCCGCAATTACACACGGTATCTTCTCCAGGAATGCCATTGATACGATCGAGCAGTCCGCTATCAAGAAACTGATCATGGCTGATACGATTCCGTTAAGCCCTGAGAAAGCAGCCCGTACGACCAAGATCGTACAGCTCTCTGTCGCAGATATCCTTGCCCAGACGATCGACGCGATCCAGAACCACAAGTCTGTATCCCGCGTATACGATCAGTACGCAAGACATAAGCTGCAGAATGATTAACCAAAAGGGCGAAAGCCCTTTTTTCAGGAGGTGACCATGCGTACAACATTTCGTTCACTGCTGACATCCGGCAGGAAGTTTGCCGGGTGCTACATCACAACCGCCTGTCCGGAGATGATCGAAGTACTCAAATATGCCGGACTGGACTACGTTATCCTGGATCTTGTGCATGACGGCCTGACAGTCGCAGATCTAAGACCGATGATCATGGCGGCAGACAATGTGGGTATGGCAGTCATGGTCAGGGTGGAGGCAGAAGATGCCGCTGCGATCGCCAAGGTACTGGATCTGGGAGCTTCGGCACTGCGCATACCCAACGTGGACAATGCAGAGATCGCCCGTACAGCCGTACGCAATGCGTACTATGCACCGGAGGGCATCCGCGGTGTATGTCCGAATGTCAGAGGCAACAGATATGCCTGCTTCGGCCCTGTGGATACGAAGAAAGCAAATGAAGAACTGGTCATCTCCGCGATCATTGAAAGCACAGAAGGTGTAAACAACATCAGTGAGATCCTGCAGGTAGACGGGATCGATACGATCAGTGTAGGACGCAGTGATCTGGCCAATGCCAAGGGCGTATCCGGTCAGCAGGATCATCCCCTGGTAGAGGAGGCCGTGCTCTCTGTTGCAGAGGAATGCACAAGACT
>DFIS01000003.1:17694-18686 GCA_002372175.1 Solobacterium sp. UBA3691
GGCAAGAGCTGCTCGGTAACGGTCAATAACCCCGCCAATGCCGGAAAGTACAGGAATATTGCAGGGGTCACCCACTTCATGGTCAGACAGCCTGTCAATATCCTCTACAGTGCCTACAAGGAGATCGTGGATACGATACGCAGGGAAACGGAGTAATCCTGAACATACTTACGGAATAATCTTTATCGTATATAAAGGAAGGAGCTGTAACTCCAGGTTTCATGAGAATTGGTTTCTTAAATCACCTATTCGTTACAGCCCCTTTTACTTTTGTCTGATCAGATGAGTTCAACCTTGATCAGGTTGGTGTTTCCGGACTGGCCGGTGGTTCCGCCGCCAGTAATGACGACCTTGTCGCCGGCTTTGAGGTTCATTGCGTCCATGGCTGTTTTACGGGCCATATAGAAGAGAACGTCAGTGGAAGGGACAACTTCACACATCCGCGGCGTTACGCCCCAGGAGAGGGCCAGAGAACGCCAGGTTTTCTCACTGGTGGTAAGACCGATGATATCAACCGGAGAACGGAAGCGGGAAACCATCTTCGCGACGCGGCCGGACATCGTGCAGGCAACGATTGCGCTAGCCTTGACATCCATGGCCATTGTGCAGGTAGCATGAGAGATCGCGTCCATATCGTTCTGAATTTCGAAATCATACTGATAGAAACGCTTCTTGTAGTTGATGGTCCGCTCTGCAGCTTCGGCGATCTTTGCCATTGCCTTTACTGCAAGCACCGGATAAGCGCCGGCTGCGGTTTCACCCGACAGCATGATTGCACTGGTGCCGTCATAGACCGCGTTGGCGACGTCAGATGTTTCTGCACGGGTCGGACGTGGATTGTGAATCATGGATTCGAGCATTTCGGTTGCGGTGATGACACGCTTGCCGAGGATACGGCAGCGGGAGATCAGATCCTTCTGCATCGCCGGCAGACGTTCGAACGGTACTTCAACGCCCATGTCGCCGCGGGCAACCATGATGCCGTCGCATTC
>DFIS01000003.1:18767-29244 GCA_002372175.1 Solobacterium sp. UBA3691
TCGATGTTGTCGTAACCGGACTGGTTCTCAATCTTTGCGATGAGCTCAACAGTATCATCCTTGCCGAGGGATTTGAGCAGGTTGTGTACATCGACCAGGTCCTGCTTTACGGATACGAACGAGCAGGCGATGAAGTCAATGTCATTGGCAACGCCGAAGGCGATGTCGGACTTGTCCTGTTCGGACAGATATACCTGCTGCATATGCTTGCCCGGGAAGCTCATGGACTTCCGGTTGGAGAGTTCACCGCCGGTCAGAACCTTTGTGGTGATGCGGGTTCCGTCAGTGGAGAGGACCTCAAACTCAAGCAGGGCATTGTTGAGCAGGATGCGGTCGCCGGGTGCCAGTTCATTGGCAAGGTTCTTATAGCTGACGGAGACCATGTTCTCATCACCAATGATTTCTTCGGTGGTGAAGACGAAGGTATCGCCGTCATTCAGATTGACCTTTCCTTCCTGGAAGGTTCCGATACGGAATTCCGGTCCTTTGGTATCAAGCATGATCGCGATAGGAAGATCGAGTTCCTGCCGGACTTTCTTAATACGGTTGATTCGTGCAAGATGTTCTTCGTGTGTGCCGTGTGAGAAATTCAGACGGGCTACATTCATGCCGTTCAGGCATAACTCACGCAGAACTTCTTCGGACTCACTTGCGGGTCCGATGGTACATACAATTTTCGTTTTGCGCATATTAGTATTCTCCTGGCTATATATTAATGGATAAGCCACAAAAGATTATAGCCTTGAAGCGCACTTTTCGGTGAGGAAATTTTGAAATACCGGATGGGAAAGAAAAGGGATATACAGGGTGTGACACACTTCATGGTCAGACAGCCTGTAAATATCCTGTACAGCGCATATAAGGAGATCGTAGATACGATCAGAAAAGAGACTGAATAAACACAGTAAGAACTGTCTTCCCGGCAGTTCTTTTTATCACGTATAAGCAAATACCTGTATAGAAAAGAAAACTGCTGTTAGCCAGCAGTTCTCTTTTGGTAATTATGCAGTATTGATTTATAGAGGGGGGTGTCTTTAAGTAACTTATTTCTTACGGAAGTGTACAGGCATACCGAAGGCGGAGTTGCCGGCGATATCTGTAGCCAGGACACGAGCCCACTTCATGCCTTCAGGGAAGTCGAAGGAGACCGTCTTTCTGCCGTAAGGAGTTGTATCTTCGAGAGGAATGACAACGCTGTTGACGTTCTCACCATCGGAGTATACGAGTTCGGCATCGGTCAGCGGGAATGTCCAGCTGAATGTAGCTTCGGCATGTCCATCCTTGAGTTCAGACTTCTCGATCAGGATCTCACCTGTGGAGTAGAAGTGTTTGCCCTGACGCAGTGCATCAACCAGTTCCTGCCAGTTCTCGGAAGAAGGAATATGATCCAGTTCAACATATGTACAGTTGATCATCGGATACTGTTCCCAGTCTTCTTCACACTCTTCAACCTTTGTATAGGTATCGAGCTCACTCATCATGTAGATCGGTCTGTCATACCAGTTGTTCAGATCGTTCCAGACTCTGTCTGTACGTCCGGAGAACATTGTCTTGACGGAGTTGTCAGCCGGCAGCATTCTTGCGCCGCAGCCGATCCATCTTTCGGATGTCTGCCAGTCGGTCTCTTTGGAGTCGTAAGGCAGGCCATCGTTTGCCTTTGTATCAGGATGCGGCATCTGGATGAAGCAGTCTTCCAGTTCGCACATCTTGATGACGTCAGCAGAACTCTTCAGATGATAATATGTTCTTCCATCAGGGAGCTTCTCAGCGAATTCCTGATCATCGTCTCTCCATCTGGAATAAAGCATATGATGGGAAGGCCATACCATGAAGTGGAACGGAATCAGCTGCTTAGCCTTGTCCTTACCCATAACGGCGATCTCTTCACCGGTAACGAGCAGGAAGTCAGGTGTAGATACATATGTAGATTCGAGGTTGTAGCGCTCGAGGTCAGCCTTACGGCCTTCCTTGTTGTCGTCATTTCTTCCTTCAGCCCAGAAATCAGCAGGGGAGAAGATATCGAAGCCTACTTCTTTCAGAGCCAGTTCCCAAGGTCTCTGCTTACGGTAATCACGGGCAAACGCTGCCTGAGAAGCGATATGCATGTGGGAACCCAGTCTCTGATAACCATCCAGCTTACGCAGATGATCATGGTTGGTATACTTCATAGCCATGTTGTGGCAGTCGTAGATACCTTCACTGTTGACGACCAGGAAGAAGTTCATCTTCTGTACTGTGCCGGGTTTGGCGTTGTATAACGGCCAGCGGACGTTGAAGTGTTCCTGCTGCTTGTTCTGACGGACACCGATGGCAACGGTCTTCCAGTCTTTGGAGAGGTTGTAGTAGTTGTATCCAACGTTGTTCTCTGTCTGACCGCCCCAGATGAATCTGTGCGGGTTAGGCATAACGGAGACAGCACCATTGGGCTGCTGCAGTGTCAGTACACGGCCTCTGGCCTGTACTCTCTGTCTGTCACGATCCGGTCCGCTGTTTGTACGCGGTGCAGGATTCTCAAGGACTTCTCTCTTCTTGGGAGTGATGTAGTAGATCTTGTCATTCTTGAAGCCGTCGAAGCCGCCGTGATACAGATAGCAGACACCGTCTTCCTCAGTGGAAGCGACAGCCTCGGCACGGATCAGGTTGGATCCTTCCCAGAAGTTCAGAGCGAAGCCGCCGGAGAACTTATGGCATGTGAAGCCATTGAATGTAACAGTCTGTCTGTTGCCGGACTTCTCATATGTGAATTCTGTTGTCTTGAAGGTGCTGTTGCCTTCAGAAACTTCCTTCGTACGGCTCATCGGATCATCGGAGTAGGTATCCCACTGATAATCCAGTTCTTCACCGGGTGCCAGACCCTTTTCACGCTGAGGATTGATCTTTGTACGAACACCGGTAACGATCTTGAACTGAGGGTGCAGGCATTCTGCCAGTACCTTCTTCTCACCATTGGTTTCGTAGCTTAATTCGATAATACAGGGCTGTTCATTGTCGATACCGAGAACAGCTGTCCAGGTAAGATGATCTTCACCTGTCCACTTAACGATTTGTGTGTTAGCCATTTGTATAACCTCCTATACCAGTATAAGATAAATCTTACTTCGGGAATGCAGGGAACATGTAGGATGTCCAGAGGATCATCGTGATCAGCTTCAGAAGAGCCGGGATAATACCCTGTTTGAACATGGACTTCAGGTCATAACCGCCGGATTCCATAACCAGAGGCATGATCGGTGTAGCTGTCGGGAAGAACCATGCGATCAGAGATGCATTCTGGATAGCCAGCATCAGACCCTTGGCGCTGCAGTGCAGAACTTCACATGTCATGATAGCGATCGGGAAGAACAGGTTAGCTGTAGCACCGTTGTTCATGAACTGTGTCAGGATGATGATGATCAGGCAGAACATGAAGTACATAACGAATGTGTTCGGATGATCACCAAGCAGACCGGCGATCTTCTGACCGATAAACATACCTGTACCTGTCTGAACAAATGCTTCACTCATGACATATGCGCCGATCAGCAGCATCATCAGAGAGATCGGAATTGCGTCGTGAGACTCTTTAACAGTGTTGACACCTGTGAAGTACATCAGGACTGCACATGCGGTCGTGATCTCCCACTGAGCAAGACCTGTCTTGTCAGCTGTAATTAACAGAGCTGTCATCAGAACGAAGATGACGATAGCGAGCTTATCCTGGAACGGAGTCAGTTCACGGGCAGCTTTTCTCTGCTTCATGTTCAGACCCTTGATCTCAACAGGCGGAGTATCGGGAGCCATCTTTATGCCGAAGAAGACAAAGTAAGCAAGCATGATCACGCAGATCGGGAAACGGGCAATGAACGGATCCCATACACCGAATGTATCACCGAATGTGTAGCCTGCGCTCTCGAGGAAGCCGTTCAGTCTGACGTAAGCGACAGCACCGGAACCCAGAGGGATCGATGTCTGGTCACACAGCATCAGAGCAGCCAACGGGAACATGACCTTGGAAGGGCTCTTGTCGAACTTCTCACATACCTCAAGGATCAGAGGATAAACAACAGCGAGACGTGTCAGAGCAGCACCCAGCAGGAAGCCCATGCCGAACAGGATGACCATGAACAGAGCGATACATTTCTCAAAGCTTCCGCCTGATACTTTGTACAGAACATTACCGATGTTCTTGATCAGCTTTGTCTTACTGAAACCGGCAGCGACCATCATCAGACCAGGCATCATAACGACGTTCTGATCAGCGAACTTGGCCAAAGCAGTCTTCGGATCGACGCAGCCAGTCAGCACCAGCAGGATGACGATGAACATCGCGATACCGCCGAAGCTGTACTTGGTGAATCCCAGCATACCAAGCATAACGAGCCAGATAATAATGTTAGTTAGAATTAACGGTGTCATTTTACTTTTCCTTTCTTTCAGCCCTGCAGAACCTGTCTGTGTTGTGTTCCCCTCAGTGAATTCTGCGGGCTTTACCGTGTCTTAACCATAGCATCGGCTTTGTCAAACACATATCGGACATATTTATCATCCATAAAAGTTCAGAAAGCGCTTACAGACAGAAATAGAGGATCAGGCTGATTGAACAGCAGGTTAAACATTTCCAGTATTTATGATTTATAATGAATGTAATAGCAGCGTTTCCCGTGCATGGGAACGGAGGACACAATATGATCAGAAGAACGATTCGGAAAGCGTCCGCGGTCATTCTTTCGGCATTGCTGGCAGCCGGAAATCTGCCGGTATATGCAGAAGATGAACCAGTCAATACAGATAATAACGAAGAAGAGATACTGGAGAGTGAGGAGGTCCCTGCGGAAGAACCGGAGATCCTTGAGAGTGAAGAGGAAGAAAGTACGCTGTCTGCAGAAGACATCACCTTTACCCTGCCGGAGATGCTGTATGTGCCGATCTGGTCAGAGTATGATCTTCCGTATGAGATCAGCGGGGCAGAGATCACAGATGTAGAATGGAGTTCTACAGATCCGATTACAGCAGCTGTAGATATGAGCAGAGGAAATCCCGTTATCTCTACACATCCGGCAGGAGAAGCCCTGATCACCGGCATACTGAGACCGGAGGGGCAGGAACCGGTTACTGCTGTTACACATGTGTATGTCAGTGAGTGGTACGAAGCCGGCTCACTGTCACTGCAGTTTGCCAGTCCTGAAGCAGACTCGCAGACTGTATGGTTAAGAACTGCCGGTGCCGTATCCGGAAACAGCTTTACTGTCACGCCCGCTGATCCCGGCATCGCCGAAGTCACGTATATCGGTACAGGTGCAGAAGGCGAAGAGTATCAGGTCACTCCGGTATCCGCCGGAATAACACATCTCGTGATGACAGTCACTGATCCCAATAATGCGGGGAATACAATTTCATTCAGCTGCCAGGATATCAAGGTATGCGCAGATGAACCGTTAGCGGATATCATCATCACAAACGGCTTTGAACCTGTATCAGAGATCGATGTACGTCTGGGAGAACCGGGCATGGTGAAGATCATCACGACCCCGGAGACATATGATCTCTCCCGTCTGCAGATCACGGTATCCGATCCGGATATGGTTACAGTCGAACCTTGGGAGCTGACAGCAGGGATCTATGGAGTACACGCTTTGCAGAACGCCGAAGGAACCGTTACCGTAACTTTCGCAGACGGTGATGTCACTGCTTCGGTGACGGTGAATGTAACGAAGGCTTTTGACCTGCCGGATGAACTGCAGCTGCCATGTTATTACCCGGGATATGATCTGGAATTTATATTGGAAGATCCATTTGACCCGGGTTATATCGGCTGGGAACCGACAGAAGATCCGATCGCATATGTTGATTGGGATGATGACTTCGATCCATCATTCTATGTATGTACGGGAAAACCGGGAGAGAGGGTGATCACCGGTAATGTCTGGGTCGATGATGAAACCATGATCACCGAAGAGACGCATGTTACGGTCACGAAGTGGTTTGAACCGGAAGTGCCGGGCATCATGTTTGCGGATGATGGCTCAGACCCCGTCACCTTCGGCATTACTGCTGTCAGTGCCGCATCAGGTCATGCATATACGATCGTTCCGGAGGACGAAACCGTTGTATCCGCAGTTAGCGCACCTGATCCGGGAAATGCAGACCGGCAGATCATCACCGTCACACCGAATGGTCCCGGACGCACGATACTGAAGGCATGCCTGGAGGATCCCAATGGAACGGACAATATACTGGAAGTCCCGCTGCTGGATCTGGATGTCTTCGTGATGGATCCGAATGCAGATCCGGAGGCTGTTGAGCTGTATGACACAGAGGAACAGCCGCTGACGGAGATGACACTGCAGGCCGGAGGACAGCCGGGATTTGTGATCGTCCGCATTGTACCGGAAACGATCCTGCCTGACCGTATAACGATCAACAGTACAGATAACAGTGTTGCATACGGAACCAACGGTCCGGATAATATGAGTCCGTATCTGTTCCGTATCATCCCTGTCAGTGAAGGTGAAACAGAGATCACATTCGGTGTGGATGGTTCGGAAGTCGGTGCCTCTGTTCGTGTTGTCGTGGAAGCGGCAGACTTCAGCTTCGGCCAGCCCGAGATGTGGATCCCGGACAATTATCTGTATCCGCTGGAGGCTGTCAGTAACGGAGAAAAAGTATCCGTGAATGATGTCCGGTATGAAAGCGATAATGATGCCGTCAGGATCTACATCGATCACGAAGAAGATCAGGCATATGTGTACGCAGGGAATGCCGGCAACAGTGCGCATATCACCGGTACACTGCTCGTTGACGGAGAACCGGCCGCAGCATATACATCAGAGATACATGTTGAAAGATGGTATGAGGCAGACAGAGACACGATCAAGTTCACCGATGTAAATGCAGAACCACAGTATGTATGGCTCAAAGGCAGTGAATTCACGGGAGAAGACTGCACGTTCCGTATTCGCAATGAAGCGATTGCACGTCTCGAGGCTACCGGTCAGCAGGACGCGGAAGGTCGCCGTGAATACCGTGTCATTCCTGTATCTGCCGGCAGTACGAATATCGAGGCAGTGACGGAAGACCCCAACGCACCGGGGAAGGAGATCGCAGCCAGGGCAGTATATGTGCAGGTCTGTGAGAATGTGAAGCTGCAGAAGATCACGGTTGAAGAAAGTACGGTGGTCATGGAGCCGGACAGAGACTGGTATCTCCATATGGATCTGACCCCGGATACGATCGATCCCGACCGTATCACCGTGACCAGTTCCGATCCGTCACTTGTTATGATCGAACGCTACGGTGCGGAAGGCACAAACTTCCATCTCCGTTCTGCACGGGATCGCGAAGGCGCAGCAACCCTGACCTTCAGTGAAGGCAAGATCAAGACAACTGTCAAGGTAACGGTCAGATACTATATAGCAGTGGATAAGGAATGGACGAGTCTCACCCTGACCGACGATGAAGAAAACCTGTCTGTCGGTGAATTCACCATTACCCTGAGAGAACACGCAGCCGGACAGACACCGCAGATCAATGTCTGGGTGGAACCCGAAGACGGCGAAGAATACCCTGCAGATCCGGAGAATATGCCCCTGGTCACGGAACTGGTCAATACCGGTGCGGACAGGTATACTCTGCGTGTAACACCGAAAGAAGAGGGAGAATACCGCATCGCTGTGGGATGTCCGCTTGATGATGAAGGCTGGTATACCGAAAGACATCTCCATGTTCATGTACAGGCACAGGAACAGCTGCGCTGGGCACCATGGCGTACAGAAGAGTATGAAACACACAACTGGAGAAACAACGAAGAAGTACATCTGGAAACAGAGAACGGAGATACACCTGATATCTATTACCAGGTCGTATATACCGCAGATGATACAGAGCCGGAAGGTCTGGCCGAAACAGCCGAAGAGCTGATCACCATGAATCAGAAGTACGGATATGCTCTGCAAGTGCAGAGTCCGTACCTGAACGGCGGTGTGATGTGGATCCGGGCAGCCGCAGTCAGACAGGGATACAGGACATCGGAAGTGCTGCGTGCAGCCCTCAGGATAGAACCTGAAATCGGAGAGATCTGGGATGAAGAATACCTGCAGTATATACAGGATAATGGACTGACACTGGACGATATCCGCAATACTCTGCATGTCTTCGGCATACCGGATGAAGTCTGCTATACCGGTGATAAGATCACTTTCGATGATATACGTGTATGGTACGGCACCAGATGTCTGAACCCGGATCTGGACTATACAGTCAAGTATGCCAATAACGTGAATCCGGCAGATGCTTCGGCGAAGAAACATCCCACGGTAACGATCACGGGAAAGGGTGAATACACCAAGTCATGGGCCAAGGCATTCTCGATCGTACCGATGCCTCTGGATCAGCTGGATGAACATCATGTACTGCTTCATGCGGAGGTGAAGGATGCGGCCTTTGTCACGAACAGTAAGACCAAAGCGGTAACCCCGAAGATCACTGTCTCACTTGTATCACCGGACGGCAAGAAGACAGCCCTGAAGGCAAACACGGATTATACGATACTCTATTATCCGATGAATGGTGGGCATGGAGGAGACTGGCAGGACTATGGCGAACCGGTAACGATGATCCCGGTCAATGTTACAGCTAACTACAAGGCAGTGGTCGTTCCGACAGCCGGCACGCAGAAGATCGCTGGCTTTGCGATGGATACGGAAAGCGAAGTATTCCAGAATTACTGTGCAAGATGGATGCCGATGATCCAGGTCTACAGCAATACGGAAGACATCAGCTACCTGAACATCAGCGGTGCATCTCTGACCAATACCAAACTGCTGAAAAACATGAAGATCCCGTATAATGACGGCTATGATGAGAATGAAGTTATCCGTCTCTTCACAGAAGGAAAGATTCAGGTAAAGATTGGTAAACAGATCCTGGATATGAGTGATTATATGGTATATGCCGGGGACCTGACAGCCGGAAAGAATACTCTTGAACTGTACGGCATGGAAAACTCCGGAGACTACTCTGTTGTCGGCACCAAATATGTTACTTTCACGATTGCACCGACCCTGAATATCTCCTCTAAGACCGCTGCTGTAACAGGTCTGAAGACATCTGTGGAACTCAACGAATACAACTACTTCCAGCTTTTCCGAGAAAATGAGGAAGGGTATTGGGATCTGAACCTCGATGTACTGGCACAAGATGGAAACGGCGATTCCGTACAGCTGAAAGCCAAAGACGGAACGGTCATTAACAGAGACTGCTATGACATTGAAGTACTGAACTACAACGGCAGGATAGGCAAATTCACCCTGAAGTTTATCGGAAGACCGGAGAAGGGCTATACCGGCAGTATCACAAAGACTGTGAAGATCGCGGCAGCCGATATCACAGCTCTGCCTCTGAACATCACTTTACGTGACAGGGAACCGGAAGGCGGCGGATATACTGCACCATACTCTGTCAGCGGATCCAAACCGCAGATACGTGTTACCATCAGTTATCCCTGGAATCCCAATCTGGAACTGCAGGAAGGAAAAGACTACAAGGTCACCTACGTGAACAATAAGACAGTCGGCGGAACAGCTTCGGTCACCATTACAGGTATGGGTTTCTACAAAGGCAAGCTGACGAATGCCCTGACATATACCGTCGTACCGGCAGACTTCGAACATATGTTTGAAGGCGGATCTGCGCTTACTGCCCAGGCGCCTGATGTCGTATACAATGCCAAGGGAAAAGCCAACTACTTCAAGTCCCTGCCGGTGATCTATGACGGTACGAAAGCCCTGAAGAAGGGAAAGGATTACGAGATCCTGGAGACTTTCTATACCTATGGCGAGGATTACTATGAAGGCGGAAAGATCGTCCACTCCCGTGAAGAACCGATCCCGGACGGTGCGAGTGTACCGCTTGGGGCGGTGATCCATGTCGGTATGCGGATACGTCTGCTGAACCCGAATTATACATGGAATGTACCGGAAGAAGATTGCTGGATCCATCAGAACTACCGTATGGTCACCAAGGCGAAGAAGATCTCTGCCGCAAAGGTAAAGGTCAATGACGGCAAACCTGTCTATCTCGGAAATAACTGGAATATCGTACCGCCGATCCAGGTAACCGTAGGAAAAACCGTCCTGACAGAAGATGACTACGTGATCGAATCGGTCGATAAGAACTGGCTGATCGGTACCGCCGTCATGGTCATCCGCGGTAAGGGAGAATACTGGGGAACGAAGAAGATCACGTTCAAGATCACGAAGACACCGATCAATTAGTGCAAATATGTAAAGTATACGGAAAGTCTGCTGGGAAACCGGCAGGCTTTAGTACGTTATAAGTGTAGTCGGAAAGATCATCATCCGGATGGTCAACCAGCTGCACTTATTTTAGGATAAGGGAGTCAGTAATCTGGTCTGGCGTGGAGGCCTTTGGAGAATCAGCGTCCGTACAGAAAACTGCCAGCCGCTCCCTTATCCTAATACATTCGTTTACGCGAGTTGAG
>DFIS01000069.1 GCA_002372175.1 Solobacterium sp. UBA3691
TGATACTTACAATTCCATTTCGTGTGTGATAGACTATGCAGGTCATCGGTGTATGCCATGATAAACCTCCTCTTATTCCTTTCGTTGTAGTTTCGCAGACCACACACGAAATTATAAGCCAGGAGGCTTTTTCTTCATGATCTCTCCGCTAAAGCTTTTTGGACCCCCAGACTATCTGGGGGTTTTAATGGCTTTGCCAAAAAGAAAGGACAGCTTCCTGTCCTTCCTGTGTACTATACCAATGTCTTATTTACTGTATACGATCAGTCTGGTGATCCCCTGCCCGTCAAGATATACGGTCTGCTCACCTGCGGAAGGATCCGAACTGAAGAAACGGATCTTCCAGATATCTTCTTTTTCATCATAGAACTTCTGAATCAGATCATACTTTATCGTTACTTCTTCCCTGGCAATATCCTCCGGCAGGACAAAGTCAACAGTCTCGGTATGCACAAATCCTTCGGTTCTGATCTGCTGATCCCTGCCGATGATCAGGCTCAGGCTGTTTCTTTCTTCCTGATAGGAGAATGATCCGTATTCGATCATCCCGGGATACTGCTGATACGTTACAGGTTCTTTATGATGATCCAGCCAGGCATCATAGCCTGTGATCCCGGCCAGCAGATCTTTTGGCACTTCGGCGATAATGAACCAGCCGGCCATGTCGCTTGTGTATACTTCCGGATCATTGGTCTGTCTGACGATCACCGAGAATACCAAATCATCGGTACTGATGTCATCTGCCGCATAGCGGAAGGTTCCGCTCGAAGCCGATACATAGGCCAAGACAAGCGTATGTTTATCAAAGAAGCTCTCATCATATCTGGATACGGCCTCATCAAAGGACGGTACTTCGTCATGTCGCTGATCCAGGGTCAGAATATCTGCGAATGTGCTTCTCAAAGCACTCAGTTCTTCTGCTGTATCTGCTTTATATACCGGAAGATGACGGTAGGAACTGATCAGCATCTTCTCAGGATTCAGACTCTCCGTAAAGATCCTTCTGTCATCGGACCATCCGGCATATACCGTCTTCACGTTCACCTGTATGTCTCCGGAAGATCCGTTTTCCGCAAAGTACGCTTCCGCCTTTGCCCGGCATCTTTCGCTCTGTGCTTCCGAACCCGTTACATCAAAGGCTCTCTGCCAGAGAAGTATCGGAAACTTTGCCCGGATATCCCCTGCATAATAGCTGCCGTCACGCGGCTGCCAGTATTCCTTTACCGGATAGATATCTTCGGTATCGGATGATGTATCAAATGTGATCACAGTCGGAATACGCGATCCGCTCTGATGGCTGACCTTTCCCCCGTCATAGGCATACTTTTCACACATGATCCAGGCATAGACTGCCGTACTGTCCTTTTCCTGTACGATCTTCATCACATCCGCATCCACGGCGGTAAACCCCGGCCGCGGATCCTGCGTATAGCCATGGTGTTCCCTCGCGGACGCCTCCAGCGATCTTGCAAGCTTTTCATCCATCACTGTATCAGCTGCCGGATCACTCAGGAAACCTATTCCTGCAATGATGCATACAAGCACCGATACGATGATGATCCAAAGCGCAGGCCTGCGGTAGCTGAGAATACTTCTGACACGCTGTTTTACGCCTGTTTCGCCGAACGCAACCGGACAGGCAGTGATCATTCGCCGCTGCATTCTGCAGGCAAGCAGAGCCTCAGAATAAGCTGCCATGCACTGTCTGTCCATGGTCCGGATCACCTTTTCATCACAGGCTGATTCGATATCCCGGCACAGAAGAATATAGGCAAGCCAGCACAGCGGATTGAACCAGTGGATACTCAGTACTAACCAGCCAAGCGGCTTCCACCAGTGATCGCGTCTTTGCAGATGTGCCCGCTCATGACTGATGACGCTCTCTTTCACCTTCTCATCGAGCCCGGAAGGAAGATAGATCAGCGGATGAATGATTCCCAGGATAAACGGTGAAGAGATATCATCGCATACCATGATGTCCTTTTCTTCAGGGATCGAGGCCGATACCGTTCTCTTCAGTTTCAGATAACTGAACAGTGCATATGCAAGCATCAGTACCACGCCGATGATCCAGACTGCGGTAAACACGTTCATAAACCCCTGCACGCTGCCTGTTCCAACCGGCTGACCTACACTCCCGGTACGGTGGAGGATCGGCTCGTAAGCTTCATTGATCACGGTAATGCCCGCATTGACTAATGGAATGTGAGCTGTATCGGTGACAGGCAGGTTCACATGCGGGATCAGGCTGAAAGGACCGGGTAGCGAAACGGGACAGACAAGTCTTATTCCAACCAGTCCCCAGAGCACACAGTATATCCATTTCGGAGACTTCTGCAGAAGAATACGCAGCGGGATCACAGCCAGGATCAGCCAGCCTGCTCTGATGCTCAGCTTCAGTATCCCCAGAAATACAGCACTCATGTCAGTCTTCCTTTCTGAAGGCTTCGATCATCTTCTGTATCTCCTCTGCTTCTTCAGCAGTGAGCTTCTTGCCGGAGACAAAGGCAGAAATAAATGCCGGCAGTGAACCGCTGTATGATTCTTCTATGATCTGTCTGCTTTTCTGTGCATAGAAGTCTTCCCGTGTGATACGGGAGGTAACGATGCCGTTTACATTCTGCAGAAGCCCCTTCTCACAGAGTTTGCGCAGAACTGTATAGGTTGTTGGTTTCTTCCAGTTCAGTTCCTTCTCGCACACTTTGACAAGATCCCCGGAGGAGATCGGTTCATGCGCCCAGACGATATCCGCAAACCGTTCCTGCACAGTGCCGAGTTCCATATCCTTCATCCTGTATACCTCCCGGTTTATTCATATAAACCACACATTTAGTTTATCGCGATAAACCAAGTCCGTCAAGCATGCATATAAAAAAGAGCCTGACGCTCTCTCACTTCCGGTTCCTGCTTCCGGTATAGATCATGACCGCATATACGCAGGCAAACGACAGCGGTCCGTACAGATATGCCGAAGCTGTCCAGACAAACGGTGTATGCCTGGCAAGCGCAAAGATCCAGCCGATCAGCGGCCATACAACAAGCCCGATCAGCAGACAGACCACCCCTGAATACAATGCATAGAGAACCGGTTTATCTTTCATCTGTTTACTCCCTGTACCTGTACTTTATCATGAATGTCATATCTTCTGCCATGCCGTCATAAAGAAAAGCTGTAATGAGATATTCCCATTACAGCCTGTCTTGCTTAGTCACCGTAAGGCTGTGTCTTATCCTCTTCAAAGTACTTCAGAGAGAGTTCCTTCAGCTTGCCGGATTTCTGCAGTTCAGCGATCGTCGCATTGACTTCCGCGATCAGTGTGTCGTTGTCACCGCCCTTGACAAACGGAATTGCCATGTAGGTGCTGGTCTCATCAACTGTCTTGAAAGCACCGCCCTTGGTCTTCATGAAGTCCTGGAAAGACGCATCTGAGTTGATCGTCGCATCGACCTGGCCGTTACCGAGCATCTCCAGTGTCTGATCGAGTGTTTCTACACCCTGTACCTCAGCACCGTACTGTTCACCGATCTCCATGTATGTGGAACCGATGGAGTTGGCTGTTGTCTTCCCTTCAAGATCTTCAAACTGTTTGATCTCTTCATCATCTTCGTTAACGATCAGTACTGCCTTGTCATACAGATACGGATCAGAGAAGTCATATGTCGCTTTACGTCCTTCCGTGACATCGACACCGTTGATGACCATATCGATCGTACCGGCTTCCATACCGATAAACAGTGTATCCCAGGGTGTAGGTGTAACTGTCAGCTTGACGCCGAGATGATCAGCGATTGCCTGTGCGACCTCCACATCATAGCCGATGATCTCTCCGTTTTCCTCAAAGGAGAACGGCTGCCAGTTGCCTTCAAGACCAACTTTGAGCTCGCCTGCCTCTTTGATCCTGGCAAGATGATCTTTCTCTTCAGCAGCCGGTGAAGCTGCAGGTTTTTCCCCTGCACATCCGGCCAGCAGTACTGCAGAAACAGTAAGCAGTGAACAAATCAGTTTTTTCATTTCTTTTCCTCCCTTATCAGTCCCGTACGGTTCTCTTCGAGCCGCAGGAATTCTCTGGTCCTCTCTTCCTTCGGATTCCGGAAGAATTCTTCTGAGCTTCCCTGCTCAACGATCTTTCCTTTCTCCATGAAGATGACCTTATTGGATACATTTCTGGCAAACTCCATCTCATGGGTGACAACGATCATCGTTACTCCCTCATTTGCCAGTTCACGCATGACACCCAGAACTTCTCCGATCAGTTCGGGATCCAGCGCCGATGTCGGTTCGTCAAAGTAGATGATCTCCGGATTGGCCGCCAGAGCACGGGCAATGGCCACACGCTGCTGCTGACCTCCCGACAGCATGCTCGGATAGTGATCTTTCCTCTCCAGCATACCGACACGCTCCAGCATCTCAAGACCGATCTTTTCCGCTTCCTTCTTATGCATGTGTCTTGCGACCATCAGACCAAGCGTCACATTCTCCAGGGCTGTCTTATTGCGGAACAGGTTATAGTTCTGAAAGACAAAGCCTGTCTTCTTCCGGATCTCAGCGATATCCCTGCCGGACGTATGCGCCATGTCATAGGACTTGCCGTCAAAGATCATCGTTCCTTCATCTGCTGTTTCGAGATAGTTCAGACATCTCAGCAGAGTTGTCTTTCCGGAACCGCTGGGGCCAAGGACAGCAATCACATCTCCGGTCTCTACAGTCAGATTTACACCGTCAAGTACTTTCAGATCATCGAAACTCTTCTTAATATTCTTTATCTCCAAAAGTGCCATGCCGATCACCCCTTACTCCCGCCGTATGAATCAAGTTTTCTCTCTCCCCAGCGCTGCAGCCATGTCAGTACTGTAGAGAAAAGCAGATAGATCAAAGCAACCTCGACATACAGCAACATGAACTGGTATGTCTTACCGGCAATACGCTTGGTGACCATATACATCTCTGCATATGTGATATTGGAAGCCAGAGACGTATCCTTGACCATCCCGATCAGGGAATTGCCAAGCGACGGGAAAGCTGTTCTGAAGGCCTGCGGAAGAACGATATGCCACATGATCTGCCGGTAATTCATACCGACACAGTAACCGGCCTCCAGCTGACCGCGTGATACGGATTCCAGAGCTCCGCGCATGGTCTCCGCACAGTATGCGCCTTCATTCAGTGAAAAGACGAGAACAGCAGCCGGAAAAGCACTGATCTTGATGCCGATGGAATTCAGACCGAAATAGCCGATCGCCAGCTGTACCATCAGCGGTGTACCGCGGATGATCCAGATATAGAATCTGCAGATCTGCGTCAGTACAGGTACCTTGGCATACTGGATCATGGCTACGATCACCGCAATCACGATCGCCAGCGCAAAGGCAACCACCGTCAGAGGAAGGGTCATCTTCAGACCGGGTATAAGTATCTTCAGAAACGAATCCAGAAACAAATTCCATTGATCTGCAGCACTCATCTTCGATTCCTCCTCAACAAAAAAGTATTTTATAACACACAACAGTTTTCTGAAACAGCAAATTACCAAGAAACAGGAAATATGATACAGATAGCAGATATATCATCCGGATGGTAAAGAACCCTGCAGATTCCATCTCCTGACCGTAACATCACGTAAAAAGGCTGTACCAGTCTGTTCACTGATACAGCCTTTACTGTCACTCACTGTCGGTGCAGTAGCGGTAGCCTCTGCCCCACAGGGATCTGATCATCCTGGGCTTGGAGGGATCCTTCTCGATCTTCTCACGGATATGTCTCAGATGTACGGCAATGATACTGTTTGTCTCAAACGGTTCACATCCCCAGATCTCTTCATAGATCTCATCGGAGGTAAATACACGGTCGGGATTCCTCAGCAGGAAATCCAGAATGTCGAATTCCTTCGGTGTCAGATGTTCCCTGCGGCCGTCGGTGACTACCGTCATATCATCATAATTCAGTACAGGTGTCATACTTATTTTCCTCTGTCTTCAATAAACTGCTCCAGATCTACCTGACCGTCTTCATACGGCCATTTCTCATAATCGTTAGGCCAGATCGTGACCTCTCCGTACTGGGCAAGATACTTCAGCTGATCTTCCGTGAATGTTTCCTTACTGCTGTACTGCCACTGGTTCCAGGAGTTGTACCAGGCTCTTCCGTCATCATCATTTTCCGGTGCTTTGTCGGTATTTACGAACATCGTATGGATCTGATACCCGCGGTACTGATCGTAATCACCGTAAAACCAGTCAATATCCTGCTGACGCTTCTGATCGATCATATCCAGCACTTCACGGTAATCATCAAAGCGGCTTGTCGGAATCGATACAGCAACACTGACATTACAGCCGTTGATCCAATCTTCGCCGTCTTCACGGTCTGTCTGTTTTCCGAGATCCCGACAGTCTGTCATCGCATCGTATGTGTAAAGCAGATAGTTGCCTTCTTTCGTCGTATACTTTCTGGCCATACCGAAGCCTTCCGTCGCAAATGCCGCATAGCCAAGCAGCAGCGTGACCGCCACACCGACGCCATAGCGGATCAGGTACTTCGGGGTGATCTCGATCTTACGCTTATATACGAATGTCGCAACGATATAGACAAACAGCAGTAATACATACCACAGGAAGGACGTAGCGATACTGTTTTCACGGAAGCTGAAGCCGAAGATCACCAGGATCAGGAACGCATAGATATGGATCACAAACGGATAGGCAAAGAACTGATCGGAGACCTGGTCCGCTCTTTCTGCCTCTCTGTCCACAAAGTGTCTCTTCAGGAGCCACGCGGCAATAACAGCCATGATCACAGGCAGTACCGCAAAGACCGGGTTGATCCCTGCATTCATAAAGCTCTTGTTCAGGTGATCATACAGTCTGTCCATCGTGATGGATATCATATACAGCGGTGAGAAATATCCTGACAGTGTATCAAATCCTGTCGTTAACATGCCGGCAACCGTATAGCTGATGAAGCTGTCCTTTACAGCCCAGATCAAAAGAGGCAGGGCTGAGTAAGCACCGATCATGACGATACCGTCAAAGACATTGTTGGCTAACAGATAGAACATTGATGTGATCACGATCGTTACCAGCAGATAAATACCGGCAGCCAGGATATAGATCAGGTAGTTGCCAAACGGGATCGTACCGCCTCTGCCAAGGATATATGCCAGTACCGCATTGATCACGAAGTAGCCGAACGATACCGCAAAGCAGAACAGGATATTGCCAAGCAGCTGATCCCTGCGGCTGACCGGCATTGCGAAGAACAGATCCACACTCTTTTTGGAATGGACATAGCTGAACTGGAGCACCGGCAGTGCATAGGCAAGGATCATGCTCATGGAAAAGCCAATGCCCAGAGCATCCTTTACACGATCAAGCAGGCCCTGAGGTGTCAGATCTCTGTACATGTTCATAAACCCGGACAGACTGATGCCAAGATACAGGATCAGGAAGAATACGACTGCGATCCTGCGGTTCTTAAACAGATAATTGATATACTTTTTATTCATTTCCGGTACCCCTGCTTTCCAGTTCATAGATAAACAGTTCTTCGAAGTTGACCTGCAGTACATCCATCAGTACAGGTTTCATCTCATTCAGTTTCGCAGTTACTTCCTCTTCATCCCCGCGGATGACAAGCTTGCATACTCTGCCTTCATTTTCATAATGCAGAACATCAAAGGCATCGAAATCACTGCGTACAGGCTCTTTTTCAAAGACAAGCTGATACTTGTTTATTCTCTCCTTGGACTGCAGCAGATCACCGTAGCTGATGATCTTCCCGTCTTCCAGAATACCGAAGGAATCACAGATATCCTCAAGCTCCTTCAGATTATGACTGGAGATGATCACCGATACATGTTCATCTTCGATCAGTTCCGTCAGTGCATGCTTGAAGCGGAGTCTGGCAAGAGGTTCCAGTCCGTCATATGCCTCATCCAGCAGGATCAGTCCGGCATGGATGGACAGTGCAAACAGCAGTGATACTCTTCTCTTCATGCCCTTGGACAGCGTGTTGATCGACATCTTCGGCTCCAGTTCGAAGACCTTCAGATACTTCTGATATGCCTCTTCGTCAAAGTCATACACGGTCTCGTAGAGAAGCTTCAGTGATTCGACCGTACTGCCGATCGGATAATACTGTTCATCGGAGACAAAGGCAATCTGACCGCGGATCTTCTCGTTCCTATACGTATCTTCGCCATTCCAGGTGATCTCTCCGCTGTCGCTGCGGTAGACACCGGCAATCAGCCTCAGCAGTGTACTCTTACCGGCACCGTTGACACCGACCAGTCCGAAGATCGAACCATTCGCCACTTCCAACGACAGTCCCTTCAGTACTTCCTTATCCTTGAATTTCTTATATACATTCTTGATCTCTAACATATCAGTCCTCCGGATAGAGCTCATCCAGTACATGCATGATCTCATCTTTAGTTGTTCCGTTATCTTTCAGCGGCTTCAGCACACTGCGGATCATTTCATCCTTTCCCGTATCTTTACTGATCTTCTCTGCCACATATACACCCTTCTTCGGCAGGTTATATACATATCCCTTCTCCTCCAGCATCGCATATGCCCTGGCTACGGTATTGGGATTGATCCCGTTGTCCAGAGCCAGCTGTCTTACCGAGGGAAGCTTGTCGCCGGGATTCATCACACCTGCATCGATGAAGCGGATGATCTGTGACAGGATCTGTTCATAGATCGGTACTTTACTTTGTAAGTTCAGTAGGAACATCCTCCACCTCCATCTGTACTATCTGTACTAATTGTACTATGTGTACTAATACAGTGCAACAAGTCAATTCTTAAGATTTTACCGAGTAAAGGAAATGTATAGTATCACCGGCAAAAAGAAAACAGCAAGTCCCGTATGATACAGTCCCTGCCGTGTAACTTAAATATATATACTGCTTGCGTCGGGTATACTTATTTTTTCGTCAGCAGCAATGCCAGAATACCTCCCAGCACAGCAAAGCACATTGCCGCATAGAAGTTGGCTGTGTAGCCGGAAGTCATATTGATCACATCTCCGGCCGTGCTGAAGCTGTCGATGATCATTCCGCCGATCACAGGACCAATAAACATACCTGCACCGTAGACTGCCTGATAGATACCCATTGAGGCACCCCGCCTGGCATTGGGAACGGTCTCGATCGCACTTGCCATGGTCAGCGGCATGATCAGCCCCACACCTGAGCCAAGAAGGACCTGTACGGACAGAAGCGATATCACCGAATGTGTGAGGGGATACAGGAAACATGCCAGGGCAAGCATGGAAAACCCGCAGACCAGAACAGAAAGACTGCTGTAAACAGATACTTCTCATTTTTATTCATGGATTTTTCCTCCGTACAGATAGAGTGTCATCTTCAGCTGTTTTGTCAGTGAATCATTCCGCTGATACTATTCCTGCTGTATGTTTTCTCTGACGATCCACTTCATGATCACATCTGTGATATACATGATCTCTTCTTCCGTCAGTTCTCTCCCCGCCGGTATGCCATGCCACTTCGCAAGACACCCTCTGCAGCATGTGCCTGTCGCATGCTGGGCAAGGAAGACCGGATGTCCGTGCGGTGCCCCGCGCATCGGCGTCTGCTTACCGTCATTGGGTATTACTGCCGGAGTCAGTCTTTTCCTGATGATCTCTTCAGCATGACTGCGTACGGTATCAATACCCTTTTCTTTTATATACGCAAGATCTGCTTCCTTCAGGTGAAAACGCATGCGGAAGGAAGATTCCTGCAGTCTTTCGAACAGATCTCTGCTCAGCCAGGCACGGCGGGATGCATCTTCTGCGTATTCATAGTGCTCCGCTCTGAACTGTCTGCCGTATCTTTCCGTTTCCTGCCAGATTCCCGACAGCTTCAGGCTCATTCCCGGCTGAATATCCGCAAAGATACCTGTTACCGTGACCGATTGCTTCTCTGACGGAAGAAAACAGCGGATCACTGACCAGCTGTTCTGTAGATTGCGATAGATGATCTTTTCGGTTCTGACGTACAATTCTTCCATGATCACAGCAGCAGTGTGCCCTGCTTGGCAAGAGCCTCTCTTACCTTCTCGGTGATCTCTGCTGGCAGAAACGGTGCGATATCACCGCCGCCGTATGCGATCTCCTTGACTGTTGATGAACTCAGGAACGAATACTTCGGCTGTGCGATCATGAACAGAGTCTCGATATTCGGATCAAGCGTCTGGTTGGCTGTCGCCTGCTGCAATTCATATTCATAGTCACTGACGGCACGGATACCGCGGATGATGACCCCGGCACCAAGCTTTCCGGCATAGTCTACGGTCAGACCGGAGCCGATCACGACTTTAACTTTATCTTTATAGGGTTTATCCTTCAGACATTCCTCGATCATTTCCTTGCGTTCTTCTTCCGTGAATGTACACTTCTTGCGCGGATTCTTCATGATCAGAACATCGAGTTCTTCAAACATCTTGGCTGCTCTTTCGATCACATCCAGATGGCCTAAAGTAATGGGATCAAACGTTCCCGGATAACATGCTTTCATTGTCTTCCTCCCTGTAGTATGAGATCTTTGTGATTCCGTATACTGCTTCCCTGTACTTTCTCATCCCGCAGATAATTTCGTCATACTGATCTTCTTTCAGTGATTCGATGACGATCCTTGCGCCGTGAGCCAGCAGATCATTTTCTCTGAGTGCGGCAATGATCTCCGCATTTCTTTCCTTCCTGTACGGCGGATCAAGATAGACAAGATCAAACTTCATTCCTCTTTCCGCCAGGATCGGCAGTGCCTTCATATCACTGACCGGCAGGACAAGAGTCTCCTGCTGTACCTGCAGAGTCTCTATATTTTTACGTATGACAGCGCAGGCTGCTTTGGACTTGTCCACGAAGACAGCCTGTTCCATGCCCCTGCTCAGTGCTTCCAGACCAATCGCACCGCTGCCGGCATAGAGATCGAGAATCGCACCGCCCTGAAAGAAACCGCCCAGAGAAGAGAATACTGCCTCTCTTACCTTATCCAGCGTAGGTCTTGTGGCATCCCCAGAGAGAGTATCCAGCCTGCGCGAAGAAAACCGCCCGGCTACGATCCTCATTGGATCTCCCCGGTACGGATGCGGGCAACGACCGCCTGCGCAATACCTACAGCCGCCATGACCGCAAACGTGGAACTGCCGCCTGCAGAGATCATCAGCAGCGGAACACCGGTCAGCGGGATCATCGCCGTAACACCGCCGATATTAAAGAAGATATGGACAACGAAGTACGAAGCAACACCGATCAGGATGATCTTTGCTTTCTCGTTAGTGATCCTGCGGGCATAGCGGATCAGTCTGAAGATGATGATGCAGTACGGGATAAACAGAAGCAGGAATCCGAAGAAGCCGAGTTCTTCAACAACGATTGACAGAATAAAGTCGGTATTGGCAGCCGGGAAACGTGTATATTTACGCACCGAGTTACCATAGCCAAGCCCGAACCAGCCGCCGCTGGCAAACGAGATCAGCCCGTTAACTAACTGATAGCCGGTATTGAACTGATCGACAAACGGATTGATCGAAGAAAGAAAGCGGTTGATCTGATAATCCTGCAGCGGCAGATGATTGATCAGATTCTCACCCAGCGGTGACAGAATAAAGATGACACCGATCACACCGGCAAGAAACAGCAATGCCGTATAATCCTGGAACTTCTTCAGCTGCGGATGTGAAGGCACCTGTACACAGATGAACGCGATCATCATAATGACAGCCATCGAACCCAGGTCACCCTGCAGCACGAGAATGATAAACATGTAGGCACCGACAAAGATCAGCGGTCTTTTCCAGATCTCACTGCTGCTTTTAAAGACCCGTTTGACATCACCGCAGTACGCCGCCACGATCAGGATCGTCATGACCTTGGCAAACTCCGAGGGCTGGATCGAGACATCAACACCGGGAACCGGCAGACGGATCCAGGCTCTGGCACCGCCGACAGCCGGGAAGAACAGACACATGACCAGCAGCAGGCCGATACCGAGCGCCCAGCTGGCAAATGATGAACTGCGCAGGAAGGATATGTCAAAATGTCTGGACAGGAATGACATGGCATAGAAACCTGCACTCAGGAAGATCACCTGCTTGGCGATTGTAAAAGGCAGATATGACTGGTTATTTACGGCCAGCCCCATGGAGGCGCTGCCGATCATCAAAAGACCGTATACGGCCAGCCAGATCATACTGTAATGGATCCAGGGATCAGCACCGTATACCATGAAGAGGATCCTGCGCAGGTGGGAAGAAGTTCCGCCGGCAGTCTTTTCAGCAGTTTTATTACGTAAGGAAGTCATCGTCTTGATTGTAGCATACAAACAGCTGAAAATTCTTAAAGCATCTTTACTTTTACTATGATTTCTCATAGAATAATGCAGAGGTAAGTTATGCTTATAAACAATGATACGATCATCAAGGATACAGATCCGATCATCCGGGAAAAGTCTTTACCTGTTCCCCTGCCTTTAAGCGAGGAAGATAAGATGATCCTGCGTGAACTATATCAATATGTAGAAGATTCCACCGATCCCGAAAAGGCTGAAGCACAGAACCTGCGTCCTGCTGTCGGTATCAGTGCGATCCAGGTCGGTATCAGAAAGCAGCTGACAGCCGTTATCGTCAAGGAGCGTCAGGATGACGATACAGTCATTGCTTACCGTTATATGCTTGCGAATCCGAAGATCATTTCTTCTTCCGTACAGAAAGCCTACCTGGAAAGCGGTGAAGGCTGCCTTTCTGTCGAAAATGAACATGAAGGATATGTAGTTCGCAGTGCGAGGATCACAGTTAAGGGATACGATCTGCTGACTGATCAGGAGATCACGATCAGAGCCCGGGGTTATCTTGCGATCGTTCTCCAGCATGAGCTGGAACACTTCAAAGGTACCCTGTTCTACGATCATATCGATCCTGAAAACCCGTTTCCGGAGATTCCCGAGGCCGTTGTAATTTAACAAACATACGCCGATGCGCGTATGTTATAATTGTTTCGACAGTAACACACAAGAGAGGATAATTACCATGAAAGAAACGATGTCACCTGCCTCAACAGGCCGATCGCTTCATCGTTCTCGTTTTGCCGATATGAACTTCGAAAAGAATTCGATCAACCGGCGCACCGATACACTGGTCTATGCCCTTGGCGGACTTGGCGAGATCGGCAAAAACATGTACTGTTTCGAGCACGATGATGAGATCATCATTGTCGACTGTGGTGTTCTGTTCCCCGAGGATGACTTACTGGGTATTGATTATGTCATCCCCGAGTTTTCATACCTAATTAAAAATCAGGCTAAGATCAAAGCGCTTATTATCACCCATGGTCATGAAGACCATATCGGTGCGATACCTTTCTTCCTGAAAGCTGTCCGCATCAAACAGATCTATGCTCCGCGTTTTGCCAAAGCCCTGATCGAGAGGAAACTCGAAGAACACCATCTATCCCGTGCCTGCAAGATCGTCGAGATCGACAGTGAAAGCAGGATCAATACGGAACACTTTACCGTAGGCTTCTTTAATACGGTACACTCGATCCCGGATTCCCTCGGTGTCCTGATCAATACTCCTAACGGCAGGATCATCGAGACCGGCGACTTCCGCTTTGATATGACACCGATCGGTGTCAACAGCGATTATCAGAAGATGGCATATCTTGGTCAGATCGGTATTACCCTGCTGATGAGCGACTCCACCAACTCCGGTATTGAAGGCTCTTCGATCTCGGAAAAGAAAGTTGCCAGAGCGATCCTTGATCAGATGCGCAAAACGCCCGGCCGTCTGCTGGTATCCACATTTGCGTCAAACGTTCTGCGTCTGAATCAGATCCTTGAAGCTGCCGTGACCTGCAACCGAAAGGTAGCCGTCTTCGGCAGATCCATGGAGAATGTCGTAGAGATCGGCAGAAGACTCGGCGTCATCAAAATCCCCGATGACAGTTTTATCACCGGCAATGAACTGAATACCCTGCCGGCCAACCGTATATGCATTGTCTGTACGGGAAGCCAGGGAGAGCCTATGGCCGCACTGAGCAGAATTGCCAACGGTACCCATAAGTTCCTGAAGATCATTCCCGGAGATACCGTGCTGTTCTCTTCCAACCCGATTCCCGGCAACGGTGTATCGGTCAGTGCTGTCATCAACCAGCTGACCCGTGTCGGAGCCAACGTTGTGACCAATTCACCGCTGACCTCCTTCCATACCACCGGTCATGCGCCGGTCGAAGAGCAGAAACTGATGCTTAATCTGGTCAAGCCCAAGTACTTCATGCCTGTCCACGGGGAATACAAGATGCTTGTGCAGCACTCTGCCACAGCCCGTGAGACCGGTGTCGAAAAAGATCACTGCCTGATCTGCAGCAACGGCGATATCGTCGTCCTGCGTGATGAAGAATGCTTTATTGCCAATGAACGTGTTGAAGCAGATGCGATCTATGTCGACGGCAATGATGCCAGCGGTCTCAGTACTTCGGTGATCAAGGACAGACAGATCCTTGCCGGCAACGGACTTGTGGCAGTGATCGTTACGATCGACTCCCGCTACAACAAGATCCTCTGCCGTCCGAGCATCGTTTCCCGCGGCTTTGTCTACATCAAGGACTCCCAGACACTGTTAAAGGAAGCTGAACTCCTCGTGTATGATGCCCTGAAGAAAAAGATGCAGCAGCGCACCACCTTCGGTGAACTGAAGAACTGCATCCGCTCTTCTCTGGAGCCGTTCCTGTTCCAGAAGACAAACCGCAACCCGATCGTGATCCCCGTGATTCTGAACCAGAAAGCCGCAATCGCCGAGATCCAGTCAAAAACACGAAACAAATAAAAGATTGCCCTGCTCAGCTGAGCGGGGCAATCATTTTATTTACAGAATATCGATATACTTCTTCTCTGTTTCTTCCTTCTTCACTTCTGTAGGGAAGTCAACGGTAAGAATACCGTCCTTGAAGGAAGCAGTGATATCTTCCTGACGGATCGCATCACCGACATAGAATGTACGGCTGCAGGAACCGCTGTAACGTTCCTTGCGCAGGATATTACCCTTCGCATCCTTTTCCTCATCCGTCTCGTGATGTTCAGCACTGATCGTCAGATTGCCGTTGTAGATACTGATCTTGATATCCTCTTTCTTATATCCGGGGAGATCGATATCCAGCAGATATCTGCCGTCCTTCTCACGAATATCCGTCCTCATCAGTGTATTAGCCGAAGTTGTTACGTTCGGGAAAATATCGTCAAATATATCATCGAATAAACTGTTTCTTCTTGCAGGTACATATCTCATCAGAACTTACCTCCTTTATGTATCTCAGGTCTTTTACCTTACACATCCTATTGTACTCAAAGTCTTAGCACTGTCAATACTTGAGTGCTAATTTTTTTGTGCAATATTTTTTTCTGTATCCCAAAACACAAAGAAAACGGCTTATTTAAGCCGTTATTCTTCTTAGCACTATTCAATTAAATCTGCCAGACTACATCAGATTTTCGAATAATCTGTACATCTTCTTCCTGCTGGTATTCGGTCTCTGCAGAGCTTCATCGATAGGCAGTGAAGTGATCTGGTTGTCAATAATACCTACACAGTGTCCGCCAATGCCGTCCATCAGAAGCTCGACAGCCTTTTCACCCATGCGGCTGGCAAGTACACGGTCATTCGGGGTCGGACTGCCGCCTCTTTGAATATGTCCGAGAACTGTTGCCCTGCCGCTGAAGCCTGTATTCTGCGATACCTTCTTGGCCAGACCTTCAACGTCAACGATCTTCTCCGTAACGATGATGATCGCATGCGACTTGTTTACGGTCTGATCAAGATAATGCAGACGTTCAAGAACCTCGATCTCATCATAGCCAGTCTCCGGTGTGATGACCATCTCGGCACCGCAGCAGATCGCTGTATACAGAGCCAGATCACCGCAGTGGTTGCCCATAACCTCAACGATCGAGCATCTGTGATGGGAACTGGAAGTATCACGCAGTTTATCTACTGCTTCGACACAGGTATGCAGAGCTGTATCAAACCCAATCGTATAATCCGTACCTGAGATATCGTTATCAATGGTACCGGGCAGACCGATACAGTTGATCCCCTGCTTTGTCAGTTCGAGAGCACCTCTGTAGGAACCGTCACCGCCGATCACGACCAGAGCTTCAATGCCGTTCTGGACAAGATTTTCTATGCATTTGTCACGTACAGGTTTCTCCTTGAATTCAGGGAGACGTGCAGAGCCGAGTTTTGTGCCGCCGCGGTCAAGAATATCTGATACGGAGTTCTTCTGCAGGATCTCAAAATTACCCTCCAGCAGACCTTTATAGCCGTCATGGATGCCGACCATCTCTATACCGTTATTCAAAGCAACCCGGGTTACCGCGCGAATTGCTGCGTTCATGCCCGGGGCATCGCCGCCGGAAGTCAAAATACCGATCTTTCTAACCATTGTATGATCCTCCTCAATCATTCTAACACCGATGCGTTTCTTTGTCAGAAAGTACGCCGGTTTTTTCCATCCATATATACAGGCCTGCTGAGTACCCTGATCCTTTCCAGGATACGCTTAGCCATCATTTTGTCTTCTCCCGATGATGTTACCGAATAGTGGTTCTCGAGGGAGCGGAAGTCTTCATTGCTGGTAAACCAGGTCATCTTTTTCTCCTGCATGCGTCTGTCCAGCACTGTCAGCAACAGATTCAGATATCGGGACGTGATATCCTCTGCTCCGATATCATCAAATACCACGAAGTCCGCATACTGCAGATATTCGATCTCACCATGGTGCTCGCCGGTGCGGTACGCTGACTGAATACGGGCAGAGAATGACGGAACATGCACAAATGCACAGCGTCCCTTATCCCCTGCATACTCATTGGCTGCACAGGCCGCAAGATATGTCTTTCCCGTTCCCATCGGTCCGTACAGAAAGATTCCCTGTCCTGCCTTATAGCTTTCAACAACAGTGCCGAGAATATTCAGATATCCGGGATCTTCACCGTTCAGTTCGATCTTCGCAAAGGACAGCTGATACATCGAAGGATTCAGGTCATTGACCAGATATCCGGCAAGATGGGCTTCCTTCTTCTGCTTATCCTGAAGATACCGGCAAGGCTGCAGCGAACTCTCCAGAACACCGTCATATACCGGCATCTCCCGGTAACCGGTCTGTTTCTGCTTACAGGATGATAATCCCTGACAGTTCCTGCAGACCATACTGTTCTGCCGGATCATCTCAAGTCTGTAAGGATGGCGTGTATATTCATCCTGCGGTACCCCGGCAGCTTTCATGACCGCCGCAAAGTCCCTGTCCTGCATCAGATCTCTGATCAGCTGTTCCTTCTCCTGCTCACTGCCGTGACCCGGTCCCGGATCCAGATTCATTCTCTTCATGACTTTTTCAGTCCTTTCATCAGTGCTTCGATCTCTTCAGGCGACCGTCCTTCACTGTTATTCTGCACATCCCTGCTCATATACTCCGGAAGGACATCCTCTTTCTTTGTATTCCGGTAGGATACCGTCTGCTTACGCGTCTCCGCAAAAGCCTGCTCACGCGTTGTAACACCGTCTCTGGCCCATTCTCCGGCTACCATATCCACAAACGCCTTGACCAGCCTGTTCTGGCTCTTCTTCAGGATATATTCGATCATGACATTGATCACATCGGGAGGAAACTGCATATCTACAGACAGATGCTCAAGAAGTCTGCGGTCATTGAGGGATACAGCTGCCCCGTTCTGCTTTGCCTGCAGGAATGATACCGGCGGCAGATCATACGGGTCCTTCGCCTGGGT
Organism: Solobacterium sp. UBA3691; assembly: GCA_002372175.1. Classification (GTDB taxonomy): domain Bacteria; phylum Bacillota_I; class Bacilli_A; order Erysipelotrichales; family Erysipelotrichaceae; genus Bulleidia. Next base: position 17,784 of record DFIS01000069.1, read on the forward strand.
AACATCCGGTGCTGTCTTTTCGGCCATGTATTTCAGTTTATCCGCATCAAAGGTCATCGTGTTGATATCCACACAGCGGCTGACCAGGATCCGCATGCGGTCCGGAGAAAGCCCGTGCACGGTTGCCAGCTTGCCGATCAGTTTCAGATTCTCCTGTGTGCGCAGTTCGGCCGGAAAGACCAGTGTGCTGGTTGTCGCAATAAAGCTCTCATAATCAAAGTTGATCGCTGTATCATCATCACTGAAACGGTACTTCGGACGGATCGTCGTATACTGGATCTCTGAGGCAATACTGCGGTCTGCCTTCGGCCTGACGACGGGCCTTGTGATCTCTGTATAGTTCTTCCGGCTGCCCGCTTCTTCGCGCAGTTTATGGGCTGTAACCTCCAGATTGCGTCTTTCGATATTTGCCGCAAGCACCGTCATATATCCATCATCAGCGAGGAATTCCTCCGTCCGCATCGGTGCCGCCAGTTCATACAGGTAGGTATTGCGGCTGTCTGCTTCCGACACCCATGTCCTTAACAGACCGTATTCTTCAAGACGGATCCTTGCCCGCTCCAGATCATCAGCCGAAAGATTCATGATCAGGGACAGCCGGGAATGACTCTCCTGACTGCGCTGATGATAGCTTTCACTGTACAGGGTCATATACAGCGATACAGCTGTACTGCCGATCAGCGGCTGATACAGGGAAAAAAGACTGCGCAGATGATCATCGCTCAGCTGTATGCCGCATTCCGCACGATACATGTCTTTACCCTTCAGTTCCATTTTCCGCCTCTTTCAGCCATTGTCTCAGTTTGTCTCTCAGCTCTTCCACTGTACCGTCATTATAGAACACAATATCGGAAGCTTCTATCTGTGCTTTTCTGCCAATCTGTGATGCCAGCCGTTCTTCGGCTTCCTCCCTGGTATATCCGCGGTCTCTGATACACCTGGCGATCGCTGTTTCATCCTCACAGGTGACCGTGATCGTCAGGTCAAAAAGATCCTGCCAGCCTGCTTCAAATAACAGCGGCACCTCCGCGAAGACGATCTTCTCCGAACCATGTTCACGGAAACAGTCAAACATCTTCTGCTTCACATACGGATGCACGATACCGTTGAGTTCTTCCCGCTTCTGTTCATCCGCAAAGATCAGGGAAGCCAGCTTCTTCCGGTCGATCGTCTCATCTTCCCGCAGTATATCCCTGCCGAAGTGTTCGATGACCTGTATATAACCGCTCTCGCCGGGGTCAAGACACTGTCTTGCCGCAAGATCACTGTCAAAGACGGTAAAACCCATTTCCCTGAGGATCAGAGAAACGGTTGACTTGCCTGCTGCGATCGTTCCTGTTATTCCTGCTTTGATCATTTTGCCTGACATACGGGGCAGTAATAACTGCTTCTGCCGCCGATCCACTTTACTTTTATCTCATGTCCGCATCTGCGGCATATCTTCTGACCGTGTACCATACAGTCATTCTGAAACATTCCTGTTACACCCAGAGAGCTGGTATATGAACGGATCGTCGTTCCTCCCGCTTTGATTGCTTCCGCAAGGATCAGCCGGGTATTGTCAACGATATTCTGCCGGTCTCTCTGTGTGAGTCTGGCACAGGATCTGCCGGGACGGATACCGCATGCCGAGAGGATCTCATCTGCATATATATTGCCGATACCGGCAACGAGCTGCTGTTCCAGCAGTACCGACTTGATCGCTGCCCGCCGGCCTCTGCAGTATTCTCTGATACGCTCAGCCGTATATGCCTCATCAAACGGTTCCGGACCGAGATCATGGAAATCAGAGAGATCAGGATCTTTTTCAATGATCTCCATTCTTCCGAACTTCCGTGTATCATGATACCGCAGTTCCTTACCGCCCGACAGCTGAAATACCACATGGATATGACGGTTCAGGGGTTCGGAAGGATCCTGGATGTAGTATTTTCCTTCCATGCGCAGATGGGATACCAGCGTCATATCATCCATCCCGAAGATCAGGTACTTGCCTCTTCTGCCAAAGGAACGGAAGTGCTGTCCCTGCAGTCTTTCCGCAAAAACATCGGGATCACCGATGACTGCCTTAGGCCAGCGTACCGTCACCTTCAGGATCTCTTCATCACGGATCTGCTGTTCAAGGGTCCTGACGACCGTTTCTACTTCCGGTAACTCAGGCATTATTTGGCCTCATACCAGTCACTGCCGACGGAGCACTCCACCGTCAGCGGTACATCCAGCGTCATCGCTTCGGTCATACCCTTCGTGACCAGTTCTGTCATCTGTTCCGTTTCTTCTTTCGGTACATCAAAGATCAGTTCATCGTGTACCTGCAGGATCATCTTTGCATGTACACCTGCTTCCTTCATCATCCTGTCAATGTTGATCATGGCGATCTTGATCAGGTCGGCAGCACTGCCCTGGATCGGTGCATTCATCGCTGCCCGCTTGCCAAACTCACGAACCATCCGGTTCTTGTCTCTGATCTCGGGGATCTCACGCCGTCTTCCGCACAGTGTCGTTACATACCCCTTCTCCTGACATTCCTGTACGACTCTGTCCATGTAGGATCTGATCTTCGGATAACTTCTATAATAGGATTCAATAAACTGTCCTGCTTCATAGCGGGAGATGCCAAGCTGTTCGGCAAGGCCGAAATCGCTGATACCGTAAACAATACCGAAGTTGACTGTCTTGGCCCTTCGGCGCAGTTCCGAAGTTACTTCGTCTGCACTGACGCCAAAGACATCCATCGCTGTCTTTGTATGGATATCGATACCTTCCCGGAAAGCCTCGATCAGACTTTCCTCCTGTGCCATATGCGCCAGCATACGCAGTTCGATCTGATGATAGTCGGAAGAGATCAGAACACAGCCCTCCGAAGGCTTGAACGCCTTACGGATGATCTTGCCCTGTTCATCACGTACACTGATATTCTGCAGATTCGGTTCACTGGAAGAGAGTCTGCCTGTCTGGGTTGCGCTCTGGTTATACAGTGTGTGGATCCTGCCGTCACTGCTGATATACTTCTGCAGACCTTCGGCATAGGTACTGTAGATCTTCTGCAGCTTGCGGTATGATAGCAGATCATTGATGATCGGATGGATCCCTGCCAGCTTTTCAAGAACATCAGCACCTGTACTGCGCTTCTTTCCTCCCGGAAGACCAAGATCATCGAAGAGAACTTCAGCCAGCTGCTTGGTCGAGTTGATATTGAATACCCTGCCTGCTTCCCGGTAGATCGTCTCCTGCAGAGAAGTGATCCTGCTCAGCATCTCTGCCGCAATACCGGATAAAACCCCGGCATCACAGCGTACACCGCGTGTTTCCATATCACAGAGGATATATGTTAACGGCATTTCAATATCCCGGTACAGGCTCTCCATGCCATATTCACGGATCAGGCTTTCCGTCTGTGTATACAGCTGCAGGATATTCCTCGCATTCTCTGCACTGAAGAGTGCCTGTTCCTGCAGATCAGGGAGCTTCGGCTTGTTTGTCTTCCCGTATACATCTTCGTATTTGAGCGATGTAAACATGCCGAACTTGTTCATGATCTTATCGGTACTGGTAAGGGTGGAATCAGCCAGGGAAGCCATGATCATGACATCATCGCTGAAGTGTACAGTGATTCCCGTACCATCCAGCAGATGCATGCCTCTCTTGATATCAAAGCCTGCCTTTACAGGTCCTTCCGCAGCAAGGAATGCGCACAGTTCTGTATCTTTGAGCACATCTTCAACCGTCATGTATACTGCCTGAATGCCCTGTGTAATGGCCAGACCGTAAAGCTGTGCGGTCATGAACGAATCATTCGTCCCGTCAAGATAAATACCGACAGGGCCCTGCATGATCTCTTTCGGACAGACATGTACGGTCTGTACACCGAACTCTGCTGTTTCTTCCTGCTCAGCTTCCTCCGTCACCATCGTTTCATACCGGCTGACCAGCGAACGCATACCGAGACTGTTCAGGAAACGGATCAGATCTTCGTAGTCCGGCTTGAAAACACAGTCTTCGGCAGTGATATCGATCTTCACATCCCTGCGTATCGTTGCCAGTTTCTTGCTCAGGAGAGCACTCTCTTTACCGGCCCTGATCTTATTGCCGAGAGCCCCTTTGATATTATCCGCATCCGCCAGTACATTCTCCACGGTACCGTACTGGTTCAGCAGTTTCAGTGCTGTCTTCTCGCCAACCCCCGGAATACCCGGAATATTATCGCTGTTATCTCCCATCAGCCCCTTCATGTCGATGATCTGCAGCGGTGTGATGCCCATCGTTTCCTTCAGACTTTCCGCTGTCATCTCATCCATGTCGGTGATGCCCTTCTTCATTAACATGACAGTTGTGGAGTCATCGATCAGCTGCAGCAGATCATGGTCACTGGAAAGAATGATCGTATCATAATCCGTGGCATTCTTTGACATTGTTCCGATCAGATCATCTGCCTCGATATCCGTCATCTCCACCCAGCGGATATGATATCCGTCCAGGTAATCCCTGACCATGCCAAACTGCGGTACAAGATCATCCGGTGCCGGTTTCCTGCCGCCTTTATACTCAGGATACAGATCATGCCTGAAGGTATGTTTGCCGGCATCAAAAGCCACCAGCATGGAATCCGGCTGTACAAGGTCGATCGCTTTCTGCAGCATTGTCGCAAAGCCGAATACAGCGTTGGTAGGCAGACCTGCCGGGCTGGTCATCGGTCTTCCGTAAGCTGTCGCATAATATGCCCTGAACAGCATTGAATTGCCGTCAACGAGTAGTAGTTTTTTCATGGGGAAAACCTCCGCATCCATTATAGCATTCACCTGCCCGGTATGGAAAAGACGGACAGGAAGTCCTGTCCGTCTTATACAGCAGTGTATGTTTGATCAGCCTTTGCAGAATACGTCGCAGTCATCCGCAAAGACCGCCTTTCCGTGCCGGTATACTGCCTCACCCTGACGATTCAGATGGATCCGGTTTCTGTCTGCCCGTTCAAACAGAGGATAGCCGATCTCACGTTCAAAGCTCTTGATCGACCGGGAAAGACTTGGCTGTGAAACATGCAGATGTATGGAAGCCCTGGTACTATTCTGCAGTTCAGCCACCTTCATAAAGTATAGCCATTCCGTTAGTTTGATCATCTCAAAACCTCATGTATTTATTCAGCAGCTGCTGCTCTGTCTTCTGTCATTGTCTCCAATACTTTAAGATTCTCATACATGATCGAAAGATAATCTTTCCCTGCCTTTTCCTCATCAGCAGTAATACTTGAAAGATTACTTAACTCTACTCTGGTCAGGCTCAGTTCTTCCTGCAGTTCATCAAACAGTGCAATCATATCCGGTGTCATATTCGGCTCATAGACGATATACTTCACGTTATCCTCAAGGATCCTCTGCTTGATCGCTGCCAACTGTACGGGATTCGGAAGCACGCCGTACTTGGACAGGATCACGGGATATACCTCAAAGCCGTAAGTCTTCTGCCAGTTGCCGAAGCTTGCGGTCATCGACACAAACCGGATCTGCTTGTTGTTTACGGTATTCGCTGTAGAAAGAGCCTGGTACTGGGCATCCAGATTGATCAGTTCTGTTTCCAGACGCTTGTAGTTTTCTTCGAAGATCTTCTGATCATCAGGATAATATGAGATCAGCCAGTCACGGATATCCTTGGCCATACTTAACATCGCAATCGGATCGGTCCAGAGGCATAGATCCTTCGTATCGGTATCGATCATGTCAAATGCCGGATCCTTGTAGTACGGAGACTCGATATAGGTGATCGTATCCCCTGTTACGACCGGTGTATATCTCTGAAAATCATAGATCGCATTAAGTACCGACAGGTCGATCTGACTGGAGATGATACTGTTGATCCTGGATGTATAGATACTCAGATACGGCTCCATCTGTCCGATATGCAGAAAGACAGCAGAGTTCTCCAGGATCTCCTCATAGTTCTCCACGATCGTTGTCCGCTGTACGATCATATCTTCCTGGATCGACACAAGATTCTCATCGGAGCCGATGATCCTGCCCGCAAGAAAACCGACAGGATACACCGTATAGGCGATCTGCGTCTTGACCGGTGCACACCCGGTCAGCAGTAACCCTGTCATGATCATACACAGAAATGTCAGTAACTTCTTTCTCATTCTTAATAATTATATCATACCCTGACGGTCCGCACGCATCATAAGTCCTTCTCTGCGCAAACTTAAATATCCTCCGGCTGTAATGATCAGATGATCCACGACCTCGATATTCATGAGTCTGCCGGCATCCATCACCTCTTCCGTCACAAGAAGATCCTGCGGACTCGGTGTAGGATCACCTCCGGGATGATTATGCGCCAGCATGATCGCCGAAGCTCCCGCCTCCAGCGCCCTGCGGAAGATATCCCTGCTTGATACCAGAGAGGCGCTGCCCGTGCCTGTAAACAGAACTTCCGCGGATAATACATGATATGCGGAATCCAGAAAGATCACCAGAAAGTCTTCCTGAAGACGCTGTCCCAGCTTCAGCTGCAGCCAGTTCACGACACTCTCGGGATCCTTGACAACATCCTTCTCCGGTATGGATTCATACGCGATACGTACAGCGATCTCCATGCATGCCTGCAGTTCGAGCGCTTTCGCAGATGAGATCCCCGGCACTGCTGTGATCTCCGCATAGCGCATCTTTGATATGCCGTGCAGGCTCTTTCCGTGAAGCAGCAGTCTGTCTGCCACATCCAGAGCTGACAGTCCCCGCACACCATGACGGATGATCAGTGCCAGCAGTTCCCGGGTGGAAAGCTTATCAACACCGAACCTCAGTGCTTTCTCCCGCGGCTGCTCGGTCACGGGCATTTCTCTGACTAATACCATAATGCACACCTCCTGCAATTCATATTGCCTGAAAGTGTGCATTTCCACGCTTATTTGATGCCGTCAGGATTCTTCAGTGTAAAGTTCCAGGAATCGGCACACATCTGTTCGATATCATACTCTGCTTTCCAGCCCAGCAGTTCCTCTGCCTTCGCTGTATCCGCATAGCAGGAAGCGATATCTCCGGGACGTCTGTCCATGATCCTGTAGGCAAGCTCATGTCCGCAGGCCTTTTCATAGGCATGCAGAACTTCGAGAACGCTGTAGCCTCTGCCGGTGCCGAGGTTGATCTTCTGGGTCCCGGTATGCTTAAGCGCATAGGCCAGCGCATTGATATGACCTCTGGCAAGATCGACAACATGGATATAATCTCTTACGCCGGTGCCGTCAGGTGTCGGATAGTCATTGCCCCAGACCCGCAGATACTCCATATGTCCGTCAGCTACCCTGGCTATATACGGCACAAGATTGTTGGGCACACCGTTAGGCACTTCCCCGATCAGTCCCGAGGGATGTGCACCGATCGGATTGAAGTAGCGCAGAAGCATCACGCTCCACTCCGGATCACTGACCGTTACATCCTCAAGGATCATCTCATTCATCAGTTTCGTCGTTCCGTAGGGATTTGTCGTATGGACAGGGAAGTCCTCACGGATCGGCACCGACTGCGGATCACCGTAGACTGTAGCACTGGAAGAGAAGACGATCGTCTTTACCCCTGCTTCCTTCATCTGCTGATACAGGTTAACAGAACCGGAGATATTATTCTCATAATATGTTAACGGGATCTTTACGGACTCACCGACAGCCTTGTATCCGGCAAAGTGGATCACCGCATCGATCGTGTTCTCCGCAAAGATCTGCTTCAGTCCTGCTTTATCCAGAAGATCTGTCTTATAGAACTTCGGTCTCTTGCCTGTGATCTGTTCAATGCGGCCGAGCACCGCTTCCGAAGAATTGTACAGATTATCCATTACGATCACGTCATAGCCGGCATTGATCAGTTCCACGCAGGTATGCGAGCCAATATACCCCGTTCCTCCGGTAACCAGAATTGTTGTCATCATCATCCTCCTAGCCAAACAGGCGTGCTATATCATTCCAGGTAATAAATATCATCAGACCGATCAGGAAAGCCCAGCAGACTCCCATCACAGCCATTTTCAGTTTCTGATTCAAAGGTTTCCCAATCAGCTTCTCCGCCAGAACCATGACCACCTGACCGCCGTCAAGCACCGGTACAGGCATCAGATTCAGGATACCCACATTCAGTGAGATCTCCGCGATCAGGAACAGATACGGTAACAGTCCGTAGGACGCATACTCACCGGTAACGTTGTATATGCCGACAGGACCGCTGAGCTGGTTCAGCCCGCGTCCGCGGACCAGCTGCCTCAGCGTATTGATCATTGAACGTGTCACTGCAGCCATCTCCTGGAACCCATAGCCCCAGCAGTTCAGAGCGTTGACCTCAAATACTTCTGCCTCCGGACCCGTGATACCGATCAGATATGTTCCGTAATCTTCATAGTATACAGGCGTAACATGCAGCTCTTTGATCTCCCCGTTTCTGTCTACGGTATAGATCAGTTCATCTTCCACATACTGAGCTGTAAACACCTGCATATCCGTAAAATCACGGGGTTTGACACTGCCGCCGCCGGCAGCCGATACCTTGATGATACGGTCTCCTTCCGCAAATCCGGCTTTCTCTGCCGGTGAGCCTTCCATCACCGATGCGATCACCGGTTTGGGTGAAGCCGCATATCTGCCGTTGGACAGCGCGATCAGGGAAAAGATCAGCCATGCCAGCACAAAGTTCATGAACACACCGGCAAGCATGATCACAATACGCTTCCATGTGCTGATATCACTGATCCTTCTGCCTTCCGGTACCTTTACATCTTCATACAGCTCATCACCGTCGGTCTCTCCTGCCATTGCCACATAACCGCCGATGGGGATCGCCCGGATACTGTATACGGTCTCCTTACCCTTCTTCTGAAACAGTACCGGTCCCATGCCAAACGAGTATTCAAAGCAGTATACACCGAATTTCTTCGCTGCCAACAGATGTCCTGCTTCATGTATGCATACGATCACACCCAGCAGGATAATAAAATATATGATTGTCACTTTTCCATTCTCCGAATCTTTATCTCCGTCTCCTCACGTGTACGGATATCTGTTTCGATCAGTTCTTCAAGTGTAGATATCTCTTTATATTCAGCCTGATCGATGGCTTCCTTCAGCAGATCTTCGATATCGGTAAAACCTATACGCTCTTTGCGGAAAGCAAGGTTTGCGGCTTCGTTTGCGGCATTCAGCACCGCCGGAAGACTGCCGCCTTTCTCGGCAACACGGTAAGTCAGCGGAATCAGCGGATAGCGCTCTTCATCCATCCTGCGGAAATGCAGCGTACCGATCTCGGTCAGATCCAGTTTTCCCTGCAGATCGATCGGCAGACGGACCGGCCAGCTCAATGCATACTGGATCGGCAGACGCATATCTGCTACACCCATCTGGGCGATCACGGCACCGTCGATATATTCAACCATCGAATGCACGATCGATTCCTCGTGGATCACCGTATCGATCTTGTTATAGGGCATATCAAACAGCCAGTGTGCTTCCATGATCTCAAAGCCCTTGTTCATCATTGTTGCACTGTCGATCGTGATCTTGGCCCCCATCGACCAGTTCGGGTGTGCCAGCGCATCCCTGACCGTTACATTCTTCAGTTCACTCCTGGAAAGCCTGCGGAAAGAACCGCCCGAAGCTGTGATGATCAGTCTTCTGACATCCTGATGACGATTGCCCTGCAGACACTGAAAGATCGCTGAATGCTCACTGTCGATCGGATACAGCGAAACACCGTAGTTATTCAGTTCTCTGTATACCAGCTCACCGCCGACGACCAGAGATTCCTTGTTCGCCAGGGCAACATCATGACCGTGTCTTATCGCTGTCAGTGTAGGCTCCAGTCCGGCAAAGCCGACAAGCGCATTGACAAAGACATCGTAATCCGGCAGTGAAACAAGTGTATTCATGCCTTCTCTGCCATGGACAAAGCGTGTATGCGGATATTCTTTCTGCAGGATATCAGCATCTTCCTGTTCCTGCACGGAGACGATATCGACCGGAAACTGATCAAGAAGCTCTCTGGCTGCCTGAATATTCCTGCCGACACCGAAAGCACGTAATGAAAACAGCGAAGGATGCTGACGCACAACATCCGCTGTCTGCAGACCGATGGAACCGCTGGCTCCCAGAAGTACAAGTCTTTTCATCAGACACCGATCCCCCACATGATCATCAGCGCATTAAAGAACATCAGGCAGAAAACCAGACTGTCGATACGGTCAAGAACACCGCCGTGTCCGGGAATCAGCGAGCCAAAATCCTTGATGCCGAAATGTCTCTTGATGGCCGAAAAAGCCAGGTCACCGACTTCCGCGACCGCAGGCAGTGTCAAAGCCCCGGCAATGACCAGTGAAGCCGGCAGAAACTTGCATACCGCAAGACCGTAGATCAGTGTGACAGCAGCCGCACAGGCATAGCCTCCGGCCGCCCCTTCCCATGTCTTGTTCGGAGAGATCCTCGGGATCATCTTATGCTTGCCGGTGAAGACACCGAAGAAATATGCAGCTGTATCACAGATAAAGCAGGATGCGAATATATACAGGATACCGTAGCCGGGATAACCCATCGAGTAATAGCGGATCGCACACTGCCAGGCAAGGGCGATGATCATCGTCATGATAAACGTATAGACAACATTCTCGGCAGTGATACTCTCATCAATAAAGTGCAGAAGAAAAAGGATCACGATCAGCACAGCTGCACAGGCAGGAAACAGCGATGCCGGTGTATGGGCGATCACTTCAATGATCACAGCCAGCAGAATCGCTTCCGGCCAGTTCGGCTTTCCGGTCGAAGCCATGGCAATCTCATAGGATGCCAGGATCGTAAAAGATACCTTCAGGATCTCCATCCAGATGCCGCCGAACAGCACCATAGGCACGGCAATCGCTGCCAGAATAATACCGGCTGCGATCTTGATGATCATACTCTTACTCATTGGTCACACCTCCGAATCTTCTGTCACGGTGTTCGTATTCCTCCATGCACCGGCGCAGCACCTCGGGTGTAAACTCCGGCCAGCTTTCCGGCACGAAGCAAAGTTCCGCATAGGCGATCTGCCAGAGCAGGTAATTCGATATTCTCTGTTCTCCGCTGGTACGGATCAGATAATCTACCGGAGGCATATCCGCAGTCATCAGATATCGTTCAAAACCTTCTTCATCGATATCATTCTGTACAATACCGTTCTTCACATCTTCCGCATATCTGCGGGCAGCCAGGATGATCTCCCGGTGGGCACCATAGTTCATCGCAATATTCAGCTGCAGACCAGTATTTGCTGCAGATCTTGCCATGGCATTGCGCAAAACAGCTGCCGTCGAAGCCGGAAGCTCTTCCATTTCACCGATGATATTGATACGGAAACCCCTGTCCACAAACTCCTGCATGTACTTCTCAAAGAAGACTGCCGGCAGTTTCATCAGATAGCTGACTTCATCTTTGGAGCGTTTCCAGTTCTCTGTTGAAAAAGCATAGATCGTCAGATACCGGATACCCAGTTCACTGGCGGCGATGGCAATCGTCCTGACATTGTCCGCTCCTGCCAGATGACCTGCAGAACGCGGCAGTCCCTGCGCCTTGGCCCAGCGCCCGTTGCCGTCCATAATGATTGCCAGATGTTCACACTTTTTCATGGTATACCTCCAAGGAATTATATCACTGTTCAGGGGCTTTTGTATGTCTGCACAAGCAAATAAGAAAACAATGATTATTCATCATTGTTTTCAGTGTTTATACCTTAAGTACTTCTTCACTCTTCTTGGCAGCCAGCTGGTCGATCTGTTTGACAAAGCTGTCTGTCAGCTTCTGGATCTCGTTCTCCGCATCCTTCTGCACATCTTCATCCATCGTTTCATCTTTCTTGATAGCTGTATTGGCATCTCTGCGGATGTTTCTGATCTGTACCTTGGCCTCTTCTGCCATCTTGCCGACTTTCTTTGTCATCTCCTTACGGGTCTCACCGGTCAGAGCAGGAATCGTCATCCTGACGACAGTACCGTCATTCTGCGGCGCAATACCGAGATCGGCAGCGTGGCAGGCTCTCTCAATATCCTTCAGACTGCTCGGGTCATAAGGTTTGATCACGAGTGTACGTCCTTCCGTAACAGAGATACCTGCGATCTGATTCAGAGGTGTAGGTGATCCGTAGTATTCTACTTCGACTCTGTCAAGCATATGGGGATTTGCCATGCCGGTTCTGACCGTATTCAGGTCATCCTTGAAGTAGGCAATTGCCTTTTCCATCTTTTCTCTGCTGGTGTCAACGATTTGATATGTCATATTCTCTCCTTATCTGATCACTGTACCGATCGCTTCGCCTTTTACTGCTTTAAGTATATTTCCGGCTTCATTCATATTGAAGACCAGGATCTCTATATGATTATCCTTGCACATGCTGGTAGCAGTGCTGTCCATGACCTGCAGATTCCTGCTGAGCATTTCCATATAGGACAGTTCATCAAACTTCACTGCATTCGGGTCTTTCTTCGGATCTGCCGAATAGACACCATCTACACCGTTCTTTGCCATCAGGATCACATCTGCCTTGATCTCCGATGCTCTCAGCGCTGCTGTTGTATCTGTAGAGAAATACGGACTTCCCGTACCGCCGCCGAAGATCACGACTCTGCCCTTTTCCAGATGCCGCACAGCTCTTCTCTGAATGAACGGTTCCGCAACTTTCGGCATTTCAATTGCCGTCATTACACGTGTATCGACTTCAATTCCCTCAAGATATGTCTGGATAGCCAATGCATTGATGATCGTTGCCAGCATCCCCATGGAATCACCGGTAACACGGTCAGCACCCATTTCCTGAAGACTCTTCCCGCGGATAAAATTACCGCCTCCGACAACGATGGCAACCTGCACACCGGCATCGCGGACTTCCTTGATCTCAGCCGCCAGCTGTCTCAGCACCACAGGATCAAAATTCTTCTCATTCCCGGCCAGAGCTTCACCGCTGAGTTTAAGCAAAACTCGCTTATACATATGATTGGTCCTCACCTTTACTGCCTATCATTATACCATTACACAATACAGTATTACGAAGAAATTCAGGATATTGTATGATTTTGCTGAGGTGGTATTCCATGAAGAGATATGCGGTCGTTGATATTGGTTCCAATACTGTTGTACTGCTGATCTATGAATACAGTGACAAACCCGTGGTTATTTACCACGAGTCGGAACCTGTACATCTGATCGGCTATCATGAGAACGGTCATATGCGCGAAGAAGGTATCACAAAAACGACTGAGGTGCTGAAGAGATACAAACAGATCATTGACAGTTATCAGCCGGATGCCTGCGGTGCGTTTATCACCGAACCATGGCGGCATATCGACAATGCCGAAGAGATGCTGCAGAAGTTTCAGGCATGCGGCATACCTGTACTGCCCCTTTCCGGCCGCGAAGAGGCAGAGCTGGACTACCTCGGCACCCGCATTGACTGTGCAGAGATCAGGGATGGCGCTGCTTTTGATATCGGCGGCGGCAGTACCGAGTTTATCTCCTTTCATGACGGAAAGATCACTGAGGCAGTCAGTATACCCGTGGGCTGTGTAAGATTATCTCTGCTTTCTCCGGAAGTATCCTATACGGATTCACTTGTCAGAGAGACCCTGCAGAAGTATCCGTTATTACGCACAGACAGTCATACGCTGATCGGGATCGGCGGTACCGTCAGAGCCTTCCGCCATGTATGCAAAGCCCTGTACGGTATAAAAAACGATATCCCGTATACGGTCATACAGGATATCCATTCACTGCTGAAAGACGGTGATGAAAAGACCATCGAAGTCATGCGGGAGAATGTCTCCGCCGGACGCCAGTCTGTCTTTATACCGGGATTGACGATGCTGGTATCGATCATGAAGATCTATGATGCAGATGTACTGCATGTATCCAAAGGCTGTGTCAGAGAAGGATATCTGTTCCGCTATCTGCTGAAAGAACATAACGTATAAGTATCCGCATTGTACAGGCATGAAAAAAACCGATCCGAGGATCGGTTTTCCTTAGGTAACTTACTTGCCCTGAGCCATGGCAGCTACTTCAGCCGCGAAGTCATCAACTTTCTTTTCGATGCCTTCACCGACCTTGTAACGTACGAAGCAGACAACTTCAGCACCGTTTTCCTTCAGGTACTGACCGCACTTCTTGTCCTGATCCAGGAAGAAGATCTGGTCAACAAGGCACATCTCCTGCAGAGACTTGGACAGACGGCCCTCTACGATACCTGCCTTGACCTTTTCAGGCTTGCTGGCAAGAGACTCATCGTTGGCAACCAGCTCTGTCTGGATCTGACGCTCATGCTCAACGATATCAGCCGGCATATCCTTGCGGGATACATATGTAGGTGTCATGGACGCAACCTGCATGGCCATGTTCTTGGCAACCTGTGCATCCTGTGTGCCCTTGAGAACAGCCAGAGCAGAGATCTGACCGCCGTTGTGCATATATGTACCGAAGATCTCGTCATCGTTCTTTGTGACGATCTCAAAGCGGCGCAGCTTGATCTTTTCACCGATGATCGCTGTAGCACTGATGATAGCATCATTCAGTGTTCCTTCCGCAGCAGGAAGTTCAAGAGCTTCTTCAACTGTCTTGGCTTCGCTGTTCATGATCGTATTCACTGTCTCATCGAGCAGAGCCAGGAACTTGTCATTCTTGGCAACGAAGTCTGTCTCGGAGTTGATCTCTACGAGAACTGCCTTATTACCGCAGACAGCGACTCTGGAGAGACCCTCAGCAGCTGTACGGCCTTCTTTCTTGGCAGCCTTGGAGATACCCTTCTCACGCAGCCAGTCAACAGCCTTCTTGATGTCACCTTCACACTCGACAAGGGCCTTCTTGCAGTCCATCATGCCGGCGCCGGTCATTTCACGTAATTCTTTAACCTGTGCAGCTGTAATTGCCATACTTATTCAGCCTCCTTTACTGCCTCAGCAGCCTGCGGTGCAGGTGCTGCTTCCTGCTTCTCAGCAGGTTTTGCTTCTTCGTTTCTTCTGTTGTCCTTACGGAAGACACGTCTCTCACCGCTGTTGTTATAACCGCGGCGGTCTCTCTGCTGCTGAGCACGGCGCTCTTCATATCTCTGACGGCGCTTTCTCTCATATTCAGCAGCCTGCTGTTCAACATTGATCATGACATCATTCATTGTGATATCATCTGCAGCTTCATCTTCCTGGTAAGCAACTTCCAGTACACCGCCCTTAGCCTGAATGATCGCATCCGCGATAACACTGACAAGCAGCTTGACGGAACGTACAGCATCGTCATTTGCCGGGATCGGATAATCAACTGTATTCGGATCAGCATTTGTATCGATCAGCGCAAATACCGGAATATGCAGCTTTCTTGCTTCCGCAACAGCGTTGTGCTCTTCCAGAGGGTCAACAACGAAGACTGCATCAGGCAGCTTCTTCATTTCCTTGATACCGCCGAGGAAGTTGTTCAGACGTTCTTTCTTCTTTAACAGACCAGACTGTTCCTTCTTCGTGTAGACACTGATCGTACCGCTGGACTCCATCTCTTCGATCTCAACAAGCCTCTTGATGGACTTCTGGATCGTACGGAAGTTTGTCAGTGTACCGCCGAGCCATCTCTGGTTGACATAGAAGCTTCCTGAACGAATCGCCTCTTCCAGGATCGTTGCCTGTGCCTGCTTCTTTGTGCCGACAAACAGGACCTTGCCGCCCTTCTCGGTGATCTCACGAATTGCATTGTATGCATCTGTCAGCTGTTCCTGCGTCTTCTCCAGGTCGATGATATATACACCGTTCTTGGAAGTATAGATGTAGGGACGGAACTTAGGGTTCCACTTTCTGGTCTGGTGACCGAAGTGTACACCGTTTTCAAGCATTTTCCTCATTGAAACAACAGCCATTTTATATTTACCTCGCTTTCCGTTGTTTTCCGCCACAGTTTCCGACACCGCCAACGCACGGCAGTACAGCACTCCGTACGCACGGGGCAGTGAATCCACTGTGTGAGAAGTACATCTCTTTGCACGCAAAAAGATGCCAAAAATAAATATAACATACTCATCTCTTTATGAGAAGAGTAATTTAACCTAAAGGATCAAACGAAAAATTTCCGTCAATCGATACAAGGAAACGGGCGATCAGCTCCGCCGCATTCTCAAGATCTTCATAGCTGGCAGTCTCCGCCGAGCTGTGCATATACCGCAGCGGGATCGACACAAGCGCCATCGGTACACCCTCTCCCGTCCGCAGGATACTGTCACCGTCGGTATACGTACTGCCGCCTGCCACCTCATACTGTACAGGGAGGTTAAACTCCTCTGCGATCTTTGCCAGTCTTCGGTTGATCAGTTTGTTCACCATACCGCTGTGGCAGAGCACGGGACCCTTGCCAAGACGCACATCCCCGGTTGCAGCAGGATCGGTGCCCGGACAGTCACTGGCCCACGTTACATCGACAGCGATCGCACAGGACGGCTGTATCTTCGCTCCCGCAAAGAAAGCACCGCGTCCGGAAGTCTCTTCACCGACACTGGTCACCGCATAGATACCGCAGGCGGCTCCGTATGCCTTCGCCCTGCGGGCTGCCTCAATGACCACCCAGGCGCCGGTCTTGTCATCGAGAGCTCTGCCGGTAAACATGCCGTTCAGAAGATCCGCCGGTTCGATATCCTGACACACCGGATCGCCGACACTGACAAACTGCTCTGCCTGGGCTTTGTCCTTAGCCCCGATATCGATCACAAGATCGCTGTCCTTGACGTTATCGCTCTTAATCAGTTCGGAAGTCACAGCCACGATACCTGTTACTTTTTTCTCTGTCAGCTGTCCGTTTTCCTCATCTGTATGAATGATCTGCATGCGGGAGCCGACATACAGTGCAGGTCTCACGCCGCCGGCTTTCTGCACATGGATATATCCCCTGTCGTCGATCTGCGTGATACGGAAGCCGATCTCATCGATATGGCCGCACAGCAGCACCTTCATGCCTGCACCGGGGTTAACGATGTTGATCACATTGCCGACCGCATCGGTCATCTGTCTGTCCGCAAATCCGGCACCGTATGCCAGAATATGACGCTGATTCGCTTCCTCACAGCCGCTTACCGAAGCTGTGCAAAGCAGTCTGTTCAATAATTCTCTGCTCATTTGCTGTCCTTTCTCTGATATGTAGCGCGGTCATCCAGATATGCCGGAAACAGGATCTTCAGTTCTCTTTTCCTGCTTTTGGAAAAGGAAAGAAGAACACTCTTGGCACTGCCGCCCTCCTTGTCATATACGACCCGCATCACACACGGATACAGTCCGTGCTTCTCTGCTTCATAGATCAAAGCAGTCATTTTCTCCGCCTTCTGCACCATGCTGAAGATCCCCTTGTCCTTTAACAGCCGCCTGACTGCCGCAAAGAGATCAGCCATCGGCAGATGATCATCATGCCTGGCACTGCGCAGATACCGGTTGTCATTCTTCAGCGTATCTTCTGCGGTTGTAAAGTACGGCGGATTGCACAGGATCACATCATACGGACCGCCTGTAAATTCCTGTACAGGTACCGTATGGATCTCTGCCTGCACATGATTGTTTTCGAGATTCCTGCGGGCTGTATCGGTGATCTCCGGATACAGATCGATCCCGGTCAGTGATGCCGGTTTCTGCAATGATGCATAGAGCAGTAAAGCACCCTGGCCGCAGCCGATATCCAGCACGCTGTCTTTATGCCTGATCAAGGGAAAGAGACCAAGTAAAACAGTATCACTGTTGAAGTGGTACTGTTCTGCAGGCTGTATGACCGTAGACTCTGTAAACGGCAGATACTCAGGCATCTTCGATATCCTCTACTTCCGAAGGCTGCACAAGTTCAAACCAGAACATCGAGCCTTCGCCAAGCTTGCTTTCCACACCGTACCGGGCATGATGGGTATCCAGGATCGCCTTGACGATTGCCAGCCCCAGTCCCGTACTGGTAATACTGCGGGAGAAGCCGCGGCTTGATTTCTGATAGCGGTCCCAGATATTCGGCAGATCTGCTTCCGAAATACCTTCACCATGGTCACGTACCTCTACCCTGACCGTTTCCTCATCATTCTTACGGTACGCCGTCACCTCGATCACCGTTCCCTCCGGTGAATGCTTGATCGCATTGGACAGGAAGTTATAGATGACCTGGGCGATCTTTGTCTCATCGGCATATACCGTAAGCAGATCGGGCAGATGTGTCTCCACACGCAGTCCTGCCTCATCGATCAGAACAGTATTGTTCCGGATGATATCCCGGATCTTCATTGCCAGATCGAAGTTGGCCGCATGCAGCGTATAGTTGCCTGACTGCATTTTCGACAGTTCGCTCATATCACTGACCAGCTGGTTCAGATAATCTGCTTCACTGATGATCACATCCAGGTGTTCCTCACGCTTTGCCGGGATATCGCCGGAGATATCCTTGATCATTTCGGCATATGCCTTGATGCTGGTCAGCGGTGTCTTGATATCGTGGGAAACATTGGCGATCAGATCCTTGCGCAGCTCATCGATCTGTGCCAGCTTTTCCGTAGCACCGTTCAGGGTAGCTGCCAGTTCCTTTGTCTCTGTATATGCACCGCCGTTAAAGGCTGCCGAATAATCCGCATGGGTCAGCTTCTCCGCCTCTTTCTGCATCCGTACGATCGGATCGGAAAGCGACCTTGAGATCAGGACAGATACCACCGAAGCAATCACAACAACGATCACGGTATACAGCAGATACTGCTGGGAGAAGAACTCTACGATCGAATCCATCGGTTCCAGCGGCGAATTGACAAAGATATAGAAATTTCCGAGATTTGCCCTGATCGTCTGTCCGTAGACGACCATCTCCTGCCGGGACCGTTCATTATTCAGGTTGATACTGATCTCGTTATTGTTGGTGAGCAGATACTCACGCATGGCTCTGCCGTCATTCATGGCGACAGGACTGTTTTCGATATCTTTCACAGACGCATGAAAAACACAGCCGGAGCCGAGACTGTCAGCCTCGTAGACGACCCTGCCTCTGTCATTGATGATATTGACGCATACGTTATTGTCCACGGTGATCTGTGTCGCCTTGGATATACTCTCGGGATTGCCGTTTTCGTCAATAATAAAACGCTTTATCTCTGCGGATACTTCTCTGACGGTTCTGATCTGATTATTCCGGTAATAAGGCTTGATCAGTGAAAACTGCAGAACACCCAGCAGTAATACGATCAATACCGCAAACAGCAGATAAAAGAACCATATCTGAAATCTGATGCCGTGTCTGTCAAGCTTCAAACTTATACCCCATACCTCTTACGGTAACGATAAAATCTCTGTATTTCCCCAGATTATGTCTGAGCATCTTGATATGTGAATCAACGGTGCGGTCATCACCGAAATAGTCGTAATTCCAGACTTCTTCAAGCAGTTTGGTACGGGATAAGGCAATGCCCCGGTGTGCGGTCAGATACAGCAGCAGATCGATCTCCTTTGGTGTCAGGTTGACCTTCTCTCCGTCTACGGTAACAGAACGTCCCTGCACGTCGATCACAAGACCGTCAAACTGCAGGATATTCCGTGATGCCTTGGGTGCTCTGTCGAGAACGACCTTGACTCTGGCCATCAGTTCCTTCGGTGAGAACGGTTTGACAACATAGTCATCCACGCCAAGCTCAAAACCAAACAGTTTATCGTACTCTTCCTGTCTGGCACTTAACATGATGATCGGCACCTGCTTGATCTGCTTGATCTGTTTACATGCGGAAAAACCATCCAGCACCGGCATCATGATATCCAGAATAATACAGTCATAATCCGTGCTGCCGGCCATATTCAGTGCTTCGAGACCGTTGGCTGCCTCATCCACCTCATAACCGTTAAGCTGGGCATATTCACGCACCACTTCCCGGATGTTTTTTTCGTCATCGACGACCAGTAACTTTGCCATAACTCCCCCATCAGTCCGTGATCCTGACATGGTCGAGTATGCAGGATCTGTCATTAGATATTTTACCACGGAACGCGATGAATTTGCCTCTCTGCAGCAGATTGCCGTACTGACTGTACAGATTCGGCATCATCATCACATCCATTTCTCCGGTTTCATCCGAGATATGCAGGAAGGCCATCATATCTCCCTTTTTCGTACGGTGCTGGTGCACTCTTTCGATCTGTCCGAAACTGCTGACCACACCCACACGTTCCGTGACTCTGGCCAGCGGTTCCACGTTCAGTTCCAGCTCTCTGCGTCTGCGTACAGCCGGATGCGTGCCGAGACAGAAGCCCAGAGCCTTCCGCTCCAGATCATTGCGCTCCGTCTCCGATTCCCGGTGCCTGATCAGTACCGGTTTGGAGACAAGACCGAGATCGATCGTGATGCGGTCACCATGCTCGATGCGGACAAGTTCCGCATAGTTGAAAGCATCATCAAGCCCCTGCGCCAGGGTCTCTCTGCCCATGCCGAAGCTGTCGCAGGCTCCAGCCCGGATCATCTTCTCCAGAACTGCCCGGCTGACACCGACAGCGGAAAGCCTTGCGGTCAGGTCAAAGAAATCCTCATATCTGCCGTTTTCTCTTTCCCTGATGATCGCTGCTTCAACGTTATAGCCGACACCCTTGATCACCGATAGAGGAAGACGAATCGTATCATTTTCAAACAGATATCCGCTCTCACTGCTGTTGACATCGGGATACAGTACCTGCAGACCGCGCCGGCGGCACTCATCGATATACTGACTTGTCTTGACCTCATCACCGATCACGCTGTTCAGCAGTGCCGTATAGAAGAGACCGGCATGATTGGCCTTCAGATACGCTGTCTGGTATGCGACAAGACCGTAGGCCACCGCATGTGACTTGTTAAAGCCATAGTTGGCAAACTGCTCGATCAGATCATACAGACTGTCTGCCGTTTCCTTATCATATCCGTTTCTGATCGCCCCTTCGACAAAGTCACGGCGCAGAGCGATCATCTCCGACTCGTGTTTCTTACTGATGGCACGGCGCAGGATGTCCGCCTTGGCAAGGCTGAACCCGGCTACCTTCTGTGCCGTTAACATGACCTGTTCCTGATAGATCAGGATCCCGTACGTACTCTCGGTGATCTCCTTCAGAACAGGTGCCGGATACGTGATCTTTGAGGGATCGGCACGGTTCTCCAGGTATCTGGTAATATTCTGCATCGGTCCCGGACGGAACAGCGCCAGGGCTGCGACAACATCATCAAAACAGCTGATCTGCATCCTGCGGATCAGATTCTTCATGCCTTCCGATTCAAACTGAAAGATACCGACGGTATCACAGCGCCGGAAGACATCATATGAAGCAGGATCATCCAGGGGTATGCGCATGATGTTAAACGACGGATCTTCCTCAGCAATGCGGGTGCTGATACTGTGGATGATCGACAGATTGCGCAGACCCAGAAAGTCCATCTTGATCAGTCCCAGTTCTTCCAGATATTCCATCGAATACTGGGTCGTCTTTATTCCCTCACCGGCACGCATCGTCGGTACGACATCCTCCAGCGGACGCGAGCTCATGACGATACCGCCGGCATGAACACTCGTATGACGGGGAAGTCCTTCCAGCTGCATGGCTGCCGCAAATAACTGTTCATAGCGTTTCTCGGCATGGATCACATCCCGCAGACGGCTGCTTCTTTCCAGTGCCTCCTGCAGTGTGGAAGCTTTGGAGGAAGAGATCATCTTCACCAGCATGTCAAGATCCCTGGTGCTGATGCCGAGGACCTTGCCGACATCGCGCACGACCTGTCTGGCCCCAAGTGTTCCGTAGGTCACGATATTGGCAACGTGATCTTCGCCATAGCGGCGGAAGACATAGCCGATGATATCCTGCCGGCGGTCATCCGGAAAGTCGGTATCGATATCGGGCATCGATACCCTGTCACGGTTCAGGAAACGCTCAAACAGCAGATCATACCTGATCGGATCGATCTGGGTAATGCCGAGACAGTATGCGACAAGACTGCCGGCGGCACTGCCTCTGCCGGGACCGACATAGATATCCATCTTTCTGGCTTCCCGGATAAAGTCGTATACGATCAGGAAGTAATCTTCATAATGCATACTGATGATGACATCCAGTTCCTTCTTCAGCCTGGCTGTATATTCCGGTGTGACCTGGTCATGTCTTCGCTTCTTCAGTCCGGCCAGACACAGCTGGGTCAGATACTGGGCACTGCTGAGTGACTGCGGCGCCGGATATGACGGCAGTGAGGTCTTTACGGCATCGGGATCGGCATGGCACTGGGCTGCGATCTCTTCCGTCCGCTGCAGATCATCATCGTCATACAGTTCCTGCATCCTCTGCGGAGGCAGAAAGTATCTTCCCGTGATCTTGGGCAGGGTCGGATCCTGAACTGTCTTCTGCTGGGCTATGCCCTGCAGGATACGGTAGGTATCTGCTTCTTTCTCCTGCAGATAGTAGATCTTGTTTACAGCTGCGGTACGGATGCCAAGCTGCGTGCATACTCTTTTCAGCATCGCATTCTTCAGTTTCCACAATCCCGCATCCTGATACGACAGTGCAACATCAAACACCGGCAGTTCATCCTTCATGATCTGCAGCTTTTCCGTTACAGCATCCCGGTCGTCGGCGATCAGTTCGGAATCAAACCATCCGCCCTCTCCGTAAACGATCAGAAAACAATGATCACTGTAGCGTATCAGCTCCTCTGTCGTGCAGTGATCGCGCATATCACAGATCAGGCTGCTCAGCTGTATCAGATTGCGGTAGCCGCGGTTATCCTTTGCCAGCAGCAGGAAAGGTGTCATCTTATCATGGTAATTGCATACTGCCTCCATGCCCAGGATCGGCTGTATACCGGCTTCCGTACACTCTCTGTAGAACGATACAGCTGCGTGCATGGTGTTTCTGTCGGTCAGTGCTGCAGCAGAAAAACCGTATTCTTTTGCGGTTTTCACCAGCATCGGAATACGTATCGTACTCTCCAGCATCGTATAACAGGAACGTATATGCAAATGAACTGACATAAGTACTTTATATTATAAGCGAAAATTAATATTTCAGTTAGGTCTGTTCCGTATTTCTATGGTATTATTAGGACACTTATGGAAGAGAAAAAAACAGAAATAACAGAAACAACTGATGACGAGACGAATTCCTCTGATACTCAGGCGAATTCTTTTTTCGAGGATGGTCAGATCGAGAAAATGGCAGAAGGTGCGGATGATGATGCCGATGCCCTTTCCAATACGACCAAGGTATACCAGATCGTCCACAATACACCGAAACAGATACAGAAGAGATCCACGCAGCAGGAGAAGAGAATACGCCGGCTGAGAAGGCTGCGGATCGTTAATATACTGCTGGCATTCATTATTCTCTGTTTTCTGATCGTCGGTGCTGTCGGCTTTAATATTGCCCGCAAGATGGTGGCAGATGCTCCGGAGCTGGAATTCAAGGACTTCATCGGTGAGGAGTCTTCACTGATCTTTGACGATGCCGGCAACCAGATCACCGAGATCGGTGTCTACCTGCGTGAGAATATTACATATAACAGCTGTCCGGAAGCTCTGGTGGATGCCTTCCTGTCGATCGAAGACTCGCGCTTCTTCACCCACTTCGGCTTTGATATCCCGCGTTTTACGATGGCTGCGATCAAGAACCTGCAGACCCGCAGTTTCGGTCAGGGCGGTTCCACCTTTACAATGCAGCTGGTCAAGAATACCTACTTCACGACCGATGCCGGTGATTCCAGTGTCGAACGTACAAAGAGTATTGAATACAAAGTGCAGCAGATCTATCTGGCGGTCAAACTGGAGCGTCTGCTGAACAAGAAAGAGATCTTCCAGCTGTATATGAACCGTCTGAACTTCGGCGGTCATGTCCGCGGTGTGCAGAAAGCCTCCCTCTACTACTTCGGCAAGGAGTGCGATCAGCTGTACCTGTCGGAAGCAGCCCTGCTTGCCGGTATCGTCAACCTGCCGAACGGATACAACCCCTATTACCACCTGGATGATGCGACCTTCCGCCGCAACGAAGTCCTGAATCTGATGGCTTATCACGGTTATATCACCGAGGAAGAAGCCAGGCTGGCGAAGACAGTCAACATTGAGGATCAGCTTGCCGGTGACATGCGCACGGCGACAAATGATTCCCAGTACCAGTCCTATATCGATACGGTGCTTGTGGAAGCACAGAAGATCACCGGTCTTGACCCTTCGGTCAGAGGCATGCGTATCTATACCTTCCTGAATCAGGAGGTACAGAGCACGATCGATGCCATCCAGAACAGTGAAACAGTCGTACAGTTCCCGGATGATCTGATGCAGATCGCGATCATTTCGATGAATAATCATACCGGTGCCGTAGTCGGTATCGGCGGCGGACGAAACTATGACGGTGCCAGACTGCTGAACCGGGCAACGATGAACTACAAACAGCCAGGTTCTTCCGTCAAGCCTGTTCTCTCATACGCTCTGGCCTTTGAATACCTGGGCTATTCCCTTGATGAGATACTGCTGGATAAACCGATCACCTACCCTTACGAAAGCATGGTCATCCACAATGCCAGCGGCAAGTATACCGGTGATATCACCATTAAAGATGCGGTCGCCTGGTCGCTGAACATTCCTGCCATTCTGACCCTGCAGAGAGTCCAGAACAAGATCGGCAAGGAAAAGATCGCTTCTTACATGAACAGTATCGGCTTTACCGTCCCGACAGCGGAGAATTTCCACCTGTCATTTGCGATCGGCGGTACCTGGTTCGAGACAACGGTCGAAGAGCTTGCCGGTGCCCACAGTATGCTGATCAACGGCGGTGTATACAATGAGCCGCATACGATCGCCCGCATCGAACTGAGCGACGGAACCGAATACTATCCGCAGAACCAGAACCGTAAGGTGCTGAGTCCCGGCAGTGCATGGCTCACATGCGAACTGATGTATAACAACGTCTACGGTCCGTATAACAACCTGATGCAGATCCTGAAGCGTGACTATCCTGTTTATGCCAAGACGGGTACGACAGACTGGGGCAGCGACGGTCTGCCCTACGGTATTCCGAAGGGACAGATGAAAGATAAGTGGTTAGTCGCCAGCACCAGCAACTATACCAATGCGGTATGGGTCGGCTACGATATGGCGGTTGCCGGCAAACAGACATACTTTACCGTTGCGAAGCAGAATCTGAATATTCCCGGTAATATATGCAAACTGCTGCTGGATGCCGAAGAGTCCATCAGCGATACACCTCCTGCAGGCATACCGAAACCCGCTGATGTTGTGGAATCCACCTATGTCTACGGAAGCTATCCGCATGTACGTATGGAAGACTGGATGGATGAAGGTGCTTCGATCACCTCCTTAGTATCCAAGGCCGGACTGGAATCACAGCCTCTTGTCAGTTCTCAGGAGTATAACGAAGCGATTGCCGAATCCATGGGTGATGACTTCCAGATCTCTGCTTCTTATGACCAGTACGGTACGATGAAGATCAGCTGGGGAAGCGGTGACGGCTACTGCAGCGGCGGAATGAAGAATATCTCCCTGCATGACCGCTGGAATGACATCGATGAATGGGGTACCTGCCTTGTTGATCTGAACTGGCTGCGCTCTTCTTCCGACGGTTCCTTCTGGGCAACGATCTACGTTGACGGCAACGCTGCCGGTCATGTGACCAGTACGACGACTTACTTCGAAGGCTGGGCGGCAGATCTCTGGGGTGAAGTCAGAGTCTGCGGAGGTTCCTCCGGCGGTGATGATACAACCTGTACGGTTGCCAGATATGCCCCGATCGAAGAGACCTGGACAGATGAAGGCGGCTGGTGGGATGAAAACGGTGAGTGGCATCCCTGGTAGTAAACAAACAAGGGGCTGTAAAGAAATAGGATAT
>DFIS01000027.1 GCA_002372175.1 Solobacterium sp. UBA3691
GGTGAGATACAGAAATTGAGACGATGTAGATAAAGTCACCAAATTCGTGTTTGTTGACAGCCTGATATAGATGTATTCGATTCGTTGAAAGGGAATTGTATGAATAAAGAAGAGTATATCCGTAAAATGAATGAAGATCATGAATGGGCTCCGGGGTGGGATGCTGTCGAAGCCGAATTCAGCAGATTGTATCCCGGACAGAAACCTGCGCATTTCGGTACGGCTATCAACACCAGAGCGATGTTTGGCGGAGAGGAGTACCTGGACGGTTTTTCCGTTTACACCAATCCGAAGGGATATCTTCATCTTGTGACATTCGGAATGACGGAATTATACAGTGATGCGGATGCCTTCGGCGGTGAGTACAGCCGCTGGGGATATGAGATGACGATGAAGCTGAAGGAAGACAGCCCCGAAAACTGCATGTGGGCTATGAATATGCTGTCAAATATTGCCAGGTACACATATAGATCGGGAAACTATTATGATCCGGAAGAGTGTGTTCCCGGAAACGGTACGTCCCTTCATGTCGGAACCGATTCACTGATCACCGCATTGATCACTGTAGATGACACGACCGCCATGGCGCAGAATACCCTGCATGGCAGAGTAGGATTCATCCAGTTCGTCGGGATCACCGAGAAAGAATTGAATGCCATTCGCGCTGATATCAGTAATATCCGTAAACTGATCAGCCTGATGAAGCAGGACAACCCGGACCTGGTAACGGATATGAAAAGAGATTTCTCTTATATCGGGTAAAATTGCTTCCAGGCCAGCAACCGCCGGATTGCGAAAGATGTTCCAATCAACAATATCTTTTATGAAATGATAACTAAGGAGAAAAGAGATGAAGAATCTGAAAAAACTGACACTTTTACACTCAAATGACCTTCACGGGGATTTCCTCGCAGAGAAAGTAGATGAAAAACTGATCGGCGGAGTTTCCAGATTATCCGGTTATATACACAAGGTCAGAAACGAGGAGGAAAATGTTATCTATTCCATCTCCGGTGATATGTTCCGCGGTTCCTTGATCGACAGTGAGTTTCAGGGTCTTTCGACGATCGAGATCATGAATATTCTTGCGCCGGACGTTGTGACGATCGGAAATCATGAAGCAGATTACGGTCTGGCACATATGCTGTTCATTGAGAGATGTGCAGCCTTCCCGATCATCAATGCCAACATGTATATCAAGTACATCGGCAAGCGTCTTTTCAACTCGCATTTTATTAAAGAGATCGACGGAATGCGTGTGCTGTTTATCGGTATCATCACGGAGGAAGTGCTGAAGAACACAAAGAGCGAAGGTGTGGTCGGTACTTTGATCGATATGCAGGATGCGGTAAATGAGATCAGTAAGATCTGTGATGCATACGGTACGGAAGATATTGACCTGACGGTTCTGCTTACCCATATCGGTATTGAAGAGGATGAGAAGCTTGCGAAAGCGCTTGACCCTGCGTGCGGTGTAGATATCATTATCGGCGGACACAGTCATACGCTGCTCTCTGAGCCCCGTGTAGTGGCAGGAATTCCGATCGTACAGGCAGCGATCGGGACGGATCAGATCGGCCGTTTTGATATCATGATCGATACGGACCGCAACTGCATGGATTCATACACATGGCAGTGTATCCCGATCACGGAAGAGAACTGTCCGCGCGATGAGGCTCTTGAGAGTGTCGTGGAAGAATACAGGGAGTATACAGATCAGAAGTACGGGCGGATCCTGACAACATTCCCGCGTGCCTACACTCATCCGAAGCGCAATATGGAGACCGAACTCGGGAATCTCATGGCAGAATGCATGCGTGATCAGATCGGTGTGGATCTGGTTCTTGTCGGTTCCGGAAGTATCCGTCTGCCGGCTCTTGGACCGGTGGTCACTGTCAGGGACTTCCTGGAGGTATTCCCTTTTGCGGAACCTGCATACGGATTCAGGATTACCGGCAAACAGCTGCGGCATATGGTGACATACATGCTTCGTGAAGAATCGTTTATCGACAGCGAACATAACGAATGGTTCCAGTTCTCCAAAGGATTCTGCTGTGAATTTGACCGCCGGAATCATGAGATCATCTCCCTGATGATGAACGGAAAAGAAGCGGCAGACGATGATCTGTACACCGTCGTCATGCAGAAGTACTTCTTTGATAATATCGGTGATTTCCTTGACCTTCCGCTGGAGGAGATTACAAAGAACGGAAGACCGGTCGAAGTGGCCACCAAAGCACCGAATATACTGGAAGAATACTTCAAGGATCATGAGAATATAAAGCTGGATGATGAACCAAGGCTGATCATCCGTATGTAGTATGGTTTATCTGCATGGCTTACAGGAGACAGGACTGTAAAGGTCCTGTTTTTGTATAATTAAGACAGATAGACTGAGTAAGATCTGACGGGAGGTATTGTATGAGAAAATGTATACGGTGCGGAACTAACATGGTTGAAGGCTGCGGAATAAAGGTCAAAGGCGGTGCTTACGGAATCGTTCTGACTGATGATGAAAACAAGTGGTGGGGAGGCCGAATGGGTGAGCCGAAAGTAGCGATCTGCCCTAACTGCGGAGAGGTATCGATCTATCTTGAGAATACTTCCATGCTGAAGAATAACGATTAGCGGTTTACAAAGGAATCCGATAAATCGGGATTTGTGAGGTTAAAAATGTACAGAATTGAAGCAGACACATTCACATTAGATCTTTCTCCAGAGATTCATGAAGAAGACTTTGCATATCCAGTAAATGTGTCTCTTGGCGTGAAGGTTTCCAGTTATGGCTATTCAGCGGACACATTTATAGATGTCGGCGTTCAAGGGATTGCTGATTTTGCGTTACAGTTAAAGAACATATATGAAACACTGACAGGAGAAGCGAGATTGGAAGAGCCATACAGCGTTCACAATTTCATCGAATTCATTGCAAGAACAGGTGGTCATATAAGAGTCATGGGACGGCTGAACAACAAGAGCGCTTTTGGTTATACACAAGAAATAACCTTTGAAAACGAGATCGATCAGACTTATCTGAGAGAGTTTGTTAACCAATTACTTGCAGACTTCGGCAAATATGCTGGATGACAACTTCCTGTTTGTCGGGTTGCCGAATCAGGGCTGAGGAGGGAAAAGGACATGCCGTTTGATTACAAGAAAGAGTATAAGGAATTCTACATGCCAAATACTAAGCCGTCTATCGTAACGGTGCCAGGCATGAACTATATTGCAGTTCGCGGGCATGGCGATCCGAACGCTGAGGATGGAGAGTACAAGCAGGCGATCGGACTGCTCTACGGTATCGCCTTCACGATCAAAATGAGTAAAAAGGGTGACCATCAGATCGAAGGATACTTTGATTATGTTGTTCCGCCGCTGGAAGGATTCTGGTGGCAGGATGGTGTCAAAGGAATCGACTACGGACATAAGGAAAACTTCGAGTGGATCTCTGTCATTCGTCTGCCTGATTTTGTCACAAAGGCTGATTTTGCATGGGCCGTTGAAGAGGCTGCCAGGAAGAAAAAGACAGACTTTTCAAAGGTTGACTTCTTTACCTATGATGAGGGTCTGTGTGTTCAGTGCATGCACATCGGTTCTTATGATGATGAACCTGCGACTGTAGCATTGATGCATGAGTTCATGGAGAAACAGGGCTATATGCTGGATATTACCGAACAGCGCTTTCATCACGAAATATACCTGAGTGATGTCAGAAAGACGGCGCCGGAGAAGCTGAAGACGGTTATCCGTCATCCGATCAGGAGAATATGACAAAGCTCAAGATCAGAATTTCTGATGATACAGAGTTAAGAGTCAGGCTGATTCAGGCACACAACTGTACAGTGATGAAGTATGATAATAGTACATAACGGAGGGTATAGTATGTTAGCTGCACTGATGTCAATGCCTGTATCTGTTGGTTTGTTGATATGGATATTACGGATGAAGAAGTATGATCCGTTTCCCCGGTTTACCTTTATAAAACTGCTGATTGCCGGTGCGATCGCCGGTGCTTTATCCGGGTTCATTACGATCATCGGCGCCATCATCAATGCGATCATACAGATCGGACCTGAACAGCTGAAAATGCTGGCGGATCCTGCAACTGCACAGCAGACACTTCAGCAGATCAACGAAGCCTCCAAGGTCATCACACCGGACAAGATCCTGTGGGGATTTATCCGGACGTTCATCCTGATCGGCTTTGTGGAGGAATTCATCAAGTTCCTGTGCGCAAAGATCGTGATGAGGAAAGAGGGCGTGGTGAACACCTGGATGGATGCCTTACTGTGTTTTGCGGTCGTGGCTGTCAGTTTCCAGCTGATCGAGGATATCCAGTATTCAGCAGGCAGCGTCGCCCTGGCGATCTTCCGGGCTCTGACACCGTTCCACTTTACGTTTGCGGTGATCATGGGATACTACTATGGTCTTGGTAAGGTAAAGGGAAACGGCTTGTATACGATTCTGGCAATCGGGGTTCCGGCACTGATCCACACGATGTATGATTTTTCCATCAATCTGCTCAAGCGCAATGATAATTTCATTTTTCTGAATCTGGGCATGAATGCGTTCATGCTGATCCTGACGGTCATTATGATCCTGAAGCTCAGAAAATGGCATAAAGAGGGAACGCTGGATATCTACATCTAATCTTCACGTTCACATCTGTACATGAAGAGGTACGCAAAGAGCCGTAACCGGTGATGAAGGAACAGGAAGACTTTATGAATATCCGTACGCTTAATATATTATCAGATGCTATTTCTGAAGTCGGATCATGGCACTGGTGGCTGGTCAGGGATGACATGGTTCAGATGCAGTTTTGCGACGTTCTGCTTTATGACGAAACAAAAACAGAGAAAGAACCACGCACAGTGGATGTTCTGGCTGTTCGCTTTTTTGGTCATAGTTTTGCTGTATTTCTGGATAATCTGGATGATGACAGCTGGTTTCAGAGACTTCACGAGGATGATTCTGTTCTTTTCCCTGTGGATACGTATGAGATGGCGTTTGACGATGTAAAAGAAGCGGAGTCACTGATGAACGATTATATGCATAAAACAGCAGTCAAAGATTTTTCCGGGCTGGAAACAGCTGCGGCCGCAAATCATCTTCTCTGTGCAAGGTGCGGCAGCGTTGGGTTTATTGCCGGCGGAGACGAGATCAGGGTTGTAGGAAGAAACAGGCGGTACACGGAAGAAGAGATAGAAACAGCTTCCCGGAAATGGTGGGAATACTGGCGGGAGTATTGGAAACGGAGAGGGACAAAAGAGGCATATCCGGAAGATTATGCCTGTGAAATAACGATTCCTGCCGGTGAGGATTGATCGTATAATACTGATTTGTGTAAAGAAATGTTTGTGATCATGAATTGCTTTTATCGGCTTATGATAATTGAAGACAGCAGGTAATCTGTGAATGAGGAACCGGAAAGAGGTAGTAAGATGAATGGTAAGATTTTTGCGGTGAATTTAGTTGTACCGTTACTGGCGGTCATAATCATAGCAGCGATAGCGGGATGGTTCCGGCGCGGGAAGAAGGAATCGATCAAGGATGAACTTTTTGAATACTTTGTAAAGGTCTGGAATGCGGATGAAAAGGAACCTGAGGCCGGTGAAGAAGAATCATTCTTCCGGAGGTTTTTCAAGATGTTCGTCAAAGCCTACGAGTATGAGAAATATAAGGAATCTGCCAATAAGCTGAAATACTATTTCTACAAACTGCTGGTTCTGTTTGTCATTTTGTGTATTCCTTTTCTGAGTCTGTTTCTGATCACCAGTAAGGAGTGGATCCTCAATGATGCCGAATGGACAAATATGTATCTCTATACAGTGATCCTGGTACCGCTGATCTTTGCGTATCTTGTGAATAAATATATCAGGATCAGTCAGTATCATGAGATATGGTACCGTCATATGCGGAACAGGCATCATATGGAATGGCGCATGATGGTATTTGTCAAAGATTATGAATTGCTGAAAGCCGGGAAGAAACCGGAGGATGTTACGGAAGATTCACTGAAGATCGATTTCATCAATGATATGAGTGAATACTGGAAGACAGAAACAGTCAGTATCACAGAGGCCGGCGCAAAGGAAGAGAATATCTTCGCTGATTTTGCAGGATTGTTCGGCAAATAGTGGACAAAACCGGCTGTATTATGCACGGAGACAGGACTGCAAAGGTCCTGTTTTTGTATAATGAAGAAGGATCAATAATATTCGGAGAACTATATGACAGAAGATAATAGAAACAGAGCTGCCCGCAGGGATGACTGGAAAACACTGCCGATGCCTGCACAGCATGAGACGTTTGTGCTCAGAAGGGCTTTCAGCGACAGGGAGATGATGGCACTGAGCCATGGCAATATCCCGCAGGAGATGGAGGATAAGTGGTTCTGGTACATGGAAGGATCAACACTGTGGGCACACCGCAGCTGGACAGGATACTGTATCTATCGGATCGATTTCAGGGAAGATGATGCGCATATCGTTACAGTCAACCGTGATCCCGAACAGTACAGGTGCACAAGCACAGAAGATGATATTGTATCGTTAAACAAGCTTTTGGACTGGTGGACACAGCCGGCGTATGATCACTACCATGAATGGCTTTCGGAAACATATGATGCCCTGAAGAAAGCAGGGAAAGCACAGAGGTAACAAACATGGACAGACAGGTTTTAGGCAATCGTTATATCAAAGTTATATTGGCACTTCTTCTGGCAGCGTGTCTTGGCATCACCGGATTCTTTGCCGGTAAGAATGCAGGCAGGAGCGAAGTTCTTCAGCAGCAGAAGATGCTGTATGAGTTAAACCGGAATAGTCTTGCGAATATCGGTGTAACAGAAGGACCGATATACGTGATCGGACACCGCAGTCCGGATTCGGATACGGTATGCAGTGCAGTCGCCTATGCCAGGTTTCTGACTCTGCTCGGATATACCGCGGAAGCAGTGATCACCGAAGAGATCAACCGCGAAACAGCGTATATCCTGCAGGAAGCGGGGATGGAGGCTCCGCCGGTGCTGGAGGACGCATCCGGAGAGAATATCTTCCTGGTCGATCACAGTGAATATGCCCAGGCAGTCGAGGGGCTCGCAGATGCCCACATCGTCGGTGTACTGGATCATCACGGCATCGGCAGCGTTACTACGGGACATCAGGTTGTCTATGAGGCCAAACCAATTGGTTCAACAGCCACGATCGTCTGGCTGGACTATCTGAACTACGGCTTTGAGATCGATAAGACGACAGCTTTTCTGATGCTTGGGGCAGTGCTCTCGGATACGGACGGACTGACCGGATCGACTACGACGGAGGCGGACAGGCAGGCTGTTACATCCCTGGCAGAGATCGCAGGCGTGACCGATACAGCTGCTCTGTACAAGGCAATCCATAAAGAGAAACTGTCGTATGAGGGCATGACAGCAGAAGAGATCATGTTTTCGGATTACAAGGAATATGAGGCTTCGGGGGTCAGGTTCGGCATCGGTCTTGTCAATGCGGTTGACGAACAAACAGCGATCGAGCTGGCAGCACGCATGAAGGAAGTTCTGCCGGAGTGTTTCGCTAAACGTGATGTGGATCTGATGTACGCATCCGTAGGCATACGCGAGAACGGGGAGAAGATCGACCGTATCGTACCGGCTGATGATCTTTCCCGGGAGATGATCGAAGCAGCCTTCCCCAATTATGATGAATATGACGGAACATCGTTTGTATTCAGAACCGGACTCGGAAGAAAGACCAAGCTTGTGCCGGGACTGACCGATTATCTGTCTGCTCATCCCCACGAATAACATCCGTCTGTACAAAACTCCCATCAGCATCGCTGATCAATATCCGATTGCGTTATATACGCCGCAGTTATGTGTGAAGGAGACATCATATGATGAAACGGGTGAGAGTATACCTGCTGCTTGCGGTGCTTGGCATCGCTCTGTGCGGCTGCAGGAACAAAACAAATCAGGCAGAAAGTCCGAAGCCTGGGATGCGATATCCAGATATATTTATACTGGTCTGCAGGGTGGTTCAATCATGAAAGGCTGGATGAAAAAGGAAAATGAAATGATCTGCTGCTCTGACGGGACAAGACCGGTCATCTTCAAGGTTGAACGGATAGATTACGAGGATTGATTCGCTTATTACTGCGGCAGTTAAGACGTATATGAAGGTCTCTGTGTCGGATATTTCTGCGGCGCAGAGATCTTTTGGCGTATCAGTGCTGTACACGATCCTTTTACGCTGCGATCTGCAGAAAGAAGATATAATAGATGCGGAGGTTTGAAGATATGGCATTGGAAAACTATCTGAAAGAACGGATCACAGATGCACAGTTACTGGTCAGTGAACTGCGGAAGACCTTTGATTATGTATCTGTTCTTGGTTCTTATACAAAAACAAAGAGTATCGTGTCATCGACCAGAATGACTTCTGTGGACGATGTTGACAACGAATGCGGGTTTGTCTTCCGCATGTATGACGGTACGCACTACAGCGAGTATTCGACAAATGAGATCAGGGGACTGGATGCACAGAAGGTACTGGCTTCTGTCCGTCTGCCTAAGATCAGCCAGCCGTTTGTACAGGCTCCGGTACTGGAAGAAGAGGAGATGGTACAGTCATTTGACAGGAGTGATGCACATCCTGTGGGTGATGAAGAGATCCTGGACAGACTGACACAGATCAGAAAGTACTGTGAAGAGAAAGACGCAAGGATCATCAACGTCCATGCGGTCTACCGCAGGCGCAGTGTTTCGAAGATCTTTGTGTCGGAGAAGAAGGTTCTGGATCAGCACTTTGACTGGGTCAACTGCATGATCGGTCTGGCCGCAAGAGAGGGAGATGTGATCCAGCAGCACTACAGTACACGCAATGAGGCGGACAGTCTGAAGGCTCTTGAAGAGCTTGATGAAGCGAAAGATGTAGAGACAGAAACTGCGCTGAAGCTTCTGAAAGCTGAACCGGTGGAACCGGGAGTCTACGATATCATTACCGATCCGACGATCAGCGGACTGATCTGTCATGAGGCTTTCGGTCATGGTGTGGAACAGGATATGGTCGTCAAGCACAGGGCCAAGTCTGCAGAGTATGTCAATAAGCAGGTTGGCAGTCCTCTGCTGAATATGCATGACGGGGCTGCAGCGGCTGTCTCTGCCGCATCGTATTTCTTCGATGATGACGGTGTGATCGCCAAGGATACACATATTATTGAAAACGGTATTCTGAAGCGCGGTATCAGCGATGCATTGTCGGCACTGCAGCTTGGTCAGGTGCCCAGCGGCAACGGACGCCGTGAATCCTACAAGCGCAAAGCATATACAAGAATGACGAATACGTTCTTCTCGGCCGGAAACGACAAGCTGGAAGATATGATCAAATCTGTCAAACACGGATACTATCTCTGCAATACCAATAACGGTATGGAGGATCCGAAGAACTGGCAGATCCAGTGTACAGCCGAGTACGGTCTTGAGATCAAAGACGGAGAGTTCACGGGTAAGATCATTGCCCCGGTCATCATCTCCGGATCTGTGCTTGATCTGCTCAATTCCGTATCCATGGTATCGGATGAACTGGTGATTACCGGCTCGGGAAGCTGCGGTAAGGGCCATAAAGAGTGGGTATTTGTCTCGGATGGCGGTCCGCATATGAAAGCGAGGGCAAAGTTAGGATGATCAGTATCAGTGAATTAAAAGAACTGCTGGAGAATACGCCTGAGATCAGTGCCTATGAGATCAGGGATACAGTCAATGAATCATATCAGCTGTTCTATGTCATGAACGCTCTGGAGACGAACCGCAGTGTTAATACGGAAGAGCTGACAGCTGAGATCTACTGTGACTTTGAAGAATACAGAGGGTCTTCCTCCGTGGTCATTACATCTGCAGATGATGCGGGCAGTGCTGCGGATAAGCTGAAGGCTGCTGTGAAGAAGGCTAAGCAGGCTCCTAATCCGTATTATCCCCTGGCAGAGAAGACAGAGAATCTGCACCGTGTCAGTGAAGAGAAGAAAGATCTCGCAGAACTTGCCAGAGAAACAGCAGATGCTGTCTTTGCGGCTGAAGAGAACCAGGAGGCACAGCTCAACGCCACGGAAGTCTTCGCCGATCACGATGTCATACACTTCCTGAACAGTAACGGGATCGATCATACCTGGGACAGATATACGGTCTTCTGCGAGACGATTCCCAGCTATGACGGAGAGAAGGAAGATGTAGAGCTCTACTTCAGCCGTTCTTCCGGTATTCCCAAAGACGCAGAGTATACGGAGGCGGTAAAGGCAGCTCTCGCAAATGTCAGATACCGCTATGATGCCGTAAAGCCGGAACAGGTACAGATCCCTGATAACTGTCTGATCGCTGTACAGTCCGACATGCTGGGCTATATCATGCGTAATTTTGCGCAGGAGCTCTCCTACAACAGACAGTTCTATCAGATGAGTCATTACAAGCTCGGTGATACGATCTCCGAAGTTCCGTTTGATCTGATCCTGAAGGGAGAAGAAGAGGGGATCGCCGGATCTCCCGCAGACGAAAACGGTATCGTGCTGAAGCAGACGAAAGTGATCGACCAGGGCAAGGCAGCGTCTTACTGGGGTGATCAGCGTTTCGGCTATTATCTGAAAGAGAAGGAGATCACAGGTTCCTATCCGATCGCTGTACTGGAGAATTATCCGGTGATAAGTGAGGAAGATAAAAAGCGTCCGGTACTGTATCTGACCAATTTCTCGGCTCCTCAGCTGGATTCATCCAGCGGTTACGTCGGCGGTGAGATCCGTCTTGGACTGCTCGTTGAAGGGGAGAAGGTAACACCGCTTACCGGTTTCTCGGTCAGCGGGAATATCTACGAGGCAATCAACAGTGTGCGTTTCTCCATGGAGACAGAGAATATCTCCGGCGGCAGACTGTCATTCCGGGGACCGAAATACATGTATTTCGATCAGCTGAAGATACACTGATCAAAGCAGTGAGTAAACTGAAAAGCAGATGAAATATACTCATCTGCTTTTTAACTGACCTCTGACAGCGTGCTGACTAGTTACCTTCAGCATTCTGCGGCATGTTTTCGGCAAGCTTGTCAAACAGCCTGTTCAGATATTCCGTAACTCTTTCTTCCTGGTTCTTTCCGTTGTAGATCACTTCTGTGGCGCCGTTCTGGTACTGGTGAACAGCATCCGTGATACCTGCGGGATCAAACCACGGTACATTGTTTCGGTCGAGCAGCGTCGGCATCATGTTAAAGTCGAGCTGGATATTCTTCTCGTCTGACACAAAGCCGCTTCCGGTATCTCTGCCGATCTTGAGGAATCCCGAGTAGACAGCACAGCGTCCGCAGGCATCGATAAAGATGTATATTCTGTGCTGTGATCTCTTCGTGATCCGGCAAAGATATGATGCCTGACAGAATAAAACTGCAGGCATGATCACCTGCAGTATTCTGTGTTATATATCAGCTGCCTGCCTCGGGAAGACAGTGCATGTGGGTTCTGCCCAGCACCCGGAAGCCTTCAGCTTTTCCTTTGAAGCTGCGGATACCGAAATCATATGCCCGCAGTTTCAGATAGAGAGAGATCGAGGAGATATCCGCACATCCCTCCGGAAACTGGCTCTTATGACAGCCGAAGACCGCCTGTGACTGCTGTGTGAGATACGGAGCAGTATGGATAAACCGGTTGGGCTTTGCGGTCATATAGAAGGCAATGGCCTGTACCGGGGCACTGTCGGCTCCGTACTGTTCCATGATCTCTGCATACGGCGCAAAATATGCCAGCTGCCTGGATACTGTACCTGCATTGAGATGATCGATATGACATTCACTGGTGACTGCAGGATCAGGCGCAAAGATGATATCCGGCTTCTTCTCACCGATCACTCTGGCAAGTGCCGCCCTCAGATCCGGCAGATCATAGAAACCTCCGTCAGAGAAACCAAGGAAGGTCACATCATCCACGCCGAGTACAGCCGCAGAAGCGACCGCCTCCTGTTTGCGGACCTCGATCAGCTCCCCGGGTGTCATCCCTTTCGGGGCATGTTCAAGACCGTACCTGCCGTCTGTACAGATGACAAAGGAGATCTTTTTGCCCATTTTGCGCAGAGCTGCGATCGCTGCACCGGCACCGATCTCAATATCATCGGGATGCGGTCCGACAAACAGATACCGGCCGAATGCTTCGATCTTCGGTACCGGGGCTGCATATTTCAGAATCATTCCGGTCAGACTCATGCGTTCTTTTCCTTTTTGCGCGTCTCCAGTTCTGCACAGATCTGCTCATATTTCGTCTCATCAAGAATATACTTCTTCCTGTACAGGACATATGACGCATACATCAGCAGGAACGGAAGAACAGTCATGACGATCAGAAGACCCAGGGACTGTCCGTTCTGTACACCGCTCAGGAGCTCGGTGATCGCATCCGCCTTGGCTTCTGCTGTCAGTTCTCCGGCATTAGCAGCCTGCTCATACTGAGAGATCCCGTTGGTATACTTCAGAATACCGAAGATGATATATGTCAGGTTGGCGACAGCTACCGTAAGAGCTGATGCCATCTTGGTCAGAAAGGGACGCAGAGAACCGATGATCGCCTCATCTCTTACCCCGTGTTCATACTCGTTGTATTCCACGGTATTCATGATCGAGATCATCATGATCAGATAGAAACCGTACTGTCCGAAGTTTGCCAGCATGTATCCGAAGGTGAGAACACCGAACTTGACAGCCTGAGGCAGGGGAATAAAGCCTGCCGCAAGCATGAACAGATAACCGACAGTACCAATGATCATCAGATACTGCATCAGCTTCTTTCTGCCGAATTTCTTCGAGATCGCCGGGTAGAAGATCATCAGGAAACCGGTGACCATCATGCCAAGCATCTGGAACAAGGTGAAGAATACACCTCTGTATCCGAATTCCACGTAGATATATGTCTGCCCGATACCGGAAAGAACGATACCGTTTCCGATCTGCTGCAGCAGGAAGATCACAGCGATCCAGATCAGCTGATCATTCCCGGTGATCGTGGAGATGATCTTTTTGAAGCTGACAGGAGGTGCAGGCTCATCATTGGCATTTCTCTCTTCCGTAACACCGAAGATCGTAAAGGCAAGAAAGAGAGGTCCGAGGATCGCAGCCGCCAGAGCGACGATACCGTATGCAGTTACGGCATTTCCGCCGATCGCACTGTCTCCGGCTGTAAACATCGGGATCAGGGATGCCGCAAGCATACCGCCGATACCGGCAAACAGAGTAGCCCGGGAAGTGAACTTGTTGCGCGTATCTGCATCTGAGCTCAGTGCCGGCACCATGCCCCAGTAGGAAATATCATGCATCGTGTAGGTGATACTGTAGGCAAAATACATCAGTCCGAAGAAGCGGACAAATGCCCATCCCTGCAGTTTTGTATTGAACATGGCATAGATGACCAGTGAGGTAGAGAGAATGCCGATCAGCAGCCAGGGCTTGAATTTGCCCCATCTGGTTCTCGTACGTTCAATGATATTGCCCATGATCGGATCGTTCAGGGCATCAAAGACACGGGCAGCGACCATGATCGCAGTGATTGCCGACAGCTGGGCAGCATCCAGGTTTCTCGTAAACAGGACAAAGGCCAGCAGATAGCTGGTAACGAGGTTGTACATGATATCACGGCCAACCGTACCCAGAGGAAACATCAGAAGATTCTTTTTGGTAATTTTCTCATCATTGTGCATAAGTTTTCACTCCGCTATAATTACTACCATTATCGCTTATAATCAGGAAAGATGTACAGTATTCCGTTCATCTGTTATAAAAGAGGACTTTAAAGAGCCTGTTCTTTATAATAGAAACAGAGAACGTATTCATGATATGAACACTTCTGATCATCAGCAGTTTGTCCGTGAGCTGAAGACAATTGAAGTGATCATCAACAGCAGGGATTGTGATTATAACAAACCTCAACGGGAAAACCCACGGT
Organism: Solobacterium sp. UBA3691; assembly: GCA_002372175.1. Lineage (GTDB taxonomy): Bacteria > Bacillota_I > Bacilli_A > Erysipelotrichales > Erysipelotrichaceae > Bulleidia. The sequence continues at coordinate 13,957 of DFIS01000027.1, forward strand.
TTTAACCGAGCGGATGAGAGCTGAGAAAGGGAGAATTAAATAGATGCAGATTAGATAAATATCTACATTTGTTGTATAATAAAAGTGTGAAAAATGTG
>DFIS01000011.1 GCA_002372175.1 Solobacterium sp. UBA3691
AAGCCCTGTATCAAGCCGTCTTCACAGTCTGTAAATATGATCCGACCTTCCAAGCCTATTATACTAAGAAACGTGATCAGCGGAAGTCTCATCGGTGTGCCCAGGGCCACTGTGTACGCAAACTTCTTCGCGTGATATACAAACTTCTCAGCACAGATATCTTGTTTGATTCTGTACAGATACACTGATTTCATTCTCAGTACCATCATCATCTACATAGTCAAAGCTACAAATGTAGTTGTTTTAACTGTACTCTATTCACGATTTCAAAGATCATTTTCTGAGATCAGCTGGATTTAGAAAAAATCTCAGATTTTAGTCAAAATCACTTGACTTCCTTATAGTTAATTCCTCCGTAAATAATTGGTAATTTCACTATAGCAGTACGATACTGAGCCAAAATATGAAAAAAGGTCATCTCTGATGACACTTTTTCTCATGGTCCTTTATATTTCCTTGGTTGTCTTCAGGATCCTTACGCTGTCCCTGGCAGTATGGATGAATGCCCTGACTAACGGTGATATCTCTTCGTTTGCCCGCACTGCTGTCATGAACGAGCAGACTTCCTCATCACCTTCCAGCACACAGAATACCGGCTGTCCGTCGTAGTCATCCTGGAATTTGCTTGAATCATACACATAGGAGATACCCATGCCTTCCGAAGACATGATGTATGCCGCATCGATACTCAGCGTATGCTTCACAGATCCCGGTGTAATATGATTCCTGCTCAGGATATCCTCCAGCATGCGGGTTACTGCAAAGCCCTGCTTCGATGTAATGAAGTTCTGTCCCTGCAGTGATTCCGGACGGATCACCAGCGGTGTATCAAAGCTGTCTTCGGGGATCTCATACCCGGCCAGGCATGGATGCCCCTTCGGTATCGTAAACAGCATTCTCTCTTCACAGATCAGTTCATATTCCAGTCTCGGATTTGTATGCCCGTATATTCCGACGATACAGACGTCAAGTTCCCGGTTCAGCAGTTTCTTCTCCAGATCGAGCATACTTTCACCGATCACTTCTACATCCACATCCGGATACAGGTCATAGTATCTGCTCAGGATAAACGGTGACCAGTACTCACCTCTGCCCGGTCCCATACCCACACGCAGATATCCCGTATGTCTCTCGCTGAAGCTCTTGATGCCGATCTCGATATGTTCCTTCATTGCCAGAAGTTTCTTGGCCTCTTCAATGAAATACTCGCCGGCAGATGTCAGCTGGATCGGGGATGCACTGCGGACAAACAGTTTTACGCCGAGTTCTTCTTCCAGGCGGTTCATGCTTTTGGTCAGTGCCGACTGCGACAGATACAGCTGGTTTGCCGCATAGGTAATACTCTTGTGTTTAGCAATCGTCACTGCGTAGATCAACTGTTCAAACTGCATAAAGCCACCTCCTTTTTTATCTTATCATCCCTGCTGTGCAATTTGGTAAAACGTTTTCGCAAATATGAATAATGATGTATACAATCCCGGATATACACTGCAGAAATCAAAATAGTATGTGATACAATGGATTTAAGGAATCCGACCATGGGTGTAACGATCAAGGATGTAGCAAAAAAGAGCGGTGTTTCTGTGACAACCGTCTCCCTCGTGCTGAACAAAAAAAGCAATCGTATCTCAGAGAAGACAAGACAGCTGATCGAAGATGCTGCCAGAGAACTGAATTATATTCCCAACCACAATGCAGTATCTCTGGTCACCAAGAAATCCAAGCTGATTGCTTTGCTGCTTCCCGGAGATACATACTATCAGTACGATGATTTTATCCGTTCCATGGAGTATGCCTGCAGGAATGCAGGATATTCTCTGAATGTCTCCCTGACCGAACATACACCGGAAGATATCATTACCCAGATCCATGATGTACTGCGTTATAACGTTGAAGGTATCGTCATCGATCCTTCCCTGCTGAGTGAATGGTCCGATGAGCTGCAGAAAGAGATCGACAAGCAGGATATACCGATCATTCTGACCGGTCCTGTTCTTGGACAGTCTCCTGTCAATTCGATCATGCCTGCTCACCGCCGTGCAGCATATTCTGCTGTAAAGCATCTGATCGAACTCGGCCATGAACGTATAGGACTGATCACCGGTCCTGATACACTGGCAGTGACCGTGGAGATGATTGCAGGATACCGTGCTGCTCTGGAAGAGAATCACATTTCCTTCAGCGAAGATCTTATCTACTGCGGACCGTATCATCCATCTACCGGAAAAGCCGGCATCAGGAACCTGAAGGAAGAGAATATCTCGGCAGCACTTGTTGTGTCCGAATCGATCACCTTCGGGGCAATGTATCAGCTGAGTGCCGAACACATCAAGGTTCCGGACAGATTCTCCCTGATCTCATATGCCATGGGCAGTGCAGCCGAGACGCTGGATCTTCCGATCACTTCCGTATCGATCCATCTGGACAGAATTGCCCGTAAGTCGGTCAACCTGATCAGAAACTACAGCGGTGAGACAAGCCCTCCCGAGAGTGTAGAACCTACGATCATTGACAAAGGCAGCACCGCCCCCTATACACCCGATAACTGAGTACAGAAACAAGAGGTTCCGAAGGACCTCTTTTGTTATTCAGCATGTCTCTGCAGTCTGCCGATACTGATCACAATGATCGATGCCAGCATCATTCCGTATCCGATACACTGCAGGAAGGAAGGCACCGTACCGTAATACATGTAATCTGTAAGAATTGCGACAACAGGTTCTGTCAGGGCCACAAAGGCAATCGTCGTTGACCCGGCAAGACGGATCGCTCTGGCCGTCAGAAGATCACCGAACACACAGACAACAGCCCCGAGAAATACAGCCGTAAGATCACTGCCGGCAGGAATGCGGAAGTTTCCCATCAGAGCTGCCAGTCCCAGAAAGACGATCGTCGATACAAACCTGGTCAGAAGGATCACCGTACGCTCAGGGACAGCCTTGTATGAGGACTTCTCGAGGGCGATCACATAACTGCCCCAGAAGATACCGGACAGCCAGGCGATGAACATTCCCCTGTATGAGTCTATGCCGCTGCTGTAAGCCAGCAGGATAAGTGCTGTGATCGTCAGGATCGCTGCTGTGACCGTAAAGCGGTTGAACTTCTCGCCGAACAGGAAGTACATGATCAGACTGACTGCCACCGGATAGAAAAAGTGACATACCGTAGCCAGGCCGATATTCGTATACAGGTACGACAGCACAAGCAGAAGATCGGTCATGATCAGACAGAAGCCGCCGTAGATCAGAAGATCCCTGATCTGCAGTCTGCTGAAATGCAGGTCTGTCTTCTGTATTACCGCACCAGGTATCAGAAACAGCGTGATCAGAAGACTGCGCCAGCCCAGCATCAGTATACCGCTCTGGGGATCATCTGATGCCACACTGATCAAAAGCGGAAGCATGCCGTACAGTGCTGCCGAAAGGATACCAAGCAGGATACCAAGCAGTTTCTTATTCTGTATCATGTACAGCCTCTTCATCCTTCATTGTGATCAGTATGATAGCCACGGCCATCATCAGGTAGCCTGCTGTCTGCATGATCCCCGGAAAGGCATGATAAACGATCATATCCGTGACAACAGCGGTAATCGGCTCAAACAGACTGATAAACGCTGTCATTGTCGGTCCGCACAGAGATATGGCTTTTACCGTCAGCAGCATTGCGCCTACCATCATCCCGGCACTGAGAACGATCAGACCGATCCTGTTCATACCGGGAATGATAAATGTTCCGTCAAGTACACTCATCAGCAGAAACAGTACGGCATTCCCGCCCATGATCCAGCATACTGCCGCATTCTGATCCATCTCTGCGTATGATGCCTTGTCAAACGCAATCAGATACACAGCCCAGAAGACCCCGGAAATGACCGCAATCAGCATTCCCTTCAGTGACTGCAGACCGGTGCTGAAAATCAGAACAACCAGCGCAAGTGCCGTCATCAGTACCGCAAACTGGCCCTTGTCAGACAGTCTTTCTTTATACACAAGACGCATGATCAGACTGACTGCGATCGGATAGAAGAAATGACATACGGTAGCCAGTCCCAGATCGATATAGCGGTAGGAACGTGTCAGCAGCAGGGATACCATCAAGGTTCCAAAGACACCGTACAGGAAGAGTTCTGTAAACTGCCGGGCTGTCGGACGCGCGGGTACCCTTTTGACGATCACGACGATCATCGCAAGCAATGACGCAAACAGAAAACGCCATCCAAGCATGGAGGCTTCACTGATCACACCATCCTCGATGATCATCTTACTGGTCAGCGGTACGATCCCGTAGATGACCGATGCCAGTAAGGCATAGAGTATACCCTTCGAATTCTTCTGCATTTCAAACTCCTACGATGTTCTTTATACCACAGAATCTGCAGTTTGTTTATCACTGCACTCAGGCAAAGAAAACAGATTTGGCTGTTTACCGGACCTGTTTTCGCATATATGTGTATTCCTGTTATGTCAGCAGTTCACAGATCAGTTTGCGTGCTGCTATATCGCTGTGCTCTTTGACGATCTGTGTGATCCTGTCCTTACCGACACGATCGATCTTCTGTTTAAGCAGTTCAAACGCTCTGATATTTGCCTGACACTCTTCCAGGGCATCCTCACGGATCGGGAATGTATCAAAGTATACTGCTCCATCATATCCATACCTCTCCCTCTTCCGGAAGACGTTTCTGTTTCAGACATACATCGTAATTCAGGCTGCCGCCACAATGATTTTCGTGTTTTTCATCCTGCTGATAATTACCGTTTATCTGTAAGATGGCCCTTGATCAGCGGACGTTCCAGAGCCTTGGAATTCACGTTTACACTGCGGCGGAAACACATCTCATCACCGTCAAATGTGATCGTGATAAAGTCACAGAACGCTGTCTCGACGAATCTCCACTCCATCTTCAGTGTATTCGGTGTTTCCCACCAGGCACCGGCAAAGATATGATCATGCTCAGACTGCATCTCATGATGGAGATAGTTCGCTGTAACACCGGAGTATCCTTCCTTTGTATACCGCAGACCTGCATCCACCCAGTTCAGTCCCCGGTCATCCTCCATGCCGAAGAGTACATTCTCTTCATCAAAGTGCAGGATGATCTTTGTGATATGATCTTCATTCTCTTCGACTGCATATGTCCGGGTCTCCTTCAGTACAGGTTCATCTTCGATCTTCAGCATGCGCGGTGTAAGATTCATGTACTGCCGCTTCCGTTCAAGCATCTCTGCCGGAATATCCTCTGCCGGTGTATTGTTCAGCAGCGGGTTAACGATGCAGTCTCTGAGCATGTCATCGGCACCGATCTCTGCTTTGGCACCGGTTGCGGAAGTAATGGCAACGACCATGTCCAGTTTGGGAATCAGTGTGCAGTACTGGCCCAGAAAGCCCTCTGCAGAGTACATATCTTCCGATGCATACTGCATCCAGTGATAGTTATACAGAGGATCCCCCTCTTTTCTTTCGACAGGATCCAGAAGACCGAGGGATCTCTCTGCCCAGTCTCTGGCAATGATCTGCTTACCGTTCCATTCACCATGATTCAGATACAGCATACCGAACTTGACGATATCCTCTGCACAGAGACTGATGCCGCTGTTGCCGCTGCAGATGCCCTCCGGACTCTTTGTCCAGGTAAACGGACGCATGCCCAGTGCCGGTACGATCGTTTCATTGATCACATCATGTGCCGTCTTGCCGGTGACTTTCTGGACGATTGCCGAAGTCATGAAGGTATTGCCGCTGCAGTAGAAATAATGTGTACCGGGTTTATATGGCACCGGCTGCTGGAAGTAACGTGCGATCCAGCTTGTCCTGATCGTTCTGAACTCACTGCCGTTGATATCTTTATCCATTCCCGAACGCATCGTGATCAGATTCTTTACAGTCATTTCTTTCTGGTATTCCGTCGGCTTCTTCGGCGCATGCTCGGGATAGAACGAAATGACCTTGTCTTCCAGCTTCAGCAGTCCTTTGGAATATGCAATACCAGCTGCCGTGTTGGTAAATGCTTTGGTCATGGAATGCACGTAATGCGGGATATCCGGTCCGTAGGGTTTGGCATATGCTTCAAAGAAGACCTTGCCATGCCGTGCCATCATGACACTGTGAAGTTCAATGTTATTTCTTTCGCATGCCTGCAGGAAGTCAAAGATCAGTTTCGGTGATACTTCCGCTTCCTTCGGGCTGATTCTTGCAAGATACTGATATGTCATACTGTTACTCCTGATTATTATCTAAACAATATGCGGAGATCATTCTCCGCATATCATATGTATTACAGAGTGTACTCCTTGTACTCTCCTTCGGAAGGTCTTCCCAGACAGATATATACCTTGTCATCTGTCATATTCACGATGATCGAGTATACGGTCTCCCAGGAAGCACTCATCTTACTGTTGATCGACTGCGGATAGCCCTTCTCATCTTTGAGGATCTCCATGATCTTGAACTCATCGATACTGTCTCCGGCTTCTGTCATCAGTTCTTTCAAGCGCAGGCCTCTGTCAATACCGTCCAAAATCACTCTTCCGCGGTTCTTTTCGGGATGTACCGTAAAGCGGTTGCCTGTACCGATCATCTCGCATACACAGCCTACTTCATCCGTGCCGCCCGGATAGCACTCAAAGTCTGTCGCATTGCCGTACTTATCTGCCAGAAGCATATTCGTGGATGTTGTACGGAAGACACTCCTGGTGATATCTGCAGCTTCGGCGAAGGTCCTGCTTTCCCATACCTTCTTGCGCACCACGGTTCCCGGTACTGCTACGCCGGCATGATCGGTGATCTCCAGCATGGCACTGTTGACCATGCCCAGACCGCAGTTATTGTATCCGTCACGCACCAGCTGTCCGGCTTCAGTGATACCGATCGCCCTGAATCCGTCAGGTCTTACCACATGCAGGATCACCAGGTGCTTCTTCACTTCCGGACCAAGATCACAGTTCTTGAAGATATAGTTCTTACCGGTGGTCTTGTTTCTGTAGACACCTGTGGAACACTCGGGCTTCCAGTCAAAGTTGGAGATCTCATATCTGGCATTGACGACCATGATCTCCTCCACGGTATGTCCGGAACCATCCGCAATACCCTGCATCTCTTCCACAGCTTCCGGGAAGAAGTCCTTTGACGCATTAACGAATTCCTTTGCAAACTCCGTGATCTTCTCCCAGCCCGGGAAATCCCCGAACTTTCTCTGATAGAACGCTACCGAGATATCGATCTCTTCTTTTGCCTGTTCACCGTACTGTACGCCTCTTTCGTAGTATGTAGGAGCAGTAAGTTCTACAACTTTCATCTCTTTCTTCATTTTCTATTGCCTCATCTTTCATAAAAGAATCGTGCAGACGTGTATGTAACACACCTGCACGATTCGAGAGGGCTGATTCCTTAGAGGAAGTACTCCTTGTACTCCCCTTCTGAAGGCCTTCCAAGGCAGATGTATACTTTATCATCTGTCATATTTACAATGATGGAATATACTGTTTCGCAGTCCGGCGTTCTGCCGCGGCAGATTCCTTCGGGAGCTCCTTTTTCGTCCTTCAGAATATCCATGATCACGAACTCATCGATCGTATCTCCTCTTTCAGACATCAGTTCTTTCAGGCGGAGACCTCTGTCAATGCGTTCATCATCTGTTTTGTTTCTTTCAGGAACGACCGTAAACCTGTTGCCGGTACCGATCATTCCCTGTACGCAGTTCACTTCATCCACACCGCCGGGATAGCATTCAAAGTCCGTCGCATTGCCGTACCTGTCTGCCAGCAGCATATTCGTGGATGTTGTTCTGTAAATGTGTCTTGTGATCTCTGCCGCATCTGCGAAAGTTCTGCTTTCCCAGACCTTCTTGCGTACGACCGTACCGGGTATTGCTACACCGGCATGATCAGTCTTGTCATACATGGCACTGTTGACCATACCCAGACCGTTATTGGTATAACCGTCACGGATCAGCTGTCCGGCTTCAGTGATACCGATTGCCCGGAAACCGTCAGGTCTTACTACGTGCAGGATGACGAGATGATCCTTTACACCTCTGTTGAGATCACAATTCTTGAAGATATACTTCTTCCCTGTCGTTTCGTTATGATAGACACCTGTGGTACACTCCGGCAGCCGCTCAAACTTGGAGATCTCATACCTGGCATTGACAGCCATGATCTCTTCGATCCGGTGTCCGGAGCCTTCCGCAATACCTTCCATCTCTTCGATAGCTTCGGGAAAGAAGTCCTTTGAGGCATCAATGAACTGTCTTGAGAATTCCAGGATCTTTTCCCATCCCGGCACTTCCCCGAATGCTTTCCTGTAGTAGCTCACGGCAATATCAACTTCTTCTTTTGCCTGCTGACCGTATTGGATACCTCTTTCGCGGTATGTAGGTGCATCCAGAGTTATGACCTTCATCTCTTTCATAAATACCTCGCTGAAACTATGTTACTTGATCCTGTACTCCTTCAGGAAATCATAATTGATATCCAGTCCGGCACCCGGTGTGCTGTTCGGCGATACCGTGCTCGTCTTCGGATCGAAGTGGATCGGGTTCACGAACGATTCGTAGATCTTGGCATCATACTGCGGCGGATAGAACTCGGCCATGATCACACCCGGTACTGCACAGTCCAGATGTACATGGACCTGCTGCTGTCCGTGCGGGCTCATCGCAATATTGTGTGCCTCGGCATATGCTGAGATCTTCAGATACTGCGTGATACCGCCCATCGAGCAGGCATCCGGATTCAGTATCTGCGGATGACTCTGATCGATCAGATCTCTGAAACCATAGATCGTATACTCGTTCTCTCCGGTTGCCAGCGGGATATGACTGTGCTCGGCAAAGTATCTCATGCCTTCATAGTCATCCTGCATTACCGGTTCTTCAAACCAGTACGGATGATAATCCTCGATCATTCTGCTCAGTTCCAGTGCCTCATACGCTCTGTATGCACAGTTGGCATCCACCATCAGTCTGACATCATCACCGATCACTTCACGCACTGCCTTGACTCGCTTGGCATCTTCTTCAAGACTCAGTACGCCGACCTTCATCTTGACGTTCTTTACGCCCCAGCTCATGTACTCTTCCATCTCTGCCTGCAGCTCAGGAATGCCTTTCCCTTCCCCATAGTAGCCTCCCGCAATGTAGCAGGGAACACTGTCACGATAGCCGCCAAGCAGCTTGTACAGAGGCATATTCGCCGCCTTACTGCGGATATCCCACAGGGCGATATCCAGGGCTGAGATACTCCTGGTCGAGATACTTCTTCTTCCCAGGAACTTCGGTACATACATCTTTTCAAACAGACGTTCTACGTTGAGCGGATCTTCACCGATCAGGAACGGCTTCAGATACTCTACATAATCTACATTGTAGCTTGTACCATAGCCTGTGATACCTTCATCTGTCTCGATAACAGCCAGATTCAGCTCATTGTGTGTAAAGATATGCTTGCCGTTCTGGATCGGCTTGTCCTTCGGCCAGCGATAACTTTGTGAATAGACATCTGTTATCTTCATGATGGCCTCCTTCTATTAAGCGTAACCGATAACTGTAGCGATCATCAGCATGACACAGCCGACGACGATCCACATCAGGAACAGCTTGATCATGTAGCTGAACCACTTACCGAACGGAATACCTGCGGCACCGACGAAGCCCATCGTAGCAGCCGCATGAGGCAGGATGTTGTTGCAGAAACCATCACCGAAGTTGAAGGCCAGAACTGCTGTCTGACGGCTGATACCGACAAGGTCAGCAACCGGCACGAAGATCGGCATAACTGTCGCAGCCTGTCCGCTTCCGGATGTGATCAGGAAGTTGACCAGAATATTCATGATGAACATTGCCGGAGCTGCCAGAACGTTCGGGAAGATATTCAGTAAGCCTGCCAGTGCATGTACGAGTGTATCCATGATCTTACCATCCTGCAGGATCAGAGAGATACTGTAAGCGAAACCGATCAGAGTAGCTGTAGCAGCCATACCCTTCATGCCATCCATGAAGGACTTGTTCATTTCTTCAAGAGACATTCTGGAGACCAGACCGCAGAGAACACCCATGTTCAGGAATAAATATGAAGCACTTGAATTAGACATTGTGCCCTGAATTGCCTGGTAGATCAGGTAACCGATACCGGCAACAACAATGACTGCTACCGGAATATGTTTCTTTTCCCACTTCGGCATCTTGTCGAGATCGTAGTTTGTGCCAAGATCAATACCGTAAACATAACTCTTTGTCGGATCTGCCTTGATCTTCTTTGCATATCTTGAAACATACCATACGGCAACGAGATAGAACGGAATCATACATACAAGTCTGTACCACATACCGGAGAAGATCGGCAGTTCAGCAATTGTCTGCGCTGTACCTGTATTGGAGAGGTTCATGGCACCGCAGGAGAAACCAACAGCACCGCCCAGCATGATCAGTGATACACCGACGATCGCATCGAATCCCAGAGCTGCTGCCGCAACCAGACCCAGAGGAGCCAGCGGGATAAATGTATTCAGGTTGATCGGTACACAGAGAACAGCGAACAGACCCATGATCAGAGCGATAACAACGGTTTCCTTACCTTTGACCTTCTGACCAAGTGTAGAAGCTGCAGCCTGGAACATACCTGTTCCGAGAACGATACCAAGACCGCCGCCGCTGAGCATCAGTGAGAAGATAATACCACGGGCATTTGTCATACCGTCAAATACATACTTCAGTACGGACAGCGGATTGACCGGGCTCTTTTCAACATACTGGAATGAATTAGGATCGACTACAGTCTGACCTGCTTCATTGGTGATTCTTGCATATTCACCTGCCGGAACGATCCAGGTAAGGATTGCAGCAAATACCATAACTGCCAGAATGATAACTAGTGAAGGCGGTACTTTGAATTTTTTCTTTGTTTCAGACATTTTTTGAATTCCCCTTTCATCAAATAACTAATCTGTGGTGAGTGTTTACAAGTACTTGTGCTACACTTTCAGATTAATTAGGATGTTTAACAAAGTCTAATATCGGATTAGTGATGTTCACGATAACCATTCTGTTATCGCGCAAAAAGATGACCCTTTCACGAGTCATCTTCAGTATTCTTTCGGTTATACAGTGTTATTTATCAGCCATTGCCTTCATATACATGGTCTTGGCATCGAGCTGCGGCTCTTCGGTTATGATCTTTTTCGTCAGATCGATCAGTTTCTTTGCGGAAGGAGATAATCCCACAGCTGCGTTATATGCCGCAACAACATATCTGATCAGCGGTTTATTGTTGATCTGCGCGATCACAGGCTTGATTGCCGGAAACGGCGGCAGGAAGGAACTGTCCGGGGTAAAGACGAGCCCCGTGCCGTAACATGCCAGCTGGAAAGCCGTATCACTGTTATTGATCTCGACGATATCGCCGGGCAGGATATTGTACTTCTCGAATACGTTGTAGGTATACCTGTGCAGCCCGTACCCTTCTGCCGGGCAGATAAACGTCTGTCCGTTCAGTTCTTCGGGAAGAATCATGAGAGGATGATCCAGATCATTGCCGGTAATATCCTTGCCTTCCAGGATCGGATGTCCCGGAGGTATGATCAGATATACACGCTCGATCGTGATCGTCTCATACTCCAGCCCAAGCGCACGGATCGGCAGTGTGGTAATACTGAGATCCATGGTTCCGGCAAGCAGTTTCTGCTCGATCTGATCACTGTTTCCTTCGATGATCTTGATATCCAGTTCCGGAAACTCTTCCTTGTATGCAGGAAGAAGATACGGAAGCCAGTCGCATCCCCGGGTATTGCCTATGCCGATCGTCAGTCTGCTGATCCGGTGATTTGCCAGCTCTTCCATCTCGTTGTCAAACTTCTGCTGGATCTGGATGATCTTGCCCATCTCACGGATGAACTTCTCACCGGCATATGTCAGTACGACCGGGTTCTGCGAGCGGTCAAACAGCTTTACACCGTAATAGCTCTCCACCTTGTTGATAAAGTTGCTCAGAGCAGGCTGAGAGATATACAGCTTCTCGGCAGCCCTGGTAATGTTCTTCTCTTCTACTACCATGAGAAGATAGTTGAATTGTTCCGGTGTGATCTTCATATGGCGTTCTATTCCTTTCGTTATCATCTGAAGGACTGTTTCAATTATACCGATATTTCCATCATCCCTTCAAATATCAGTCATATGCAGTGCATATACAGGATCGGATACTATTTCCAGTAAGAATCGATCTGCTGTTTCAGTTTGCTGTCTGCAGTTTCCTTTGTTATTTCAATAAAAGCCTTTGTAAAAACGGATAATCCAACAGAAGAATTATATGCTGCCACTACTTCACGGGACATGGACTTGTTATTAATGGTTGCGATCACCGGTTTTTTCATGGGAATCATCGTGGTGAATACTGAATCTGTTATAAGTGCCAGACCGTTTCCGTAACAGGCAAGAAGGTACGCTGTCACACTGCCGGCAACTTCTGTCATTTCCCCGGGTGTTATCTTACACTCTTCAAATATATTTTTAGCAAATGTATTCAGGTTCTGCCCTTCTTTTGATATAAGAAAATGCTGTCCGTTAAGCTCTTCCGGCGTAACCGACAAAGGATCATGGATACTGTTGCCCGCCAGGTCTTTACCGTTCAGTATCGGATGTCCCTGTGGAATGATCAGATATATTTTTTCTTCTCCGATCATTTCATAATCTATGCCGGCAGTGCTTAACGGAAGCGAAGTGACCACAAAGTCTATGATTCCTTTCAGCAGTCTTTGTTCAAGATTTGCGTTATTATCTCAATGATCTCAACATCGATCTCTGGATACTTATTCTTGTATGAAGGCAGGAGGTATGGAAGCCATGTACTTGCACGTGTGCTTCCCATCCCAATCGTTATCCTGTCTGCCCGGTGATTGGCAAGTTCTTCCATCTCATGATCAAACTTCTTCTGAAGCCGGATGATCTCTCCCATCCCCTTCATGAATTGTTCACCTGCATACGTCAGTGTTACCGGATTGCGCACACGATTAAAGAGTCTGATACCGTAGTAGCTTTCTACTTTGTTTATGTAATTCGTTAATGCCGGCTGTGATACATAAAGCTTTTCGGCTGCTCTTGTAATGTTTCCCTCTTCCGCAACAGCCTGTAAATATGCAAATTTATCCTTTGTAATAATCATTTGCTCACCATACTTATCAGTGTTTGAAACTGCTTATCGTCCCGTAGTATTACTGATTGTACTTCTCCGCTGCAAACATACAGCTGATTCTAAACATCTTTTGCGGCAATAACATCCATCTCTACCTTAAAGCCAAAGTGAAGATCCTTCGCGGTGATCACGGTTCTTGCCGGACAGTCATCCGGAAAGTACTTTGCGTATACTGCGTTCACTGCATCCCAGTCTTCGATATTCTTGATGTATACACAGCACTTCAGCACACGATCCAGACCGGATCCTGCTTCATTCAGGATCACCCCGATATTCCGGATGACCTGATCTGCTTCTTCGGCTACGGTGCCGAAACGTCTTTCTCCGGTCTCCGGATCTATTGCGAACTGTCCCGAAAGATATACGATACCGTTATGCACGACAGCAGGAGAATACTGTCCGTTGGCCTTGATTCCCTTGATCTGTTTGATATGTTCTATTTTCATTTTGTCAGCCTCGGTTCTGCCCCATCGGGGATCGGTGATACATACGGTTCTGCTTCCCAGCTCTTCGCAAATTCTTCCTTTACCGGGGTCAGTTTCTCCGGATGTTCGAAGATATCGGCAGCAGCCAGCGCAAGGACTTTCCCTGTCGTCAGCATTCCCTTATGGGCTAACGGAGACTTGCCTTGTGCAACTGCCTGCCAACTATGCAGCTGTGTATCCTTGGCATAATCGGCAGTACCAATCTGGGTCACAGGCAGGATCTGACTGACATCACCGACATCTGTTGAAGCTGTCTTTTCCGCAAAGACATACTCCAGCGGGAACAGGATATCCACGATCTCCTTATCACGGATACGATCAGCCAGGTCATCCCGGCGGTAATACTCACGCAGTGTATTCTCGTTTGAACCCTTCACATCCGCGGTAAACGTTTTTCTGATCTCCCTGGCAAAGACGATATCTTCTTCCGTTACCGGAACCGGACCAACAGTCTCAAACGCTTCATAGACGATCTTGTCCAGGGCATGATTTGTGCGAAGGTCTGAGCAGGCACGGTCAAACTGCATTTCCACTTTGGTATCGGTCATCAGTGCTGCTCCTTTGGCGATATTGATCACCCGCTCGTAAATGCTTCTTGCGTCTGACATTTTCGGGCTTCTGATCTGATACAGCAGTGTAGCATCGCTCTGTACGACGTTTGCGGTTCTTCCGCCGGCATCAAGGAACGCATAATGCACACGTGCTTTATCGGGAATATGCTCACGCAGGAACTGTACACCGATATTCATCAGTTCTGCCGCATCAAGTGCACTGCGTCCCTTTTCCGGTGCGGATGCCGCATGACTGCTGAGTCCCGTAAACTTGAATGTTGCCTGGATCGAAGCCAGCGCAAACGGCATCTGTACAAGATTCATTGATGACGGATGCCATGTCAGTGCACAGTCAATATCTCTGAAGCATCCTGCCTTGACCATCCACGCCTTGCCGGATCCTCCTTCTTCCGCCGGACATCCATAGTACACGATCTTTCCCGGCTTTCCGCTTTCCTGCAGATAGTGCTTGACCGCAAAGGCAGCCGCAAGAACACCGGCTCCGAAGATATTATGTCCGCAGCCATGTCCGCTGCCGCCGGGGATGATCGGCTTACGCTCACATACACCGGCTTCCTGAGACAATCCCGGCAAGGCGTCAAACTCCCCGAGGAAACCGACGGATGGACCATCATCCGTCCCGAACGTGCCCTTAAACGCCGTCTGCAGACCGCCGATCCCGCGCTCTACCGCAAAGCCTTCCTTTTCGAGAATACGGCAGTATAAGTCTGCAGACTTGAACTCTTCAAACTTTGTCTCCGCATACTCCCAGATCTGATCACTGAGATCGGTAAATAAGGAACGATTGTCTTCAATGTAGCTGATGATCTCATCTCGATAAGACATAATTATCCTCCTGTATATAATTTTTTCTATTTATGAATCCATTATTGCGTTATTTACTGTTCAATTCAAGCATATAAACATTATTTTATTGTTTTGTGTAGAATTTTTTCTATAATGAGATTAAGAGAAAACATAAAGAGATCATTATGATTCAGTCTGAATACTCATTTCTTCCCACACCAAGTCTGATCATTGATTATGATCAGGCCCTTTCCAACATCCGCATGATGCAGGAAAAAGCAGATGCCATGCACGTCAAACTGCGTCCGCACATCAAGACCCACAAGATGCCCTTCTTTGCCAAGCTGCAGATGGAAGCCGGTGCCTGCGGTATTGCCTGCGCCAAGATCGGTGAGGCCGAAGTCATGGCGGATCACGGCATCGGTGACATTCTGATCGCCAACGAGATCATCGGCATCGACAAGTACGAAAGACTGCGTGACCTGCACAGACGCATCCATATCCGTGTCGGTATTGATAATATTTACCAGCTGCGGCAGATGGAGGAAGTATTTGCCAACGAGGAAAAGCCTCTCGAAGTGGAGATCGAATATGAAGTCGGTGAAGTACGTTCCGGTATTGTTACCGATGAGCAGCTGACAGAACTTGTCACAGCGATCAATGCCAGTACCTGCGTAGTGCTGAAGGGTGTCTTCTCCCACGAGGGGCATACCTACAAAGCAGACAATATCGAAGACTGCATAAGAAAAAGCAGAGAAGCACATGCCCGTACAGTCCGTGCTGCCAACATCATGAGAGAGTTAGGCGCAGATATCGATACGATCAGTATCGGTGCTACCCCTGCCGCCATGAATGACTCTCTGCTGGAAGGCGTGACCGAGCTGCGTATCGGTACGTATATCTTCTTCGATGTCGGACAGTCGCAGGCAATCAATAATTACGGTTACTGTGCCGCCACCGTACTGGGATCTGTGATCTCCAAGCCGCAGGGAGACAGGGTTGTCCTGGATACCGGTGCCAAAGCTCTGGTCTCGCAGAACCGTCCCACAGGCATCTGTGCCACCAACGGCTTCGGTGCGGTCAAAGGTGCTGAGCATATCACGATCGATAACCTGTATGATGAACACGCTGTTCTGACAAATCACGAGTTCCATGAGCTTGTGTCAGTCGGAGACAAGGTTGAGATCATTCCCAGTCATATCTGCCCGACAGTCAACTTGTACGATACAGCAGTACTGGTGTCACACGGAAAAGTACTGCAGTATCTGCCGATCGAATGCAGAGGAAAGACTCAGTAACTGTATCTTTCCGTGATCTGATATATAATTCTGTTAATGAATAAGTATCTGAAACCATACATCCCTGTCGCAGAGATGATCACAGGCATGTTCGGATCAAACTGTGAAGCAGTGATCCATGATCTGACCAACCCGGAGTACTCTGTTGTCTATGTATCCAACGGTTCCGTTACCAACCGTTCCGTAGGACAGTCTTTTGATCATCTCGTCAGGAATGTGCTGCTGAACAGGCAGTTTGCGGATGATCAGCTTGTCAACTACAGTTTTGACACCGTAGACGGCAAGAAGATCAAATCCTCATCGTTGCTGATTCGTGATGACAACAACAGTGTCGTAGGCATGCTGTGTGTGAACTATGACGTTACTGCGATAGAGCTGCTTACACAGACAGCGCAGCAGTTTCTGAAGTTTGCGGACGACATCCCGCAGAGCAGCAGCTACGAGGAAAACAGTGTTACCGAGGACGTGATGACGGTGATCGATAACATCATCCGGAATACGATCACGCAGAGTCCTGAGACACTGACAAGGAAAAAGTGTATCGAGATCGTTTCCTTCCTGGAAGCCAAGGGTATCTTCCTTGTAAAGGGCTCCGTAGAGAAAGTGGCAGAGCTTCTCGGGGTATCCAAGGTAACTGTCTACAGTTATCTGGACGAAGTTAAAAAAGGAAAAAAAGTGTAATACTGCTGTCATCCGGAATAAAAACCTGAAGCTTGCAATTTCATGCTTCAGGTTTTATTAACGTTTCCTGTAAACCGATGTATTTCCTTCATCTCATTTCCGACACTGATACTCCATGCTACGGTAATCATCACGGATATGAAGACAGCCGTACTTTCGTACGGCTGTCTCACTGAACAGAAGGGGGTATTCTGTCAGTTCAGTTCATACTTCTCGTATTCATTCTCACAAGGATTGCCCCAGGCGACTAATGCATATCCTCTGTCTACGCAGTACAGCATGGATGCAATCGTTACACAGTTGCCCTCTGTATGATGGTTACATACGGAATCCGGGTAATTTTCATGATCCTTCAGGCATTCCTGGATATACTCGGGTGTGATCTCTCCAGCCTTCTTCTGTAACAGATAGTCCAGTCTGGGGCCTCTGTATCTCTGGGCCTGATGATCACCGATTCTCTGGAATCTGTCGATCGCAGGATTGATCTTGATATCATTTGCCTGTGTCAGAACACCTCTTGCCGGATATACCCGGTATACTTCCTTCGGGGTGGTCTCAAAGGCTGTAACTTTACCTTCCTTGGAAGTAATCACATAGTTCAGGGATACACAGGGCTTCAGCAGCTTGACTGTCTCACATGCTTCGTCAAATGTTTTAGCCTGCAGGATACGTCTGCGCATGAAATTCGTAGGAATCGTTATACCACGCTTATCCCATGTGGATAACAGTGTGCTGCAGTTCAGGGAGATTCCGTAACTGTTCATACCGCTGCGGATCAGCTGTGCAGGTTCACAGAGTCCGACAATCTTCGTACCGTTTTCTTCATCAATATGAAGCATATACAGATTCTTTCCGACAAACGGCGCATTATCCCAGTTCTGACCGCCGATCGTTTCCTTCGCCTGTGTAGCTTCCGGAGATACTGCGTAACATGTGCACTGTCCGCCGCCGAAACCGTCTACACCCTTGGCAAACTTCAGCAGTTCATATCTTGTATTCAGTACCATGACCGTGCCGAGATCCACTTCTGCGCCTGCCGCAATACCTCTGGCTTCCTGCACAAGGTCAGGCATGATCTCTTCCAGATACGGTACATACTCCAGTGCCATGGCCTGTGCTTCTTCCCAGGAATAGTTCAGCTTGGCAAAGGACTTCTCATATCCCGCACAGATACCGGTGATCTCTTCTTTTACCTGGGAACCGTGCTGCCTTCCCCGTTCAAAGGGATCGGATGACTTTACATATATCTCTCTTAATCTTGTCATTTCTTTTCCTATCTGCAGACTAATGTTGGTCTGCTTCTGTCCTGTGAATTCATGTTTACCCACCGGTCTATCCTGATACAGTCTTCCTCAAAAGTGATCATCAGATGATCGAAGAAAGCCATCTCCGGGTATCTCCACTCCATCATCAGTACATTCTCCTGTGACCAGTAAGCTTCGGCAGAGATCAGGGTGATCTCCTGTTCATACTGGTGATGCAGGTATGCGCCTGTCATCGTCGTTGTGCCGCTGATCCAGTGATCCAGACCGGCAGTTACCGTATGTCTGCCCCTTGCGTCTGTCATCGCATACGTGACAGTATCCTCCGTGAAGTGTATTTCCGTGCAGGTTACACCGTCTTTATTCTCTTCCGGTGTAAGCACATAGTCTGTCTGTACCTGTAAGTGCGGTACGGAGATATTTTTCCCCTGCAGGGTCATACGCAGGCCTTTCTGTCGCAGAATATCATCCATGGTTACAGCCGGACCATCCATCTTATACGGGCTCGTATTCCCTGTCTTATCCGCGTACCAGGAGTCCGGGTCTGCCGGGTTGACATCTCCTGCCTCGGGAATCTCTGTACTGTCATGAAGACGGTCAGCGATATACTTCTGGAAGAGATCCGCTGCCAGGTAGTTCTCATCGGCACAGGTCATCGCAAAAGCCATATCATACGCAGGTATGACACCGCAGGTCTGTCCGAACATACCGCCTCCGCACCAGAGATCACCGGTATGTTCCCAATGGAAGTTATACTGCACACCGTTTACCGGAGGTATCGGATCCTTATATCCAAACGCATAGTCGATCCACTCCTCACTGATCAGCTGTTCACCGTTCCACTTGCCCTTGTTCAGGAACAGCAGACCGATCCTCAGCATATCCTCGGTCGTCAGGGAAACCCCGTTGCCTCCCGAGCATACACCCTCAGGACTTAACATCCACGGGAAATCACTCAGACCGATCTTCTTTCCTACTCTTTCCTGTACAAGCTCTCTGCAGGTCTTTCCCTCAAGCTTCTGTACGATATACGAAAGAATGTAGGAGTTACCGCTCGAATACATGTACGTACCGCCGGGTTCCTTATCGAAAGGCACCTTGAAGTACGCTTCCTTCCAGGAAGTCTTTAACGGTCTCCACTCGTTGCCGCCGATCGATCTCTGCTGACCGTTTCTCATCGTGATCATATTCCGGATCGTACATGTACGGTAATACTCATTATCTACTTCTGTACCGTCATATTCCGGGAAGAACTTACTGATTGGATCATCCAGTTTCAGAAGACCGTCTGTATATGCCAGAGACACCGCTGTATTTGTCAGCACCTTGGTAAACGAATGCATGATATGCCGGATATCTGCCCGGTACGGCGCATTGTATGCCTCAAAGATCACTTTCCCGTGTCTGGCGATCATTACACCATGGATCTCCGATCCGGCTTTCTCACTTGCATTCAGAAAGTCGATAATGGACTGAGGGTCTACCCCTTCCGCGGAAGGTATGGATCTTGGTAAAGCTTTCATCATGATTACTCCTGACTGTCATAAACAGACAGCTATATACTGAATGCAAAAGCCTCTCCGGCACCATTAATGACACCGGAGAGTTTCTGACTGTTTCCTGTTTTCTACCGGCAGATCAGTGTAGGTCTGCTGGTATCCTGAGAATTCATGTTTACCCAGCGGTCAACTTTGACACAGCCATCTTCAAATGTGATCAGGTTATGATCGAAGAATGCCATCTCCGGGTATCTCCATTCCATCATCAGCGTGTTCTCTCCGCACCAGTAAGCTTCAGCAGAGACAAGCGTAATATCCTGTTCATACTGATGATGCAGGTATCCACCGGTCATCGTTGTGGTACCGCGCACCCAGTGATCCAGACCGCAGATGATCTCATGACGGCCTCTGGCATCTGTCATTGCATAAGTTACTGTATCATCCGTGAAGCAGATCTCCACGCAGGTAACACCATCCTTGTTTTCCTCAGGCTTCAGAACATATTCCGGTTTTACTTCCGCATGGCACGGTACAGACAGATTCTTACCTTCCAGTGTCATGCGCAGACCCTTCTGCAGCAGTACATCTTCCATCGTCGTAACCGGTCCTGCCATCTTGTACGGGCTGCCTTCTCTTGCCGGATCTTCAGGGTTGAGATCACCCAGTACAACTTCTTCAGGATCTTTCTTTACCTGATCAACGACGATCTCCTGGAACAGCTTCGAAGAGATATAGTTCTTGTCTGCACCGGTAATCGTAAATACCATATCCAGGCAGGGAACAACACCGCAGGTCTGTCCGAACATACCCTTGGCACACCAGAGATCACCTGTATGTTCCCAATGGTAGTTATACTGCACACCGTTTACCGGAGGAATCGGATCTTTATAGCCAAACGCATAGTCGACCCATTCTTCACTGATCAGCTGCTCACCGTTCCACTTGCCCTTGTTCAGGAACAGCAGACCGATCCTCAGCATATCTTCCGCTGTCAGGGAAACACCGTTACCGCCGGAGCAGACTCCTTCGGGACTGCGCATCCACGGGAAATCACTCAGGCCGATCTTCTTACCAACTCTTTCCTGTACCAGTTCATGGGCTGTCTTACCTTCCAGCTGCTGAACGATATACGAAAGAATATAGGAGTTACCGCTGGAGTACATGTATGTACTGCCGGGTTCCTTATCGAAAGGCACCTTGAAGTACGCTTCCTTCCAGGAAGTCTTTAACGGTCTCCACTCGTTGCCGCCGATCGATCTCTGCTGACCGTTTCTCATCGTGATCAGATTACGGATCGTGCATGCACGGTAGAACTCATTATCCACTTCCGTACCGTCATACTCCGGGAAGAACTTACTGATCGGGTCATCCAGAGTCAGCAGACCATCCGTAAATGCCAGCGAGACAGCAGTATTCGTCAGTGTCTTGGTAAATGAATGCATGATATGCCCGATATCTTTCGCATACGGGGCATTGTATGCCTCAAAGATCACTTTCCCGTGTCTGGCGATCGTAATGCCGTGGATCTCTGAATCTGCTTTCTCACAGGCATTCAGAAAATCAATGATATATTCAGGATTCACACCCTCCTTTACAGGTGTGGAACGAGGTAATTCAGTCATTCTGTTATTCTCCCTTCTTTTCAACCGATAACGTTTCTGTTTCTAAGCTTGTACCGTTCTGAGGACGGTACTGTCATCCGGTTTAATAATGGAGATACCGGCTGACACGGTGATCTCTGCATCAGCCGGTACGATCCTTCAATTATTTCTTCATCTCAGCCAGGCCGCATGCCTGCTTGTATACAGCATAGCAGATGACCTTGCCTTCATAGACACACTGGATATTCTCTGCTTCGCAGCGCTCATATTCTTCCTTAACTCCTACTGCCCAATCCAGCTGTTCCGGTGTTGGATAGTATACCTTGTTGGCATAAGCTGCCTCTTCAGGTGTATGAACAGCTCTGCCGTCAAAGCCAAATTCCTTGGACTTACGGGTATACTTCTCGTTGATCTCAACATTGTCTGTTAACAATACGGTATCAACGACCTGTACGCCGGCTGCTCTTGCGTCGCAGACGATCTTCTGGCGGACATAGAGAAGATCAAATTCATTGTCGATATATCTTCTCTGGAAGCCAAAGGCTCTGTTCATATCCTGCATGCCGATCGTAATGCATGTAACTCTGTCGCAGCATGTGGCGATATCATAAGCGTTGCGGATACCCAGCGGAGATTCGATCATAGCCTGAATCTCAATGGAGTTGGGCTCCAGTCCGTTTTCCTTTTCAATCCTTGTGAGCTCCGCATCAAGCTTCAGCGGTGCTTCCGGGGTATGGCACTCCGGCAGACGTACGGATGTAGGAAGACCAGGTTCAATGATCTCCTTGATATCCAGTTCAAAGTACGGTGTATCTACTTCGTTAACTCGTACGCAGATCTCCTTGTCCTTGCGGTCAAGTTTCTTCAGAACTTCCAGAATATTCTTTCTGGCGATGGGCTTATTTGCCGGTGCAACACCATCCTGTGTATCCAGGATCAGAACGTCGGAAGGTCCGTCAACAACTTTCTGTGCACGTTCGAGCAAATCATCGTAGAAACCTGAAACGTAAGTTAATGATCTTCTTAATCTCATCTTTTTTCCTCCATTGTTCACAATCGATATGAGATATCATCTGCGGATTGTTCCCCAGGCATCTCTGATTGTATTATGTGTTATTTCAGACAATACCTGTCAGGATAGAAAACAGGCATCCACTGACGTGGATGCCTGTACATTCTGATCTTAGAAGAACGGGAATACCAGCGGCAGAACAGCTACACAGATCACAAAGCTGATGATAACCAGCGGCCAGCCAAACTTGGCGAAGTCCTGGAACTGCAGTTTTGTAAACGGCAGCAGCGTCTGGTTCGTACCGGAAGCGATAGGTGTCAGATAGGAGCAGCCAGCACCGATGGCAATTGCCAGAACGATAGCCTGCGGATGAGCACCGAGAGCTTCCGCGATGGAGATGCCGACAGGAGCGAGAACACCGGCACAAGCCATGTTGTTCATGAACGATGTCATGATCGCAGCACCGATAAACAGAACAGCAGTCATTACATACAGATTTCTTGTGCCGCCGAGGACATTGATGATCAGATCACCAACCATGTTTCCGAGACCGGAAGCAGTCATCAGGGTGATCATTAAGTTAATACCTGCAGCGAACAGGATGAAGCCGCCGTCGAACTGCTTAAGTGCAATCTTTGTATCAACTGTCTTTGTCAGTAACAGAATAGCGATTGCCGCATAACCGATCAGTGTCGGATCTGCAGGAATGCTGACCCACTTAAGAGAGCCGTTAACCAGTGCGAGAATGAAGACGAGGAAGCCCAGCAGGACTTTCTTCTGTGCGGAAGCCATCTCCGGTGTGATCTCTGTATTAACATCTGTACCGGGGAGCTTATCACCATAGTCATCATAACTCGGGCACCACTTGTTCATGAATACCATGTAGAGACCGCCAACGATGAAGATCGGAATACCTACCCATGCAAAGTCAAACATACCGAATTCAGCCAGGCCTGCTTCCTGCAGTGCTGTATTGGCATAAACGTTTGTCGGTGTACCGATCAAGGTGCAGGCACCGCCGAGTGTCGTTGAATAGATAACGAACAGAACAAGTTTGGAAAGAGAGATATTATTCACTTTCGCAATACTTGTCAGAACCGGCAGGAAAGCCATAGCTACATAAGAGTTCTGCAGAACGAAGGAGATCAGACCGGAAATGACATATACGATTCCGAAGATCGCGATCTCTTTGTTCTTGCCGGATACGTTACCGGTCATTCTGTCAACAAATTTACCGATGACGATGTCAAGACCTGTAGCAGCAATCATTGCTGAGAAAATGCAGATGTTTGCAAGCAGGTGAACGCTGGACTTATTCAGGGTTCCCCAAATCGCTGCGTTGTCCGCAATACCAAGGAAGACAGCAACCGGAGCCATGCAAATAAATGTCATCCAGTTAGGAAGTTTAGAAGCCAGTACGGCTATGAAGATGATTAAGCAGATAATACCGCCAATTAGTTGCATATTCATGGATTATCCTCCCCTCTAAAGGTTTCAAATGTGCAACCCTTTCTAATTACAATCTAGCGACAATTGTAAGCGGCTACAAATTCTATATTCCAATAGGGGCATGCATTTTTGGAATAGTACTACCTGCGAACCCTGTTATTATTCTCCCGCAGTATTTCCCCCAGCACATCAAGACAGTGTCTTTCTTCCGACGGTATTCTCCTGCCTTTGAGGTATGCCAGTGAACTGACAACTTCCCAGTCTGTCTTCAATCTGCAGACGTTCACCATCTTTTCATCCAGATACACACGGAAGATGTCCGATATGATTGCACAGCCAAGACCATCCTGTACGCTTTCAATGGCGAGCAGTGAATTCGCTACCTGCATCTTTCCGCGATAAGACGGACGGTTGCCGAGATCCAGCAATTCATTGATCTCCTTGCGCACATTTGTGCTCTCTTCCTGCAGGATCAGCGGGTAGTTCAGAACTGTTGACGGCAGGATATACGGATCTCTGCCCGTTTTCTCCTGTTCCAATATTCCTGTCGGTATACAGTCTTTTGGTGTAATAAAGATCCAGCCGTTGGCAAACAATGGTTCTTCCTGAATATCTCCTTCACCGATCAGGATCTTGTGCGGGCATACTGCATACTGATACTTTCCTGTACGAATACCTTCAAGGATATCCTTGGACAGTACATTATCGATCTGCAGCTCATACCCATTTACCTTCTCTTTGATCTGCTTGTCGATCTCCATAACAGACAGTGATACTGCGTTCAGTGTCATGGCGATATTCAGTCTGACCATTTCCTGTTTCTGCATTCCTGCAAGCCTTCGGTGCATCTCCTCTTCGATATCCCGCACCCGTCTTGCGTACATCAGGTATACTTCTCCGGCTTCGGTAGGAATCATGCCCGTCCGCTCACGGATGAACAGCTTAAAACCAACCATTTCTTCTACTGCCGCAATTGTCTTACTGATCGCAGGCTGTCCGACATACAGGCGCTCTGCCGCTCTGGAGATACTGCCTTCTTCTGCTACAGCCAGAATATATTCCAGTTCCCTCTGCATCAGCCTTCGCCTCCCGGACTGCCGATATGATAATTCCCGCGGCGTTTCAACAGATAACTGCGAATAACATCAGCCGCATACAGTTCAACTGACGAAAGGTCCTTTCTTGCCAGTTTTAACAACCCAATCGTCTCTTCTACATCCTCCGGCATGAAGTATACGGAGAAATCCTCACTGTCACGGAAGAACGGACTGTAAGCCTCCATGACAAAAGCACAGCCGATACCTCTCTTTACGGCATTGATTGCGACCATCGAATTCGCTACAGACAGCCGGTTATCCAGCGTGAGTCCGTATTTCTCACAGAACTGATCGATCGTCCCGCGCACGGATGTTCCTTCATTCTGCAGCACAAACGGCAGTAAGGCAATATCCTGAATATCCACGGTACTGACATTTCTGCCTTCCACCACCAGCTGATGTGACTTGATCTGTATGCTTTTCGGCACAAGCAGCAGGAAATGATCATCATAGAACGGCTCAAATGAAAGTCTTGGATCACCCTCACCGTCACGCCAGCTTATTGCAAAGTCATACTCATCCGATAACAGTCCAGGCGGTACTTTACCGGAAAACACATTGGTAATATGCAGTTCAGCATCCGGATAGCGGTCATGGACCTTTTTCTCGATCTCCAGTATCGCTGTGGAACTGACATGCAGAGGAAGCGCAATATTGACCGTAAAGAAAGAAGACCTGAGGAAATTCAGCCCTTTCCTGAGGTCTTCTTCAGCTTCTTTCAATTGTAACAGATAATCAGCACAAAGCCTGCCGGCATCGGTGATCTCCACCCCGTCAGGCGTCCGCACGAACAAAGAAGTATTCAGCTCACTCTCAAATTCCTGCACAGCCCGGCTCAAGGATGACTGACTTAGATTCAGCGCTTTAGCCGCTCGAGAAATACTCCGGTGCTCCATGACCGCCAGGATCTTATCGGTGCTGGTGATTATCATCTTCTTCGTCATGACTACATTATAACCGAAACTTATTTCATAACTAGGTTGATTTTACGACAGAATACCGATCAGTGATTCTGTTTTTCGACTTCCAGCAGTTCTTTGGCTTCCTTGTACACAGCCGCACAGATCAGCTTACCCTGCACATATGTTTCGGTAATGCCTTTCTTTTCGTTGTCATCGTATGTATCTACGATCTCATGCGCCAAGGCAAACTGTTCCGGCGTAGGATAGTATGTTTTCTCTGTATCTGTCAGGAAGCGGAGATTCTCGGATATGATCACACTGCCATCACCGTTCTCTGCTTTCTGCAAGCCCTGCATCGTATTAGCAACACTTTGGACATCCTCAACTACACAGATGTCATGTATGCGGAACAATTCATCGATCTCACGGCGGATATCCTTCTCTTCACCGATGACACTTGCCGGACATACAGCATAACGGTATTTCCCTGCCCGCAGTTCACGGCAATTCTATTGTTTGACAAAGTATTCAGGCAGATGGATATCACTGCCGAATTCGCTGATGCAGTCCTCCTGTACAATGCGGAAGTCTTCCTGTGGGAAACGCATGGCATGGTGAGGACAGAGCTTGACACAGGCACCGCACTTCATGCAGGATTCCTGGATATTGCGGCTGTCTTTGGGATCGATCAGTCCAAGAGGACATACAGCAGCACATATACCGCACTGTATGCAATCCTCTGTCGGTGAGGGACGGTTCGGCGTCAGATGACCGAGACGCTGTCCGTGCATACCGATCATCCCGTAATCCACATCACGTCCGGGTACTTCGCTCTCCTCCAGCATGACTGCCTGCTCTGCCGAAGCGATCGCTGTCCTGCCGAATTCCTCTGCCGCATGCAGATCGTCCGCGTCCGGTCTTCCGGTCTGGATCTCTGAAGTAAAGGAGTGTTCACCGATAAATGTTCCCCAGGCAAAAGGACGCAGCCCGCACTGTACTGCCGCATGGTAGAGATCCTGCAGAGCACGGTCATAGTGGCGGTTGCCGTAAACAGAAATGATCACGGCAGGCTGTCCCTGCCCGTGCAGTTTCTGCAATTCGTTCATGTACAGCTGTACGGTATGCCCTCCGTATACCGGAGCACACAGTACGACCAGTGCATCCTCCGGAAGGTCGATCGGTACTTCTCTGCCTGCAGGAAGCGTTCGGTCATATTCACGAACAGGCAGCCCGGTGCCGTCGCAAAAAGCTTGTGTGACACTTCTGCTGGTATGTGTGGGACTGAAGTAAACAGACACAACGTTATTCATAATGATCTCCTGTCAGCTATGTATACATTGTCTCACAGATAACGGAATATGCGCACAGACATTGAAAAGCCCCTCCATCCGGAAGGGCTTTGCCTGTTTATATGTGTAACTTAGAGTGTGTAAGGTTTAACCTTCTTGACAACATCCAGGATCGTACCGTCTCTGGCTTCAAGAACTGCTACGACCTTGTCTTCCCACTGCAGATCATCAGGTCTTCCGACAAGACTGTAAGCCTTGTCTTTCAGCTCTTCGATCGTCACATGCGGAACACCTGCTTCATCCAGGCACTTGATCAGATCCTGACGCAGAGGGTTGACCGCAATACCGTAATCGGTAACCAGGACATCGACTGTATCACCAGGTGTGGTAACCGTAACAACATGTTCACATACGGTTGCCATACGGCCTCTTGTCAGCGGTGTAACGATGATGCAGCACTTGGAGCCTGCAGCTGTATCGGGATGTCCGCCCGGAGCGCCTCTTAAGACACCGTCGGAACCGGTTAATACGTTAACGTTGAAGCCTGTATCGATCTCGAGAGCAGCCAGAACAACGAAGTCCAGCTTGTTGACGAAGGCACCCTTGTTTGCCGGGTTGGCATACTGGGAAGCACTCATTTCAAAGTGGTTAGGTGTCTGGTTGATACTGTTGACAGCATCAAGGTCAAAGTCCTGTACGTCGATGACTTTGCCTACTTTGCCTCTCTTGAGCATATCGACCATCGGTCCGCAGATACCGCCGATCGCCCATCCCATCTTGATGCCTCTCTTGTCCATTTCTTTCTCGATGAACAGGTTGGCAGCCAGGGAAGGTCCGCCGACACCGGTCTGGAAGGAGAAGCCATCCTTGAAGTACGGTGTAGCCGCAACAACTCTTGCGACATCTTCAGCCATCTTCAGATCACGGGGATTCTGGGAGATACGGGCTGCCGCAGAAGCGATCTTCTTCGGGTTGCCGATGGAGTCAACAACAACGACAGCGTCAACATCGATAGCTTCAACACTGGCAGGCATATTCGGGAAGTCTACGAGGCAGTCAGTAACAACAACACAGTGATCGGCATACTTCGCATCAGTCATGGCATAACCCATACTTCCGCAGTTGGACTTACCGCCGATACCTCTGCAGTTACCTACACAGTCACTGGTCGGTGCTGCTACGAATGCGATATCGATATGGACTTCACCGGCTTCGATTGCACGGGGACGGCCGCCGTGGCTTCTGATAATTGCAGGTGTCTTTAACTTACCTGCAGATACAACTTCACCCATACGTCCGCGGATACCGGATGTCTGGATACCGATGACCTTGCCCTGCTCAATGTATTCAGCGATCGGGTCATGGGCATCACCCAGGGATGTTGCGGCAATCGTCAGATCTTCCAGTCCCAGTTCTTCAATAGCAGCCTTCATGACCATATTGACAACGTAGTCACCATTTCTTAAATGATGATGGAAGCTGAATGTCATACCGCTCCTGGCACCGCACTGTCTCAGAGCATCTGCGATCGTCTCAACGATCTTGGATTCCTGGGGTTTCTCAAATCTTCTTGTCTTAGGTCCTACTTTCTGAACGTACTTGCCGTCCATGTAGTTTTTACCCTGGTAAACTTCCTTACCGTTTACCAGTAATTCATCAGGAATTTCTCTACCTACTGCGTTTCTCATACCAGATCTCCCTCATACAGACCGACTGCCTTCGCCAGACGCAGTGTTCTTTCCGCACCCGGGATAAAGGCGATGTCTACCATCTTACCGTTAACCGTGAAGACACCAAGACCCTTGGCAACATTCTCACGGTATGCTCTGACCATCTGTTCCGCCTGAACGATCTCTTTCTCCGTCGGCGCAAACACTTCGTGAACAAAGCGGATCTGCTTGGGGTTGATCAGGCTCTTGCCGTCAAAGCCCATAGCCTTGTTCTGGAGAACTTCTGCACGGAAGCCTTCCTCATCATCAAGGTCTGTAAATACGGTGTCAAAGCACTGTACACCGGCAGCTCTTGCGGCGATCAGCATCATGCCTCTGGCTGTTACCATATCGATACCGTCAGCTGTAGGCTTTGTCTGCATGCACTTTCTGAAGTCACCGCCGGAGATTGCTACACCCAGCATACGGTCGGAAGCAGCACAGATCTCGTAGGCATTCAGGATACCCTTCGGGCTTTCCAGTGCAGCCATCAGTAATGTTCTGCCCTTTTCTACACCGAATTCCTCTTCAGCTTCTTCAACAGCCTTTTCAACTGTCTTGACATCCTGTGCACTCTCACACTTGGCAATACGGATACCGTCAGCACCGCCTGCTACACATACACGGATGTCTTCCTGCCAGTGCGGTGTATCCAGACCGTTGATACGTACGATAACTTCTGTATCACCGTAGTCAATTGTCTTCAGGGCATGATACAGAGAGAATCTCGCAGAGTCCTTCTGGTTCTCGGCAACAGCATCCTCAAGGTCGAGCATGATACTGTCACAGCCGTAAATATATGCATCTTTGATCAGACCGGGCTTCTGTGCATTCATGAACATCATTGTTCTGCGCAGACGGTCTTTCTGCGGTCTCGGACGGGGAATCATCTGATCATACCTCCCCAGGGAATACCCTTGTCAGACTTATCGCAGCTGCGGAATACAGCGCATTCAATGCGGGCTGCCAGTGTGCAGTCAAGCGCACCCTTGTCAACCACGGTGATCCTGGCATTATCAACTTCCAGGCGTTCCAGTGTAGCATAGACAGTTTCCTTGATCTGTCTGCCGTACTGGTTCATGACACTGCTGGAGAGTTCCAGTTCAATAGAACCGTTTCCGGGTTCTACGGTGACCTGTGCGTCACTGGATTCCAGCGTACCGGCAACTGCCGATTTCAAGATTTCCATGATGAAGATCTCCTTTTCTTTAATTTAATCTTAGTTAGTCACAGTATCCTGTAACAAATACAAGTTTGATTATTGTTCTATAAGTAAATAGTTATATAGATACAGTTCTATATAAATTATAGAAAATGGAGGTATAATACCTCCATTTCCAACTTACAGCGGCATTATACCAAGGACGATCGCAAACAGCATGCACAGAATGGAGAAGCCCCAGACGTACATGAAACTTGCCTTGATGTGATCCTTGATATCGACATCCGCAAGACCTACACCAAGCAGTGTAGCCGGAACCATCGGTGAGATGAATGTTGCACAGTTGCGGCAGACGACCATGGCTACAGCGATCGGAAGTGCAGAAATGCCGAAGCCTTCACCAATACCGATCATGACCGGTAACATACCGTAGAAGTAGGAGTCTGTATCAAAGGCCAGAGCCAGAGGTACAGAGAGGATACCGATGACAAGCGGCAGATGCTTGCCAAGTGCAGCCGGCAGGATCATCTTGATGATGTTGGACATGCATGTAACAACAGACGGGATCGTTGCATCACCGACAGTAACAGTCTTGACCAGGATACCCATCAGGACAGCCGCAGCCATCAGTGTGGAGCACATTGTCAGCGCCGGACCGGCATGCAGGTTAATGATCTTCTTCTGCATCTTGGCACCCGGATAGTTGACTAACAGGGCGATAACAACACCGCACATGAACGGTACATAGCTGGGGAAGACATCCCAGATCAGCATCGCAATGACAGCGATCGTCAGTGCCAGGTTGAAGGCAAACAGCTTCGGACGGGCAAGTGCAGGGTCATTGGCAGCCTGTTCAGCACCGCCTTCTTCTGTTTCCTCTGCAGTGCCTTCCTTGGCGAGCTTACCGTCAAGACCTGCGCCTCTGGCCTTCTCTTGTACACCTGCAAGAACAGCATGAGCAAGGGAAAGAACGATACCGAAGATCTGGATCGGAAGCAGTGTGTTCCAGAGCTTGCCGGCTTCCATACCGAGGACGGAAGCAGCACGCATTGTCGGACCTGCCCAGGGCATCAGGTTCAGAACACCCATGGCCAGAACAGCGATACGCAGCAGTGTCGTCGGACGCATGTGCATCTTCTTGTATACCGGCAGCATAGCAGGTACAACGATACAGAACGTGGAAGCGCCGCCGCCGTCGAGATGGCCGATCAGGGCAATGACAGCAGTCATGACACAGACACCGATCACATTGTCACCAACAAGACCCATCAGCTTGCCGATGATGACATCGAACATGCCGGCATCGGTCATAATACCGAAGTACAGGACGGAGAATACAAACAGCGCCGCTGTAGGTCCCGTGGATGAGAATCCGGACTTGATCAGAGAAGCCAGGTTATCAAAGGAATAGTACCCTCCGATGACCAGGATCAGACCAAGAATGGACGGGAACAGGATGAATGCGATACTGGGAAGTGTAATACTTCTGAAAAGTGTTACAACGATCGCAATGATGCATAGAAAGCCTAAAAGGCCAACAATTGTCTGTGACATAAACACCCCTCTCTACTGTGATATTACAGACATGTTGTAACGATCTGTATGTATGTTCATACAGTTCTTACAAGTTAGTATTAATAAAGAATACAACAAATGAAAACTACAATTATCTTTACCTCACCATAATATTTTCTTTATATTAAATGCATATACATATCAGATATATTTGATATATACTGGATGTATGAATACGAAACAGGCAGAATATCTGAAAGTGATTGCCGAAGAAGGTTCGATCACTGCCGCATCCAGACGACTGTTCATCTCACAGCCGTCCCTGAGCCAGACCCTGAAACAGATCGAAGAAGATCTCGGGGTAACGATCTTTGACCGTACGGTCACACCGCACAAGATCACCTTTGCCGGTGAACTTGTCCTGAAGGCAGCCGACGAGATCCTCAAAACGCACAACGAACTGTATACGCATATCCACCGTCTTACCAACGATCAGGAGGGACATCTGCGTCTTGGCATCAGTGTACAGAGAAGTATGCAGATCATTCCCTATATCCTGCCCCGGTTCATCGAGGCATATCCGCATGTATCGATCGAACTGATCGAAGCCGGCAGTACAGCTCTGGAGGAGATGCTGATCACCGACAAGCTGGATCTGGCCCTGGCCGCGACAGAACCCACCAGTCCCCTGCTGAACTATGAACTGATCGAGAAGGAAACGATCGGTATCCTGGCCGGCAAACATGCGCCGTTCCTGTCATCCCACACCGGCAGTACCGTGTACATGTCGGAACTGGCGGAAGAGCGCTTTGTCTCCCTGCGTCCCGGCCACAGTGTGCGCCTGATCCAGGACAGGATGTTCCATAACTACGGCATCTATCCGCATATCGTGATCGAGACAGACTCCTTCGAAGTTGCCAGACGTACAGCCCTTGAAACAGATCTCTGCATGTTCTGCTCGGATATCTTCATTGATGACTATGCCCGTACGAGGGGTGTCTTCTTCCCTCTGCAGGAGTATACAAACAACCGTCACTTCTATGCATGTTCAAAGAAAAACAAGACACAGGCAGGCTTTACGGAAGCACTGATCAGGATCGCCCGTGATATCCTGCAGGCCAAGGAGGAAAACATATGAGTTTTACGATATCCGAAGTATATTCATCCGATAAGAGAACCAGGCAGAAGATGATCGCTCTGCTGAATTCTCAGAATATCCGGCTCGATCCCAATGTGGATTACTCCTGTGTGATCTATGATGAGAATTACAATATTGCCGCTACCGGAAGCTGTTACGGCAATACCCTGCGGTGTCTGGCTGTCAGTCCCAACTATACCGGTGAATCTCTGACCAATACGCTGATCACCCACCTCGTGGAAAAGCAGTACGAAAGAGGCAATACGCACTTCTTCCTGTATACGAAGCCGGATACAGCCAAGTACTTTGCCGACCTTGGCTTCTACGAGATCGTCAGGGCCGAGAACATCGTCTTCATGGAAAACAAGCGTACAGGCTTCAATGACTACCTGCGCACTCTGTCCAAACAGAAGAAGGAAGGGAAAACCGCCGCCATCGTCATGAACGCCAATCCGTTTACGCTCGGCCATCAGTTTCTGGCGGAGAAGGCATCGGCAGAGAATGACTGGGTACACCTGTTCATCGTCAGTGAAGAGAAGAGTCCGATCCCCTACCGTGTCAGAAAGAAACTGGTCATGGACGGTACTGCCCATCTTTCCAATATCATCTACCATGACAGCGGTTCCTACATCATCAGTAATGCGACCTTCCCTTCCTACTTCCAGAAGGATGAAGAAGCCGTGAACCGCAGTCATGCCCTGGTGGATCTTTCCGTCTTTGTGCGGATCGCCGAAGCTCTGAACATCACTGTACGCTACGTCGGTGAAGAGCCACGCAGCGTGGTGACCGGCATATACAACGAAACGATGTTAAAGGAACTTCCTGCCCATGGCATACAGTGTATCGTTGTGCCCCGGAAGGAATATAACGGTGAGGCGATTAGTGCTTCAACGGTGCGTCAGTGCATCAAGGAGAACCGGTTTGAGGAATTAAAAAACTATCTGCCGGATACCTCCCTCACCTACTTTACAAGTGAAGAAGCCCGGCAGATCGTTCAGGCTATTCAGCAGATGGATGAGGTCATCCACTACTAGCTGTTTCTCAGTTCAGACATCCTGTATATCTCATCTGCGATATGCAGTGTACTGTCACGGTGTGATACGAGGATGATCGTCTTATCCTGACGTTCATCCTTTAATGTTTTCAGGATCACGGCTTCATTCAGGCTGTCCAGACTGCTTGTCGGCTCATCCAGCAGCACAAATGAGGCGTCATGCAGGAAGATACGGGCCAAAGTATGTCTCCAGCTGATCTACGCCCTCGGTCGTGACCTGAACGATCTCCGAAGTCGGGATCTGTTCGTCGTAGTTCGGACCCAGTCTCTGCAGCTTGCGGTAGATCATCTCTCTCAGCTGCATCCGTACGCCCCGTGAAGAGAGATCGCTCATCTGTACGGAGAAACGCACGCTCAGATACCGTATGCATGCGCAGATGCCGAATGTTGCCAGGATCTGCAGCAGTGTGCCCGGATCAAATGTATGCGCATAAAGATCTGCCAGTAATCCGGCCAGTGTACGCATGAAGAAAAGACTGGCCAGCAGTCCGATCCACTGACCAAATACATTCAGTACGATATACTTCGTACTCCCCTTAACAGCTTTTAATAATCGTTTATCAAACATTTGTATCCTCCGTACCGCTCAGAAAGATAATTATTTTTTTATATCTTATCACACATGTTCAGGCATCAGCTGAACACGACATCCAGAGTCATCATCAGGGTAAAGCCAAAAGCCAGAGCCAGCGTACCGATATTGGAATGCGGAGGTTCGCTCATCTCCGGGATCAGTTCCTCTGTAACAACGTAGATCATCGCCCCTGCCGCAAAGCTCAGGAAATACGGCAGCGCAGGAATGATCAGATCAGCCAGCAGGATCGTCATCACCGCTGCCAGAGGTTCCACGGCGCCGGAGAATACGCCGTATGCGAAGGACCTGGAGCGTGACATGCCTTCCGAGTGCAGAGGCATGGAGATCACGGCACCCTCGGGGAAGTTCTGGATCGCAATACCAATCGCCAGAGTCAGTGCCGCAGCCATCGAGATCAGCCCGTCACCAGCAAGCACACCGACATAGACAGCACCGACAGCCATGCCCTCGGGAATATTGTGCATTGTGACAGCCAGGACCATCAGGATCGTCTTCTGCAGCTTGGACTTCCTGCCTTCAGGTTCCGGATCAAAGCGGTGCACATGCGGTACCGTACGGTCCAGAAACAGCAGGAAAAGGATACCCAGCCAGAAACCGATCACGGCCGGGATAAAGGACCATACGCCCATGCAGGAAGCCTGTTCAAGCGCCGGAATCAGTAAGCTCCATACCGAAGCTGCAATCATCACGCCTGCCGCAAAGCCAAGCAGGATACGCTCGGTATTCCTGCTCAGTTCCTTCTTCATGAAGAAGACACCGGCAGCCCCAAGAGACGTACCGATGAAGGGTATTAACAATCCTTTCAGGATATCCATATTCATGTCGATCACCTCATAGTTAGTGTAGACTAACCGACTAACATTTGTCAACCGTGACAGTCACGCAGGCCGTCATGAGTTTGGTGAATTCTTTTTCACTTGCTTATGTTTCACTAAAAATACTGATGAAACAACAAGAAAATGTGCACCGGCCGCACACATGTGTAACCGATGCACACTCTTAATTGTTTAATTCAGGAAGCCCAGGATTCCCTTCCACCAAGTTCCGATATTCCTCTGCACGATCTTGAATTTGACAGTCTTTGTGCCGCCGTAGTTACCAATACCCTGGAAGGTAACAGTAGCTGTTCCCTTCTTCACGTTATTGGTATACCCGGTGATGATGTAATCTGTGCCGTATGTAAGATCCTTCTTGGATACTACCGCCTTGGTTATATCTCCTTCTGCAGGATCCAGAGTAATACTTCTTCCTGTATACTCCTGATTCTTAATCTTGAAGGTTCCCTTGGCGATACTTGCGGCTGTGACTCTGTACACTGCCGAGACAGTCTCGTTCGTATAGTTACCCTTGCCTGTAACTGTTACACGCACATAGTGATTTGTCTCTACTACATCACTCGCTGTTAATGTACGAATCACAGTGCCATTCTCGTCTACTTCTTCGTAGGTATACGTCTTCTCGTAATCCGTACCGGCTTTCAGCTTCTTACCGTCTGTATCTGTCAGTATAGGTGTGCTCTTGTACTTTCCTGCTTTTGCACTATAGACAACATCAGAAGCAGTGACAGATATTTCTGTGAATGGTTTCAGGTTGATATGGAAAGTCCTTGTGACAGAAGGCGTTCCCTTATAGTTACCCTTGAAGGAGATCACTGCTGTGCCTTCCGTATTTGCCTTCGTATTATTACTGTACTTCACTGTATAGTCAGTACCTTCTGTAAGATCTTCTACAGTTACCTTAGGTTTAGACCCTCCCTTACTGTAGTAAGCATCTGCTACACTAACCATACTCTCCTTCGATGAGGTATCAGGGGTGATCGTAAAGGTCAGTTTCTTTGTGCCGGTATAGTTATTGATACCTTTGACCGTTACCGTTGCCTTGCCTGCGTTCTTATTCGCTGCATAGCTTACGATCTCATAGTCTGTTCCCTCTGTAAGAGGTGTTCCGTTATAGGTCAGCACACTTGTCCCGGCAGAGATCTTGATCTCTTCACCTGTATACGGGTATGACAGAGACGCTGGCTTTACCTTTTTGTCTGTCAGGGAGATACCGATGATCTTGACGGTGACTGTTCTCTTACCGTAGTATCCCTTGGCTTCATTACCCTGGATAACAAAGCTTACCATACCGACATGTGCATAATCTTCCGGCACATTAAGCATGTAGTAGTCTTCGGCTTCTCTTGAGAGTACTGTACTCTTACCGTTCTTTACCGTGATCCTGTCAAAGAGATCATTTTCAGGATCTCCTGTCAGTTCTGCATAAGAGATCGGCTTGGAGGTTACAGACAGCTTAGATACAGATACCTGTTCTTTCGGTGCTACATATACCTTTACTTCTCTTGTGCCGGTAAAGTTGCCCTTCCCTGTGATCGTTACGGTATGTTCACCTGATGTAGTTCTGTCTCCGTAATTCTCATAGGAAACCGTATAGTCCGTCTTATTCTTCAGCTTCTTTCCGTTGAAGTACACCACCGGTACAGGTGACAGTGTCTTGCCTGTTGCCTGTACAGACAGTTCATCCACGGTGATCCTGTCGTCATACAGGTCTACAGGATCGATACTGAAGTACACTGTCTTCGTTCCTGCATAGTTCCCCTTCTTGTTTGACTTGATGATCACCTGAGGGGCTTTCTTCTTGTCTGTCGCTGTGGGATTCTCCGGATCTGCCACATAATACGCCTTGGTGGTGTTCTTGTATGTGACTGTATAGTCTGTCTTCACCTGCAGCAGCTTGCCTGTGTCATACACGTTCAGTGCAGGTTTGATCGCTGTTCCTGTATACTCATATACATCTTCCAGTCCGCTTACATAGATGCCTCCCGGATATACGATCACTGTCATCTCCGCAGTAAGGCCTCCGTCAACTGTCGTTACAGTTACCGTCGTTCTGCCTTCCTTGTGTGTCGTGATCTTTCCGTTCTCATCTACCGTAACGATCGATTCATCATTACTTCTCCAGTTTACTTTCTTAACTGAGGAATCCTCAGGATAGATCACTTCGTGCAGATGTTCTTCTGCACCGATTCCCAGAACCAGTTCTTTCTCCGCAAGCTCTACGCTCTCGATATGTGTGAACAGGACCACCACTTCTGTACTGACACTGAAGCCACCATCTTCCGATGTCGCTGTGATCGTTACAGGACCTTCGCCGACTGCTGTGACTACACCGTTCTCATCTACGATGGCGATATTCTCATCACTCGATATCCAGATCAGCTTCTGGTTCGTTGTATTATACGGTTCAAAAGAGATCTGTATACTTCCAGTCTTTCCATATTCGATCTCAGAGACGGTATTCTCTTCATCAACAGTTATACCCTCGGCCATAACTATTACATGAACTACTGCCGAAGCAGAAACTCTGCCGTCTTCTGAAGTGGCAGTGATGATTGCTGTGCCGCCTTCTACTGCCGTAACCCTACCATTGCTATCTACAGCTGCCACAGATTCATCACTTGATGACCAGAGAACTGTCTTATTGGTGGCATCATTAGGTAAAATTGTTGCACTCAATTCTGCACTATTACCTTTTACAATATCCAGTTTTTGATCAGACAGCTGTATCTCTCCAGCCAGTACGATTCCCTGAATATCCACTGTAGCGAATACTCCGGTATCTTTTGTTGTTACAGTAATTTGAGCAACTCCGTTTCCTCTGCCTGTGATCTTACCATTACTGTCAACAGAAACGATGCCAGGATTATTACTTGACCAGATGACTTCTTTATTCGTCGTGTTTTCAGGCAGCACCATAACTTCAAGCTGCGCTGTTTCTCCACAAATCACTTCCAATACATCGGATACGATTGATACAAATTCTGACAGTACAACAACTTTTACCTCACATTTCGCTGTATATCCACCGTCTTCTGATAAAACGGTAATAATAGTTGTCCCGCCTTCTACAGCAGTCACCACACCGTTCTCATCCACGGTAGCTACGCTCTCGTCACCAGAAGACCATATGACATTTTTATTTGAAGTGTTTTCAGGAGTAAAGACAAATGACAATTGTTCAGACTGTCCTTTAACTATTTCAAGATTGTTATTTGTCAATGCAATTCCTGCAGCAGGAACGATTGCTTGTATTTCAATTGATCCAGAAACGTTGCCATCTACCGTTGTTGCAGTAATAATAGCAGTTCCATTTCCTTTGCCGGTAACAATCCCGTTGGCATCAACTGTAACGATATTCTCATCACTACTGCTCCAAGTCACAGAAGGATTTGTTGTATTTGCCGGCTGCACTTCTGCGTTCAAATGGATTGTTTCATTCAGAGATACACTTTGGTAATCTGCTGTAACAACAACACTATTCGGGTGTACGGCATAAGCTGTCACAACGCATCGAGCACTGAATCCGCCATCTTCCGCTACAGCAGATATGATTGCCGTTCCTTCACTTACTGTGGTGACAAGCCCCGTTGAGTCTACCGTTGCCACACTATTATTGCTGGAAGACCAGTTGACATTCTTATTAGATGTATTCGACGGGGAGAACACAGGAACTAATTGTGCAGTATCTCGAATAGGCAATTCAAGACTGGTATCTGACAGGCTTAACCCGGCAGCATGTTGCAGCACTGTTAATTCAAATGAATCCGTGAAGCCTCCATCGTCTGCTGTAACAGTAATGGTTGTAGTGCCTGCTTTTAATGCGGTAATCAGCCCGTTTTCATCAATTGTTGCAACATCAGAATTACTTGAAAACCATGTCACATCTTTCAATAACGCATTGATAGGACTTACAGTGGCGGTAAGTTGTTGCATTTCTCCGGTATACATTGAAGGTTGTCCGGGATTTATACTCACACTTTCCACATGGATCACTGTAACATTAACTGTTATACTTGCAGACTGATCACCATACATTACAGAAACATTAATCGTAGTACTTCCTTCTGAAATGCCTGTAACATTGCCCTGCTCATCAACTGTTGCAATAGATTCGTCCTCACTTGTCCAGACAAGTCTACTTGGATCTATGGTTTCCGGAATACTCGAATAATGTATTTGTGTAGTTTGGGAAACTGGTATATTAATCGAGTTTCCCTCTAAAACAGATAGTGATTCTATAGGTGATCTAAAAATAATATTTGCCGACAAAAGAGAATCATTATAATTCTTAATGGTAATCTGATTCCATTCATCTTGAGAGCCGTAAAAATAGACCTTCATATTATCGGCACAATATCGAAATGTACCTAAATCTATTTCTTTTACACTATTACTTACATGTACTTCCGTGAGATTACTGCAGTTAAGAAAAGCATAAGAACCTATCGTTTCCGAGACAATAAGACCAACTCTTGTTAAATTTGCAAAATCTTCAAAACTATTGGCATTTATATTATTTAATTCTTTTAAATCTACAATTTCTAAAGAAGAACAGTCCTGTAGAGAAGAAGCCTCAACACAAATTGATTGTCCTTCCAATCGTGTGATACTTGAACATCCCGAAAAAACACTAGCACCAATATATGTAACACTAGTTGGAATTACGATATCAGTTAATTTACTACAATTTTCAAAAGCAGAAGATTCTATTGTTTTAACACTATTAGGCAGGGAAATGCTTGTAAGATTGCTGCAGTTATAAAATGTGCGATAGGCTATCTTTGTGACACCGTATGGAATCTCAATTTTTGTTAGACCAGTGCAGTTAGAAAACGCTTGACTTCCTATACTTGTTACAGTATTAGGGATATTAACAGCATTGAGACTGGTGCAACCATCAAAAGCTTCTCCCTCGATAGTTATTACGCTTTCAGGAATCACAACTCCAGAAAGATTTGAGCAACCATCAAAAGCACCATATCCAATATGTGTTAACCCTTCAGGTAAAATGATGCTTTTAAGATTAGTACAATCGCTGAACGCCCTTCCAACAATCTCTTTTACACAAGGAGGAATAACTATTTCTTCCGCATAACTAAATAAATATGTGGTGTAAATTGTTGTATCTTCATCATAATAATTATAAACATCTGTTAGTTCTTGATCAAATTCAATCTCGACATTTGCATCACTCCCTATGGGTCCAATTGTTTTCAACTTAGAACATCCGTAAAAAGCGTGGTCTCCGATGCTACTGATACTATTTGGGATTATACAATTAATCAGATTAATGCAATTTTGGAATGCACAGTTGCCAATGCTCGTAACACTATTTGGAATCTCAACCTCAGTAAGGCTCGTGCAATCTTCAAATGCAGAGTTTTTAATACTTGTCACACTATTCGGAATAGTTATACTGGTAAGATTGCTACACGACTTAAATGTATTCTCTTCTATAGTTGAAATACTATCAGGAATCATAATACTCATTAGATTGATGCATCCATTAAATGCATCATTTCCAATTTTGATTATTCTATCTGGAATTATTACGTTTGAAAGACTTGTGCATCCACAAAACGCAAAGTTTCCGATTTTTGTAACATTTGATGGAATAGTAAGATCTTGGAGTTTGCTTCCATTAACATAAAGCGTTTTTGCATAATAAAGAGGATTTGAATACAAGTTTTCAAAATCAATTTGCAACCATTTTGAAATATCTTCAATATATACTCCTTGTAAAGCTGTACAATAATAGAATGCTGAAATCTCTATGTTTTTCACACTCCTGGGAATTGTAATGCTAGTAAGATTGGTGCAGCGGTAAAACGCATATTTTGCAATAGTAGTAACACCATCCGGTATTTCTATTGATTCGAGATAATCAAAAAGACCTCCCGAACTATTATAAATGTCGCCAGTACCAGTTAAATAACAAGCATTATAAGTCAAATCGATAGTATCACTAAACTCAATCTGTATATTAGCATCACTTCCGATTGGCCCAGCTTTATTTAGACCCCTACAGTACTCAAACGCCCGCGTTGCTATATATGTAACACTTTTGGGGACTGTAATACTCCTTAGTCTTGTGCAATAAGAAAACGCAAGTTTTTCTATTCTTTCAACACTATTAGGAATAATAACGCTAGTTAAAGTGCTGTTATTCTGAAATACTCGCTCCCCTATGCTTGTTACAGGATATCCATCTATTTCTGATGGAATCTCCACATCTGTATCACTTCCTGTATATTTGGTGATTTTTACCGTATTATTGCTTATTGTGTACGTAAAATCACTCGCAGGTGTTGCATATTCTTTACTGCTTTCTTCCTCTTCTTCAGCAGTGATTTCTTCACTACTCTCTTCTTCTGTTGCTTCTTCCTGATTCTCTTCAAGTTCTGTATTAATTACTTCCGCAGGTTCTTCTGTGATCTCTGTCTCCGGTTCAGGTATTACTTCTGTACCTTCCTGTCCTTCTTCACCTGTCTCTTCCTCTGCAGGGTCTTTTTCTTCTTCCGGTGCAGTCTCTGCTTCCGGTTCTGTTTCTTCCTGCTCCTGTGTGACTTCTTCCGCCACTTCAAGTGCCTCTTCTGCAGATTCCTCTTCCTGTATCACTTCTGTTACCGGTTCTTCTGTGGCTTCAGGAATCTCTTCTCCTTCCGCATAGATCGGTGT
Organism: Solobacterium sp. UBA3691; assembly: GCA_002372175.1. Taxonomy (GTDB): domain Bacteria; phylum Bacillota_I; class Bacilli_A; order Erysipelotrichales; family Erysipelotrichaceae; genus Bulleidia. The sequence continues at coordinate 41,805 of DFIS01000011.1, forward strand.
TACCAGATTATTGAAGCACATGAAAAAGGCCGTGATTATAGACAGTAAACGATTTGTACTTTTATACATAATTAACCTCCGCCAGTTGATTATCTGAATTATCTGTATTTATAAAACCCGTATATATATTAGCATATGTGCTTGTTCGTTTGTTCACTTTAATAAGGGCAGTTTGTGTATATCACCTATATCCATTCCCGGTACATATCTTCAGCAGTGATCAGATCATACTTTTCATCACTGAATGCAAACCCTGATGAACAGATAAACCCGATCTTCTCTATGCCGAATTCCTCTGCCAGTCTTCTGACCTCTTTCTCTTCTTCTCTGCAGGTATTCAGATCAAGAGGATTCCTGTGGTATTTCACTTCATAGAATGAGTATGTATCTTTATGTTTCAGCACACAATCAAACTCACCGTTTACATGCTTAACCGGATCATCATACCAGTATGTACCGATATCGTATATTCCGCTTTTCTTTCCGTTCTTTACGATCCTCTGGAAGTATTCTCTTGCGATCTCTTCGAACCGGTGACTGATAAATGTATCCAGAGAAGGGAGTATATACAGGTCATAGAAGGCTTCCTCTCCGATCATTCTTAAAGTATCTTTTCCGGCATAAACATACGTATAGTAAAACCTGACCAGATTATCAGTGATCTCATAGAATATCTTTCTCCGGTCATCCCTTCTGTTTATCGGCGCTGTACGCTGAATAACATCCATCTGGATCAGGTTTTTCAGCTGCTTATCCAGGGTTCCGGCGCCTGTTATACCGGTCTCTTCAGCAATCTCACTGTACTTCTTCTTACTGTTAGATAATGCCGTAAGGATACGGTGAGAAGGGCCGGTCTTGGACAGTTCAGATAACAGAATATTCTCCAGATAGGAACGCACAGCACTGTTTGGATTCAGAATCTGTTCACAGATATTTGTCCGCAGATCCTGCCTTGGATCCAACATCGCATTCACAAAAGAGTTTCCCCCGAATATACTGTAGAACTCGATCTTTTCTCTTACATTCTTCTGTGGATAGAACTGTGAGGACACATAATAATCAAAAGCTCTCAGATGAAGTACAAGTGAGAATCTTCCGAACAGAGGATTCTCTCTCTCCAGCAATTCCTGCATGATACTGACAAAAGAACCGATCAGCACAAGACGGATATTCGCCCCCATACTGTCGATAATACTCCGGAACACCGAATCAACATATCGATTCTCACGTGATCCCTTCAGATAAGAGTATTCATCCAGAACAACAACGGTCTGTTCACCGGTACCGGACAGATAATCAAAAGCATCCTGAAATGATGAAAAAGAGAGATAGGGATTCTCAAACTCACGCCGTATACGTACAGTGAACTGCTGCAGATTCTCCGCATAATCTCCATCCAGACATTCATAGTAGATCTTCTTGCAGGAAAGTGTCTTCAGTACTTCCGTGATCAGGTAACTCTTTCCTACACGTCTTTTACCGTAGATAAGAACAGCAGCTTTTTTATCCGCAGTTAAAACCTTCTGCAGCTCATTGATTTCTTTCTCTCTTCCGACAAACATAAGCAGTCCTCTTTAGTGAATTCTTTTTCACTTTATTTCTTTTCACTAAAATTATATCAGCTTATGCTGTACTGTTCAAACTCTAGCAAGATACCTGAGCAAAAGAAAAGTGTGCATCGATTACATCTATGTGTAACCGATGCACATCTTTACTGTTTAGTTAAAGAATCCCAGGATACCCTTCCACCAGGTTCCGATATTCCTCTGTGTGATCTTGAACTTAACTGTCTTTGTGCCTCCATAGTATCCGATACCCTGTAAGGTGACTGTCGCTGTTCCCTTCTTCACGTTATTGGTATATCCAGTGATGACGTAATGCTCACCAAGCTTCAGCTCCTGTACTTTCTTTCCAAGCTTGATACTCGTGATATCTGACTCTTCGATCGTTACAGGTCTTCCTGTGTACTCTTTATTCGATATCTTGAATGCCATCTTCGAGATATCCTTGCCTGTATCTACGATACGGTACTCGGTATTGGTTTCTCCTGTGTAATTACCTCTGCCCTTGACAGTGACTCTCACGATCGTTCCTGCAGGTACAGGTTCACTTAAAAGCTGTCCATTCGCATCGGTATAGCTGTATACCTTTTCGTAATCTGTTCCGGCTTTCAGCTTCTTACCATCTGTGTCTGTTAATACAGGTGTACTCTTGTACTTTCCAGCCTTGGTGGTATAGATCATATCTTTGGCTGTCACTGTTACCTCAGAGATATCCTTCGGCTGAATGTAGAAGGTTCTGGTCACAGACGGTGTTCCCTTATAGTTACCCTTGAAGGTGATCACTGCTGTGCCTTCTGTATTCGCCTTGGTGTTCTTACTGTACTTCACTGTATAGTCAGTACCTTCTGTAAGATCTCCTACTGTAACTTCAGGCTTAGAGCCTCCCTTACTGTAGTAAGCTTCTAACACACTGACTAAGCTATCCTTAGGTGAAGTATCTGCTGTAATCGTATAGGTTACTTTCTTCGTTCCTGTATAGTTATTGATACCTTTGACCGTTACCGTTGCCTTACCTGCGTTTGTATTTTTCTCATAACTTACGATCTCGTAGTCTGTTCCTTCTGTAAGAGGTGTTCCGTTATAGGTCAGTACACTTGTCCCAGAAGGGATCTCGATCTCTTCACCTGTATATGGATATGAGAGTAACACAGGCTTGACCTTCTTATCTGTTAACGAGATACCGGTGATCTTGACTGTGACTGTCCTCTTACCGTAATATCCTCTTTCTTCATTACCCTGGATGACAAAACTTACCGTACCGACATGTGCGTAATCTTCCGGCACCTCTAGCATGTAGTAGTCTTCATCTTCTCTTGAGAGTATTGTCTTCTTACCGTTCTTTACCGTGATCCTGCCAAAGAGATCGTTTACAGGATCACCTGTCAGATCTGCGTAAGAGATTGGCTTGGATGATACTGAAAGCTTAGCTACAGATACCAGATCCTTAGATGTCACATGTACATGTACTTCTCTGGTACCGGAGAAGTTACCCTTACCTGTAATTGTAATCTTCACATCACCTTTTTCAGGCGCATTGACTCTGTCCCAGGTGCCGTAATCTACGGTATAGTCTGTCTTATTCTTCAGCTTCTTACCATTGAAGTACACCACAGGTACAGGTGACAGTGTCTTGCCTGTTGCCTGTACGGACAGTTCATCTACGGTAATTCTGTCGTCATATAGGTCTACTGGATCGATAGTGAAATACACCGTCTTCGTTCCTGCATAGTTGCCCTTCTTGTTCGACTTGATAATGATCTGAGGAGCTTTCTTCTTGTCTGTCGCTGTAGGATTATCAGGATCAAGTACTTTATACGCCTTGGTAGTGTTCTTATATGTAACTGTGTAATCTGTCTTATTCTTCAGCAGTATATTCCTGTCATATACTCTGAACTCTATAGTTTTCTTGGTGCCGTCATACATTACACTTTCAGGCACACCTGCAACCCATACGCCATCAGGAATATCATAAGAACTATCGATCAACTGCCTGTCTTCTTCAAGAATCTCTCCCCATCTTTGTTCTTCCTCCAGTGCAGCGATCGATTCTTCTGCAGCAGTCAACATCTCATAATTGGTTACACGATTCTTTTGATCATCCGTGAGAGCCTCATACGCAGAAAGGACCTCTTCCACTTGGGCTTTATCATCCAGTGTCATTTCCTCAGGTAATTCATTGATTCTTGTTATGACATCCTGCACCTGAAGTTCATCAATAATTGATTCGGCCTCAGTCAATACATCATAATTGATGATCAGTGCCTTCTGATCTTCTGTCAGTGCTTCATATGCTGTACGTACTGACTCCACATCCTTCTGATCATCTAATGTCAGAGACTCCGGCAAGTCATTTATCATCGCCATCACTGTATCAGCTGCAGCTTTATCTGTTTCCAGCTTAATGATCATCCTTTCTGCACTTTCAAGCACATTAAGATTAGTGACAAATGACTTCTGATCATCTTTCAATGCCTCATATGCCTGTCTCACGGCTGCAACTTCTTCTTTATCTTCAAGTGTGATAACTTCCGGCAAACTGTCTATCTTTGATATAACATCCTGTATCTGAAGGTCACTTAAAACAAGCTCTGCATTCTCAAGTTCAGCATAATTTGTAATATATTCTTTCTGTTCTTCTGTCAGCTGTTCATAAGCTTCCCGAACTGTAATGATTACTTCTTCAGAATCCAGTGTTACCTCTCCGATATTATCAATCAGTTCAATTACATTATCGATTTGTAACTGGGACAGAGTATTCTCTGCATCAACCAATGTCTCGTAATTAGTGACAAGTTCTTTTTGCGTATCTGTTAATAAATCATATGCTTCTCGTGCAGAGTTAATAGCATCAACACTTGCTAAAGTTACCTCTCCTATAGCATCAATCAGATTGCTTACATTTTCTGCAGGTATTTCTACCAGTCTTTCCTCAGCTGCCACAAGAACATCATAGTTAGTTACTTTCTGCTTTTGAGAAGATGATAGTTTAGTATATGCTGTACGAGCCGCTGTAACTTCATCCTTCTTTTCTAAAGTTACTTCTCCTATTTGATCAATTAAACTAATCACTTGGTCTATCTGCAGCGCAGAAAGTGTATTCTCTGCTGCAACAAGAATACTGTAGTTTGTTACATATGATCTGATTTTTGTCGGAACCATGCTATAGAGTTTTCTTGCTTCTTTAATTACACTTTCGCTTTCCAGGGTTACCGTACCAATACGATTTATAGCGTCAATGGCATTTTGAACATCCAGTGTTACTATAATCGCATTCTTCAAATAATCGTTTCCTGTCTTAATTGATATGAGACCCCATTGACTCCATGTTCCAGCATAATCTACTCTAAGCAAATTACTGCATCCACTAAAGACTGCAGTCTCTATTAATCTCACACTTGACGGCAAAGTAACAAACCTTAATGAGCTGCAACCCCAAAAAGCATATTCGTCAATGCTGGTAACATATTCAGGTATTGTTATCGATTGTAGTCTTGAGCAATTTATAAATAGCTGTTTCTCAATTACGCTTAAATATTTCGGAAGAGTAACATTTGATAGCTTGGTACAATTTCCAAATAGTGTGTGACCCAAACTTGTTATACTATCTGGTAAAACAACGGATGTTAAACTTGTACATCCCGAAAACGCATTTGACCCGATGCTTTTGACGGAATCAGGTATTGTTACAGATTGTAAGCTGGTACAATTCGGAAATACCTGATCCCCTATAGTTGTTACTCTATTTGGTATTGTTATTGATGTCAGACTTTTACAGCCGAAAAAGGTTCCATAATCTATGCTAGTAATCTTATCCGGAAGAACAATTGTTCTTAATTTTTCACATTCCGAAAACGACATACTTCCTATGATAGAAACGGTCGATGGAATACTGATCGAAGCAAGACTTTTACATCCAGCAAATGAGAAGCTCCCCATAAAATCCACGCCATATGGAATGTTTACCGATGTCAGGCTGCTGCAGTTTTGGAAGGCTCCTGCGTTTATTGTTTTCAGCCCGGCCGGTAATGAAACCGATGTTACATTAGTAAGACCATAGAATGCGTAACTGCCTATATAAGTTATACCGCTGCCGACAACTATTTTCGTGATTTGGGAAGCCTTTGAACTCCATTCCGGTAATGGGGAAACATTTGAATAGTCCTCCATATATCCCGATCCGCTGATTGTTAAAGTTCCCCCGGAAATACTGTATGTTACTCCGGCTGATGTATATGATTCCTCTTCGGATTCTTCGTCAGGTTCAATATCCTGTGATTCTTTTTCTTCATTATCAGCTGAGATTGCTTCCTCCTGATTATCCTCAGATTCTGTATTAATCTCTTCCTCAGGTTCTTCTGTATTCTCTGTCTCCGGTTCAGGTGTTACTTCTGCGTCTTCCTGTCCTTCCTGACCTGTCACTTCTCCCTCAGCAGGATCTTTTTCTTCTTCTGAAGAAATCTCTTCTTCCGCAGGTACAGTCTCTCCTTCTGATTCTGTTCCTTCTTCAACCACAGTTTCTTCCTGTTCCTGAGTGATTTCTTCTGTCACTGCAGGTGTTTCTTCAGGGGCTTCAGTTTCTGCAGTTTCCTCTTCCTGTAATACTTCTGTTACTGGTTCTTCTGTTGCTTCAGGAACGTCTTCCCCTTCCGCATACACAGGTGTTACCAGGTTATTGAAGCACATGAAAAAGGCCATAAGCATGGATAACAGACGATTAGAGTTCTTATACATAATTAACCTCCGGGCAAATGATTACTGCTATTATTTGTACTCAATATTATCGTGTTAATACTAACATATTCAGCACCGGTATTGTACCCTGTTGTACGGCACGGCACTGATTCCACTTCTTAGAAATAAACGAAAAATGTGCACTGGCTGCATATATGTGTAACCGATGCACATCTTTACTGTTTAGTTAAAGAATTCCAGGATACCCTTCCACCAGGTTCCGATATTCCTCTGTGTGATCTTGAACTTCACTGTCTTTGTGCCACCGTATTCTCCAATACCTTCGAAGGTTACTGTAGCTGTTCCTTTCTTCACGTTGTTGGTGTATCCGGTAATGATGTAATTCTCGCCAAGCTTCAGCTCCTGTACTTTCTTTCCAAGCTTGATACTTGTGATATCTCCCTCTTCGATCGTTACAGGTCTTCCTGTATACTCTTTATTCGATACCTTGAATGACATCTTCGAGATATCCTTGCCTGTATCTACGATACGATACTCAGTATAGGTCTCCCCGGTATAGTTACCTTTACCTGTGACTGTTACTTTTACGATCGTTCCTACAGGTACAGGTTCACTCAAAGGCTGACCATTCGCATCGGTATAGTTGTATACCTTCTCGTAATCTGTTCCGGCTTTCAGCTTCTTACCATCTGTATCCGTTAATACAGGTGTGCTCTTATACTTTCCAGCCTTGGTGGTATAGATCATATCTTTGGCTGTCACTGTTACCTCAGAGATATCCTTCGGCTGAATGTAGAAGGTTCTGGTCACAAACGGTGTTCCCTTATAGTTGCCCTTGAAGGAGATCACTGCTGTTCCTTCTGTATTGGCCTTGGTATTCTTACTGTACTTCACGGTATAGTCCGTGCCTTCTGTAAGACCTTCTACTGTAACTTTCGGCTTAGAGCCTCCCTTACTGTAGTAAGCCTCTGCCACAGCTACCAGACTCTCTTTCGATGAAGTATCTGCACTGATCGTATAGGTGACTTTCTTCGTTCCGGTATAGTTATTGATACCCTTGATCGTTACCGTTGCCTTACCTGCGTTTGTATTTTTCTCATAACTTACGATCTCGTAGTCTGTTCCTTCTGTAAGAGGTGCTCCGTTATAGGTCAGTACACTTGTCCCAGAAGGGATCTCGATCTCCTCACCTGTATACGGATATGAGAGTGACACAGGTTTTACCTTCTTGTCTGTTAACGAGATACCGGTGATCTTAACTGTAACTGTTCTCTTACCGTAATAGCCATTTTCTTCATTACCGGTCAGCGTGACTTTGAAACTTCCGATCTTTCTGTCTTCTGCATCGATTCCTTCGATCGTATAGCACGCAGGATCTACGTTCTTGACAGTGATTGTGTTCTTTACTGACTCCTCAAAGTTCTCTTCTGTCAGGTCTGCATACTTCAATGCCTTGACTGTTACCTTCCATTTGGCTGCAGATACCAGGTCTTTGGATGCCACGTGTACAGGCACTTCTCTGGTGCCGGTGAAGTTACCCTTACCTGTGATCGTTACGGTATGCTCGCCTGAGGCAATCCTGTCTCCGTAATTCTCATAAGAAACCGTATAGTCCGCCTTATTCTTCAGTTTCTTACCGTTGAAGTACACCACAGGGACAGGTGACAATGTCTTTCCTGTTGCCTGTACTGACAGTTCATCTACTGCTATTACCTCGTCATCATTGAGATCGATCTGTTCGATATTAAAGGTTACAGTCTGTGACTTACTGTAGTTGCCCTTCATCTTGATCGTAGCTGTAGCTGTTCCTGCTTTGGTATTGTTCTTATACGCTACCGTGTAATCTGTTTTCTCTGTCAGCTTCCTGTCTCCGTCATATACCTCTAATACAGGCTTCAGACCTTTACCCGTATACTTCTGATCAAGAATCGCTTTGACATATACTGCATCAGGATAGATCGTTACTGTACAGTCTGCCGTTATACTGCCGTCTTTCGTGGTTGCCCTGACGACTGCTTCTCTGGGTTTCCAGCCGGCTTCTGCATTGAATTCAAGTGCTGTGATCACACCGGTATCGGGCTCTACAGTCAGATATTCTCCGCCGCTGATCACTTCAAACGTCGCGGCTTTCTCAGATACATCATACGGTTCAAAGTGAAGATCAAGCTGTTTTGATAATCCGGCTGTGATCGTTGTCTCTGTTTCCGTGAAGTTCACTTCATCGATATGAGTAAACAGCACTTCGATCTCTCTGCTGTCTGTGAAGCTGCCATCTTCAGATGTAGCTGTGATCGTGGCTGTTCCTTCCCATACAGGTGTCACAAGACCATTCTCATCTACCTTCAGTACATTCTCGTCACTGCTTGTCCATGTGACGTTCTGGTTGGTTGTATTCGCGGGTGTGAACTGAACTTCCAGCTGTGCTGTTTCACCATAGCGGAGTTCTGTGATATCTGTTGTGATTGAAATGCTTTCTGCCAATACCACATGACCTGTTACTTCGCAGCGAGCAACGAATCCTCCGTCCACTGATGTTGCCGTGATATATGTTGTGCCTTCTCCAACAACAGTTACAGTTCCATTTCCATCAACAACAGCAATTGTGTCATCTTCTGACGCCCAAACCACATCATGGTTGAAAGCATTCTCCGGCTCTATGACTGCCGTTAGCTGTTTAGCATCTCCGATTGCAAGATCTATATCATCTTCTTCAATAACCACTCCTGCCACAGGAATTGTCACTTCGATTGTAAGATTGTTGGATTTTATCGTTTTATCTTTTGAAGTAGCATAAATTGTAACTGTTCCCGGTATGATTCCTGTCAGGATTCCATCTTCATCTATTGTTGCAATATCTTCATCTTCGGATACCCAGAAAACATCCTTATATGAGGTGTTCTCCGGCTCATACGTGACTGACAAAGACAGTTCCTCCCCTACATTTACATTAGGTGCTGGAGCACTTATGGTCAGTCCGTTTAGAGCAACTGCTTTACAGGTTACTTTTATACTTGAAGAGACCTTATTATCTACACTTAACACACTAATTGTTGCTGTGCCTGGTGAAACACCTGTAACACTCCCATGTCCGTCAATCGTAACAATACCCGCAGGTGTTGCAGACCAGATCAACGATGAAAGGTCTACACCTTCAGGAGTCACTTCCATGGGAAGCTGTTTTGATTCATTAACAGATACATCTATTGTTTTTGCAGTAAACTTGAATGTCTTTGGTAATTCATGATAGATAACATCCGCATTTAGCAAGGGATCGTTATAGTTTTCAATATTAACATTGTTCCATTCTTCTTCAGACCCATAGAAATGCACTGTGATATTATCTGAACAATAGCGGAATGCTCCGGTCTCAACTGTTTTCAAGCTGTTAACAATACTGATCGTTTCCAACGATTCACATTCTGTAAATGCATAACTGCCAATCGTTTCTGCATTGATCATTCCTATATCTGTTAAAGAAGTACATCCTTCAAATGCATTTTCCATTACCGTTCTCAACGCGGTAGAGTGAATGCTCTCAATACCAGTACAATTCTTAAATGCTTCTTTTCCGATAAAGGTCACATTCGGGATGTCAATATTGACCAGATTAGTACAACCTTCGAAAGCATTCTCCAGTATTTGCGTAACGGAGGCAGGAACAGTAATTTCTTCCAGCGATTCGCATCCGCTGAATGTACCAAGCTCGACAGCAGTAACACCATTGGGAATACTAACCTCGTAAAGATTGCTGCATCCCGAAAATGCAAGACCGCCAATACTCTTTACGCTTGAAGGAATATACACGCTCACAAGCTTCGTACAGTTCTGCAGCATGCCAACGGGGATGCTTGTAAGACTATCGGGAATACTTATAGATGTTAGGGATGAACATCCCTCAAACGCATATATACCGATGGAGGTAAGACTATCCGGAAGTGTTATTGTTTTGAGATTGCTGCACCCATAGAATGCAAAGTCACCAATTGATTTTACAGTGTTGGGAATTGATACACCTGTAATACTTGTATCATCCCAGAAAGTCTGCTCAGCTATTCCCGTCACTTTCTTTCCATTGATAGTTGAAGGAATTGCAATTACAGATTCTTCCCCTTCATATCCGGTAATTGTTAATGAGCCATTACTGTTTGTTTTATAGGTAAATAATGATCCGGTTTTATAGTGTATCGTTGCATGATTAAGTCTATTATGTTCTTCGTAATATTCGACGTCTTCCTCATCATTGGGGTCATATCCCGCTAACACTATACTATTCCATTGCGATTTGGAACCGCCATAATAAACATCTTTCAGCGAATAGCAGTCTTCAAAGCAAGAAATATCAATAGTCTTTATAGTGGCAGGCAATACGATAGATTTCAAATTATTGCAGGAATTGAATGCGCACCAATCTAGTTTAGTTACTCCATACGGAATAGTTATTGAGGATAACCTTTCGCACCATTCGAATGCCATCATTCCTATTTCCTTTACGCTATCAGGAATAGCGACAGAAACAACATTTTTATACGAACAAGCTTCGTCTCCTATTCTATTAACCGTGCTTGGTATTACGATATCAGCAGCATTTCCCACATAATCCATCAGGACATTCCTGACAACTATAAAACCGTTTTCATCCGCAAAATGCGCGCACCCATAGAAAGCTCCATCCCCAACAGTCTTTAGTGAACCAGGTAAATCGAAGTATTCCAAATTAGTGCAATTGTAAAACGCATCTTTACCAATTGTTGTGACATTGTTTGACATTATCACTGTCGTGAGATTGCTACACTCATAAAATGAATAATCACCAATCGTTTTTACACTATCAGGAATAACTACAGATTTTATCATTTCATTAGTGCTGAACGCATCTCCGATCTTTATAACACCCGAAGGAATGCGTACATTTTCACTTTTACCGCAGTAGTTATATAATACATTCTTAATAACGAAAAACCCGTCTGAATCACCAAGCTTTTGGCATCCAGTAAATGCAGAATCTCCAATGAAATTAACACTATCGGGTACTTTAACAGTTTCAAGATTATTACAATAAGCAAATGCGGAATCTTTAATCCGGGTGACGCTTGAAGGAATAACAACTTTCACAATATCGGATCTATCTGAGAATGCCTCTTCTCCAATTGTTTTAACTGTCTTCCCGTTTATCTTATTTGGAATATAAACAATTCTATCTTCTCCGTAATATCCAGTAATTGTTAAAGATCCGTCTGAATTTACTTCATAATCGAAATCATCAGGATTTGAATAACCCGTTCTTTCTATTACAACTTCTTTGATCTGCCTATCAAAAGTGTCATTATTAAAATCAGCGTAATACACTCCCTTTCCTTCAGCTTCAGAAGTTGCTTCCGTTATAACAACATATTTTGCTGTTACAGTTTCTGATAATGTATGCTCGGAATTAAATCTGCACACTGTTTTAGCTTCTACTTTATAGCCGGTTTTTGTTTCGATCCAAGTGTACTCTGGTTTCTCATAATCATGATCTACCGCTTCCAAGGTGATTTCTTTTCTCTGTGTCTCAAACAGTTCATTGGTGAACTCTGCTGTGTATAATCCCATTCCGGACTCTTCACATGTAGGTTCAACTGTCACTTCATAATCAGCCGTCACTGTCTCTGTCTGTACATGTTCATTATCGTTTGCGCATACAGATGTGGCTGTTACCGTATAGCCTGTTTCCGTCTCTGTCCACATATACTCCGGCTCTCCGTACGCATGGCCGATCGCCGGTATTACTACTTTCTTCACTTCTGTATGTGCGATAGTGTCCGGACTCTCTTCTGCGCTGACCAATACGCTGTAAACGATCTCTCCGTCTTCTTCACACGTTTCGGCAA
>DFIS01000014.1 GCA_002372175.1 Solobacterium sp. UBA3691
GGCGATGAGATGGGTCTTGGCAAGACGATCGAGGCCCTGGCTGTGATGGCGGACCTTTACAGCCGCGGCAGGAAGTATTTCCTTGTCGTCTGTCCGACCGGCATCATGGTCAACTGGATGCGGGAGATCAAAGAGCGGACGGATATCCCGGCGGTGATGGTGCACGGACAGATCGTACAGAAAACGCGGGAGTGGCTGAAAAAAGGCGGTATTGCGGTTACCAACTATGAATCCCTGTACAGGATCATCCTGCCCGAGGATATCGTACTGGATATGATCACGGCAGATGAAGCGCACTATGCCAAGAATCCGGCTGCGATCAGGACCCAGGCGCTGCTGCGTCTTACGGAGAAGGCAGAGTATGTTCTGTTCATGACCGGTACACCGCTCGAGAACCGGGTCGAAGAGATGAGCTGGCTGATCAGCTGTCTGCGTCCCGATATCGGTGAGAATATTCAGGGTATGACATGGTTTGCGGAAGCACCTGCCTTCCGCAGGGAGATCGCTCCGGTATACCTGCGCAGAAAGCGTGATGAAGTCCTGCAGGAGCTTCCCGAACTGACGGAAGTGATCGAATGGTGCAGGATGAACAAGAGCGAGTATCTGGCATACTTTGCGGCTGTGGAAGCCGGGGATATCTCCGACATGCGCAGAGTCTCCTGGAATGCCCGGGAGTCAACCAAGGCCGAACGGCTGCTGGAGATCTGTCTGCAGGCAAGAGATGAAGGACGCAAGGTGCTTGTCTACTCCTGTTTCCTGGATACGATCGCGATCGTCAGAGACCTGCTGTATGATTACAGCCCGGAGCCGATCACCGGCGCCATGTCTTCCGAGAGACGTCAGGCTGTCATTGATGAATTCTCAAAGAATGATGACCTGACCGTACTGATCGCACAGATCGAAGCCGGCGGCACCGGTTTGAATATCCAGGCAGCCAGTATCGTCGTCCTGTGTGAACCGCAGCTGAAGCCTTCGACTGAGGATCAGGCGATCAGCCGGGCTTACCGCATGGGACAGGTAAACAACGTCCTCGTATACAGGCTGATGTCAGAGGGCAGTATCGATGAATACTTCCTCGAACGCTCCGGACGCAAGCGGGAGATCTTTGAAGACTTTGCGGATACTTCGGCGATGCAGGAAATGGCTGCCCGCAGTGCCGGCATCCAGGAACTGATCGAAACTGAGAAAGCCAGACTGAAACAGAATATGCAGGGTATTCAGGAATAAGGCGATGGTGTAAGATAACGAAAAGGAAGACATACATGAAATACTTCGGGAGCTTCTGTCTTGACCAGGAAAAAGATATCATCGTAGAACTGTACAGGAATACGGACAGACTCTTTTACATGCTCAGGACCCCGAATCACCATACCGGAAATCTGATCACAAACCTGGCCGGACTGTGCGGACTGCCTCTTTCTGCGGATAAAAACGGACTGAAGGTGATCCGCGGTGAGATCCCCTGCTATATCGATGCGAATAACCGGGAGGTCTTTATCTTCCGTCTCGGCAGTATTGAAGCAGCGGATATCTATCCTGATGGTACGGTGGAGGTCAAGGCCTATATCCCTTCGATCTCCAAGACCCTGATGAGTCAGACCAAGGATTATAAGACTGAACTCTCCAAGACTGTCATCCAGACGTATATCCTGCGGGATGTCAAGTTCCGCAGTGATCTGCATACGCACATGAATGCCAACCTGCATCCGGACATCCTGATCGCACTCGGTATCGTGCACCAGATCAATTATCCGCTCTACTATATACGCAAACTGGATCTGAAGCTGACTGCCGCGCAGGAGAAGACCCTCGCCGCAAGACGCAGGGAAGCTGTCAGGGTATGGGATGATCCGACCCTGACCGGCAAGTACAGGGACAGACGCATCAATGATCATACATTTATCAACTTTGCGGACCTGATCCTGAACAACCGCAGACATGCGGCAGAGAATATCGCAAAGATCAGAGCGTCTCTGGCGATCATGAAGGACGGACAGGCAGTCTTTACCAATCTCGAGAAAGTATACCTGTACCGGTATGTATTTGCTAAGGGGGTACCTTGTGAGGTACCCATTGTCCTGGAACATACCGAAGATATTCCCGATTCCGATATCAGGCAGTATGTCAGGCAGATGCTGGATGACAGAAATGATGAACGGTATGCGGAGAATTCACTGTTTCAGGATAAGCTGCTGTGGATCGCCCGCAGCTACCAGACCCAGGGCATTACCTACGTGGAGATCAGGGATACGACACTCCTGAAGAAGGAAGCCTCCGTAAAGATGCTGGAAGAGGTACATCAGGTCATGCCGAAGATCCTGCAGGAGACCGGGGTGATGATCCGGTTTATCGCTGCTTTCCGGCGTATACCGCTCTCACTTGTCAAGTCGGCACTGGCGGATGACAACTATCTGCGGGAGAATCTGCAGGTACTGGAGACGGTGATCCTTGATCCGTATGTTGTCGGCAGTGACATCGTCGGTGAAGAGATCAATGATATCCGGGATCTGAAGCCCCTGATCAGGGAGATCGTAAAGATCGCCGCCAAGGATCCGTACTTTGTGATCTGTATCCATGCCGGTGAGAATGACAACCTGCGGGATAATGTGCAGAACAGTATCCGCTGTGTACAGGAGGCGCTGACAGAAGGACAGAAGATGCCGGTGCTGCGCATAGGACATGGTCTCTATACTGCCGATCTTTCCTCACGCAGGGGCAGACAGCTGATCCGTGAGATCCGCAAGAGCAGGACGATCCTGGAGTTTCAGATCACTTCGAATGTACGCCTGAACAACCTGAATGCACTGGAGGAACATCCCCTGAAGCAGTATCTCGATGCCGGGATCCGGTGTGTGCAGGGAACCGACGGTGCCGCGATCTACGGTACGAGCAGTATCGATGAACAGCTGGCTCTCGAGAAACTGCTGGAACTGGACCGCAGTGATCTGCTCAGGATGCGCAATGCCGAACAGGAGATCATCGACTTCAGCCGTAAGGCATTCCAGGCCAAGAAGAGGAGATACGACCGCATTGCCAAAGGACGCACGGTTACGGAAGTCATGCAGGAAAGAGCAGGGAAGGCAGGAGATCACCTTGATTTCTCCCTGAACAGTAAGAACCGGCTGTTATCTGCCCATGAACTGAAGAAAAAGATCAGGGAACTGCCCTGGACGAAATATCCGGTGATCATCGCCGGCGGAAGCTTCGGACCGGAAGCCCCGATGAGTGATAGTGACAGACAGATCCTGGATGAACTGCTGAAGGAGCTGGATCCGCAGAAGTACTTCTTTGTGACAGGAGATGCCCTGAAGGAACAGGAGAAGTACCTGATCGAACATAACGACAGGGACTTTGAGGTCTATGCCTTTGTGCCCTCAGCTTTGACCCGCAGGGAGAGGGACAGACTACATAAACAGAAGATATATATCCGTGTATCAACGGAGAGTATTGCGGCCGCATTATACAAGAGTATCAACTACGAAATATTCGAGAGAAGACCCAGTACGCTGATTGCCTTCGGAGGCAACAGTGCAGTACTGAACCTGATGCAGGAAGCCCGCAACGGTAAGGGAAAAGCCCGGATCTTTGTGAATAAGGGATCGGTCAGTCTTACCGCCAAAGCGAGAGGACTGCGGGGGTATGTCACGGTATTTGATGACGCAGATACGATCCTGGACAGGATATCGGCAGAGGATAAGGAGAAAGCAGGATGACAGACAAATACAAGATCAACACAGAAGAAAACAGACGCTGGCTGAGCGAGCTGCAGGAAGAACTGCTGACTTTCGGCGAACACTTTCCTTCGGCTTCCGGAGCCTCCTACTATCTGGGCGATGACGGTACACCGTGGACCGAGAGACCCAGAGAGACATGGATCACATGCCGGATGGCACATTCGTACTGCTTAGGCGCATTCCTTGGCCATGAAGGCAGTGAGAAGCTCGTGGATCAGGCTCTGCACGGTATCCGTACGGAACTGCATGATGATGTTAACGGGGGCTGGTATCCGGGGGTCAGAGCAGATGGTACATACCTTGCGGACAAGCAGTGCTATGCGCATGCGTTTGTGATCCTGGCCGCATCCAGTGCTGTTCTGGCAGGAAGAGAAGGCAGTCTTGAACTGCTCAGGGAAGCTCAGGAAACATTCATGAAGAGATTCTGGGATGAGGAAAGAGGACTGACCTACGATACCTGGAATACGGAATTTACGGTATGTGAGCCTTACCGCGGTATCAATGCCAACATGCATACGGTGGAATCCTTTCTGGCTGCTGCAGACGCTACCGGTGAACTGATCTGGAGAGAAAGAGCCGGCAGAGTCATTGCGCATGTTCTGGAATGGGCGGAAGACAATGACTGGCGTATCCCCGAGCATTACAGCGAAGACTGGGTGCCGCAGCCGGAATACAATGCCGACAAGAAGGATGATCCGTTCAAGCCGTATGGGGCAACACCCGGTCATGGTATTGAGTGGTCCAGACTGATCACACAGTGGACACTGGCGACATTTCGGGATGATCCTGAACAGGCAAAACCGTATATCGAAAAGGCAGAGAAGCTCTACCGGCGGGCGATCGAAGACGGTTGGTGCGCAGATGGTGAACCCGGCATCGTATATACGACGGACTGGGAAGGCAAGCCTGTCGTCCATGACCGCATGCACTGGACGCTGGCAGAAGCGATCAACACTTCCGCCGTGCTGTACAGAGTGACCGGTAAGGAAGAATACAGCCGTGATTATGAGATGTATATGGAGTACCTGGATAAGACCGTACATGATACAGTCAATGGTTCCTGGTACCACCAGCTGGATGAGAAGAATCAGCTTAAGGAAACAGTATGGCCGGGCAAGAGTGATCTCTACCATGCCCTGCAGTCCACACTGATCCCGAAGTATGATCCGGCCGTATCGATCGCAGCTGCTGTCAAGTACAATAAGAGATAAACAGGAATGCCGCGGGAAACTGCGGTATTTATATGAAAAAACCTCCGGTATATACCGAAGGTGATCTGACATGGTCGGGATGACAGGATTTGAACCTGCGACCTCTTCGTCCCGAACGAAGCGCGCTACCAAGCTGTGCTACATCCCGCTGTGCTACGTTATTTTAACACAAACCGCGAAGTTGTACATACTATTAAATGATTTTAGATAAAACTTTTGCCTGTATAAACGGGATTCACATGCACTTGTGATATGATTCTCTTATGAGTGACAGAAATATCGTCCCTAAAGCATTGCTGGGAATACTGCTTATCCTGCTGTGTATAGGCATCGGTCTGCGCATGATGCGTACAGCTGTACAGGAGCCGAAAGTCTCAGCCGTAACGACGCCGGAGCCGACACCGGAGCCAACCCCGGAACCGACACCGGAGGTGCATACCGCCAAGCTGTTCATGGCCGGAGACGGACTGCTGCACGGGGCTGTGTACAAGGATGCCTACAGGAGAGGAAACGGTACCTACGTCTTTGATGAGATGATGGAAGGGATCGAACCGATCGTCCGCAATTACGACCTGAGATACTATAACCAGGAATCGATCCTCGGCGGGACTGAGCTCGGGCTGATGACATATCCGCTGTTCAACAGTCCGCAGGAATTCGGTGATACGATGGTGAGACTTGGCTTCAACCTGGTATCACTGGCCAATAACCACAGTCTGGATGTCGGTGAGACAGGCATACAGAGATCTATGGAATACTGGCGGAAACAGCCGGGTGTCGTTACTGCCGGCACATATACATCTTTTGAGGAACAGGCAGAGATCCCTGTCCATGAGATCAACGGCATCACCTATACATTCCTGAGCTATACCTACGGATGCAACGGTCTCTTGCCTCCTGCCGGAAAGGAATATCTGGTCAACATCTATCCCGGGCATGAAGAAGAGATGCTGGAGAAGGTCAGGGAAGCCGACAGGATCAGTGATGTCGTGATGATCGCGATGCACTGGGGTATCGAGTACTCGTTTGAACCATCTGCTGAACAGAGACAGCTGGCACAGGAGCTCGCGGAGGCCGGAGCCGATATCATCATCGGGTCCCATCCCCATGTGATCCAGCCGGTTGAACGTATCGGCAATGCGGTATGTTTCTACTCGTTCGGCAATATGATCAGTGCCCAGCTGGAAACACAGAATCTTACCGGACTGATCGCCGGCCTGACCATCACCAAGACCACAGACCACGGGAATACGGAGATCACCATCTCGGATATCCACACGGATCTGATCTACACGTACTATGCGAACCACATCAATTTCAGACTGTATCCCTATGATGAACTGAATGACAGTATTCTGCCGGGATATCAGGAGTATTATAAGAGATACATGGATATCGTCACCGGCGGGGATGAGACGATACAGATCGGAGGCATGAGATGACAACAGTATCAACGATGAGTATCGATGCGGCGATCGATGTCGCAAACGAGATCCTGACACATCTGGAGAACGCACATAAGAATCTGATCAGTGCCAAGAAATGGGGTGTTTTCGACATCCTCGGCGGTAAGCTGATCGCTACCGCTGGCAAACATGAACAGCTGGAACTGGCACAGAAGGAACTGACACAGGCCGTATCGAAGTTTGCGCTGTTAAAGAAGCTTGTCTCCTACTATGATTATCTGCAGAACTATGATCTCAAGGTCAATGATATCTCAATGGTCATGGACTACCTGTTTGACAATCCGATCACGGACTTCATCACCCAGAGCAAGATCAAGAATAATATCGTCGAAGTCGAAGATGGTATAGCCCAGATGCATGTGATCATCGAGGATCTGTACAGACAGGAGACCGAGGCAGCAGATGAACTGCTGAAACGGGTGGAAGAACTGAAGAAGCAGAGAGCTGCAGGAACGCGGTAATCCCGCGTTTTTCTTTTCCTGTGCAAAAAGTCAGTGTGATGTCAGGACAAGTTGCATATATCGTTTGGTACAATGAAAGTACAGAAGAAAGCGGGGAACGATCATGGTACGTATGATGACACTGGGAAAGACCGGGATCACAGCTCCTCAGAACGGATTCGGTGCACTGCCGATCCAGAGAACAGAGATGACAGAAGCAGTAAATATCCTGCGCAGGGCATATGACGGCGGTATGCGTTTCTTTGATACAGCCAGAAACTACACGGACAGTGAAGTAAAGCTGGGTAAGGCTTTTGAAGGTATCAGAGACAAGCTCTTTATTTCCACCAAGACACATGCGCTGACACCGGAACAGGTACGCAAGGAACTGGATATCTCGCTGACGAATCTGAAGACAGATTATGTCGATATCTATCAGTTCCATCAGGCTTCACAGGTCTACAGACCCGATGATGGCACAGGCATGTACGAGGCTTTCCTGGAGGCGAAACAGCAGGGAAAGATCAGACATATCGGTATTACTGCCCATAAGCTGAATGTAGCCCTGGAAGCGATCGAATCAGGCTTATACGAGACACTGCAGTTCCCGTTCAGCTATCTCTCAAGCGGGAAGGATATCGAGGTCGTCACGAAGTGTAAGGAAGCAGGCATGGGCTTTATCGGTATGAAGAGTCTGGCTGGCGGTCTGATCACGAATGCGGAGGCGGCGATCTGCTTTGCGCATCAGTTTGATCATGTGATGCCGATCTGGGGTATACAGCGCATGAGTGAGCTGGAGGAATGGCTCTCCTTCATGGATAAGGATCCTGTGATGACAGATGAGATACAGGCATTTATCGACAAGGAAAAACAGGAGCTGGCAGGAGATTTCTGCCGGGGATGCGGCTACTGCATGCCCTGTCCTGCAGGTATCAAGATCAATAACTGTGCCAGGATGAGCCTGTTGTTGAGAAGAGCACCTTCAGCCAAGTGGTTAAGTGAAGAGAACCAGGCAGAGATGATGAAGATCGAGCAGTGTCTGCACTGCTATGCCTGTGCATCCAAGTGTCCGTATGAGCTGGATACACCTGCACTGCTTGAAAAAAACCTCGCCGATTACAAGCGTGTGCTTGCCGGTGAGGTCAGTATCTAGCATTATTTCAGTTCTTTGAAGGAACGGCGCAGAGCTTTCAGCAGTTCTTTGGCACGTCCGGCACCGCTGTCATCTGCCTCGGCAGAGAAGCGTACAGGCAGCCAGAGTTTCCGCAGTTCACCGGCATCCTGCGTATGCAGTTTCTCTTCGGTGATCCTGCAGATCTCATCGGAGGCGATACTGCCGTCGGTGGGTATGCCTTCTCTGGCACACAGCGTGAGATAACTGCGGTAGGCAGCTCTGACTTCTTCACTGGGGTCATTGAGACGGAAGACTGACTTCCGTCTTTTCTTTACTTCGGAGGGAGCCAGGCTTTCTCTGGTGTAGGAGGCACTGCCGGTGGTGCGGTAGCGGTTTCTGTCAGCCATCCGTCTCAGGATCAGGAAGATAACGACGATCACGGCAATGATCAGCACCGCTTCCAGGATCCGGGAGATCCACGGATTCTCCGTATAGCTGTTATCGAGGTCGGGGAAGAGCTGTTCGGTGATCGACTCGATCTTCGGCATCTCGACACCGCCGGAGAAACCGCCTGGTTTCAGGAAGCGCACCAGGTAGTAGATGGCATACGGAATGACCATTGTGATAAACAGCAGGACCATCAGGATCGGGGCAATGACCGTGTTGTAGAACCATTTCAGGGCTGACATGAAGAGATTCACGGCGGCCGGGGAGCCAAGGATCAGCACTACTGCCGCAATCAGCAGTAAGGCCGCAAAGTTCAGCAGGATATACTTCTGTCCGAAGTTCTTGACTGCATCGTTCCGTAACATGCGCAGCTCAAATACCGTAAGCAGGGCAAACAGGAAGAATAACGGCAGGGCAATACTTCTGACTTCAGCACCGTGTCCCTGGATAAAGACCAGTGAGATAAAGACGGTCATCGCAAACAGGGCTGTACCGTAGGTCATGAAGGCATGCGTATTGTCGTAATCCGCGTGCCAGGCATCACGGTGTGTCTTCAGCACATAGTAGGCAGCTAACGGTACTGCGGTCATCAGCTTTGCGGTCGTTACCTGCGGGAAGACAAGCGCACCCAGTAACAGGATCGGCGCATAGGCAAGTGTACGCTGACGTTTCAGCACATAGCAGAGGACAGCGGAGACCAGACTGATCAGGAACGATACCGGCACTGACAGCGTATTGCCGTTGAGGCTGAACAGGAAACCGAAGGTACAGTAGTAGAAACATGTCTCACGCAGGATATCCAGAATATTCAGTAACAGTTCTGTCATCTTCCTTCACCTCCGGCATGATCGATATCAATGATAAAGATCTTCTGCCCGAGCTGGCGTTCATACTGGGCAATGATCTGCTGTTTGCGGGCGGGATTGGCCGTGACGAGGATATACGAACGTCCGTCATCCCTGCCCTGGGCGGTATTGTGCAGCAGTCTGCGGAATGAACAGAACGTATCAAGTTCAGCCCTGCCGAGACCCTCGAGGATCGTGTTCAGATGCACCGATCCGATACCGTCGGGTATATATGTCCAGGAACCGTTGACGGCAGTCATCCTGGCATTTGTATAGAAGCTGTAGCGTATCCGGCGGGATTCGAGATACTCACAGATACTGCGCGTGATCTCATATCCGTGTTCGATCTGTTCCTCTTCGGCATCACTGATATCAAGGATCAGGGAAGCTCTCTGCTCAGCCGTGAAGTCATACTGCTTGACCATCAGTCTGTTCCGGCGCAGGGTCTCTTTCCAGGAGATGTCTCTCTGCGGTTCTCTGCCGGTATATTCTCTGAAGCCGACGATCTCCATCGGATCGGGCATGATGAATCTTCTGACCGATACTTCGCCAAGATAGCCGCCGAAGGCATGTTCAACCGGTTTGATATCCGCACGTCTTGGGTAGACGATGATCTCTCTGGCCATATTGACACGGATCGAGTTCTCGGTTATGCCAAGCAGATCACCTCCGGTCAGGGTGGCACCGCGCAGCAGATATCTTCCGCGTTTCGGCAGACTGACTTCCAGTTCTCTGGTTACCCGCTGTCTTGGCATGACGTAGAGTACCTGTTCGATGGCAGCACCGGCATGGGAAGTCGTACCGCCGATGACGCGTCTTGTGATGTTCTTCTCGTTTTCTGCGATATTCAGCTGCAGCGGTACAAGCTCGGAAAGGCGCAGGAAAAACACCGGCAAGAGCTTGTTGTTGGCTACGGAGGTGATCAGCTTAAATGGCTTGTCACACTCCACACAGCGGCTGTCACTGCGGATATCGTAAGATACATCGTCCAGTCCGTGCTTCAGTATCGTCTGCTGCAGGATCAGTCCGATGATGATCAGCAGAATGAATGAGAAGACCGTCATACATTCTCCAGGGGTACTTTTACGGTCTTTAACAGTTCGTGGATGTAGGCTTCACTTTCCTTGCGTGAAGTTGTTGAAGAACCCACACGGTGGGCCAGAATGCACGGTGCAAGATCCCGGACATCTTCGGGGATCACGTAGTCACGGCCATGCAGAGCTGCGTAAGCCTGGGAAGCCTGGTACAGGGCAATACCGCCGCGGGTGGATACACCGTTGGCAATACGGTCATCTTTGCGGGTAGCTTCAATGATATCGAGAATGTAGTCAGCAACCTCATCAGAGACATGGATGCCCGGAAGCATTTCCTTCAGCTGTGCAGTCTCTTCATCGGTGACGACAGGTTCCAGCTCGGTAACGATGGAGGCAGCAGGACGTCTGGAGATGACCTGCAGTTCCTCAGCTCTTGTCATATAGCCAAGACTCAGACGCATGAAGAATCTGTCTACCTGGGCTTCCGGAAGCGGGAAGGTACCGTAGCTTTCCAGAGGATTCTCGGTAGCCATGACCATGAAAGGCTCTGACATCGGGTAAGTCGTACCATCAATGGATACCTGACGCTCTTCCATTGCCTCCAGAAGACTTGCCTGTGTACGCGGGGTAGCACGGTTGATCTCATCAGCGAGGATGACCTGGGCAAACAGAGGTCCGGGACGGAACTCGAATTCCTGGGTCTTCATGTTATAGAAGTTGATACCGGTCAGATCGCTCGGAAGCAGATCCGGGGTAAACTGCACTCTGCGGAAGTCACCGCCGACAGATTTGGCAAACGACCTCAGAAGCATCGTCTTTCCGGTGCCGGGAACATCCTCCAGCAGGATATGTCCGGAACACAGGAAACATGTCAGTACACGTTCGATGATCTCATCCTTGCCGAGAATGACCTTTCCGCAGTTCGCTACGACACGGTCGCGGTATGATTTAAATAATGTTACATCCATAGTGTTTATCCTTCCGTATTAATTAATGATAAACTATACATAGGAAAAAAAACAAACCGGAGAGGATAATAACATGAAACGCAGTGCAGGTATATTACTGCCGGTCACTTCCCTGCCGTCTCCGTACGGTATCGGAACACTGGGCAGACAGGCATATCAGTTCGCAGATCTACTGCATAAACTCGGGCAGGCATACTGGCAGGTACTGCCTCTTGGACCGACAGGGTTCGGGGATTCCCCGTACCAGTCCTTTTCCTCATTTGCGGGCAATCCGTACATGATCGATCTGGATCAGCTGGCGGAAGAAGGTCTGCTGAAGAAAGAAGAGTACGCAGATCTTGACTGGGGCAAAGATCCCCGGAAGGTCGATTACGGGAAGATCTATAACCACAGGTTTACGGTATTGAGAAAAGCTGTAGACAGATTATATAAGAACCGGCCGGAAGATCTTGACGACTTCCTGAAACAGGAGAAGTTCTGGCTCGATGATTATGCGATGTACATGAGCGTCAAGAATCATCTCGGCGGTAAGCCGGTCAGTGAATGGCCCGAGGATATCCGCCGAAGAGAACCGGAGGCGATGGCCCGTACGGAATTCATGCGCAGGGAGGATATCCGCTTCTGGAAGGGCATGCAGTATCTGTTCTTCAAGCAGTGGAAGAAGCTCAGGACATACTGCAATGCGAAGGATATCCGGATCATCGGTGATCTGCCGATCTACGTATCACAGGATAGTGTCGAGGTATGGGCACATCCGGAGATCTTCCAGATGGACAAAGACGGCAAGAGTAAGGATGTGGCAGGATGTCCGCCGGATGGCTTTACGGCTGACGGTCAGCTCTGGGGCAATCCGCTGTATGACTGGGACTATCTGCAGAAGACAGACTATGCCTGGTGGGTAGACAGGATCGCCCAGCAGATGAAGTTCTACGACGTTCTGCGTATTGACCACTTCCGCGGCTTTGCGGGGTATTACGCGATTCCTGCAGGGGATAAGAATGCCCGCAGAGGTGTCTGGAGAAAGGGTCCCGGTATTGCCCTGTTCAAGGCCGTGGAGAAGAAGCTTGGCAGGCTGAATATCATTGCCGAGGATCTTGGCTTCCTGACTGAGGATGTGACACAGATGCTGGAGGAATCCGGCTTCCCGGGCATGAAGGTGCTGGAGTTTGCGTTTGACGACAGGAAACATCCTTCGGCATATCTGCCGCACTTCCATAAGCCTAACTGTGTTGTCTATCCCGGTACACATGACAATGAGACTTTATGCGGATGGGTAGAGAATGCGTCGGAAGCGAAGAAGCAGTTTATCCGTGACTATCTGCATATTACCGATGATGAGCCGCTGAACAGAGCGATCATCCGGGCCGCATATGCCAGCAGTGCAGATACAGTCATCCTGCAGTATCAGGATGTGCTGGAGCTGGGCAACGAGGCACGTATGAATGAACCTTCCACGACCGGAAAGAACTGGACCTGGCGCATGCGGAACATGAAGGTGCCGAAGGACATGGCAGCTCTGCTAAAGGAATACAGGGAACTGTATTCACGGTAGTACATGTATGAGGGGGATGGGGACATCCTCCTTTTGTGTGAGCGGAAAATGCTCGTATAAAACAATGCGCGTGCATAACTGCTATACCTGCCTTGCGGCAGCTGATATATGGTTGATTTAATGTTGTAAAAAGTATATGCTAAATACAACGAAAGAGGGCGTATGAGCAGACCTGTTATTCTTGATCAAATGCGTAAACGTATCAGCAGTGCTTCTGACGGAACTGTATTTATTCCAGCTGATTTTTCGGATCTGGCTGATCAGAAGAAAATTACAGCATGCATAAGCCGGCTTTATGATGAGGGAAGTCTGGAAAAAGTGAAACGCGGAGTATATATGAAACCTCGTTACAGTTCTTTTTTAAGACAGAAAGTTCCTGCAGACGGAGAATCGGTCTCGGAAGCAATTGCCCGAAACTATGGGTGGACGATCGCGCCAAGCGGTGATACTGCCCTCAATGTTCTGGGGCTTTCTACGCAGGTCCCGGCTGTATATCAGTATGTCAGTGACGGTCCGTATAAAGAGTATGAAGCTGACGGAATCAAATACTTGTTTAAGCATACTGACAGAAAGAATGAACTGATCGGATTATCCGGTAAGTCTGCGGTTCTCATACAAGCTCTGCGCGCTCTTGGAAAAGAGCATATCGGAGAAGAAGAAATACTGTATCTGAAAAATCAGTTCACGAATGAAGAAAAGGCAATAATGCTGATTGAAACAAAATATGTCACTTCATGGATCTATGAGATCATCAAAGAGATTTGTAAGGAGGAGAAACTGTGAATCATATTCCTTTTTTAAGCAGAGAAGAGAAAGAGGAACTGTTTCTTGTGACTTCAAGAAAGATATCACTTCCGGAAGCAGTAGTTGAGAAGGATTTCTGGGTTTGCTGGGTTTTGAACTATCTTTTCCATGGGTCTGCATGGAAAGAGCATCTTGCGTTTAAAGGTGGTACCAGTTTATCTAAATGCTTTCATCTGATTCAACGCTTTTCTGAGGATATAGACCTGATACTTGATTGGAGACTGGTTGGATGCACAGCAGATGAGCCGTGGGAACAGCGCAGCAAAACGCAGCAGGATAAATATAACAAAGCGGTCAATGAGCGTACGGAAGTGTTTCTGAAAGAACAGTTCATGCCCGAAATCGAAAAGGACTTCCGGGAACTTCTTCCAGACAGTTTTCATCTCTATATTGATCCTTTAGATGCGCAGACAGTATGTTTTGCCTATCCGCGGATATTCGGAGAAGATGCTATTCTTCCTGTGATCCGACTGGAGATCGGGACTCTGGCAGCATGGACTCCTACGATTCAAACTGTTATTAAGCCCTTTGCGGCAGAACAGTTCCCTGAAGTATTTCTTCAAGCAGGCACGGAGTTGAAGACAGTAACCGCTGAGCGCACTTTCTGGGAAAAGGTGACAATTCTGCATAAGGAGGCATTTCGGACAAACGGGAGCATTCCTTCACGGTATTCAAGACATTATTATGATCTCTGGTGCATGATGAACAGTACAGTTAAAGACAGAGCATTTTCTGATCTTGACCTGCTTAAAAAAGTAACGGAGTTTAAGGCAAGATTTTATCCGTCCGGATCTGCGCATTATGAACTGGCGGTACCGGGTTCGATGAGATTGATGCCTCCGAAGAACAGCCGCGTAGAGCTTTACGCTGATTACAGGCACATGAGGAATATGATCTTCGGGAATATACCGGAGTTTGATGACATATTATTATCTATGGAAACTCTTGAGAGACAGATCAACGAACTGTATTCACATTAGTTAATGCATGAGGGAGATGGAGACATCCTCCTTTTGTGTAGAAGCAGAAAATGCGTAAATACGCAAAAATTGCTCGCAGAGGCGCAAATATAATATAAGAAATTTGTTGTGACGGATATATGCAGGCATTTTCGGGAATCGTGACATATATTTGTGTATGGTGTATGATTGCAGAACAGAGGGAAATAGTATGGGGAAACTGAGAGATTTCTTTAAACCAATAGACATGACTGTGGGCAGTCCCGCACGTAATATCGTCCTGTTTGCGATACCGATGTTGCTGGGTAACATTGCCCAGCAGTTATATAACACTGTAGACAGCATCATCGTCGGTAAGTTTGTCGGTGACAATGCTCTGGCGGCTGTCGGCAGTGCCGGACCGATCCTGAACCTGATGCTTGTCCTGTTCATGGGTATCTCCACCGGTGCCAGTATCATGGTGTCGCAGTACTACGGGGCAAGACAGAGAGAGGATCTGTCCAAGACGATCGGGTGCTGCATCTTCCTGACCGCGGTCGCATCACTGTTCATCATGGTCGTAGGAACGCTGTTAACAGGACCGATGTTACGGCTGCTGAATACACCGGAAGCCATCATCGGCTGGTGTAAGGGATATCTGACGATCATCTTCCTGGGTATTGCCGGCGGCGGGTATTACAACATTCTCGGCGGTGTATTAAGAGGTCTGGGTGATTCCTTCAGTGCGCTGGTATACCTGGTCGTGGCAACGCTTCTGAACATCGTGCTGGACTATACATTCGTCGCATACTTCGGCATGGGAGTCAACGGTGTCGCCCTGGCTACGGTCATTGCCCAGTTTGTATCGGCCTTCCTGACCTTAAGAAGATTAACGAAGATGACCGATCTCTTCGATATGAAGAAAGAGTATCTGAAGCCTGAAAGCAAGTATACAAAGCGTCTGGTATCCCTGGGTCTTCCTTCGGGATTAACACAGGCGGTCTTCTCGATGTCGATGATCGTCGTACAGTCACTGACCAACAGTTTCGGTGAGATGTATATCGCGGCCAATGTCATCGTCATGAGGGTGGATGGATTCGTCATGTTGCCGGCGTTCTCGTTTGGTACAGCGATGACGACCTTTGCAGGACAGAATATTGGTGCCCAGAGAATGGACAGAGTGGATGAAGGCGTAAAGAAGGGAACCCTGATCGCGGTATGTACATCTGCTGTACTGACAGGTCTGATCGTACTCTTCGGAAGATATATCATGTCGATCTTTACAACGACGGAAGCCCTGATCGATACCGCAAACCGGTGCATGCGTATTCTGGCTGTGGGGTATATCGCCATGGAGGTAACACAGTGTCTCTCCGGTGTCATGAGAGGTGCAGGTGATACGGTTACACCGATGTGGATCTCCTTACTGACATCCGTCATTATCCGTGTACCGCTGGCTTATCTGTTAGTTGGCATGACACGCACGGCAGAGAATCCCCGGGGTGACTTCTACATGATGACACGTTCCGGACTGATCAGCTGGCTGATCGGTGCTCTGCTTACCTTCATCATGTTCAAAGTAGGCAGGTGGAGAAAGAAAGTCCTGTAGAGTATATACTCCCTTCATTCCTTAATCGGAGTGAGGGGAGTTTTTCATATGTGGCAGTGTGATTATACAGTTCTACAGGGTACAATACCGGTTCGGAATATGTTAGTATTAACACGATAATATTGAATACAAATAACAACAGTAATCATCAGTCCGGAGGTTAATTATGTATAAGAGTTTCAACCGTATAATGTCCGTATTCATGGCTTTTTTCATGTGCTTCAACAACTTGGTCACACCTGTGTATGCGGAAGGAGAAGACGTTCCCGAAGCAACAGAAGAACCGGTAACAGAGGTAGTGCAGGAAGAAGAACCTACCGAGGAAGGCACACAAGAGCAGGAAGATATAGCAACCGAAGAAAGAACAGAACCTGGGAAAGAAGAGATTCCTTCAGAAGAAGAAAAAGATCCAGCTGAGGGAGAAGTGACAAATCAGGAAGGTGAAGAAGTAACACCTAAACCAGAGGCAGAGAGTACAGAAGAATCTGTGGGGGAAATATATACTGAATCTGAAGAGACTCAGAAAGAAGTGACGGAAGAACAATATAATGAAGAGATCTCTGCTGAAGAAGAGGAAGAGGAGAGCAGTGAAGGATACACAACACCTGCGACGGATTTTCAGTACACCGTTAGCGATGCAGGAGAGGTGTTTATTTCGGGGTATATCGGCAGTGATGCTACGGTGGAAATCCCTGACCAAATAGAGGGAAAGCCTGTAACGAATATAGGGACAAGGGCTTTATATGAGTTATCTAATGTGACAAGTGTCATAATTCCTAACAGTGTAATAAGCATCGGCAATTATGCATTTCAAAATTGTCGTAACCTTATTAGTGTTGAAATACCAGATAGTGTCACAAATATTGGCGATTATGCATTTCAAAATTGCTCTAGTCTAAAGAGCATTGTACTTCCTAATGGAATTACACGTATTTCAGGCAGATT
Source organism: Solobacterium sp. UBA3691 (assembly GCA_002372175.1). Lineage (GTDB taxonomy): Bacteria > Bacillota_I > Bacilli_A > Erysipelotrichales > Erysipelotrichaceae > Bulleidia. Next base: position 17,108 of record DFIS01000014.1, read on the forward strand.
GTTTTCAGGATGCAGTAGTTTAGAAAGCATAACAATTCCAAATGGTGTCACACGGATTATTGATTATGCATTTTCCGAGTGTAATAGTCTTACGAATGTTTCAATTCCCGACAGTGTAGCAAGCATAGGACGAGGTGCATTCTCGGGATGTAGCAGTCTTAGAAATTTTGATATTCCGGATTGCCTAACATCTATTGGTCGAGAAGTGTTTATGAAATGTAGTAGTCTAACGAACATCACGATTCCCGACAGTGTAACAAGCATAGGACAAAGTGCATTCTCGGGGTGTAGCAGTCTTACGTACATAACAATACCAAGCAGTGTTGATAGTTTAAGTAAAAATGTATTTGACGGCTGTAATTTACTTGATACTGTGTACTTTGACGGCACAGTAGATCAATGGAAAGCGTTGATCGCTCAAGAAGGATCTGCTGTACTAAATAACGCAGCGGTTGTTAATGGTGAAGGACAATATATTTATAACGAACCAAGCGATTTTGAATTCCTGTATGATGCAGACAGTCATACTTATGCAATAGTTCGTTACATGGGCAATGATACAAAGATTACCATTCCTTCAACACGGAATGGGGCTCCAGTGACAAGTATTGGGGATTTCGCTTTTTCTGATTGTACAAGTCTTATTAGTGTTGCAATTTCAGAAGGGGTAGCAAGTATAGGAATACGAGCATTCTCTGGCTGTAGCAGTTTATCAAGAATTACAATTCCTGATAGCATGGAAAACATAGGTGGTGCTGCATTTTCAGACTGCGGGGATCTAGAAAGCATAACAATTCCTGACAGTGTCACAAATATTGGCGATTATGCATTTCAAAATTGTTCTAGTCTAACTAGCGTTGTACTTCCTCAGGGCATTACCTATATTTCAAAAAGCTTATTTTCAGGATGTAGCAGTTTAGAAAGCATAACAATTCCAAATGGAGTCACAGAGATTATTGATTATGCATTTTCCGGGTGTAATAGCCTTACGAATATTTCGATTCCTGACACAGTAACAAACATATGCAATTATGCTTTTTCGGAATGTATTAGTTTAGAGAGCATAACAATTCCTGGCAGTGTAACGAGCATCGGTGAACAAGCATTTTCAAAATGCAGTAAACTTAAAAGCATAATGCTTTCTGAAGGGCTGACCAGTATAGGAAAATCTGCTTTTTCCGAATGTAATTCTCTTGAAAGTGTTGCATTACCCAATACAGTTACTAGTTTGGGGGAGAGAGCGTTTTGGCAATGTAAAAATCTGAGCAGTGTTATACTTCCTGAGGGAATTGAAACTATTGGATATTGCACATTTTATATGTGCTCTAATCTGGCAGAAGTAATAATTCCAAGCGGCATAACACTTATAGGAGATTCCGCATTCCAAAGCTGTACAAATCTAAGAAGTGCAGTTATTCCGAGCAGTGTTACTCATATAGGAAAACAGGCTTTCATGCAATGTGAGAAGTTAGAGAGCTTGACAATAAGCAGTAACACGACCAGTTTTGGAGAGAACGCTTTTCTCTGGTGCAATAATCTTAAAACTGTGTATTTTGACGGATCAGCAGATCAATGGAAAGCATTAATTAATCAAGAAGGATTTGCTTCATTTAGTAATGCAATAGTAATTAATAGTGACGGACAGTACATATATAACGAGCCCAGTGATTATAAATTCATATATGATGCTGACAGTCAGACTTATACAATAAACGGCTATATGGGTAATGATACAGAGTTATCCATCCCTTCAACCAGAAATGGATATCCAGTGACAAGTATTAACAATTATGCGTTTTCAAATCGTACAAATCTCGTCAGTATCACGATTCCCGAGGGTGTGACAAGCATAGGAAGTAATGCATTCGAATACTGCAGAAATTTAACAAATATTACAATTCCCAACAGCGTAACAGACATTGGGGATTCAGCATTCTATAACTGCGAAAGTTTAACAAGTATTGTGATTCCTGATAGTGTAGCAAACATAGGAAGTAATGCATTTATTGGATGTTCCGGTTTATCAGGAGTTTATATAAATGACATAGAATCCTGGATGAAAATCAATTTTGCAAGTGAACTATCTAATCCTCTATACTATGCCCATAGGCTATTTGTACAAAATGATTTAATCGAATCATTAACCATTCCGTCTTCGATATCTACGATCAAAAGTTATGCATTTTCGAGATTAAATCTAAATAGAATAATACTCCCCAACGGTGTTACAGATATAAAGTATGGTGTAATTAACAATGAACTGTTCAAAACCGCAGGGCCTGTTGGCAGTTCGGCAAATATACAAATAGAGTATGGAGATGTCTTTCCTGCTATATACGCAAATGGTGGTTTCTTCAATTACGTGACAACAATAACGATTGGGGAAAATGTTAAATCAATTGACTCAAAAGCATTAAAAGCTTCAAATCTTACTAAAGTGTTGTTTTTGGGGGATGCGCCTTCTTTCAGCGAGGACGTGTTTGCTTCTGATACTTTGACAGCATACTATCCTGCAAATAATGACAGCTGGACAGAAGAAGTATTACAAAACTATGGTGGTACGGTTACCTGGAAAGCATGGGATACTTCACAAGATTCAGAATTAATGAATTATGAGTATTATGAAGACGCATATAATCAGTTAACGATTACAGGATATAATGGCAGTCTTACTGAATTAGAGATCCCTTCGGAGATAAATGGAAATGAAGTGGTAGCAATTGGATCCGAAGCATTTAAGAATGCCAATAAAATAACCAGCATAGTAATACCTGACAGTGTGATGAGTATTGAAAACTCAGCATTCTACAACTGCAGCAATCTATTTAGTATTGAGATTCCTGACAGCGTAACAAATATAGGAAATAATGCGTTTTATGGATGCAGTAGTCTGGCCGGTATTACAATTCCGGATAGTGTCACGAGTATAGGTACATATGTTTTCTCGGATTGCACCAGTCTCGCTAATGTTACACTTCCGAACAGTATTTCAAGTATTGGTGTTTCTGCTTTCCAGAATTGCAACAGTTTGACAGGTATATCTATTCCTGATTCTGTAACTAGTATAGGTTCCTCTGCATTCTCTAATTGCAGCAGTTTGCTGATGATTGCTTTACCTGAGGGCTTAACCGGAATAGCATCTCAGGCATTTGCCGGATGTACAAGCCTTCAGAGTATATTGCTTCCTTCAAAGGTTAATACAATTGGAGAGAGTGCTTTCTCCGGTTGTTCATCGTTAGAAAGTGTCACATCACAAAGCACTACGAATATAGGTGATTATGCATTCCTCAATTGTGAAAGTTTGGCAGAGCTGAACTTTACTCAAAAAGTTAATTCAATTGGGAAACAGTCGTTCTCTGGCTGTAGCAGCTTGACAGAGCTCTACTTTACACGGGGTGTAGACATTATAGGTCAGGAGGCATTCTCAAATTGTTCAAACCTGAAAAAGTTTGAAATAAGCGAAGGAACTACAAGCGTTTCGAACAGTGCATTTAGAAACTGTGTATTATTGGAGACAGTAGATATCAATCAGATTTATAGTTTAGGATCTAATGCTTTTGATGGGTGCACTAGTTTAAATGAGGTTAGTTATATAGATGTTTCAACCTTGAAAGCATACAGTTTCTCCGGGTGTGCAAGCATAAACAGATTGTATCTTTCAAATGCTCTGAAAACTGTAGAAGCTAACGCATTCCGAAACGGACCGGAAACTCTTGATGTCTATTTCTACGGAACTGAAGATGAGTGGAGCACGGTTGCAATCAGAAGCAATAATAATGCTTTGCAGAACGCAACAGTTCATTTCGTCTCAAGAGTACAGTCTATAGCTTTTGTTAACGATGTGATCAGTATTGACTACGGTGATTCTGCACAGCTTGCGCTGGCAGTGGAACCGAGTAACGCTGATATTTCCGGATATACATGGGAGTCATCTTCTGATGCAGTAACTGTTGACTCTACCGGCTTGATTTCTGCCGTTGGTGAAGGATCTGCGACTATCTCTCTCTTTGACCGGAAGCATGTCTTAAAAGATCAGTGTCAGGTCAATGTTGTTGTGCATGAAGAAACAAATCTTGTGATAGAGCCCTTGGACAGCTTGATTAATGTTGGGCAGACAGTGCAGCTGTCCGCAATTATTGAACCGGAGAATGCATCGTATAAGGATATTGTTTGGTCATCCAGTGATGAGACGGTTGCTTCTGTTGACCAAAACGGTGAAGTTACAGGAGTAAGAAAGGGAACAGCTGTCATCACCGGCACATCACATCATGGGCTTACCAGTTCAATAGAAATCAATGTTGCTGTATTTGTAGAAGGTGTTTCACTGGATAGAACGACTTATATTGGTAAAGTTGGGGATACGGTACAGCTGACGGCATTGATCAATCCTGAAAATGCGACGAACCAATCAGTTTCCTGGACCTCAAGTAACGAAGAAATAGCTACTGTTGATGAGTTTGGATTGGTTACAGCTATAACGGAAGGAACAGTAATCGTTAGCGTAACAACAGATGACGGACAGTATTCGGCAGAATGCAGTATTACAATTGGGCATTCCTATGGTGTGCCTGAATATGTATGGACAGAGATGGATGATACATATTCTGTGACAGCAACAGTGGTTTGTGAAAATGATGAAACTCACATTGAAACAGAGACGGTAATTGCATCAGCTGCAAGAGAGCCTAAGTGCGATGAAACAGGGACGATTACATACACCGCAGTATTTGAAAATGAATTGTTTACTACACAAACAAAGGTGATCGAGGTACCGGCGATCGGCCATGCGTACGGAGAGCCGGAGTATACGTGGACAGAGACGGAAACAGGCTACACAGTAACAGCCACATCTGTATGCGCAAACGATAATGAACATGTACAGACAGAGACAGTGACGGCTGGTTATGAAGTGACAGTTGAGCCAACATGTGAAGAGTCCGGAGTGGGATTATATACAGCAGAGTTCACCAATGAACTGT
>DFIS01000079.1 GCA_002372175.1 Solobacterium sp. UBA3691
AGTCAATTCTTATATACCAGGAGAAACATGATCATGGCAAAAACTGTCTGTAACTTTTATTCGTATGTCCTGAACAGGGCTGTAGACATTACTGTTGTTCTGCCTTCCGTTACCTGTCCGGAATCCCTCGGCATGGGCGATGCGCCGCCTACACACGTATTACCTGCCAAATTCCCTGTCCTGTATCTGCTTCACGGTTTCGGAAACAACCATGCCCAGTGGACAGGCTATACCAATATAGAGATGTATGCCGAGGAAAGACGGATCGCTGTCGTCAATCTTTCCGCAGAAAACAAGGCGTATGCCAAGGTCGGCGGTGATGACTTCATGCGCTTTGTCTCCGAAGAGCTCCCGGAGTTCATTCTGAACTACTTCCCGGTCTCCGGTCAGCCTGAAGATACGTACATTGCTGGTCTATCCATGGGCGGTTACGGTGCCTTCCTGCACGGTCTTACACATCCGGAAAAGTATCATGCGATCGGCGCCTTCTCGGCCGCAACATTCATCGACCCGAAGACTTTTGCCCAGGATCCGATGGGCCAGAAGACAGAGCCTGATCCGCAGTATGATCTCACCGCTCTGGCCGGGAAGATCAAGGATGAAGGCAGGACATTCCCGAAGATCTACGCTGCCTGCGGCGACAAGGACTTCCTCTATGAAGCTGACAAAGCCTTTGTCAGTCTGCTGAGGGAGCTTGGGGCTGATGTGACCTGGGATGAGATCAGCGGTTTCGGCCATGAGTGGCGTTTCTGGGATACCGAAGTTGAGCGTTTTCTGGACTGGCTGCCCCGCACCGACGTGTACGCAAAGATGGGCAGAAGATCTGTATAATTCATGCCTGACATGCCTGTACAGAACCGTACAGGCTTTTCATTTGCCTGTAATTCTCCGGACAAAAAGATATAATGTAAAGGCTGAGAGGTATAAACACATGATTCTTGAGCAGATAGATAAACATATACTTGAACTCGGAGAAAGATCAGACCCTGATCTCGATCCGATCTATAAGAACATAGACAGGATCTGTCTTGTCAATTCCGACCGTATTCTTTCCGCCTTTATTGACAATCAGGTATCCTATACGGACTTTGCGGACATCAACGGCTACGGCAACTACGATACCGGCAGAGATAAGCTGGAGAAGATCTTTGCGTCTGTTCTCGGCTGTGAAGATACCCTGGTCAGACCGCATATCATGAGCGGCACCAATGCCCTGTATCTGGCCTTTACATCCTTTCTCAAGTACGGAGATACGATGATCTCCCTGACCGGTACGCCGTATGATTCCCTGCAGGAGATGATCGGACTCTACGGCAATTCCAGCCAGTCCCTGAAGGCACACGGTGTAAAGTACGAACAGATCGATCTCATCAATAACGAATTTGATACAGAGAAGATCACAGACAGACTGCGGCGTAATGATGTGCGTCTGGTGGAGATCCAGCGTTCCCGCGGTTATTCCTCAAGAAAGTCACTGACGATTGCTCAGATCGGTGCTCTGATCACAAAGATCCGTGAGGTAAACACAGACGTCATCATCATGGTCGATAACTGCTACGGTGAACTGGTTGAAGAAAAAGAACCCGGACATGTCGGTGCCGATATCGTTGTCGGTTCGCTGATGAAGAATCTCGGCGGCGGTGTCGCTTCCACCGGCGGTTATATTGCCGGCAGAGCTGACCTCATTGCCATGGCTGCAGACAGACTGACAGCACCGGGACTGGGCAAGGATCAGGGGGCCAACTTCAACCTGAACAATTCCTTCTTCAAGGGACTGTTCATGGCGCCCAAGGCTGTATCCAGCGCCATGAAGACAGCCGTATTCTCTGCCTATATGCTGGAGAAACTCGGCTATAAGAACGTATCTCCGCGGTATGATGAATTTCGTACGGATATCATCCAGACCGTAGAACTCGGGGATAAAGACAGTCTGGTCCTGTTTACGCAGGGACTGCAGGAGTCTTCCCCTGTGGACTCTTATGTCAGGGTCATGCCGGCACCGATGCCCGGTTATCCTTTCGATGAAGTCATGGCCTGCGGTGCCTTCACCCAGGGCAGTACGATCGAACTCAGTGCCGATGCCCCGGTCATTCCTCCGTATACCCTGTACATGCAGGGCGGTCTGTCCCTGGAGTACGGGAAACTGTCCGTCATGCTGGCACTGACGAAGGCAAAGAAAAAGGAAGCTTAACAGCTTCCCATCTGTCCTCCGTCAATACGGATAATACTGTTGTTAATATACGAAGCTTCATCACTGACAAGAAATCTTACCAGACGGGCAACCTCTTCAGGCTGTCCGTATCTTTTTAACAGGATCTTTTCCGTCTCCTGCTTCAGGAATTCTTCGTCATACCCTGCCAGTTCCTTCTCGGTACCGATAAACCCCGGAGCCACCGCATTCACATTGACATACGGCGCAAACTGTACAGCCAGATTATGCGTCAGCGAGATCAGTGCCGCCTTTGATGCATCATAATCCAGACACATCGGGTAGTATGTATTGATACCGTTGGTAGAAGTAATATTGACGATCTTCCCGTACTCCTGATCAAGCATGCCACGGTATACCCTCTTTGCACAGTTGAAGGCCCCGACAACATTGACATCCAGAATACGCCGGAATGTTTCCGCATCCTTGTTCCGGAACAGATCAGGCATATCCACAGCCGCATTATTGACCAGTACAGACACAGTTCCAAGCTTCTCTTCGATCTCTGTGATCATCCGGTCGGTTTCCTGCTCATCTGCGACATCTGCCTGTACTGTCATGCTGCGTACGCCGTACAGTGCAGTGATCCTGCGGCAGAGCTCTTCCGCCTTCTCTTTTGCCTGATGATAGTGCACAGCGATATCATCACCGTGCGCTGCCAGTTCCAGAGCGATCGCACTGCCGATTCCTCCGCTGGCGCCGGTAACCAGCACTACTCTGTTCATCTTCCGAAAAAAGAGCTTATATTAAGCTCTTCCTGCATACTTGCCTTCGTCAGTGCTGACAAGGATATGTTCACCCTGTTCAATGAACTGCGGAACTCTCAGTGTCAGACCTGTATCTGTTGTCGCAACCTTTGTCTGTGTTG
>DFIS01000073.1 GCA_002372175.1 Solobacterium sp. UBA3691
TTGCGAACAGGCAGCGGTCAGTGGATAACGAGGCCGGTGCGTTCAAGAACGTATCGGCTTTTGTAGGTAAATAATTGCTGTACTAAAGGCAGAACTGCTGGGAAAGGAAACTCACATTGACAGATAATACAGTTATGAGTAAGCGGGAATACATGCAGAGACTGAGATCATCTTTCCTCAGTCTCTTTTCAGTATGCCGTTGATCGTTTTAAACAGCTGAGGTGCCCGCAGGATGATCACCGTCAGTTTTTCGCGTACTCTGGTGATGCCCTGGTAAAAGAGATTGGGATACATATACTCCGGGTCAGGACAGGGAATACCCTGAAGTCTTCCTTCTTCGTTGTAGTAAAAGGTCTGATCCATCAGGATAACAACTTTGTCAAATTCTCTTCCGATGATATGAAGAATATCAAAGTCTTCTTCATATTCCGCAAAGGGGCTCAGATCACTGAACGTACCTGCATAGTTGATAAAGGTATATCCTTTGTTTTTGTAATACCCCAGCATGATCTGTGCTTCGGCAGTCGTATCGGCATACATCACTTCTACATTGCTGTAGGTATAGCGCTGTTCCTCTTTGTGGGCAGGATTCTTCATACACAGAAGGAAGGAAAACAGTTCCTTGTTCATTCTGAGCTTTTCGGATAACTGGTATTCTCCGGTCAGACCCAGATCCCTGATCCTGCCGGGGATATTATTCTCCATTTCCGTAACCGTCAGGATCTGTTCGTGATCGGTGCAGAAGATACATGTCTGCCCGTTCTTTCTGACATGTTCGGTGATCATCTGCAGGGTATCCGGAGTCAGACGCTGAGCTTCATCGATCAGCACGAAGCCTGACGAATTATTATCCAGATAACGGGTATCCAGTTCTTCATCAGCGATGATATCCAGGTTATTCAGAGCAGCACTGATCATCTGCAGTTCTTTGTATAAAGGTCCGCAGTGGATCATCAGCACCTTGCCGTTTTTGGCAAGTGTTCTTGCGATATCGTAGATCATCAGTGTCTTGCCGGTACCGGCTCTGCCGTAGATCAGGTAAAAAGAAGCTCCTGCAGTCTGTTCTATACCTGTCATCAGTTCCTTTTTGACCTGTTCCTGAGCCTGGGTCAGGAAGTATTCTCCCTGAATGAATTTCTCCGGTGTTTCGATCGGGGATACGAGGTATTCCGAAGCCTGAAACAATTCATCAATGGGACTGACAGACTTCTGCCGGAAAGCACGCAGAGAAGATGCAATATCTCTGATATCTGATTTGATCAGTTCACCGCTGACACTGAGTCTGTAACAATCCATGGTGTTGGTAACAGCAGTATAAAGATAGAGTCTTCTGCCGAGATGAGAAAGATAATACCTGTTCTTTAACAGCTGATGCAGGATCTGTTCTTCTGATACTTCCTGAGATTTCAGCTCTATATTTACACAGATATTGTCTGAGATCTTCAGCAGATCGAATTCCTTGCCGATCCGGGGAATATGATAACCATAGTAAAAACCATCAAAATCATTGATATCCAGGCCTTCATCATCAAGACTGCCGACCAGCCTCCGGAGGGATTCCATCTCATGAAACTGGGTGCGGGAACGTTCTTCCTTACGGCATAAATGATCTTCCGCAATACGGAAGGATTCTTCATCAGGAATTCTGGATAACAGATAAATATTAACCGGAGCAGTCATCTCTACCTCACTTATCTCTGTCTTAATCATACAGGAAAAGTAACCGCGTGATAAAAGAAGAAATGTTATTGTTTTTCTCCATAAATACGTTGTTTGCGTCAATGGAAATATGTATCTGTACGTAGTAATGTACTCAATCGTAATGAAGACAGTATTATCGAAACGTGATGAGAAATATCTGCAGAGAAGTCTGAATGACACGATGTGGAAAGTTGTTCTGATGATCGGTACACCGCTGGCGCTGTATCAGGGACTTCAGCAGATCTTTTCTATTCTTGATACGATGATGGCTGCACATATCAGTAAGGAGTCCGTATCGGCTGTTGCTTATCTTTCCCAGCTCAATCATCTTTTGTCTGCGGTCGGCGGCGGTCTTGCGGTCGGTGCCGGCATCCAGATCTCCCGGGCTTTCGGTGAGGGGAATACGGATATGGTGCACAAGCGTGTATCCAGCCTGTATGCACTGAGTTTTGCGGTCGGCATGATCATGCTGATGATGATCCTGCCGTTTACATCTCAGTTTCTGAAGCTGGCGGGGACACCGGAGACATTGATCGCTGTGGGGTCACAGTACTTCGTTGTCCAGCTGTTTACGATGGTCATCACCTTCCTGAACAACGTCTATATCGCTGTTGAACGGGCACGGGGAAATGCCGCAAGGATCTTCCGTCTGAACCTCGGTGTGATCGCGGTCAAGCTGAGTCTGACAGCCATCTTTGTGTATCTTCTGGACGGAGATCTGGTCATGATCGGACTGGCCAGTCTTCTCTCACAGGTATTCCTGTTCGCATTTGCCCTGAAATACAGTTTCCTGGAAGAAGGTGCCTTCAGCTTCTCACTCAGGGCTGTTACCGCGGAACGAAAAGTTGTATCACCGATGATCGAACGTTCCTGGCCGGTCATTACCGAAAAGGCACTGTTCTCGTTTGGTAAGACCATTGTCAACTCGATGTGCACACTGTACGGAGATACGATGGTCGGAGCCATGGGTGTATCGAATAACCTTGGCGGGATCACGACAAATCCGCAGAACGGGTACCAGGAAGGGGCAGCCTCGATCATCAGTCAGAATCTCGGTGCCGGAAGATACCGCCGTGTGCTGGAAGCGTTCCGTGCCGTACTGATCATCGATGTGATCCTCGGTGCGGTGATCTCTGCACTGGAGCTGTGGCAGCTGGATGCCCTGGCCGGACTGTTTGACTCCGGCAGTATCGAATTCCACAGGATGATCATGACCGTATACCGGTATGAAGCCCTGGGTGCGGTACCGCTTGGCATCAATGCGGCCGTCATGGCCCTGCTGTACGGACTTGGTAAGACCAAGCTGACACTGATCATCAATCTTGCCCGTGTCTTCATCTTCCGCATCCCGGTCTTCTGGTTTCTGCAGAACTGCACGAATTTCGGAGAAGCCAGTGTCGGTATCGTCATGATGGTCTCCAACGTATCCGTGGCTGTTCTGGCATCCGCTGTTGCCTGGAGAGTGATCCGCCAGTACAAGAAGACATACGGACTCTGAGCAGGGCTGATACGGTATACAGGAAAAGGGGCTGTAACAGTTAAAGAATGATGAAACATTCTGAGGCTGGAAAACAGCCTCTTTTTAGATTCATTCAAGACAAACATCTAAATGAAGCCAGCCAGAGTGAATAGATTTCATTTCAATGGCGATATTCAAGAGATTCAAGCACATTAAAAACACGTCTGGTTGAACATAGATGATAATCGTTATATTCCCGATCAGTTGGACTGGTTTGTGTGACTTACTGCCAGTCTGCTCTGATGATATTTGAGCAGATCATACCCAAGACACACCAGAAGAAATTCCATTTTGACGTTTTTCATTCCTCTTCTGGTAAATCTGGTGAATTTCATGTTCTGCTTGATCACTCCAAATGCCCCTTCAACCTGTGCGCATCTCTGCTTTTTCATCCGTATTCCGGCTTCTGTAGAAAACTGCTGATCAACCTCGGCATAGAACTGTTCCTGTACAATGTCGCGGTAAATGCGCTTCTCTTTTCCTTTATTGCATTCTCTTCTCACCGGGCATCCTTCACAGTGATCTTTCTCCCCATATACCTGCTTGATCGTCAGGTTTCCCTGAGGAGATGTCTGGTATCTCTCATACAGCCATTCATCGAACACCCGCCCTTGCGGGCAGATCTTGAATCCTTCTTCTGTCCTGTCCCAGTTCCACGTATGATAGATCCTTCGTCTGAACTTCGGCTCTTCCGCTTTTCCGTACATCGTATACTTCTGTACAAGATTCATCCCGTGCTGAAGATCATACATGTAGTTGTCATAGTTCCCGTATCCCGCATCTGCCACCGGATATTCGGGATAATGACCATGATATTCATTGTACTGATCCAAAAAGTCCTGCCAGGTTATGTTGTCTGCCGGCGTCTGATATACGGCACTGTTTACGAACACTCCGTCACTCACGGCTATCTGGCAGTTATAGCACGGCCGGGTCACCCCGCTCTGGTTATAGTAATCCCACTTTGTTGCCATCATTGTCGCATCATGGTCTGTCTTGGAACAGCTGTTCCGGCTTCCTATGATATTCAGCCAGTATTCATATTCTTCCAGCTTCAGGGCATATCCGACAAACAGATCACAATATACCTGAAATCGGCTTTTCCGATGGCCTTTTCCATATACCGGAGTAACATTTTCCGAGACCATCACTTCCATCAGGTACTGTGCTATGTACCACATATCCAAAGAGTCATACTGTCCCTTTAAGCGATAACTGTAACCATATTCCTGGTTCAGCTGCCATACGGTCTCTGTGATCCGGGTGAACAGCCGGTCTTCCGCATTGATGATCCTTTTCTTGTATACGAATGTATTCTTCTGGGCATTCGCTTCGATCTTTGTGCCGTCAATATACTGCACATTTGTATCACACCCCATCTGTTCTGCGATCTGTGATGACAGGTCATGAAAGATCTCTTCTATGGTCTCCGTCAGTTCTTCTGTCAGTCTCTGAAACGCCATGAAACTTGGCATCTCTTCATTACTCAGGTACAGATATCTCAGGTCTGTCCGGCAAAGATGTTCCATCTCCCGCAGTGACCGATGGTTTTCCATATATCCAAACAGCAGCGTCTTCAACATCATTCCCTTGTCGTGGCTTTTCGTATTATTGGACCGGATCCCCTTTACATATTTACTGAAATTTACTCCTTCCACCGCTTCCAAAAACGAAAAGATCGGATCATTTTTTTCAAGTTTGATCCGTACATCGATTGGCATTACCAGCTGAACAGCATTATAATATGTTCGCTGATCAGGTAGGGCTAGTACTTGATTAGCACTTTTCATATCTCTATTTTACCAATTCAAAAGAGGCTATAACAGCTTTTCAACTGTTACAGCCTCTGCGTGTATGTGACTTTCCGGTGAGATCAGAAGCTTCCCAAACGTAGAGTTCTATGTGAACAGTGTGGAATCCCAAGAGCAGTTTATGGAGGAATACAGTCTGCCTGTCTGAGCGGCGAATAAGGTATCATCATCAGGACATTCGGCAAGGTAAAGCCGAAAGACAGCGCAAAGCAGATGCCGAAGGAACTCTGATTTCGTACAGTACTGTCAGGAACGTTTATGAACTGTCATGCAGTAAATAAACGTTCTTTTTCTGTGTATTACACCGGATAATAGTAAATAAGCGGGACAGTGTATGTCTCATTGCGGAAAACAGGGCATTTGCTCACTTTGTGTCCTGTTAAGCATGCATGAACCGGGATAGGCTGAAAGCGGAAAGAGGAGGTCACAGAATATGGATCTGATGAAAACAGGCAGACTTCTGCAGGAGCTGAGAAAAGAAAAAGGAATTACCCAGGAGGAACTGGCAGAGAAGGTCGGTGTAGCCCGCAGGACCGTATCACGCTGGGAGACCGGAAACAACATGCCGGATCTGGATATACTGATCGAACTGTCAGATCTGTATGATGTTGATCTCCGGGAGATCCTGAACGGAGAAAGGAAAAGTGAGAAGATGAACGAAGAATTAAAAGAGACTGTATTACAGATCGCAGATTACAGCAATGAGGAGAAGACAAGACTGCTACAGAGGATGCACTGGCTGTTTATAGCCGGACTGCTCGGCTTTATCACCTTCCTGGTGATCACGGCACTGGGACTTGAGGAGACAGCCCCGTATGAAAGCATCGGCGGCTTTGGACTGGGCGTAGCCTTCGGCATGGTCATACTTGGTGTGATCTTTACCGGCAGGTATGCAGGAAAGATCAGAGAAGCCAAGATGCGTCTGCTGGCAAAGACAAGGAAAGCGAACAGGTAGAAAGACACATTGCGGTACCGGGGCAACACACGGTTGCGTGTATATCCGGCGTATGCATACTACAATGAATATGCAGGAGGTGCAGTATGGATACCAAAGATGTATTGTATGAACTCAGAACGAAGAACGGACTGACACAGGATGAACTTGCAGAGAAGCTGTATGTGACAAGACAGGCAGTATCACGCTGGGAAAACGGAGAAACCGTACCGAATACAGAGACACTCAAACTGCTCTCCGGTCTGTTCGGCGTATCCATCAATACTCTTCTCGGATCACCGCGTCAGCTGATCTGCCAGTGCTGCGGGATGCCCCTGGATGACAGTATCATCAGTCATGAGAAGGATGGCTCACTGAATGAGAACTACTGTCAGTGGTGCTATGCCGACGGTACATACACCTACAGCAATATGGATGATCTGATCGATATCTGTATACCCAACATGGTCAGTCAGGGCTTTGCGGAAGAACAGGCACGCGCATATCTGAAACAGACACTGCCGCAGCTGGACTACTGGAAGCGGTATGAGGAGCTCAGTGATCACGGTGAATTCGATGCGTTTAAGAAACAGCTGATCGAGGAGATCAATGATCTGCATATTGAAGGAATGCCGAAACTGGAGAAACTGAATGCTCTGGTGGGCAGTTATGTCAATCTTGAATATACGCTGCCTAACGGCGCAAAAGTCAAATTTCTGAATGACAGTACAACATATCTCGGCAATCAGCTGGAGCCGGAATTCGGCGGTGACAGATGCTTCGGTGTACTGGCGGCTATGGATTTTATCCTGATCTGCACATACGGAGAAGGCGGCAGTGATCCCGAACTTGTGCTGTACAAAAAAAGATGATCGCAGTCATAAACGGGCAGTTCCTGCAGAGGATCTGCCTGTTTTCATATACAATGAAGATACGGAAGAAACCAACGATGAACAGAAATGTACATATTATCATCACTGTGATACTGATTCTGATCGCATCGCGCTTTGCGGTCAGGATCGCCGATGCGGTGGGAAAGATCAGCAGTTTTACCGATGTACTGATGCTGGTCATTCCAGTCATCGCGGTGACTGGCATGATCAGCTATGCCGTATACCGGTATCGCAGTAAACGTGTTTAGCATACAGGAGGGACAGACGTATGGCTTCGAGCAGAGTATATCTTGAGTTTATTCTGGATCAGTTATCCGGACTTGAAGAGATCACATACAAAAGCATGATGGGAGAGTATATCCTCTACTATCGGGGCAGGGTCATCGGCGGTATCTATGATGACCGCTTTCTTGTGAAACCGACACCATCGGCACGGTCATTGATGCCTGAGGCAAAGACAGAGCTCCCGTATGAAGGCGCAAAGGAGATGCTGCTGGTGAATGAGGTCGATAACCGGGCATTCCTGCAGGACCTGCTGGAAGCGATGTACGATGAACTGCCGGCGCCAAAGAGGAAGCGCTGATGCATACGGCAGATCATCCTGTACTGGCAGGACACAGGATCCTGATCCTCGGTTCTCCGGGCAGCGGAAAGAGCACACTTGCGGTCAAACTTCATCAGCGTACAGGTATTCCGCTGATCCACCTGGACAATCTCTGGTGGCTGCCCGACCGCACACATATCACGCGGGAAGAATTCGACCGCAGGCTGGCAGATATACTGACCGGTGAGCAGTGGATCATCGACGGAGATTACAGCCGGACATACGAAGTGAGGATGCAGGCCTGTGATACGGTCATCTTCCTCGATTATGACGAAGATGTGTGTCTTGCCGGCATCACGGAGCGGATCGGAAAGCCAAGGGCGGATATGCCCTGGACAGAGAATACGCAGGATCCGGAACTGCTGGAGGAGGTGAAGAAGTACCGTCAGAACCAGCGTCCCAGGATCATCGAACTCTCGCAGAAATACCCGCATAAGCACTGGATCTTCTTCCATGCCAGGGCACAGGCAGAGGAATGGCTTCTCAGCCTGTGAAGGTATACAAAAATCTGATCGTGATGATCAAGCTTTTTCTTTATACCGGTCAGATCTTCTGTTCGCGTTCGATCAGTTCTTTCAGTTTCTCTGCTGCCGGCGTGACCGGCTTGTAAAAAGCGATACCGTAGGGAACTGTTTCCGTAATGGACAGTACACGCAGGGAAAGATCGGGATAGATATCCTGCCAGATCGCCGGTGTAAGCAGGGCATAGCCGAGCTCTGTGTACATGCGGTATGTTTCAGAAGTATATACACTGTTAACATCAATAATGTGTTCATTCGGAACCTGTGCCAGTATCCTTCTGATCCTGTCAAACTGGTTGGACATTCCCGGTGAAAAGACTGCTGGTTTTGTGTATCCTCAGAAGAGTTATAATAGGCACAGATATGGGGGTACATCTTTATGGAAGAAAAAAGAGATTTCAATGAAGAAGAATTCCTGAAAAAAGTAGAAGATGCTGCCAGACGCGGAGCCGGCAAAGGCAGAATACCGCAGATGTTAACGAGTCTGATCCCGACCCTGATCGTGATCGGACTGCTGGCGTATTTCGTGCTGCCCAAGATCAATGCCTTCAATGCCGGGATGGAAAGCATCTTTCACGTTGAAGATCCCGCAGAGAGTCATGATCTGGTCGTCGAAGACAACGGTATTCTGGGCTATACCGCAGCTGACTTTGAAGATGCGATCCTCGGTGATCAGAGTAAACTGAAGAAACTGGAAGTCATGAGCCAGAAGGTATCCGACGTCAGTACGATCACAGAGGCAGGCTTCCTGAACTGGGGCATCTTCTCCAAGAATCAGCTGATCACGTATAACGGTACAGCGATATATACGGTGGATCTGTCACAGCTGAAAGCATCTGATATCGTCTTTGATGAAGAACAGAAGATCATCACGGTGAAGATCCCGCATGCGGCGCAGGAGGAGATCAACATCCCCGAAAACGAGATCCAGTTCGGAGATACCCATGGCGGCCTGCTGGCCTTCGGTGATCTGAAGATGACACCGGAACAGGCTGCCCAGGTACAGGCAGGAGCCCGCGGGAAGATGGAACAGAAACTGGCGGAAGATCATGTACAGGAGACGGCGGACAGATTCGCAAAGCTGGCTGTATGGGAGCTGTACTCACCGATCGTCAAGGGAGTTGCCAGAGACTATTCGCTGGAAGTAGAATTCCGCTAGGTATTCATGGCAGTAAAGATCAGAGAACTGCGGAAAGAAGAGTATCCTCTGCTCAGAGAGTTCCTGTATGAGGCGATCTTTGTGCCGGAAGGCATGGCAGTACCGGACAGATCGATCATCGAAAGACCGGAGCTGGCCATGTATTATGAAAACTTCGGCAGCGGGGAGGCAGACTGCTGTCTTGCGGCTGAGACAGACGGAAAGGTGATCGGTGCGGTCTGGACCAGGATCATGCATGACTACGGGCATGTGGATGATGAGACACCGTCTCTGGCGATCTCTCTGTACAGAGAATACCGCGGGCATGGCATCGGCACTGCACTGCTGGAGGAAATGCTTCATCTGCTTAAACAGAGAGGGTACCGCAGGGTATCTTTATCCGTACAGAAGCAGAACCGGGCATTAAAATGTATGAACGGGCAGGCTTTGTGCCGGTAAAAGAGACAGAAGAAGAGTTTATCATGATCCGTGAACGATAATGGGCAGGCAAATACAGCTGAAATATCGTATTATGGATGTATAAGTGGGGATTATGCCGCATGAATAAGATTCGTAAACTGCGTTCTGATATGGCGGTAAACATCATCGGAGCGATCGTAGCACTGCTCGTAATACTGGGAGTGATCGTCAGTACACTGGGATACTTCAGTTTTACCAGAGCTTTTCAAAACGAATATTCAACAACGACATATCACATGGCAGATACTGCCACAACACTGGTAAACGGGGATCATCTTGAGGCATACCTTGCCGGCGAAGAAAAAGAAGAGTATGAACAGACAAAGGAATACCTGGACGCATACTGTCACCGCATGCATGTATCACTGGTCTATGTGATCCTGGTCGATCAGAGTGATTACGGAAGATTTGTCTCGGTCTTTAATTCTGTAGACAACAGTGTGGATAATTCCGAATATACACCGTGGGAACTGGGGTTCAAACGGGATACGACAAATGATGAATACAGGCAGAAGTATGAGGATATCTATCATCAGAGGATATCCTTCGGAACGATCTACCGCACTAATCCTCCGGATGGTCAGCACCCGCATATTACGACACTGGTACCGATCAAGGATTCTGCCGGGGAAGTGTCAGGAATTCTCTGCATACAGAGACCGATGAGTGAGCTGTATGCGGCCAGACGTCCGTATCTCTTCAATATCGGTGTATCCACGGTGCTGATGTCCATCCTTGCCGGGATCTTTGCGGCATGGTATATCAGGAAGCACTTCGTGGAACCGATCAGTAAGGTCTCCGATGAGGCTGCACGTTTTGCGTCTGAGAATACAAAGGGAGAACCTCTGGGTGAGATCAGTAAGCTCAGTGAGATCGCTGATCTTGCGGCATCGATCGATACCATGGAAACAGACATGGTGAATTATATTGACAATCTGACAGCCGCCACAGCCGAAAAGGAACGCATCGGTGCCGAACTGTCACTGGCAAGTACGATCCAGGAGAGCTCCATACCGAATACATTTCCGGCTTTTCCGGAACGGGATGACTTTGACATCTATGCGACGATGATCCCGGCCAAGGAAGTAGGCGGGGACTTCTACAACTTCTTCCTGATCGATGATGATCACCTGGCCCTGATGATCGGTGACGTATCGGGCAAGGGTGTGCCGGGAGCGCTGTTCATGATGGTCACGATTATCCTGCTCAGTGACAGGGCGCAGATGGGCGGTGCCCCGGGAGAGATCCTGACCGCGGTAAACAACAATATCTGCAGGCACAACCAGAGCGAGATGTTCATCACCCTGTGGCTTGGTATCCTGGAGATCTCCACGGGGAAGATCATCGCTGCCAATGCCGGACATGATGATGCGGCAGTATACCGGAAGGACGGTTCGTTTGAACTGTTCAAGACAAAGCACGGTATCGTTGTCGGCGCCATGGAGGATATCCTGTACAAGGACTTTGAGATCCAGCTTGGCAGGGGTGACAAACTGTTCCTGTATACAGACGGTGCTCCGGAAGCTACCCGTTCGGATAACCAGATGTTCGGTATGGAAAGACTCGTACAGACCCTGAATGATCACTGTCAGGATACACCGAAACAGATCCTTGAAGGTGTACATCAGAGTATCAATGAGTTTGTCGGTGAAGCACCGCAGTTTGATGACCTGACGATGCTGTGTCTGGAACTGAAAGAAAAGAACTGAAAAAATCCCGGTCCTGAGAGATCGGGATTTTTCATTACAGTTCGACAGCACCCAGCAGTACGGCAGCCCCCAGCATGATCAGCGTCAGCAGGAACGCCTTTGGTATCGTATTCTTCTGGTGTTCACCAAGCTCGATACCGGAAAGACCGGTCAGAAGGAACGTGGCCGCCGTTAACGGTGATACCGGGAAGCCTGTAGTCATCTGGCCAAGCACGGCAGCTCTGGCGATGGATAACCCGGAAACACCAAAGTTCTCAGCCGTCGTGCTGAGTACGGGAAGCACGCCGTAGTAGAAGGAATCGGGGTCAAACAGCAGAGATGCCGGCATACTCAGGACACCGGTAATGACCGGGAAGTATCTGCCCAGGGAAGCAGGAATGATATTGACCAGAGCCTCTGCCATGGCTGCGATCATGCCGGTTCCCTTCATGATACCGGTAAAGGCACCTGCCGCAAACAGCACGGAAGCCATCATCAGTGCCTCCGAGGCATGCGCGTTGACGATCTGGTTCTGCAGTTTGGGGGACGGATAGTTGATGACCATGGCCAGGACAAATGCAATCATGAAGATCACTGCCGGCGCAAACCCGGAGAATAACAGTGCCAGTACAGCACCGATCGTAAGCAGAATATTGACGGTAAACAACTGCGGCCGCAGCAGTGCCTGCTGTTCCCCGGTCAGTTCCTCTTCACGGTAGACAAATGCCGTACCTTCACCGTGGAGCTCTTTTTTCTCCTTGTTTCCCATCATCCAGGACAACAGGAAGACAGCCAGAAGACCGATGATGACCGGTACGATCAGGGGCTTGAACAGGACCATGACATCGACACCCATGGCGGCGGCAGCTCTGATCGTCGGACCGCCCCACGGCATGATGTTCATGACACCTGCAGCCATGGCGGCTACGGTTGCCAGTGTTGTTCTCTTCATGTGCATCGCATCATACAGAGGCAGAAGAGCCGGTATACAGATCAGGAAGGTGACAGCACCGGAACCATCGAGATGGACGATCATGGCAAGCAGGGCAGTACCGAGGGTGATCTTGACGGGATCCTGACCGATGATGCGGATGATACCGCCGATGATCGGCCTGAACATTCCGGCATCCTTCAGCACACTGAAAAACAGGATCGAAAAGATAAACATGACACCGGTAGCTGCCACGGAGCCAATACCTCCTGCCCCGGTGATATATCCGCTCAGGGCTTTGATATTCGCCAGCACATGAACAGTTCCGTCTTCACCGGCAATAAAGAATGATGCGATAGCACCGGTGATCAGCGGTACAGAGATCAGAGCTGCTGTTGGTGATAGTTTTTTGGACATTACAGCAGCCAGCAGCAGGATCACAGTCAGAAAGCCAAGTATAGCCAGCATAGATACCTCCGGAAATATAAATATAGGATATCTATATTATGAGGTATTTCAGAGAGAGAATGCAGTACAGAACCGTTAAATTACAGAAGAAAACAGATATAATGAATCTGCACGAAGATGCGGCTAAGAAACTGAGGAGATGCGATGAGAGAGGATATTCTGCAGCGCTGCGTACTGTTTCGGAACATGCAGGGAAAGAGACTGAAGGAAGCTCTGGAATTCTTTCATGCGCAGGAAAGAGTATTCAGACGCGGTGAGTATCTGCACCATCCCGGAGAACCTCTGCATACCTTCGGCCTTGTTCTGTCGGGAAACATCCAGGTATCAATGGATGACTTTGACGGCAATCACATGATCATGGCCAGTGTTACTCCCGGGATCACGTTCGGTGAATCACTCTGTTATCTTGGCCAGGAAGCACAGGTGTCGATCATCAGTGTCGAGGAATCCAGAGTGCTGCAGATGGATACGGAAAGTCTGAAAAAGGAGAATGCGGATCTTGAACTGAGCCGGAGGTTTACAGCCATGCTGGCACAGAGAAGTCTGCAGCTCAATGACCGCATACAGATCTTAAGCAAGCCGACGATCCGGGAGAAGGTCATCACCCTGTTAAGCCAGTATACATACCGCAGTGATGATACCGTGATCCGGCTGCCGTTCACCAGAGAAGCCATGGCAACATACCTCGGGGTCAACCAGAGTGCACTGTCACGTGAGCTTGGAAACATGCAGAAGGAGGGTATTCTGCGGTATAAGAATAACGTGTTTGAGATCCTGTAACAGTAAACGCTTACATGTGAAAAACATTACAAGTACGTTGCGTTTGCAATGTACTTTTTGCGTGCATACCCATATAGTTAAACCGTTGCAAAGAGAGGTAATGCAAAATGAATACAAAATCTTTACTGCCGAAGCTGATGGCTGCGGTAATGACTCTTTCTCTTCTTGCCGGATGCCAGTCCGGTACAAAGCCTGCAGAGACAGCTTCTGCTGCACCGGAGGAGACAGCCTCTGCAGAACCCGAACAGACTGTTGATGTATCATCCGTAGAGATCAATGTCGGCGTTCTGAAGGGCCCTACAGGCATCGGTGCGATCAAACTGATGGATGACTCCGAGAACGGTGTATATCCCAACTATCACTTTACGCTGACACCGGAGCCTACGGATATCGTCGCCCGTCTTTCCAACGGTGATCTCGATATCGGTGCTCTGCCGACCAACGTTGCCGCAAATCTCTACAACAAGACAAGCGGCGGTGTACAGGTCATTGCTGTCAATACGCTCGGTGTTCTGTATGTTCTGGAGAATGGCAACGGTGTACAGACTGTTGAAGATCTGAAGGGACGTACGATCTACTGCAACGGTAAGGGTGCCAACCCCGAGTTCACGGTAAACTATATCCTGAAACAGCACGGACTCACACCCGGTGAGGATGTCACGGTTGAGTTTGGTGAACCCAGTGAGATCGCTGCCCGCATGATCAGCGGTGAGATCGAACTGTGCATGCTGCCGGTACCGGTCGTAACAACGATCATGATGAAGAATCCCGATGTACGCATGGCTCTGAATATGACAAAGGAATTCAGCGATGCAGCAGGAGACGGCAGTAACCTGACCATGGGATGCCTGGCTGCCCGTAAGGAATTCATTGAACAGAATCCGGAAGCTGTTGCGGCATTCCTGGAGAATTATGCTGCCAGCATTGACGAAGTACTTGCGGATGTTGATGCCTCTGCCGAACTGGTTGCCAAGTATGAGATCACAGGCAATGCAGCGATCGCCAAAAAAGCTATCCCCGATGCCAGTATCGTATGCATTACAGGTGCTGAACTGAAGCCTGCCCTGAACGGTTACCTGCAGGTACTGTTTGACGCAGATCCCGCTTCTGTAGGCGGAGCTATGCCCGGAGACGACTTCTACTATGTCCCGGCGGCGGAATAACCTGATTACAAAAATCCTGGTATTCCTGTTTTGGATCGGTGTATGGACTGCGGCTTCACTGGCGGTGCATCAGGAACTCCTGATACCCGCTCCCTGGACCGTGGTCTTTCATCTTTACAACATCATCAGGAAAGGTACCTTCCTGAAGGTAGTCCTTACTTCCCTGATGCGTGTCCTGGGCGGGTTTGCCTGCGGCTGTGCTGCCGGTATCATACTGGCAGTACTTTGCTGCGTTTCCCCGGTGCTCGATGCTCTTCTGTATCCGCCGGTGCGCATCATCAGTGCGATTCCCGTTACCAGCTTCATTATTCTTGTCATGCTGTGGCTGCCCTATACCTATGTACCGGTATTCATTGCGGCTCTGCTTGTTACACCGGTGATCTTCGGCAATGTACAGGCAGGTATACGCGAGACCGACAGATCTCTGCTTGAAGTCGCCAGGATATACCGCTTCGGCAGACGCAAGACTCTGACAAAAGTATATGTACCGTCGGTGCTTCCGTATTTCTCTTCAGGGGCACTGACGGCTCTCGGTCTGGCCTGGAAAGCAGGCATTGCGGCAGAAGTGCTGGCATTGCCCAAAAATGCGATCGGCAGCGGTATGTATTACTCAAAGCTGTATCTGGAGACAGCAGATCTGTTTGCCTGGACGGTCATCGTCATCATCTTCAGTTTCTGTCTGGAGAAGCTGGTCCAGTACCTGATGCGGAAGGGAAAGCAGGAGGAAAAGCACAATGAGAGCTGAAGATCTGTGTGTACGGTATGACGACAAGATCGTCCTTGATCATTTCTCTGCTGACTTTGGGGACGGGATCACCTGTCTTGTGGGACCGAGCGGTTTCGGCAAGACGACACTCCTGCATGTGATCGCCGGTCTTGTCATTCCCGAAAGCGGCAGGATCACCGGCCGTCCCGACAAGGTGACGCTGATGTTCCAGGATGACCGCCTGTTTCCGTGGATGACAGCACTGGAGAATGTCCGCATCGTCTGTGATGATACTGACAAGGCCGCATACTGGCTGCAGGCAGTGGAACTGGGCAGTGAGGCAGATACCTACCCGGCTGAACTCTCCGGCGGTATGCGCAGAAGAGTAGCTCTGGCCAGGGCTCTGGCCTTCGGCGGCGATCTGTTACTGCTGGATGAACCCTTCAAGGGGATGGATCTGCCGCTGGTGCAGAGACTGGTACCGCTGATCAAAGATCTGCATATCCCCGTCATCGTCTCCACGCATTCTCCGGAAGAACAGGAGATCCTCGGCGGCACAGTTCTTGAAATGGACAAACTGTAACCGTTGCGTAAGAGAAGAAAACCGTATATACTGCTTATGCCGGACAGGCATGATCACCTTCAGGATATCAGTACTTTTTTACGTACTGAGGACTGGAGGTTTTTAAATGAAAAGTATTGTTGTCACAAAGATCCGCTTCTCAAAGCACTGTATCTCGGTATCCGGGATATACGGCGGGGAAGGCTTCGAAGCCATGCTGTACAGGCATTCAGATCACTCCTGGCATCCCGATCCTGAGACAAGGGAGAAGGGAGAAAGGTTCATGGAAGCTCTGCAGAGGCAGGTGTTCAGCAGCCTGACGCCGAAACCGGCAAAGCCAGAGAAACACCGGCAGCGGGATACCTGGTTTGGCTGAGGAGGGAAACGGACACATGTCCGTTTTCTTTACATCAGGCTGAAAGAAGACGTAAGATAGACCGGTAAACAACGATGATATACAAATT
Organism: Solobacterium sp. UBA3691; assembly: GCA_002372175.1. Taxonomy (GTDB): domain Bacteria; phylum Bacillota_I; class Bacilli_A; order Erysipelotrichales; family Erysipelotrichaceae; genus Bulleidia. The sequence goes on from DFIS01000073.1 coordinate 16,364, forward strand.
AACAGAAGGAGAACAAATGACTGTAAAACAACTGACAATGTGCGGACTGACCGCTGCTCTGATCGCTGTTCTGGCTCCGATCTCAATACCTCTTGCGACAGAAGTACCGATTTCGCTGGCGACTCTGGCGGTCATGCTGGCAGGAGGCCTCTGTGGGAGTAAATACGGTCCCCTTGCCGTATTGATCTATATTCTGCTTGGCTGTATCGGTATCCCGGTATTTGCCGGGTATACTTCCGGTGCCGGTATTCTCTTCGGCATGACCGGAGGTTATATCCTCGGCTATATTCCGCTTGCCTGGGCTGTGGGCTTTGTGTATGAACACTTTCATGTATACGGAGAAAGAGTGTCGCTGATCTTCGGCGAACTGCTCGGCAATTTGATCCTGTATATTCTGGGAACAGGCTGGTTCATGATTGTTACAGGGATGTCGCTGTCAGGAGCCCTTGCGGCCTGTGTGCTGCCGTTTCTTCCCGGCGATGTACTGAAGTGTATTGCCGCATGCATACTGATTCCCCGGCTTGTACACGCAGCCGGAATCGTATACCGGAGGGCAGGATAAGCGTTTCTGTTTTTTTCAGAGCGTAAATGTAATATACTTGTAAAGTAAAAATCTGCGTATCAAGTGGAGGTAGATCATGACAGAAGAAAAGAAAGAAACAGCTGCAGAAGAAGTTAACCGTAACTTCATCTACAACTTTATTAAGGAAGATATCGGTCCCGGCGGACAGTTTGAGGGAATGACCGTACATACACGTTTCCCTCCGGAGCCTAACGGCTATCTGCATATCGGTCACTGCAAGGCTCTGAATATCGACTTCGGCATGGCGGAGAAGTTCGGCGGTATCTGCAACCTGCGTATGGATGATACCAACCCTGCCAAGGAAGACACCGAGTATGTCGAAGCAATCATGCAGGATATTCACTGGCTTGGCTTTGACTGGGGTGACAGATTCTTCTACGGATCCGATTACTTCGAGAAGGATTACGAGCTGGCGGTAGAACTGATCAAGAAGGGTCTCGCCTATGTCTGTGAGCTGACACCGGAACAGTTCCGTGAATACCGCGGTGATACGAATACACCGGCAAGATCTCCGTACAGAGACCGTCCGATCGAAGAGAACCTGCGTCTGTTCGAGAAGATGAAAAACGGGGAAGTCGAAGAAGGCAAGATGACCCTGAGAGCCAAGATCGATCTGGCCAGCGGCA
>DFIS01000025.1 GCA_002372175.1 Solobacterium sp. UBA3691
GTCTACTTGACAAGGGTCATATCAAGTCTTCTCCCGGTTCTGTATAGATGATCAGTGCTTCTGCATCTGTTCTGTGTGTTTCTGCCAGTCGTCCAGCACATCGTACAGATCTTCGGTATTGATCTGGCACCAGCGGAAATCATCAGAGTCATCATAGACCACCGTATACGCAGGAAACAGTGCCATGCGGAACTTCTTCCCCTTGTGTGTACTGTCTTTTTCTGTTTCCAGTACCTGCAGCACTTTCTTCTGCAGACCTGTCAGATCCTCTTCCTGCAGAAATTCCGCCACCAGATCATACTGCTCATCCGCAAAGGTGATCAGCAGTTTTCTGGACCCGTCTTTCTTTCTGACTTCACGGAAGCTGTAATCGATCATTCCGTGACTCCGGTATATTTGGACAGCCAGTCGGTGATCTCCTGCAGTCTTCTGAGACGGTGCAGAGGCTTACCGTTTCTGGACAGTTCATGATTCTCTCCCTTAAAGCCGCAGATCCTGGTCTCTACACCCTTCCACTTCAGGGCCGAGAACAGCTGTACAGCCTCGGGGAACGGACATCTGTAGTCTTCCGTAGACTGGATGAACAGTGTCGGGGTTACCGCATTCTCCACATACTTGATCGGTGATCTCTGCCAGAACAGTTCGATGGCCTTACTGTCGAGAGGAATACCGTTCTCATACGTTGTGTCATAGGAGTAATCGGAGTAGTAGAAGTCTGCGACTCTGTTGGAGATCGATCTCTGGGAAGCAGCAGCCTTGAATCTGTCTGTATGCGTAATGATCCAGTTGGTCATATAGCCGCCGTAGGAGCCGCCGGTAACCGCCAGACGCTCAGGATCGATCTGCGGATAGAGCTCCAGGGCCTTATCCACAAAAGCCATGATGTCATCGTAGTCAGTAGCCCCGTAATGCTTCAGATAGTCTGCGAAGGCATCACCCTTGCCGTCGGAGCAGTGCGGGTTGCAGTAGATCACGAAGAAACCGCGGGAAGCCCACAGCTGCATCTCGTGGTAGAAGACAGGACCGTAAGCTGTCTTGGGACCGCCGTGGATATCAATGATCATCGGATACTTCTTATTGGGATCGAACCAGATCGGCTTTAATGCAAAACCGGCGATCTCATCCACATTGAAGCAGGTAAATCTCTCGGCCTGGGCAACATACTTATCCTTCAGGACGTCTTCGTTAAAGCGGGTGATCTGCACGAAGTCAGGCGCACTGTACACTTCCTGCAGCTTCATGTTCTGCATCGCTGTAACATACAGATCATCCCCGAGGAAGGCCATGTCATCCACGGAACCGGTGCCTCTGGTCAGACGGGTGATCTTCGTACCGTCGAACTTCACAACGTCGGATGTCTCGTTCTCGGTATTGATGAAGTATGCATTGCCGTCTTTCTTGAGGATACCGTGTGTTCTTCCGTATCTGCAGTCACTGCCGATCGAGTTGTGGAACATCCACTCGGTATGCAGGGCAACATGCAGCTCACCGTCTTCAATCGTGCAGAAGGACATACCGGAGATACATGTGTCAAAGGCAGCCATGACATAGATCCTGTTCTGTACAGCTACGAGCCTGCGGATGAAGACCTTCTCATTGTTATAGATCTTTGTGCATACACCGGTATTGACATCATACATATAGACAGACGCAAACATCGTCTTCATGCTTTCATAGTCGTTAGCCAGGAAGTATACCTTATCACCGATCGTCTCCACGGACTCCACATCCATCGTATATGTACCGATGCGGGTGATCTCACATGTTTCCTTATTTACCAGGAACAGGTTGGTTCTGGTACCGTTGATAAAGCCTGCACCGTTGAAGAAGAACGGATACTCATCAAGGATCAGGTAGTCTCCCTCATCCTTGACATGCTGGTGATATGCACGCTTCTCTTCTTCTGTACATGCATAATAGTCAGGACAGTCCTTGTGTATGCCTGCCTGTACCAGATAGTATGTATCATTCAGGGAAGTGATCGTACTGACACCTAACGGAAGTGTAAAGGCATCTTCTCTTGTGCCATCTTCCTTCAGCCAGGAGAACTTTGTCTCGATCAGATCACTGTCTGTCTTCTCCCGGATCAGCAGTTCTTCCCCGACCGGATATACCGTAAGATTCTTCTGTGCCGGCACAAATACAGTGCTTTCCATGGTCTTCGGATCAAGGCAGTACAGTGTCTGCAGATAGCCGTTGTTCTCCATGTCTGCCTCAGTTACCGTCACAGCCAGTTTCCCCTTATAGGGCAGAAGATTTGATAAGTATTTATACTGTGTCATTAAGTCAAGTTTGATCGGTTCCATAACATACCTCCGGATCTTTCATTTATCGTAACATAAACCACTGTGTATCTCCGATACAAACATTTGCCTGTAGTGCAGGTTTTGCATAATCTGCTAAAATATACATGTATATATCAGAAAGGAATCACATATGAAAGTTATTGAAACTACTTCTGCCCCCGGTGCTATCGGACCCTACTCCCAGGGATTCATTACAAACGGACTGATCTTTACTTCCGGTCAGCTTCCTGCAGATCCTGCAACAGGTGAGATTCCTGAAGGTATCGAAGCTCAGGCTGCCCAGAGCTGTAAGAATGTACTGGCGATTCTCGAGGCTGCCGACTCCGGTGCTGAGAAAGTCGTCAAGACAACATGTTATCTGGCTGAGATTGCTGACTTTGTGGCTTTCAACAAGGTCTATGCAGAGTACTTCATCTCCAAACCTGCAAGAAGCTGCTTCGCCGTAAAGGATCTGCCGAAGGGTGCTCTCTGCGAGATCGAGTGCATCGCTGAGCAGTAATACAGACATAAAAAGCTGTAACAGTTATGTACTAACTGTACAGCTTTTTCTATTTATCCGCCGATCAGACCCGTAAAGAATGATTTAACACCATTCCAGTAATCACTGATACTTCTCTGCCCGATCTTGAACTTCACGGTCTTCGTACCACCGTATTCTCCAATACCTTCGAAGGTTACTGTAGCTGTCCCCTTCTTCACGTTATTGGTATATCCGGTAATGATGTAATTCTCGCCAAGCTTCAGCTCCTGTACTTTCTTTCCAAGCTTGATACTTGTGATATCAGACTCTTCGATCGTTACAGGTCTTCCCGTATATTCCTTATTGGTGATCTTGAACGCCATCTTCGAGATATCCTTGCCTGTATCTACGATGCGGTACTCAGTATAGGTCTCCCCGGTATAGTTACCTTTACCCTTGACTGTGACTCTCACGATCGTTCCTACAGGTACAGGTTCACTCAGTGATTGTCCGTTTGTGTCTGTGTATGTATAGACCTTCTCATAATCTGTACCGGCTTTCAGCTTCTTACCATTTGTATCTATCAGAACAGGTGTGCTCTTATATTTTCCTGCCTTTGTTGTATAGATCACATCTTTGGCTGTTATGTTCACTTTTGACAGAGGTTTCGGCATGACACATATTGGCCAGTCCACAGAAGGAGAATCCTTATAATTCCCCTTGAAAGTTATTTCAGCGTAGCCCCATGCATTTGCCTTGGTGTTATTAAAGTATTTTACCGTATAATCCTTACCTTCTGTCAGCCCCTCAACAGTTACCTTCGGTTTTGAACCGCCTTTTGTGTATAATACCGGCCAGTCAACTTCTATATCTCTGATATCAGCAGTTGCATTAGGCATAATAGTAAAGTTGATCTTCTTTGTCCCGGTATAGTTATGAATGCCCTCGACAGTCACTGTGGCAGTGCCAGCGTCTATATTCTTGGCATATCCGGTGATCTCATAGTCTTGACCTTCTGTCAGTATGGCACCATTGTACGAAAGCAGACTGGTCTCTATCGGGATCGTGATCTCTTCTCCGGAGTAAGGATACTTGAGTCCGGAAGTTGCTTTGATCTTTTTATTGCTCAGCGGAATGCCGGTGATCTTGACTGTAACTGTCCTCTTACCGTAGTATCCCTTTTCTTCATTGCCTGTCAGTACAACTTTAAAGCTGCCGACCTTTCTGTCTTCTGCTTTGATCCCTTCGATTACAAAGTCTGCAGGTTCAAGCGCTTTCTTTCCATTCTTTACAGTAATGGCATTCTTCACCGCTTCCTCAAAGTTCTCTTCTGTCAGGTCCGCATACTTCAGTGTTTTAGCTGTTACCTTCCATTTAGCTGCAGACACCAGGTCCTTGGATGCCACATGTACATCCACTTCTCTTGTGCCGGTGAAGTTACCCTTACCTTTGATCTTTATTTTGACTTCTCCGTCACTGATCTGATCCCAGGGTTCGTATTCTACTGTATAATCCGTCTTATTCTTCAGTTTCTTTCCGTTGAAGTACACCACAGGTACAGGTGAGAGCTTCTTTCCTGTTGCCTGTACAGACAGCTCATCCACTGTTATTACCTCATCATCGTTGAGGTTGATTGGATCGATACTGAAGTAGACTGTCTTCGTACCGGAGTAATTGC
>DFIS01000039.1 GCA_002372175.1 Solobacterium sp. UBA3691
TGGGTCATGGACCAGCAGGTGTTCCAGTCGAGGAAGGATAACTATGACACCTGTCATCTGACTCAGGACGAAGTATGCGGAGGGAAGCAGGGATGTACGTATATCGCCATGCCGTGCTCCGTATCTGAAACAAAGTGTGAAGACGGATCGTGCACGATATATCAGACCACTTACGGTACGTCCGGCGATCCGAACGGTTCGGCGAATACCTATGAAAAAACGTTCAGTATCCCGCGCAGAATCATTAATGACGCAGCGGATCCGTACGCCTATCCGGGCGGTGTACTGATCAAGTTCAAAACCGAGAAAATAGAAGATATGAACAACTTCATGATCAACCATGGAAAGATCACCCTCACCGACCTGACCCTGGCCGAGATCATCCCGGCGAAAGAAGAAGGAGCGTACTTCATATTCTCCACCAATTCAGGGAATTACGCCTGCCGCTACCGCTGTGTTTCCGCAAAAGAAGCGGAAAACATCAAAGTCGAGCATATCGATGCGATCGGCAGGGAATACTACGGATTGAAAGCATATTAAGAAAGCTGAACCGGTGAGTATATGTGTTTGTCAACGGTCCGGCACGGAAGTGCCCGGGCCTGAACTTTAGAAATAGGAGGACTGGAATATGGCAATTTATTGTCCGAACTGCGGTAAGAGATTACCGGATGATGCTGGGTTCTGTGATAACTGCGGAACGAAGATCCCTTCAATGAAACCGCAGGATACTCCGCAGGTTTCTGCCCCGGCAAAGATACCGGAAAAGAAGAAACCTTCAGTATTGTTAAAAGTCCTGAAGTGGTTTGTGATCCTGAATGTTGTCGGCGGTATAGGCATTGCCCTGATCGGTGTTCTGGAGTCGGTATTCCACCGTACACCTCCTGCTGATCCGCCTTCACAGCAGACTCCTGCATCCCAGAACAGCAGTGCCGTAAGCACGCATACTGCCCGTCCGAAGGATACCGGAAATGCAACACCGGCACCGGCGGCACCAGAAACACCGGCACCGGAGTCTGCTGCAGAGACTCCTGTAACTCAGGATATTCCGCAGGGATTAGGAGATATTACCAATGTCTGGTTCGATGATTTCCTGTTCTACGAAAATGATGTTTACGATAACGGGATCCCCAAAGGTGCTGTACTGCGCGAAGCAGGATATATCAGCGGGGAATGGAAGTACTGCATTACGTTTAACCGGACGATTGCCGGAGAAGAGAGGATCGATGAGATCGGTACGGCAGAAGTTGCTTTCTCCGAACAGGGTGCACAGCTGATTCTGCATCCGCAGTACATCCGTTTCGGAAGTGATGTATCCCCGGAAAACGAGGCGGAAGTCGGCTATGAACCGTTTGTCGGTACATGGGATCCCGAGTATATCGATGTATCGGACGGCAATACTGCCATCGGTCTAGGCCCGTATTACACGTATGAGGGCAGAGACTATGTGCTTGGGAATATCGTGGTCAGAGACAACGGTATGTTCGGTGATGTTCTGCTGGTAAGACCTTAAGGAACTGCGTATGGCTGTGCGTGAAAGAAGATGCCCGTCGTGCGGCAGGATCGTTAATCAGGATTCCAAATTCTGTCTTTACTGCGGAAAAGAGCTCCCGATTGCCGAAAAGAAGGTGACAAGATCCAAGGCTCTCACATGTCCTGTCTGCGGAAAAGAGGCTGCGAAGGGGGCGAAATTCTGTTCGGGATGCGGTTACCGCTTTGATGCAAAAGAGCCCGAAATAGTAAAGAAAGAACCGGTATGCCCGGAATGCGGGGCACCTGTCAATGAGGATTCGAAATTCTGTCTGCGCTGCGGGAAAGCACTGAAACAAGAAGCACCCAGACCGAAGCGTAAAGCCGCGGCACCAAAGATGCCTAAGCCTGATGTGATCCCTGAGATGCCTGCGGGACTGCGGCTTTCGGCGCTATCTTCCGTTGGTGAGATGGACCTTGGGGAGATGGGGAATACGGTCTCTTCGGCTGTCGGGGAGATTGCTTCTGTCCGTCAGGAAGTAACAGAAGTTCTGTCGCCGATCGCCGGTATCGCCAAGACAGTTACCTCGTATCTCGGCGGTCTTTTCGGCATGTTTACAAAGCCGAAGGTACTGCTGTATACGGTGTTTATGGCCGGTCTCTGGACTGTGCTTGGGGCCTTAAGAAACAGCGGTTCTGACTTCATAGAGGCACTGTCCTGGCTGACCTGTGCGGATGGCGGGATCCTTGGCAAGGGCTGTACGGCAGTCCTGCTGTCATCGCTGTTTTCGGGAGGCATAGGCAATACTTTCAAGGGCTTGGGTTCTCTGTTCAGCTGGAAAGAGGGTAAAGGAAGTATCCTGAGCCTGCTGCTGGGTATCGTGGTTGGTGCCGCTTCCTGCACAGGCATCACGATGGCTGATCCTGCTTCAGCCATGGCCGGGATCGCCGGTACACTGCTCTCGCTGCAGGCGGCCGGAAGACAGGATGGTCTTTTGTATAAGCTGGCAGAAGCACTGACATCCGCCAAAAACAATGATGTCCGTATTGCGCAGCGCGGCAAGGCCAAAAGCCTGCTGGGCGGTCTCACACTGGGATTTGCGCTGATTACTGCCCTTACGGCACTGGGAGGCTGACGGAGGTGAAATATATGAACAGTAAGAGAAAAAACATATATCGATACCTGTACGCGGCTGCTGCAGGATTTATCCTGCTGGCTCTGTCACTGATGCCCTTTTCGGCTGTGAAAGTCCATGCTGAGCAGGAGCGTATTTATCAGTCGATCTCGGATACACTGCGGTTCGGCGAAACATTCATATACAAAAATGGTTACTTGAATACTTCCGAGAAGAGGGGTTCTGTAGACTGGATGCTGGAAGCGATGTGCCTGGAACCGTGGGATCTGAAACTTGTACAGGCAAACAATACACCGGATGAGCAATCCTTTTACAGGGTAAAAGATGAGCGTGTGTACCGCGGATATCTCAGTGAAGGCGACAGACTGCGTTCTTCTGCTACCATCAACGGAATCAACGGCTATATCAGCACGCATGCCAGAGTCTATTTTGACAATGGAAGTGATTTCGAGTTCAGACTCAGTTCTGAAAATGATTTTGAACTGATGGAGGCGACAGACGGTGATTATGTTGACAGCACTGCCACAAAGTCATGGACGGTTTATAACGACTATACTGTTGAGCAGGGTGTAAAGAAGGTCGTTATCTTTATCTATCATGAAGGTGACCTCAGAGGCCGTACGGTAACAACTGACGATGCATATCTGACTATACGCTTTGAATTCACCGTGAATAAGGTCAGTCAGTCGGTGACGGAAAAAGCAGATGACAAGCCTGGTGAAGATCATGGAACGTATATCAAGCCGGAGATCATCAATGAACCTGATGATTCCGGTTTTCCCGGCGGGGCCATCGTCAGTATCGGCGGTGCAGCTGTGGCTGGGGCAGCAATCGCTTCCGGAAGCGGTGATAAGAAAACAGAAGGAAAAGACGATAAGAAAAAGAAAAAAAGAAGTTCCTACAGGATGTATGTCTATAAGGACTTCGGGGATGCGATCCGTAAGGACGGACAGCCTGTCAGGATCGGTGCCCGCATTGCTGAGATCACGGAAGAAGGTGAAGTGGAACGTAACGATCTGTCCCAGAAGATCCGCATCTTCTCGGAGGATGATACGCTCACAGTAAGTAATCCCCGGATGAGCGGTAAGTATAAGTTCGCCAGAGTCAGCTGTGAAAAGGACAGCCCGCACGCGGAAGGAACCGTATCCTTCCAGTATGAAGGTGAGGAAGGTATCTTTACCAAACATGTCGTCTTCCGGCTGGTAGGTGCGATGGAGATCGTCTTCCCGGCGATGAACGCAGACGGAAACTGGGTCGCCAATGCCAATCTCAATGAAACGGATGTCATTGCCGGCATCGGCGGAAGAGCGAGACTGCGCTTCATGATCAAGGATGCCACCGAGGAGCCAAAGCGGGTGACATTTGCGAATACAGGCGGTTTTGATATCGGTATTTCAAGGGATAAGGAGTATGCCTATACCTACTGGGCAGAGATCACAAACAAGACAGACAAGATCGAAAAGACAGCCGGGATCTTTGCGGATAAGAAACAGCAGGCGATAGGGATCAAGGCGATCTTTGAGGACAAATCCTCTGTCGAGAGTGAATTCCTGATCAACATCTGGCCGGATGGTATCTCGGTGCCGATGGAGGATCAGAAGGACGGATATATCGAGATGGATACCCTGCCGGATGAGAATGCGGCAGGTACAGCGAATATACCGCCGGCAAGATTCAATGTTTATGTATGTTATCTGGATGGCGAAGAAGCAGTGATCGAAAAGAATCCGACCATGACGTTCAGCGGTTTCTTTGACGAGGGTAAATACGGTAAGACATTCACCACCGAGCATTTCCCGTGGAAGGTATTTGGCGGTGCCGGCATCGCGATCTATCCGTATAAGACACTGCCGGTGATCATGGAACCGTATTACGCATATCTCAAGCTGTTATACAAGGGAACCGGACAAAGAGAAGAGGCAGAACTGCCGTTCAGACTGACCGGTATCAAGGCGGATCTGCCAAGCATGGCAAGAAAAGAAGAAGCTCTCAGAAAGCTGAAGAGAGCAATCCAGATCTTCGGTATTGGCTCAGATCCGGACCTGCGCAATATGGTGAGAAACGCTCCGCATATGTCTGGTGCGGATATTGAACATCTGACAAATCAGATTCTGCTTGCCGGAAGAGAATTCTACCAGGCGCAAAGTGAAGAATATGCTTCGATCGATGCGGTCATGACAAAGTATATCGTGGTCGCTTCATCCCTGGTCGCGATCGGTGACAAAGCCACCGAGACGGCGATCAAGCTGTACTGGCCGACAGCGCCGGCAGATCTGATCGCAGCCTTTGCCAATCCGTTCAAGAATGCTCTGGCAGAATACCTCGGGCAGTATGTTGCCCGCTGGTCATGGGTCGACCTGACGGAGGGCGGAGAAATTGAAGAGTTTGCGTTTATGAAGACACTGGTCAGCAGCAGTAACCAGACCCTTGAGGCAGTACTGACCGGTGAAACGCCGATGACGCCGAAAGTCATGGGTCAGATCGTCTCACTCTACCTGATGATGAGCTATGCCAGGCATTACTTCTATGGAGAAGGTGATGAGAAGGGCGACATCTTCAAATCACTGCTTGCGGCTATGGGCGATCTGACATTAGCTAAGTTTAAGCAGTTCCTGGGCGATAAGGTCAAAGCCTTGGGTGAGAAAGTGCTTAAACCTTTCAGCAATTATGCCGGAAAACTTCTGAGTGATCAGCTGCGGAAAGGTTACCAGTCCAAGGCAAATACCGCCGGAACAAATGTCTTTCTCCAGTATGTACGCGGTTCCTATCGGGATTTCGGCAAACTGACCAACGATGCACACAAGGCTGCCGAGGCTGCAAGGGAGGCAATGAAATCCCGGTATATGGAAGGGGCAGAAAAGGCAATCGAAGAAACCGTCGAACAGGCTGCTTCGGCTGCGGATATTGCGATTGCCCAGGTGCTGAACTATCTGTTTGACGGAACTCTCGATGAAAACGATTCACTCGGTGTGGAGACCCATGAAGTCGCCGCAAACTATATCATTGACCGTTCGTCCAGAACCGCGCAGATGCTTGCAAGAGGCTTTAAGAAATGCTTTGGCATCGATGTCGAAAAGGCATATAAGGACGCAAAGGAAACTCTGGATATCTCAATAAAGCTGGATGGGGAATACCTGATCATAGCAATGTTCGGATACGGCATAACTGTCAACTATGTGCAGAATTTCGAAAGTCTGTTCTCACTCGTATATGACACGCTGTTCGAATTGCTGGAAGATCTCTGGAAGGCAAGAGAAAACCACGTTCCTTCTTCCGATCCGAGGGATGAACTTACAGAAGACACTTCGAGGCTTGAACGTCAGGCAGAAAATCTGAAAAAACTCGAAAACTCGGTGAATATCAACTATTACTGGTAATCACAACGAAAGGAGATACACATGCCAATCTGTATATTCTGCGGGGCAGAGATCCATGACGGGGATCCGTTCTGCAAGAACTGCGGGGCACCTGTGCTGAAAGAAGGAGAAACGATCGAACCGATCACGATCGAAGTGCCGGAAGGGGCAGAGATCACCATCGGAGACGGACCGGAAATGACGCATGACGAGGCCCGGTGGGTACGGGAAAAACAAAAATAAGAGAAACTGTCTGCAGGAATCTGCGGACAGTTTCTCTTTGTGTGCTTAGATGGAATTTGCGGCTTCGTAGGCTTCCCAGACAGCCTTCAGGATCGTTGCGGCACCGGTAATGATCAGACCGAAACCGCCCTTGGCACGCAGACTGAAGTAGTTGATCAGATTGTCGGAATAACCGCCTTCCTCATCGTAGGAAAGGGCACCGAGGGACATTGGAAGAACAGCAAAACGATTTGGGATCTCGACTATGCCGATCATGTAGGGCTGATGCAGTACATTATAGTTACTCATAGCTTGAATCTACTTACTTATATTTAAAAGAAGCCAACATGAAAGATGTATGAAAGATATAATATAAGTGATATGTTAACGAGAATAATATCGATCATTCTGAACATAGTATATGTACTTGTGCTGAACCTCGGCATGTATACCGACCGTGCTGTCATGCCAAATGGGAATGTCCGGGAATGGACCAGAAGCCCGATCGACAGGCTGAATATCATGGATCAGACGGTCTTTCTGTATCTGCAGATATTCTTTACAGCTGTCACGGTCATCTCGGCGGTTTTACTGCTGCTTGGCATACAGCATCATGTATGGAAAAAAGTGTGGCTGATCAGTTTCATTGTGTCCACACTGCTGTTTGTGATCATTCTGGTGATCACCGGCAATGCGCATGCGAAATATGCGTGATCATCAAAAGTATCAGGGGGCGTATATGAGGAAATTCCTGATCGTGTTATTTATGTTTCTGTGTGCAGGAGAGGATGTAACGATCCCGAAGTGAGCACAGGATACGCGGATTCTAGGAGGTAGATCACATGGAATATATCAGAGTAACAAAAGAGAATCTGGAGAAGGAGCATATCTGCTGCGCTATCTCCAATAACAGGGATATACAGGTCTCGTCAAAAAAGGCATGGCTTGCGGACCGGTTCGACGAGGGCCTGGTGTTTCTGAAAAGCGCGGAACGCGGTAAATGCTTTATTGAGTACATTCCTGCCGAGAATGCATGGAATCCGATCGATGCGGACGGGTATATGTACATCGACTGTCTGTGGGTATCAGGCTCGTTCAAGGGACATGGATATTCGAATGACCTTCTGCATGCTTGTATTGAGGACAGCAGAGAAAAGGGTAAAAAAGGGCTCTGTATTCTGAGCACCGCAAAGAAAAAGCCGTTTCTTGCGGATCCGAAGTATCTGGCGCATAAGGGATTTTCTGTGTGTGACGAAGCGGACAACGGGATACAGCTGTGGTATCTGCCTTTCACACCCGGTGCGGAAATGCCGAAATTCAAAGAATGCGCAAGACATCCACACGTCAGTGGATCCGGCTATGTTCTTTTCTATACGAGTCAGTGCCCGTTCAATGCCAAATATGTACCCATTGTGGAAGAGACCGCAAAAGAACATCATATTGAATTCAAGGCAATTCATATAGAGAACAAAGAAGCTGCACAGAGCGCTCCGACACCGATCACAACATACGCGCTGTTTTACAACGGAGAATATCTGACTAACGAACAGATGAACGCAGCGAAATTCCTGAAACTGATAGCCTGTTAAATACCGGTCTGACATACGGATACACAGGAGATATCATGCCGAGAGATCATGTGCAGATCAAAGCTGTCGGTGAACTGACAGAAGTGAATCATCATCAGATACATGTTTTCAGAGCGGGAGATGCGGATAAACCGAAGCTTGTATTCATGTCAGGCTCAGGTACCGCGGCACCGGTCTACGACTTTAAGATCCTTTACGAGAAACTGAGGAATGATTTCCGGATCATCGTGATCGAGAAGTTCGGCTACGGCTATTCGGATATCTGGGATGCCCCGTGTGATGTTGATTCGCTTGTAAATACGCAGAGAACGGCACTGGATCAGCTGGGTGAGAAGGGTCCGTATATTCTTCTGCCGCATTCCATGGGAGGAATAGAAGCGATCCGGTGGATACAGATGTATCCGGAAGAGACCCAGGCACTGATCGGGCTTGATATGGCTTCTCCGCTGTCTTACGCAGAGTGGACAGATGCGGATGTGAACAAAAGAATCAGGACGATGAAGATACTGAGAAGACTCAGACTGCATTCGCTTTCGGTGATCCCGGATAATGATACGCTGAGTGAGAATGATAAGCGTCAGGTAAAGCTTTTGCAGAAACGGAATGCGTTCAATGACTGCTTCATTAACGAAGCAAGGCATATCAAACAGAATGCATCATTTACCGGTAAGCAGGGACCAATCAGCTGCCCGGCTCTGTTATTCTGCTCAAACGGAAAGCAGACTTCCGGGAACTGGGTCCGGAATCAGCAGGACTTTGCGGAAAGCATCCATGCCGAACTGGTCAGTTATGACTGCGGACACTATATGCATTATTTCAGGAGTGAAGAGATGAGTGAAAGAATCAGGGACTTCATACTGAACGAAATCATGACTGATACAGACAGAGGAGCGGAGTAATGGATTTGAAAGAAATGTTTAAGGACTTCGACTTCAATGACAAGCCGGAGAAACTGATAACGCATGTAAACGGGCTGGAACTGCCAGAGGATTATCTTGCGTTTATGCGTGAGCATAACGGAGGCGAAGGTCCGCTGGGTAAGAATAATTACGGAAGATTCTACAGACTGGAAGAACTGGAAGAGATCAACAATGAATACAATGTGCAGGAGTACTGGCCCGGCTATATTGTCATTGGAGGTTTTGACGATACACTGTGGGCATATCATCCTGAAAAGAAGATCTATTGCCAGATCGACAGCTGTAATGCCGGCGAGGATACATATTACACGATCTCAAAGTCATTAAAAGAATTCCTGGTCAGAATGGATGAGGAACTGGCAGACTGACAATGCTCATTTGCGGAGGAAATACGCATGGGATTATTCGGTATATTTAAGAAAAAATCGGAACCTGAACCGGTGATCGATGCGAAGAAGCTGGAGATGGTGGCAGAATATCAGGCAAAGGAACAGCAGGTGATCAGAGATCTGCAGGTAAAGGTGCTTGGCAAAGTTAATACGTATATCGAAGGCAGGGCATACTGCAGACTGTGTGATACAGAGATCGATGTAGAACTGTATGACGATGTACCGATCGAATATGCGGAGAAGTGCGTTGAGGCGATGAATGCCATGCCGGAAGAGCTGGTTGATGATATCTGCCGTGCCGCAAAGAGATACTGTCTGGAATTTCTGGATGCGGTCGGCGGTGCAGAGCTGAATGATATCGAACTGACAGTACCGGTAGATGAGAATACACCTGTGCGGGAGATGCTGAAATGCTTTGAGGTAGGTACACTGATCGTAAGTGCTCCGCAAGACCCTGCACGCACAGGATATCAGCTGAGCGGGAACTGTGACTGGGAAGAAGAACACGGCATCGAGATCGTGATCCTGGATGACAGGCTGGTGTACCTGGGCGAATTCAGCGGTGTGTCACCGTGGGAAGATCATACGGATGAAAGCTGGAATGCGGCAGCACATATACACGGGTAATTTCGGGTTGTCGGTACCTGACATGACACATGGTACAATGTAAGCAATACATCTGAATGACGAACAAACTGGAAAACAGGCAGGAGGTCATCGTGTTTGAAACGGTATTTATCATCATACTGGCATTATTTGCGATTGGCGGTATCTGGGCGTTCATTGTGACGAAGAAAGTCAAAAAAGAAGGCTATGAAACCGAAGCGTCAGTTTCACGTATTGAACTGCATGAATGGAGCGGAGGCACCGGTGAGACATGGGCAGGCCCAAGCGTCACGGAAGATTACTATGTTACGTACAGGAATCGGAAGGGACAGCTTGTGGAGGTATTGCTCAGCAATCCCGGAGATCATACATTCAAAGTCGGTGACAGGATGAAGATCAAATATCTTCCGGACAGAGAGGAGTATCCGGTGCTGGTGGAGATTCTCTGAGCGTACCGGCATGATACACACAAAGAGGCATGCATGATGGACAGGATCAGGGAGTTTTATCATCTGGCAGATACATACTGCCGGTATGTTTCCTCAGGAGAAATGACATATACTGATATTCCTGTTTTGATCGAACTGCTGATGAAGCTGTATCTCTCAGCTGTTTCTCTTCCTGAAGCAGAGCCGGAAACACTGGATGCAGCTGTACCAGAGAAGATACAGGTCAGATTCGACAGGCGGATACCGGTATTTTATTGGGAGGTCTTTGATCCTTTCATTCAGGATGAAGCAGTCTGCGAAGATCTTACTGATGCATTATCCGATATTGCGGCAGAACTGAAGAACGGCATGACGGAGTTTGAGGCAGGAAGAACAGGAAATGCAGTACATGAATGGAAGTTTGGGCTGAATCACCACTGGGGCAGTCATGCAGTAAGTGCTCTGCGGGCACTGCATACGCTCAGAATGCGCACGAATGATATTTTTGAGGAATGAACATGATAAAAACGGAATGGATCGATGGATATGTAATCAGAACGGCTGTGACAGACAGCAGTATTGTCATCTCCGCAAACAGGGAAGGACTGCTTTCACTGGCAAAGCATCTGACAGCTCTTGCGGATGGTGAAGCAGGAGATCATGTTCATTACGATGAATTCAACGCTCTTGAAGAGGGATCAGCAGAGCTCATTATTGAAAAAGTGTAGATCGGTATTGGTGAAGGAGCACACGTATATGAGTCATTCAGCAAAGATTAAGCATTTGGCACGTATGAGCTATTTTGCACTGGCGGCAGGTCTTCTGGGCTGCGGCGCCAAACAGAATACAGCGGACGCAGGAGCTTACGGCTATACTCGTACAGCTGTTCATCCGGTGGCCGGACGCCAGGGTATATGCATCGAGGGTGACCACTACTGGGTCAGCGGTTCTACCACCCTGACAAAATATGACAAAGACTGGAATGTCGTAGTGGAAAACACCGATCCGTTTGCCGGTTATGCGCTGGAGGTCAACCATATCGGTGACATCGATGTGTACAACAATGAGCTGTATCTGGGCGTGGAATACTTTATGGACGGTGAAGGAAAGAATATCCAGGTCGCAGTCTATGACGGTGATACGCTGAAACTGAAGAGGGTCTTCCCGTTCCGTGCCGATACCGGGCAGCTGGAGTGCAGCGGTATCGCTGTAGATCCCGATTCGCGGACAGTATACATGTGTTCATGGGTCGATGATGTATCCAGTGAGTATCTGTATATGTATGACCTTGATACAGGGGATTACAAGGGAAAGCTGAAGATGGAGCCGGCACCGAAGTGGATCCAGGGTGTAGCGTATTATGACGGAAACCTGTATGTGACATGTGATGACGGCGATGCCGAAGAGAATGCACCGGATCATATGTACAGGATCGCTGTCTCCGAAGACGGTAAGAGCGGTCATGTCACGCAGGAGAAGACCTTTGATGATGTGATCAGGCAGGGAGAGATCGAAGGCCTGTCATTTGACAGAGAACGCGGACAGTTCCTGCTTCTGTATAACCGGGGAGCACGGATCATTGCCGGTATGCCGAGAGGCTTCTATGAAGGCTATACGGAAGAGATCCACGAAGTATTTGTGTATGAGATGGAGAAAAACTGAGGACAGTAAACTGATCCGCAGAAGGAGAGACGCAGCACGATGAAGGCACTCAGAAAACTGTTTGGCGGTATTGATCTGACCTGGCCGAAGGTCATTGCCAGTGCCGTAATTGCAGGGGTGATCACCGGTGTCATCGCAATCCTGCCTGTATTTCAGTACACCTCTTTTCATGCGATAACCGTTTCGATGGAGGTGTGGATCCTGTTTGGCATTATCCTGATCATGAACAGTAAGTCCAATGTGGATTCGGCACTGAAATGCTTTGTGTTTTTCCTGATCAGCCAGCCTCTGGTCTATCTTGTTCAGGTGCCTTACAGCGCCCTTGGCTGGGGTATATTCGGGTACTACAGGTACTGGTTCATCTGGACGGTACTGTGCCTTCCGATGGGCTATATCGGCTATTACATGAAGAAGGGAAAATGGTGGGGATACCTGATCCTTCTGCCGGTGATCATCCTTACAGCCTTTTCTTACAATACGTACTTTGCGGATTATCTGTTCTGCATGCCGAGGTATATCCTGATCTGTCTGTTCTGTGCATGCGCGATGATCCTGTATCCTGTTGTTATATTTGAAGACAGGAGGATCAGAACGTTCGGTGCCGCCGTCGGGGCAGCCCTCGTCATGATCTTAACGGTGATCGGTCTTCTGAGGCCTCCGGTCTACCGTGCGGAGATCCTCAGCAATAACGAGGAACATCCCTTTGACGACAGTTATACCGTCTCGCTTGCGGATGAGAAGTACGGTAGTGTGGAGATCATCTATATGCCCGAAGTCGAAGACTACATGGTACGTGCGGAGCTTAGAAGGATGGGCAGTACCGTATTGACGCTTGTATCTCCGGAAGGAGAGAAAACAGAGTTTGATCTTTCCGTGAAAAGAGATACCTACAGAATTACACAAAGGCAGTAATACCTGTGTAAAAACAGGGGATAAGTCTGGGAGAATGAATATATGATTATTCAGCAGATCAGAAGTGCTGCCGTAAAGGAAAGAGATCTTGCCGCGATCCGGATCCCGGAAGACGGCGAATGTATTACGGTATAGATAAGAATTCAGGGGGAAATGATGAAACAGTACTATGTCGCAAGTCTTTGCCATAAAGGTATCCTCGGAGGCGGTATTATGGCCGATGATGAGGGGATAACATACAAAACCGGGAAAGTGACTGTATCGGAAAAGTTCAGGAATCTTGAAATGAAATACAGAAACATTCAGGATTTTTCAAAGAAATGGGTGCTGTGCTTTCCGGTATTTACGATCTCGATGAACGACGGAGAGAACTACAAGTTTATTGTCTTCAGCCCGAAGCGTTTTGAGGCTTTATTAAGCGAAAAAGTGAAATCCTGAATTCCCGTTTTACGTGTATATCATCGTTTCGCAGTCGGAGGTTATTTACATGAAACTGTTCAGAAAAGATAATACGGAGAAAAAGGACGTCAGTCATCTCAACCTGGTTTCCCGTTACGGGTTAGTCAAACCCGGATACAGACAGGATCTGAGCAGTAACAGGATCATTGAGTTTGCGTACCTGCCTGATGATGAAAAGGTCGTTATACTTGGCAGTATGGATGGCTCCTATCCGTATTGGATCTCAGAAACAGATATCGGTGATACAGAGACGAACACAGCAATAGCGGAAAGTATTCTTCGCGATGACTTTTCCTCATTCGCCGGAGTGCACGGGCAGATATTTCAGAAACTGAAGGACTGTTACAGGCGCAGGATAGTGGTATCGGGCAATGATGTAAGGACACCGTTTGGCCACGGATATGCCAAAGAACAGCCGGAATACTGGAGCAGGTATATCGCCGGAGATATTCGTTTTTACTATCAGCGTCTCAGGCAGCTCTGTCAGGAAAGAGAACTGGATGGACGATATCTCGAATTCCTGCAGACCTATCTGAAAAAGCTGGAAACAGAAACGGCTTCCGATCCGGTAAAAGATTACGAAAACAAAAAGATACTGATGGATCTGATCAGATCCGAGGATTATCTTCTGGTGTCGGAGAACAAAGAGATCAGAGATACCTATATCCGGATCAGGAACGTTATCGGTGAGCTGTATAACACGTATATGAGCATCGTGAGATAAGAGAAAACGGATCAGGATCCGGAACTGAGGAGAAGAAAGATGGGATTATTTGATAAGCTGATGAATAAGCAGAAGCAGCATGTCAGCACTGCATCGGAAACTGAAGGACCGGCTGATATCCCTTCAGGTATCATATACAGGGATAATGAGATCATCATCAGTTTCAACGCGGAGGAAAGCAGAGAACATATCCGTGATGACTTCGGTGTGCTGATGAGTGAAGGAATTGAAAAAATCATCAAGGAGAGGTTTATTCCGTGGCTGAAAGGCGATCAGTTTCCGGATAAAGATGATGCGCTGGTTTATGACGGACTTCATCTGACAGGCATCCTGTACCATCATGGAAGGATCATCGCCAGGTATTCACCGACAGGCACAGATGGTCGTTTCGGACAGTTTGAGTTTACGTTTGACAGCTGCAGTGCTTATACAGAGGACATGCTGGAGGCAGTCGCAATGCAGGTGTATGTATACGACGGAAAGATCGTCAAGGTAAGCGGCTATGATGTATAAAACGGGTGTGCGTTCGATGATCAGGAGGAAGAAATGAGTAATATGCTGGATATCTGGGATGACAGACCGTATTCGTTCAGGAATTATATCGGAAGACCTGCCGGTGATGAGGATATCGCTGTGGCAGAGAAGGAACTGGGGTATAAGCTGCCGGAATCCTATAAACAGCTGATCAAGGTACATAACGGCGGTGTTCTGAAGAAAAACACCGTGACGGTCGATGATACTGATTACTATGCGGAAGGACTGTACGGAATCGATCCCGAAGCAAAGCATTCATTGTTAAGCAGGCAGTTCGGAAACAGATTCTGGATCGAGGAATGGGAGTATCCTGAGATCGGTATCGTGATCGCCGATACACCTTCGGCAGGGCATGACATGTTCTTCCTGGATTACCGGAAATGCGGACCGGCAGGGGAACCGGCGGTCGTACTGATCGATCAGGAGTTTGATTATGCAATACTGCCGGTTGCGGACAGCTTTGAAGAATTTCTGCATATGCTGCATGAATAGATCACAGCTGTGATGAAACTGCCGCGTGCCGACGGAAACAGATCAGGTAATCTATGTATTGGAATCAATACAGGCTTACGCAAAAGGTTAAGAGCGGACGCAAAAGCGGAAAAATGCCGCTCATGCTGAAGTTATACACCCGGGCTGATGATGAAAATATGCTGAAAATGTTTGAAGCCATGCCGGATAATATAACGCTTAAGACACTGCAGAACTGTACGGATGAAGCACTCAGGCTCTATGAAGTGATAGATAAATTTGAACCTGATCCGAATGCAAAGGTCAGTATCTGGCACGGCGCAAAAGAACCGAATATGAAGAAGGCTTTGGAAAAACTGAGAAGAGCATTCCCGGCGGCAGAGGATCATTCCTTTGAAGGAATGGGGCACGGAGATATCATCGCTCATCCGGATATTATGGCTGCGGAAATCAGGAAGTTCATGGAAAGATAAATTACGGTTTGCGGAGGTGTTATGAGCAATATCATACGATTGAGTGAAGCATCATCAAATGACGGATGGATCGTGATGTCCAATCAGGGAACGGATTGTTTTCTTGATCTTTTGATCACGGCAGCAGACACTTTTGAAAAGACAGAGACACAGGAGAAACTGATATCTTTTTTGAAGGACCGGAAGGATATCAATGAGATATCACCGGGATCAGCCGGTTTTGATCTGGATGATCTGCCCTGGCAGAAGAAGACTTTACAGGAAGATACCGCGTTTCTTATCGGTGTGACGGCAGAAGCACAAAGTGAAAGAAACGCTGAGAAGCTGCCATATTAAGTAAACATGGAGATCGTATTACCCTGGCTGGAACGATTCGCGTCACTGCTCAGGCGCATGACGAAGACAAACATGATAAGTGAAAGAGTTCAGGATTATATCAATGAACATGCCTTCTGCTCGGAGTATCTTTTCAAGGATTGGGCGTCTTTTCTCGATCTTCTTTATGCCGAAGGCGGACGCATTTCTTCGATCCTCTGGTGGGATCACTGCACAAGAAAACAGCTGAAGGAATCAGTGGGCAGCGGCGGATACACAGATCCTGATAACAATGAGTTTGTCTATGCCGAGACCCAGCTGTACAGGGAAGGTCTCGAAACGTACACTCTTGATGAGATCAAGGCGTATATCGATCGTGAAAGAAAAACAGATCTCCGGTATGGGAGTAAATACAGGAGCCACGATCTGGTGCCTTCTTTCCATCTGACAGACTGACAATTCCCGTTTGAGAGGTCTGCTGAATGACTGAAAAAGAGCTTTACAGAGAACTTGGAACACTGACAAAAGAGAAGAACAGATGGCAGGAGAGTATTCCGTATGTATTCTCTCTGCTGAAGGATGGATCCGTAAAGATACAGGCTAAGGCACTGTGGCTGCTGGGGGAAATGGGTCTTGTCTATCCGCAGTCAATGCAGGATGCAGTCCGGGACATCGCTGTCTTCCTTGACAGCCCGGAGCCGATCTTGCGTGAACGGGCTTTGAACGCTCTCGGCAGGATCGGACGGGGCAGTTATGCCGTGATCGAACCATACTGGATGGATCTGTTCCGCTTTGCCTGTGATGAGGTGCCGAAGGTAAGACTGAGCTTTATCTGGGCATCAGAGAATATTGCCGTGAACACACCTGATATTTATCAGGATCACATGCCGGTATTTGCCAGACTCCTGTATGATACTGATGATAAGGTAAGAATGGAAGCACCGGAGATCTTCCGGGTTCTGGGTAAACAGAGACCGGCATTCGTTATGCCTTATGTAGAGCAGCTGAGGCAGATATCGGAAAGTGATGAGAACCGGGTTGTAAGGATCCACTGTCTGGGGGCTGTCAGGGCGGCAGTGAAGCAATCAACAGAATCGGAGGAGAGCACATGAAATTGATCATTGCGAGCAATAACCAGGGCAAGATCCGGGAATACAAAGACATTTTCGAGCCGTTTGGTTTTCAGGTGAGCTCTCAAGGTGAGGAAAACATCGATCTTGAGGTGGAGGAGACCGGAAGTACCTTTGAGCAGAATGCCGAGCTGAAGGCAAGGGCGATCTGCGACAGAGCGCATTGCTGTGTTATTGCGGATGACAGCGGTCTGGAAGTAGAAGCGTTAAACGGAGAGCCGGGACTCTATTCTGCACGGTATAAAGGCCTGAAGACCGAACATGAACGCAGAATGGCTGTTCTGAAAGGGCTTGAAGGGCAGAAGAACCGCAATGCACGTTTTGTGACCTGTATATGTTTTATTGATGAATCAGGTGATTCGCATCTATTTACCGGCGTCTGGAACGGTGTCATATCCGCAGAAGAAGAAGGTACAAATGGTTTTGGCTATGACCCGATCTTTATCTCGGAAGATGGTGACGGGAAAACGACAGCGAGCTTGCCGCTTTCATTTAAGGAAACCTGTTCTCACCGGGCAAAGGCGGTAAGAGGTTTGATCACCTATCTTCGATCCAGATCAATGAAGCAGTAGTTAACAGCAGACAGGACTGCAACAGTCCTGTTTCTGTTTACAGAGAAACAGAAAAGTTTGGATGATCGTAACTATTCCGGAAAGAAGTGATGAATTGCCGGAAAACGCATAAAAGAGTATCCTTTTTATGAAGATTCAAATTTTACGGAGGTAAAGATGATTAAGAATAAGTATGCAGCGTTTGTCCTGTTTGTTATAACAAACCTCAGCGGGAAAACCCACGGTTTCAACCGGGCGGATGAGAGCTGAGAAAGGGAGAATTCAATAGATGTATGTTGGATAAACATCTACATTTGTTGTATAATAAAAG
>DFIS01000043.1:0-3798 GCA_002372175.1 Solobacterium sp. UBA3691
TCGATCCCGCTAAGCTCCACCATTGGAGAATTGCCACACGGAAGTGTGGTTTTTTTATACTTTACAGAAGAAAGTCATATGCAGATCTCCTGTATATGACTTATTGTGTCTGTATTTCTTCGCTCAGGGCTGTCTGATATTCAGTTTCACTGATCATATCTTCTTCACGCATCCTGCGCAGTACTTTCTTCTGCCGCTGCATTGCTCTGTCATATCCTGTAGATAACTGATAGATACCCGGGGCATTTGGTATTCCTGCCAGCAGAGCTGCTTCGGCAATACTGAGATCATTGGGTTCTCTGCCGAAATAACCAAGACTGGCATTCTTTACACCCCAGTAGCCGTCACCGTAATAGTTCATGTTCGCATACAGCGCAAATATCTCGCGTTTTGAGAAGGAATACTCCAGATCCATCATCATGAAGACTTCGGCAATCTTCTCTTCCAGCCCTCTCCTGCGGTCCAGATAATAGAGATTCTTCGCCACCTGCTGCGTGATCGTACTTGCGCCTTCCACAGCTCTGCCTGCTTCAAGATTATTAAGCAATGCCCTGATCAGAGCCACCCAGTCAAAACCATGCCTGCTGAAGAAACGTTTATCCTCCACCGCGATCACGGCATTGACAAAGTCCGTATCGATCTCGTCAAACGGCAGATATCCCGATTTCTCCGTGTACTCCTTCACCGCCATGACAGTCGATTTCTGAAAGACAGATGCCCGGTATTCACGATAGCCGCGATAAACCAGCAGAGATGCGGTCAGGATCACTGCTGCCAGAATACCAAGGATCAGTCTTCTGATAAACTTCATGTCTTAATTATACATCTCTATATGTTTTCTTCTTTTAACAGATGTTTAAGAATCCATTGAAAAATGCAGTGAAAGCGAAAGATCTTCCTGCTGCGGTATTTCTTCCGGCAGCGGGACTTCCGGTTTCGGCATATACACTGCTTTCGGCACATAGGCGACCGGCTGCTCTTCTTCTGCAAATACGACCCGCAGTCTGGCTTCGGCACGCTTTCCCTGATGATCACTGACACTGTATACAAGATACTGATCCTCTTCCTCTGCAGATACTTCACACGTCACTTTAGTGCGCAGATCACCATCTTCGGCATCGGAGGCTTCGGCAATATACCGGTAACAGTCTGTTTCCTCCCCATCCTGCACCGTGATCTCATCCGTCTCGAGGATCAATACCGGTGCCTCGTTTTCTCTTGTTGTTACCCGCAGATAGCGCAGAAGCTCCTCTTTCCCTCTGCTCAGTCTGTATACCAGCAGCCGCGTGCCCGGCTCTTCTGCCGTAAAGCGTTCCGGCATCTGCAGTTTAGCGCCTCTTCCGGCACTTTCAGCAATATACAGCGACGGCTCGAAGATATCTCCCTCAATGACTGTGACCGCATCCTCCCGCAGCTGCAGGATCAAGGGATCGGCAGGCTGTATGTGCCTGTAAAGAAGATATATCCCCGAACAAAGCGGCACCAGCAGACACAAAACCATGAATATGATCGAACTGCGGTGCAGCAGCAGCGGCATCTCCGCCACCGTTTTCTGCGTCAGCTCCTGCTGCAGATCAAGCATCTCTTCAATGGACAGCCAGGGCTTTGCGATATACCTGACTTTTTCATGATCGGTGCCTCTTTCAAGGTCTTCCCGGATGATCTGCATCTGCAGATAATTCAATGACGGCTTTGCGTACAGTTTAATTTCCTCTTCACTCAGACCGTGAGCCCTGCCCAGGCTGATCTCCTTATACTGAAGAAACGTATACTTCTCCTTCTCATCCTTCATATGCATCCCTCCGCATCTCTTATACGCAGAAAAGACGCATTCTCCCCGCCGAAACAGGCATTTTCTGACAAAAAAAGAAGGCCGAAGGCTTCTTCTGATGCTTAAGCTTTGTTGAATTTCTCCTTGCCCTGACGGCATCTCGGGCACTTCCAGTCCTCCGGAAGATCCTAAAAGGCAACACCGTCGTGTTCAGCAGGATCATAGACATAGCCGCAGATCGAGCATACATACTTGCCGGATGCTTTCGCACTGCCAAAGTCGTATTCCTCGAATATCGTTTCAACCGGATGATCCAGATCCATTACCCGTCTGGCTTCCAGGTTCTCATAATCCTGCGGTGTATGTGTACCGCAGTATACCGTCGGGTGATTCCGGATGAACGCACGTACACGGTCCAGTGTCTCTCTGGCTGCCGCAAGGTCATCATAGACGACCGAGAGCTTGTTTTCATAGAGAGCCTCATCGACATAGGTAATATCTCCGTGGATCATGTAGAACAGACCATCCAGTTCCACAATAATGATACTGTTGCCGTTAGTATGTCCCTTTGCCTTGATGAAGTAGATACCCTCACCGATCTTCTGGCATGCCGGGAATTCATGATATGCGCCATCGGTACACTGTACCGGCACCAGATTCGGAATACCCTGCAGCTCTGCAACGGACATCTCATCCGCATTCACATAGATCTTCGCATTCGGGAAAGATCTCAGTTCTCCGGAATAATCGGAATGCTTATGCGTAAGCAGGATCTTCGTGACCTGTTCAGGCTTGTAGCCAAGAGCCGCAAAGGCCTCCATATAGCTGCAGATATCCTTGCCTGTATACGCAGCACTGTTTTCATCCGGTACTTCTTCAGGTGTGCCCGCCGGCAGACCCGTATCCACGAGGATCACTTCATTCCCGGTATCGATCAGATAATTCTGAAGACTGCCGCGGTAGCGGATATTCTTATCAAACTTGTCCGGACTTTACTCCCGCATAGAAAAACCCCGTTATCTTCCGGGGTACAGGAGATCAGAGAGACACTGATCATGTTTACTTCTTGCAGCGGAAACAGCCGATGCCTTCCACCATCGTTACTTCTGTTTCACGGTAAAGATCACGGAGACGGCTTCTCAGACTCTTTTCTGTTTCAAACGGAGGTGTGAAATAGCCCATCGGCTGATACAGATGACGGATGAACCAGTCCGTTCTTTTACATCCGCCCTGAATGTAGAAACACCCGCAGAATGTACCTCCTGTCTTCAGTACTCTGTGTGTTTCACGGTAAGCAGCTTCCTTGTCCGGAAACGCATGAAAGCCGTTAAGTGACAGAACGATGTCAAAGCTCTCATCCGCAAACGGCAAAGCGCCGACATCACCCTGCAGGAACGTAATATTCCCGATTCCCGCTGCTTCCGCCTTCTTCTGTGCAGATGCCATCATAGCTTCCGAATAATCGAGGCAGGTGATATCCGCATCCGGCAGATCCCGGTATACAGGCATGGTGAGCACACCCGTCCCTACCGGCACTTCCAGCAGCCTGCCGTGAAAATCTTCGGGAATACCGGACAGTGCCTTCTCCAGATAACGCAGATTCTTTTCCCCGTTCATATTCCATACGACTCGACAGATCAGTTTTCCAAGGAACGTGGAATATGTCATCATTCCGTCGTAGAAGTCAGCCTGTCCGCCTGCCAGTTTATATGCACTTTTAATCTGCTCGCGTCTGTTCATTATTGATTGACCTCCATAAATTCATCGATTGCCTTCAGCACCGGACCGGTATACTGTTCACCGCCGAAGAGCCACTGCTCATGCTGCATATCAAACTCCCGGATCTCCGGATCTCTGAAATACTTCTTATACCGTTTCAGATACTTTTGTCCCATCTTGTTTGCATAGATGAAATGGACTTTCGTGCCCTCCACGTGGATATCATCCTTCAGCCAGGTGAGCAGATCCGTGTAATACTCGTTTTTAATGGACTCTGGATTGAATTTGGAAAAGCAGCCCATGAACCG
>DFIS01000043.1:3866-4063 GCA_002372175.1 Solobacterium sp. UBA3691
GTCTCGTCGTCCATTTCAAAAAAGTTCTTGAGCTTTTCTCTGGTTTTTGTTTTCTTTTTCTCGCTCTTGGTAAAGCTGGTCAGAAGCGGTACGACCAGTTTTGACTGGAGCCAGGCGCTGAATTTCCCGCTCTGGTCCAGATCAGGGCTTCCGAAAATACCGTGATCAATATGGATATTTTCCCTCTGGATCAGCTG
>DFIS01000007.1 GCA_002372175.1 Solobacterium sp. UBA3691
ATGTTTGAACGTACGGTAACGGTCTTCTCGTTCTCCAAGGGCATGGGTCTCAGCGGTCTGCGGGTAGGCTATATCGTTGCGGATGACAAGGTCATGGATACGATGTATGCCAATGCCGTAGCAGTGGTAGGTGCTGCATCTACCTCAGCGCAGAATACCGTATGCAAAGCTCTTGAGCATCCGGAGTTCATGAAGGTGTTCGAGGAAGCCTATGCATACAGAAGAGTCAAGGCATACGAGATCCTGAACAGTATTCCCGGTGTAACATGCGCCATGCCGCAGTCCGGGTTCCTGTGCTGGGTGAATGTCTCTGCGCTTGGTTCATCTTCCGAGATCGTCTCTTATCTTGTCAGGGAAGCACATGTGTCGGTCAATGACGGCATCAACTACGGTGCCGGCGGTGAGGGACACCTGCGTATCGTGATCGGTGTATACAGAGATAACGATAAGGTAACGGATGCCCTGTACAGGATCAAAGATGCCCTGTGCAGGCTGGCGGAAGAAAAAGGTATCGCATAAGAAAAGTCATGCGTGCGCATGACTAGAGAAGTCTGATATTCGTATCAGCGAGTTCTTCCAGCATCTCCTTTGGCCAGAGCGAGGACTGTACTTCACCGATATGTGCTTTATTCAGCAGTAACATACATAATCTGGACTGTCCTATACCGCCGCCGATGGTGTAGGGCAGTTCTTTTTGAATGACCATCTGATGGTAGGGCATGGATAGTCTTTCTTCTTTTCCTGCCTGTTTACACTGTCTGACGATGGATTCCTCATCCACCCGGATACCCATGCTGGAGAGCTCCAGAGACCTGTGCAGTGCAGGCAGCCAGAACAGCAGATCGCCGTTCAGATTCCAGTCGTCATAGTCGGGTGCTCTGCCATCGTGGGGCTTACCGCTGTGTGATAGGGGCCAGCCGATCCGCTTGATGAATACGCACTGTTTCTCTTCGGTGATGCGGTCTTCCCGCTCCTTCGGTGAGAGTTCGGGATAGCGTTTTTCCAGTTCTTCGGAAGTGATGAAATATACATCATCAGCCAGGTGACATACCGCCTGCGGATATTTATACCAGACTTCATGTTCCATGTGCTTGAAGACCTTGAAAATGACACGTACAGTATCTTCCAGCATCTGTTCTGTGCGTTCTTCTTTCTGTATGATCTTCTCCCAGTCCCACTGGTCGACATAGATCGAATGTGTATTGTCCGGTATTTCATCCCTGCGTACCGCATTCATGTTCGTGTAGATGCCTTCATGCATGCCATAACCGTACTGCTTCAGGGCAAACCGCTTCCACTTGGCAAGTGACTGCACGATCTGTACCTCTTCGCCAGGCAGGGCAGGTGTATCAAAACTGACAGGACGCTCAATGCCGTTCAGGTCATCGTTGAGACCAGAGCTCTTTGTGACAAACAGAGGAGCACTGACCCGGGTAAGACCCATCTGTCTGCCGAATTCCTTCTGGAATGTATCACGTATATATTTAATGGCTTCCTGGGTGTCCTGTACACTCAGGGTAGGTTTGTATCCGGCTGGTATGAACAGTGTCATAACTGATCTCCTTGTGTATCTAATGATTATACTGTATATCTCCGGCAGTGCAATGTTTTGTTTGACTTGGAGTGCGCTCAATATTGTACGATGCTCATGGAGGCATCAGAAAATGACAATTACGGAAGTAAGCGAAAAGTTCGGTATATCCCCGGATACACTGAGATATTATGAGAAAGCAGGTCTGATCCCGCATGTCACAAGGTCGGCAGGAGGAGCCCGGGATTATCAGGAAAATGATCTGCAGTGGGTACAGCTGGCTGTATGTCTCAGGCGTGCAGGATTGCCGATCGAGGCGATCTCCCGCTATGTGGAGCTGAATCTGCAGGGAGAAGGAACTCTGGAAGAAAGAGTAGAACTGCTGAAGACGCAGAGAGAAGAACTGCAGAAACAGATCCGGGAGACGGAAGAAGCTCTGCAGCTGCTGGAAAAGAAGATCCGTAAATACGAAGAAAGACTGTAAGATTACAGAACAGGTCATGTGTAACATGGCTTGTTTTTGTATAATGAAATTAACAGGAGGTACTGCTGATGAGTGAGAAGAAAGACATCGTGGTAAACGCAAAAGCGGAGACTGTTAAAAACGAAAAGACAGACAAACAGGACGCATCTCTGGAAGCCCTGAAAAAGAAGAAAGCAGAGGCAGACAAGGCAGCCGAGGAAGCACATCTGGCTAAAGAAGCAGAGAAAGCAGAGAAAGAGCGTCTGGCTAAGGAAGAAGCAGAGAGAAAAGCGAAAGAAGAGGCAGAAAAGGCGGCCGAGGAAGCCCGCAGAGCGGAGCAGAACAAGCAGCTGATGGCAGCCGGGGCAGCCGTAGCGGCAGCCGCTCTCGGCAGTGCCGGCAATGCCGTAAAGAGAAAAACAGGAGGTCTTTTCAAGGGACTCCTGATCGGTCTTGTGCTGGGACTTCTGCTTGGCGGCTTCGGCATGTGGTATGTCATGCGCGATCCGCTGCCGGCAGTATCCGGCACCAATGATACCAGTGTAGTGGATGCCGATGTCGTGCTGGAGGACAACGGCTTTATCGGATATACAGCTGCTGACTTTGAGGATGCCGTCCTTGGGGCAGCCAGTGAACATCAGGAACTGATCGTCATGGAACAGCCGCTGTCGATCGAGACAAGCATTACCAAGGCGGGTCTTGGCAACTGGGCAATCTTCTCCAAGGTACAGAATGTTACCTACTACGGTACAGGTGTATATACCGTAGATCTCAGTCATATCGATGCCAGACATATCGAAGTAGATAATGATACCCGTACGGTGTATATCTCGATCCCGCATACGGTGCTGCAGTATATCAATCCCGATCTTGAAAGCACACAGTTTGAAGATCCTGAAAGAGGACTGCTTGCCTTTGGTGACATTAAGCTGACACCGGAGGAACAGAACGAACTGGCCAAGAGCGTGGAAGCATCCATGCGTGAGAGACTGGACAGCGAAGATCTGTATGCGGCTGCTGATGAATTTGCCGTCATGAAGACATGGGAGATCTTCCAGCCGCTGGTGACAGCCGTATCACCGGAATACAAGGTAGAAATGGTCTTCGAGTAGAAGGTATACCATGGTCAGTAAGGAAGCACAGGCAGTCATAGGCATGCTGTTTGAGGGCAAACGCAGAAAGAAAGCGATGCCCAAACCGGCAGATCCAAGACTGGCCCTGATCGACAGTATCTACGCAGAACGTCATATGACAGATGAAAGAGGCAGGAACACACCGCTGCCGGAAAAGCTGACGCGCACCGATGACAATGCTGACGGTGTCCTTGGTGAATGGCTGCACTACACCGGTGAAGACAGGCAGGAGGGCAAGGTGATCCTGTTTGTCCACGGCGGTGCCTTCAATACCGGATCGGCAGTATCCCGGCGGAATCTGACCGCAAGACTTGTCCTGGCAAGCCGTATCGATTCCTTCTCGATCAACTACAGACTGTGTCCCGAATATAAGTATCCTGCTCATCTGGATGACTGTGTGACGGCATACCTCTGGCTTCTGAAGAAGGGATATGCACCGCAGAATATCTATTTCTTCGGCGAGAGCGCAGGCGCCAACCTCGTACTGAGCACGACCCTGTACCTGAAAGATCACTACTTCCCGGTACCCGGAGCCGTATGTGCCTTCTCACCATCAACCAATTACGACACGGGCTTTGCATCCCGCATCACGAGAGCCAACCGGGATCCGATGATCGGTGAGCTCTACGATGAAAAGGAAGAAACGGAAGCCCTGGCACAGTATCACCGCGGAGAATACCGCAGACTGAATCTCTACTGTACGGAAGAAGAAGGAAAGAGCCCGTACTGTTCACCGTGCTATGGTGACTATACGGGATTCCCGAGACTGATGATCAATGTCGGCACCGAAGAGATGCTGTATGATGATGCTCAGGCAGTATACGCAAAGGCAAAGGAAGCAGGCGTGGATGTCACTCTGCGGGAGTGGGAAGGACTCTTCCACGTATTCGTATTATTCGATATACCGGAAGCACGTATTGCCCTGCAGGAGATCGCAGACTTCTATAACAGATAAAGAAAAATGGAGTACAGGCTTAACTTAATGACGTTAGGCAAGTGCTCCATTTTTGTTAACGGAATCTACCAGTTCTTCAGATCTTCAGCAGTGGTATTGCCGCGGATAATACCGCCGTCTTTGATCACTGCAGAAGCACTGACAGACGGTTTAAGATCTTCGGCTGTCTTACCAAGTCCGCTGCCTCCGGAAGTCGCAAACAGAACGATCCTCTTGCCGGAGAAATCATGAGTTTCCAGGAAAGTCTGAACGATCCTCGGTGCTGTATACCACCAGATCGGGAAGCCGAGGTAGATCGTGTCAAAGGCGGTCATATCAGGGGCATCCTTGATCATGGCAGGACGGCAGGAAGGATCCTTCATCTCCAGCGTGCTGCGGGATTGTGTATCTCTCCAGTCAAGATCTGCAGCTGTGTAAGGAACCTCCGGCTTGATCTTATAGAGAACACCGCCAACGGCTTCGGCGAGTTTTGCGGCAGCACCGGCAGTAACACCGCCGGCAGAGAAGTAAGCAACTAATGCAGACATGATAATACCTCTTTCTATCGAATAAAGTTTGTGAATACTTGCGGTTCGTACTGAGGTTCGGAAACACCCGCTTCCTCGGCTGCTTTCTTACACTTTAACATATATGCGAGATTTTCGCCTAATGTCCGCATCGTCTGCCGTCCCTCAAGATCCTGCATTGCCTGTTCACGGTTATTGCCATGGATCTCATTCCAGTACTGGGATGTAACGATCGGCATATTGGATATACCGAAATACATGTTCAGTCTCTGATAGGCCGCGGTATTGCCTCCGCGGCGGCAGGAGACGATAGCAGCACCGGGTTTGCCTGTCCAGCATCCCGAAGCGCTGTAGAATAGACGGTCAAGGAATGATGTCAGCTGCCCGCAGATACCGCCGTAGTAGACAGGACCGCCGACGATCATTGCGTCAAATTCATCACTGCGGGCATTCAGTTCGTTGACTTTATCATCGTTAAAGACACATCTGCCGGTCTTACCGCAGGTATTGCATGCGATACAGCCTGGTGTGGGTCTGGTGCCGAGCCAGACAAGTTCAGTCTCAATCCCGTGTTTATGCAGAACCGATATCGTTTCCTCCATGGCAAGATCCGTACTTCCGTGCTGATGCGGACTGCCGTTGATCAGTAATACTTTCATTTGTATACCCTCCGATACAATTATGAACGATATCGGTGATTTTGGAAAAGACTGTTTTCCGTAATATCAGTTCTGCCGGTACTGTTCATCCAGCATCCGGTTTTCTTTTTTCCACGTGTAGTATTCATGCACGAGCGGTGTATACCCCAGTTTCTTCAGATGCTCGTAGGTGATCCGGTAGTTGCTTCGGGTATGCCTTCCGGTTGACAGATAACGCAGGTACATGACCATGTATCTGTCGATCCTCTGCAGGCCGTCCGTACAGCTGATGACCGGAAAGTAATAGCGTGTCCAGGTATATTCGCCGGTGCCGGATAGATCATAGAATTTGTTGTCAAAACTGCGGATCATGGAGACAGCTGCACGGTCATACGGTATCTTTTTCCGGCGGCGGTTACGGTACAGACGGTGTGCCCTCCGGTATATCTTCCCCTGCATCTTGCGTATCGCTGCTTCCGCAAGATCGATCTTCCCCAGCTGATAGCGGAAACCGAGAAACTCCCACGATTCACCCGGTGCAGATACGTGGTATTTCTTCATGTTCAGGGTCAGCTTCTTTTTGGCAAGCAGGCTGATGATCTTCTGCAGGTATGCCTGCATCTCTGAGGGATCATCAAAAAACACCAGCATGTCATCACTGTAGCGGAAGAACGGGATGCGGTCATTCTCTGCCATGCGGTCAAGATCCCGCAGATACAGGTTGGCGAAAAAGCCGGCAAGGGGCACACCGGCCATGGCACCGCGTTCTTCAGTGATCACTTCTCCATGCCGGATACAGCGGTTCTGCAGCAGAAGCGTGCACAGAAAGTCCAGCAGCGGCGGATCATCGCTGATCACATCCTGCAGGATCGTCACCAGCTGTCCGGCATCGATCGAATTAAAGTAATCATGGATATCCAGCTTCAGTACATACTTCCGGTCAAGACCGGGTATACGCTGTATGCGGTCGAAAGCGGTCTTGGCGGTACGATTGCGGCGGAACGAGTAACAGCAGTCGGACAGCTGATCATCATACTTATACAGCCTGTACGCAAGCAGTTTAAGTACCCATGTCTCTTCTGCACTGTAGGAATAAACGATGCGTTTGCGTGATGATCCGAACCTGACGATCTCTTTCTTCTCCGGATAACCAAAACACATCGTATCCGTGATATTCCGGTACCGCTGTTCCGCAATAAAAGTCTCCAGCTGTTTTAATTCTTTCTTTGTTAGCTGGTTTTTCTTTTTCTTCTCGCCAAGGAATTCCTGCCAGGCTTCCTTCACGGAAAGTGTATCAAGCAGCGTATTCATCATAAGAAAAGGGGAAAGAGAAAGGGCTTTGAAGTAAGCTGTGCTTACGATACAGGTATGTACATATTCCGACTGCCCGCAAAGTCATTTACAAGGAATATGCTGATACCGCCGCAGGCGCATGGATATGCTTTTCTCTTTCCCGTATATTCCAGGATTACAGATATTGATGTAATCGCTTGGAAACGTATTCAGGTGTGTTCGGATAATGCTTTACGAAGTTAATGAACGCATAACCGTTCTTCTCTGCTTCCTCACGGCTCCAGCGGTATTCACGGTGTGAAGTCGTGGTCTTTCCTACTAACATGATAAAGAGTTTCGGGGTATCGCCGCTGTATACAGCAATCGAGTAGTTCATGAATCTTCCGATACCGCCGATCGTCTGCGGAGAGACATCTTCACGAACTGTATACTGCGGAAACTCTGCTGCCAGGATATCGAGGATCCGCTCCCGGCATGTCTTACCGTCTTCCGGTGCTTCGAAGGCAGTCTCGCTGTATGCCGGTGTCTCTCTGCGGGATTCAGCTTTCATCTCTTCTGCAGTCTTTTTAAAGTCCTGTGCCTGTTCCTGAAGAGTGTCTTTCAGTGAGTTCAGAAAAGCTGATGCTTTTTCTCTGTTTTCTTCACTGGCAGCTTCTTTTGCGGCTTCCTTGAGAGTCTCGGCACCTTCTTTGGCAGTTTCTTTGAGAGAATTCAGGAAGGCAGAAGCTTTCTGCTTATTTTCTTCACTTGTGACTTCTTTCAGAGCTTCTTTGCCTTCTTTCAGCAACTTGTCAAACAGTCCCATCGCACACCTCCTGTGCAGATATTCATCTACACTTTAATCATAACGTAATTACACCGTAAAGAGAATCACTCCTGCAGAGACAAGTGTATGCGGGAGAACATGTGATGATCATATGGCAGGAACCCTCTTTTCAACTTTCCGGGTTTGTGGTAAACTAATAAAGCACATGAGTGCTTAGCTCAGTTGGGAGAGCACTTCCTTGACGTGGAAGGGGTCATGGGTTCGAGTCCCTTAGCGCTCACCATTGTACATGAAGCCGCAGAAATGCGGTTTTATTTTTGTGAATAACAGATAGTCCTGTATTCTTCCGGAAATTCAATTTACTCATCACGGCGTTTAATTTACTCATTTTGGACAAAAATGAGTAAATTAAATTTTTGCAGTGTGATATACTTTAATTACATCATATTTGTAGAAAATGAGTAAATTGATCTGGAAATGAGGTAATTGAATGAGGGAGTTCAACTACAAAACTGAATATATAAAGCTTTTAACACCGGATATTGTGAACATGCTGGCAGTGATCCATGAGTTCAAGGGTGAACAGACCTTGTTCCTGGAAGCGGAAAGTGATCTTCTTACGCAGCTTCTGGAGATTGCAAAGATCCAGAGTACCGAGGCTTCCAACCGTATTGAAGGCATCATAACAACAGATGAAAGACTGAAGCTCATTGTTCGTGAAAAGACCTTGCCAAAGACACGAAGCGAAAAAGAAATTGCCGGATATCGTGATGTATTAACAACAATCCATGAAAGCTACGATTACATCCCGCCCCGTTCTTCCATGATTCTTCAGCTGCACAGAGACTTGTACAAGTTCAGCGGCATGTCGATCGGAGGAAGCTTTAAAAACTCTGATAATATCATCGCAGAGAAACTGCCGGACGGAACACAGCGGGTGCGTTTTCAGCCGGTCTCAGCCTGGGAAACCCCGGAGACAATGGACAGGCTGTGTGACGAATATGCACGGTCTGTAAATGATCCGGAGATGGATCCGCTGCTTTTGATACCCATGTTTATCCTGGATTTCCTTTGTATACATCCGTTTAATGACGGAAACGGACGTATGAGCAGACTGCTGACATTGCTTCTTCTTTACAGATCCGGATACATTGTGGGCAAGTATATCAGTATTGAAAAGCTGATCACCGATTCAAAAGAAACATACTATGAAGCACTGCAGGCCAGTTCATACGAATGGCATGAAGGGACAAACGATTATCTTCCGTTTGTGCGTTATATGCTTGGCGTCATCGCTGCGGCATACCGTGAATTCAGCAACCGGGTAAAACTGCTGTCAACAGGTGGCTTCACGAAAGCAGAGCGTATCCGTGAGCTGATCAAAGAACACATCGGCAGGATCACAAAAGCCGAAATCATGGAATTGTGTCCGGATATTAGCCAGGCCACAATACAGAGGACTCTGTCAGAATTACTGGCGGATGGTGAAATTACCAAAATCGGCGGCGGCCGGTATACATCATACATATGGAACGGAGAAGACAAATGATTACTGGTGAACTGAAAAACAAAATTGATGGCTTATGGGATATATTCGCGGCAGGCGGATTGGTGAATCCTCTGGATGTGATCGAGCAGATCACATACCTGATGTTCATTCATGATCTGGATGATTCAGACAATCTTAGAGCTAAAGAAGCAGCAATGCTTGGCCTGCCATATAAGAGTATCTTTGCGAATGAGATACAGATCGGCGATCGGACTGTAGATGGCCAGCAGCTGAAATGGAGCGTATTCCATGACTTTCCTGCCGGCAAGATGTACAGCGTTGTACAGGAATGGGTTTTCCCTTTTATCAAGAATCTCCACGGAGATAAAAACAGCGCGTATTCCAAATACATGGATGATGCAATCTTCAAACTGCCAACGCCGCTTCTTCTGTCAAAAGTGGTAGATTCTCTGGACGACATTTACACATTAATGAATGAATCTCAGTCGGCAGACGTACGCGGTGATACATACGAATATCTTCTTTCCAAGATATCCCAGTCCGGACGTAACGGGCAGTTCAGGACACCGAGACATATTATCCGTATGATGGTAGAACTGATGGATCCTAAAGCAGATGATGTTATATGTGATCCAGCATGCGGAACATCCGGCTTCCTTGTTACAGCAGCAGAATACCTCAAGGAAACAAGAAAGAACGAAATCTTCTTTAACAAGCAGAAGAAGGATCACTATATGAATCACATGTTCTTCGGGTATGACATGGATCGTACCATGCTCAGAATCGGAGCTATGAACATGATGACTCACGGAATAGAAAATCCTTATATCGAATACCGTGACAGTCTTTCGGATCAGAACCCGGACAAGGAAAAGTATTCATTGATCCTAGCAAATCCTCCGTTTAAAGGGAGCCTGGATTATGACACAGTTTCAGCAGATCTGCTTAAAGTATGTAAAACAAAGAAAACAGAGCTTTTATTCCTGACACTGTTCCTGAGAATGTTAAAAACAGGCGGCAGATGTGCATGTATTGTACCGGATGGTGTGTTGTTCGGATCCTCAACTGCACACAAAGCGATTCGTAAGACCATTGTTGATGAAAACCGTCTGGAAGCTGTCATATCCATGCCTTCAGGAGTCTTCAAACCATACGCCGGTGTATCAACCGCAATCCTTGTCTTTACCAAAACAGGATACGGTGGTACAGATAACGTCTGGTTCTATGATATGCACGCTGATGGTTTCTCCCTTGATGACAAGAGAACACCTGTTGCGGAAAACGATATTCCGGATATTATTGCAAGATTTAAGAATATCGAAGCTGAAAAAGTTCATAAGAGAACAGAACAGTCGTTTATGGTTCCTAAGGATGAAATCATAAATAACGACTATGATCTTTCCATCAACAAATACAAGAAGACAGAATATGTACCTGTTGAATACCCCAGCACAGTAGAAATCATGGCTGAACTGGATAAGATCGAACAGGAAATTAGTACTGAGATGAAAGCTCTCAGAGACTTGTTAGGATTATAAATTGAGATTTGTGGGGATGATTATGGACTATAAGTTGGAGGATTTATTCGATCTTCAGATGGGAAAAACACCCGCGCGAAGCAATCCTGATTACTGGAACTCAAACGATCATAAATGGATTTCAATCGGAGATCTATCACGATGTAAGAAATACATTGAAGATACTAAAGAATATATTTCAGATAAAGCCGTTAAAGAGAGTGGAATCAGCATCATTCCTGCAGACACAGTGGTAATGAGTTTCAAACTATCGATAGGGAAAACAGCCATAGTACCTGAATCCATGTATTCTAATGAGGCTATTATGTCTTTTCGAGATAAACATGTGGTGGATCTTTTGCCGGACTACATATACTACATGTTTTTGAGCAAAGATTGGGATGATGGTACAAATAAAGCTGTGATGGGCAAAACCCTCAATAAAGCCACTCTTTCTAAGATTAAAGTTAAGATACACAGTATTGCGGAACAAAAAGAGATCGTTCAAATCCTAGATAAAGTGAACTCGATAATAGAGGCGCGTCAATCGGAACTTCAACAACTTGATGACCTCATCAAAGCCCGATTTGTCGAGATGTTTGGAGATCCGGTAAGTAATCCATTTGAGTTACCAATAAAAAAACTGTCTGAACTTGGATCTCTGGATCGAGGAAGATCACAGCACAGGCCAAGAAACGCTCCGGAGTTGTTAGGCGGTCCGTATCCTTTAATCCAAACAGGAGAGGTTTCAGCAGCCGGATTGTATATTACTGAATATCATAGTACATATACTGAACTTGGCTTAAAACAAAGCAGAATGTGGAAAGCAGGTACGTTGTGTATCACAATCGCAGCCAATATAGCACAGACAGCAATAATGACTTTTGACGCGTGCTTTCCTGATAGCGTTGTTGGATTTGTTCCTTACAATGAAGTCAGTGCGTTATACATGCACTATTGGTTTGGTTTCTTCCAAAAGATACTTGAGGAGCAAGCACCCCAAGTTGCTCAGAAAAACATAAATCTAAAGATATTATCAGATTTGAACGTCGTTGTTCCTGAAAAAAAGGTACTAAACCAGTTTGAAGCGTTTGTTAAACAGGTCGACAAATCAAAAGTTGTCGTTCAGAAAGCTTTGGATGAGGCACAGGTCCTGTTTGACAGCCTGATGCAGCAGTATTTCGGGTGAGGTCGTATATGGATAAATATACAATAGAATTAGGTAAATACCAGGACTGCCTCTATGAGATAAAAAAACGAATTGAAGTAATTGGAGATCATATCAATAAAAAGACTACAGAGAAATATTTGATTATCGAAGTCGAAACTGTCTGTTTACAGTTTAGGAAGATAATTGAGAAGATAATGCTCATGTCTTTGGTTGCTAATAAGAAGGCATATGCGGAGCAAAATGAAAAATACGCAAGGCATTATCACGCAAAACACATTATGAGGGATCTAGAGAGGATAAATCCCGATTTCTATCCTGTGCCGTTAATTCGAATAAAAAAAGAAAATGACTATGACGAGTTGAAGACAATTGATGCAGGATATCTAATGAAAGACGAGTTGGTAAAGATTTATGAGACTTGTGGCGGGATGATGCATGCCCATAATCCGTTTTCAGCAAATAAGCCGATAGAAGATATACAAAAAGAATTCCCTGTTTGGTTGACAAAAATATGCCTACTTCTTAATCATCATCAAATTACACTTTTGGGAGGAAAACTAATGGTTGTCGCCTTGATGGAAAGGGCTGATAATGGTCTTCCGCAAGCAGTGATATTTGAAAAAGAAGAGGAGGATTGAAAAAGCTTATGAACGACTTTGACCTCTTCACAAAAGAACAAGATTTCGCACCATTTGCGGAGCCTGCTGCATCGGCTAAGCGCATCTGCCAGATCGACCCTGCCGCCTGCGTGCTGAACTGCCGGACGGCGGATCACGAAGGAGCAGGCAGCGTTGTGCCTGGGGAATCTGTTCATCTTCTTGGATTTTGTTACCTACTGCTACTCTGAAGATTATCAGGAAGGGACCTTTGATCGGTCCCTGCTGAAGCAGGATTCTTCTGCAGCTATTTCTATCATCAATACCGAGGCAGAGCTGAAGCTGGAAGAGCTTATGGCGGAAACCGCTGGATATTTCCGAATGCAAGACGCGCAAGCTCTATATTGACGCCATGCTGGAGGATGTCGGCTGGATCGAGGGAAAGAACTGGATCAACGAGTATGAGATTTCTGGTATGCCTAATAAGTCCGAGGTGGGTTATGCCGACTATGCGCTGATGGGCGACGATGGGCGGATCTTGGCTGTAATTGAGACCAAGCGTACCTGCGTGGATTTTGCCAAGGGCCGTCAGCAAGCCAAGCTGTACGCCGATCTGATTGAGAAGAAGCAAGGCCGCCGTCCGGTGGGATTCCTGACCAACGGCTTTGATACCCGCATCGTGGGCAATCAGTATCCGGAGCGTAAAGTCGCGACTTTCTATTCCAAGCGGGATTTGGAAAAGCTGTTCAATCTACAGAGCATCAGTCACAATGATTATGTTTAGATGTTTTATTATATAGGTGTTATACATAGAAGTACTATCCGTGTTTCTCATCCTGGAGGAATGGCATTATGACAAACTTTGACTTTCTGAAAAAAGAAGAACAGTTTTCTCCCTTTGCGGATGCTGCAATAGCGGCAGAAAAGATCTACAGCATTGATCCTGATGCATGTGTTTTAAACTGCCGGCGATCGATGGAGTTTGCTGTGAAGTGGATGTATTCCGTAGATGGGGATCTGGAAATGCCATATCAGAATACTCTGAACAGTCTGATGAGTGAAGAAACATTCCGGGATATTGTTGGTGCTGATCTGTGGCGGAGAATGGATTTTATCCGGCGGATGGGAAACTACGCGGCACACAATTCTTCAAAAAAGATTACTGCGGATCGTGCTGAGCTGTGCTTGGAAAACCTGTTCTATTTTCTGGACTTTATAGCGTATTGTTACGGAACAGATTATGAAGAGAATCATTTTGATCAAACTCTCATAGGGACGGAAGATACGCAGGCAATGCCTGTTATTACTGATGTCGATCTGGATAAACTGATTGCAGAGAATAAGGCTTTAAAGGAAGAGTTGACTGCTCGCCGTGAAGAACAGGCGCAGACCTATGTTCCTAAGCCCCTGGATCTCTCCGAATATAAGACAAGAAAAATATATATTGATTCCATGCTGCTGGATGCTGGATGGGTTGAAGGCAAGAACTGGCTGAATGAAGTAGAACTGGATGGAATGCCTAATCCTTCGGGTGTTGGATATGCAGATTATGTTTTGTATGGAGATGATGGAAGACCACTTGCTGTTATTGAGGCAAAACGGACATGTGTGGATGTTTCAAAAGGCCGTCAGCAGGCTAAATTGTATGCGGATCTGCTGGAAGAAAAATACCATCGGCGTCCGGTGATCTTCCTGACAAATGGCTTTGAAACACATATTACGGATAATCTGTATCCGGAAAGAAGATGTGCAGCTATATATTCAAAGCGTGATCTGGAAAAACTGTTTAATCTGCAGACAATGCGAACAAGTCTTGCACATGTAATGATTGATCAATCAATCGCCGGAAGATACTATCAGGAGAGTGCTATTAAAGCTGTCTGCGAGGCCTTTGATAAAAGAAATCGAAGAAAAGCTTTGCTCGTTATGGCAACCGGTTCCGGAAAAACCAGAACTGTCATAGAACTGTGTAATGTGCTTCTGCAGCATGGATGGGTTAAGAATATTCTCTTCCTTGCTGACAGGAATTCTCTTGTTACACAGGCTAAACGCAGCTTTGTGAATCTTCTTCCTGATCTTTCTGTAACAAACCTTGTGGAAGAGAAAGATAATTACTCTGCTCACTGCGTTTTTTCGACTTATCAGACAATGTATAACGTCATCGACTCTGTATCGGATGCTGAGGGAAAGCTGTTTACATGCGGACATTTTGATCTTGTGATCTGTGACGAAGCGCATCGCTCCATTTATAACAAATATCAGGATATCTTTAACTACTTTGATGCTCCTCTTGTAGGACTTACAGCCACTCCAAAAGACGAAATCGACAAGAACACTTATGAAGTTTTTGAACTTGAAAATGGTGTTCCTACATATGGTTATGAGCTGGCTCAGGCTGTAAAAGATGGTTACCTCGTTAATTTCGTATCTGTTGAGACGACATTAAAGTTTATCCAGCAGGGAATTGTTTATGATGATCTCACCGACGAAGAAAAGAAAATCTATGAAGATACTTTTGAGGATGAGGAAGGTAACGTTCCGGATGCCATTAACTCTTCTGCATTGAATGAGTGGATCTTTAATGAAGATACGATCAAAGAAGTACTTCATATTCTGATGACAGAAGGCTTGAAAATCGACTATGGCAACAAGATAGGAAAATCAATTATATTTGCGAAGAACCATACACACGCTGAAAAGATTCTTGAAATATTTAACAAAGAGTATCCGGATCTTCCGGGATATGCAAATGTGATCGATAACTACATCAAGTATGCACAGAGTGCTATTGATGAGTTTTCAGATCCAAAGAAACTGCCTCAGATTGCCATTTCAGTGGATATGCTCGATACAGGCATCGATGTTCCGGAGGTTTTGAATCTTGTCTTCTTTAAGAAGGTCATGAGTAAAGCCAAGTTCTGGCAGATGATCGGCAGAGGTACAAGACTGTGTCCCAATCTGATTGATGGCGCTGACAAAACAAAATTCTATATATTTGATTTCTGCGGGAACTTTGAATTTTTCCGTATGAATAAAGGTATGCCGACCGCAAACATGATCGCACTGCAAGGCGCAATCTTCCACTTGAAAGCACAGATCGCCTACAAGCTTCAGGATATTGCATACCAGACACCGGATCTGATTGAATTCAGAAAGCAGCTGGTGGATGATATGGTGCGCCAGGTAAAGAAATTGAACAAAGAGAACTTCGCTGTGAAACAGCACCTGAAATATGTGGACCTGTATTCCAATCCGGATAATTATAATGCACTGACTTATGAAGACACATTGTTGATGGCACAGGAGCTTGCGCCTTTGATCACACCTGAAAGAGAAGAACCCAAGGCTCTGAGATTTGATGCGCTGATGTATGGTATTGAGCTTGCTTATCTGGCCGGGAAGAAATATAAAAGAGCCCGCAATGATCTGATGAAGAAAGTTAATGCAATCGCCAGCGTTGCAAATATACCTGAGATCATGGC
The DNA here is from genome assembly GCA_002372175.1 of Solobacterium sp. UBA3691. Classification (GTDB taxonomy): domain Bacteria; phylum Bacillota_I; class Bacilli_A; order Erysipelotrichales; family Erysipelotrichaceae; genus Bulleidia. The sequence goes on from DFIS01000007.1 coordinate 15,562, forward strand.
TCAATCGGACCTGATCAATCAGATTCTTCATACGGATTATGTCGATAATGCAGGCATAAATGAATTCGAGAATATACGTGAGAATTTACGTGATCTGATCAAATATATCCCGATCGTCAAGATAAGATATGATACTGATTTCACTGACGAGATCTTATCCATGGAGTGGAAAGAGTCAGAACTGGAAAATGATGATCTGAAAAATTATAAAGCCAAAGCTGAATTCTATGTCCGACAGCATCAGGATATGGCAGTAATATCAAAATTGAAGAGTAATATTCCGCTGACAGAAACAGATGTCGAAATGCTTGAAGATATCATGTGGAACGAGCTTGGTACAAAACAGGAGTATGAAGCAGAATACGGTGAGAAGCCGTTAGGTGAATTTGTCAGAGAAATCGTTGGTCTGGATATGAATGCAGCGAAGGAAGCATTTGCTGAATATCTGAATAATGTAACGCTGGACAGCAGACAGACTTATTTTGTCAATCAGATCGTTGAATATATTGTTCATAACGGTTTGATGAAGGATTTGTCTGTACTGCAGGAATCTCCGTTCACTGATCAGGGGAGTATTGTAGATGTATTTTCTGATCTTTCGCTGTGGGCAGGAATTCGCAAAGTGATAGACTCTGTAAACGCAAATGCATTGGTGTCGTAATACAGTAGATCAATATCATTTGCTCTGCAGGACACAACATCATACATAAGTAAAAGCCGCATGTTCATGTGTCTTTATACGATCATTTATCTTCAAAAACGATTTATTGTTTAGTCCCTGCCGGCAGGATGCCGTTCTGGCGGATCACCTGCAGGACACGTGCGGCACTGCGTCTGATATCTTCGGTGTGTACGGTTCCGCCGGCGATACCTTTCCGCATTGCGATAAGTGTCGCAATAATCAATAATTGTATATGCGCAGGGGTTTTCGGCATAAGTAAAATAAGTATACGCATGATATGATTTGTCTGTGAGAAAGGACATATGTCTATGTTAGGAAAATATATCATTAAAAACGGAACGCTGATGTCGATCATGGACGGCGCTGAAAAGAAGGCAGATATCCTGGTCGAAGACGGAAAGGTCACACGTATTGCGGAGAATATCGAAGCACCCGGAGCAGAGGTGTTCAATGCCGGGGGTATGTACGTTACGGTCGGCTGGCTGGATGCGCACTGTCACTTTGCCAACTTTGCGCCGGGGGAAAGAGGAGGCATCAACCCTGAGGATGATCTCTTAAAGCAGGGTGTTACCTATGCCCTGGATCTTGGATCTCTGGGACCGGAGAACTACGAGGATTACCGCAAACATGTACTCTACCGTACAGATCTGAAGTTCATGTCATATCTGAATATCTCCCGCAGGGGATGCGGCGGTACGGTGAACCGCACAGACTTCGACTCCGCGGAGGATATTGACAGAGAGGCAGTAATTGCCATGGCCAACAAGTATCGTGATGAACTGGTGGGCCTGAAGGCCAGGATCGACGACAAGTTCTGCTTTGATCCTGAATATGTCATGGGAGAGCTGAGAAGTCTCGCCGATGAGCTTGACATGAAGATCGCTGTCCATGCGCCGAGAAGCCGTATCGGTATTGAAAAGCTGCTGACATACATGAAGGAAGGCGATGTTCTCTGCCACACCCTGGCCGGAAACAGCGATGTCATGAAGGTCGTTGACGATAACGGACAGATCAAGTCCTGTGTCTTGGAAGCCCGTGACAGAGGTGTTATCTTTGATCTCTCCCACGGCACAAATGCCTACAGTTATGAGACCGCGGAAGCAGCCTGGAAAGCCGGCTTCTTCGTCGATACGATCTCCAGTGACCTGCACGGAGGCAACCTGCACGGACCTGTATTCAGCCTCGGTGTCGTCATGACCAAGGTACGCGGCCTGACCGGCAAGCCCTGGTACTGGATCCTGAACAAGACGATCGCGGAGCCGGTAAGACTGCAGCACCTGAAGGGTAAGGAACTTGAGATCAGGGAAGGCATGGATGCGGATTTCACGGTCTTCAGGGTAGATAACGGCGAGTTTGAATATCTGGATTCCAAGAAGGAGACACGAGTATTCAAAGAAAAACTCTCACCTGTATACAGCTGTGTCGGTGAAAAAGTATTTGTCTGCAGAGAAGAACAGTAATGGAGCTCATATGAGCTCCATTTTTCATATAACGATAATGTAGGTGCCGGCTCTGACTGTCATCGTCCTGTCAGGCAGTACCAGTTCGCTCTCCTGTGGTACTGTGATCTCGTACCTGACATGGGTATCGTCAAGATACTTCCAGGAGGAGATAATCTTCCCGCTGTGAGTATCCAGGGTCACGCTGAGCATACCGGCACGCCTGTCCGGATGCGGGGCAATACGTATGCGTCTGTATCCGGGTTCCAGGGGCTGTATGCCGGCTGCTTTCTCATAGACCCAGTCGATCACGGATCCGTAGGCATAGTGATTGAAGGAGTTCATATCCGTACTCCAGAAGCTGCCGTCTTCACGGATGCCGTCCCAGTGCTCCCATGTGGTTGTGGCACCGAGACGTACACTGTACAGCCAGGAGGGATAGTTCTCGTTAAGCAGAAGATCCCAGGCCAGAGAGGTATACCCGGCTTCGGTCAGGACATGCAGAAGCAGGGGAGTGCCGACAAACCCCGTGCACATGCCATCTCTGCGTATCATCTCGGCCAGAGCGTCTGCTGTCTTCTGCCTGTCTTCCGCAAGATGAAACGCATATGCCAGAACATGTTCGGTCTGCGTGTGATATACGGGGTATGTCTTACGGAAGGTATGGACGATCTCTTCGTACAGATGTTCGTATGAACTGATATCCCGCTGCAGGATCCTGCCTGTACGGATCAGGATACTTACGGCATTGGCATAGTACGCAGACGCAATCAGGTCTTCCCGTGAACTTCCCTTGTAGGAGCCTGCAGGGGCATCCAGGCCAAGCCAGTCACCGAAGTGTATACCGCCGGTCCAGAGATAAGGGTCATGGGTGACAGAAGTGATATAGTCTGCCCAGGCTTTCATACTGCTGTACTGGTGTTCAAGGATCTCCTGATTTCCGTATGTCGTATAGAGCTGCCAGGGACAGATCACGGCCGCATCACCCCAGGCAGCACTGGGCGGAATATCGGGAAGAACGTTGGGCACAACGACAGGTACACCGCCGTCCGGGTACTGCTCTGCCTTCAGGTCATTCAGCCACTTCGCAAAGAACCGCTCACAGTCATAGTTCAGGGAGGCAGCCTTGACGAAAGCAGCCGCATCACCCGTCCACCCGAGACGTTCATCCCGCTGCGGGCAGTCTGTCGGAATATCCAGGAAATTATCTTTCTGGCTCCAGAAGATATTGGAGATCAGCTGATCAAGCAGGGCATGACCGCTGCGGATAAAGCCTGTCTGTTTCATGACCGAGTGCACAGCGATTGCCTCAAAGTCATGTATATCCGGTATCCCCGGCCAGGCCAGCAGGCGGATATAACGAAAGCCGAAGAAGGTCAGATGCGGGGTATGCGTCTGTCTGCCCTCTCTGCATGTATACGTAACTTTTGCCTTGGCACTGCGGTAGTTGGCATTGTAGAAATTACCGTCTTGATCAAGCACTTCCGCATGATCGAAAGAGACCGTATCCCCGGCATGAGCATCGACAGAAAAGCGCACCCAGCCGGTGACTTCCTGTCCGAAATCGACGATCGTTTCTCCGTTCGGGGCGGTAAAGATATGCGAAGCAGGAATGATCTCACACTCCCGGACCGGGCAGCCCTCCTGCGGTATCAGATCTTCTTTTATACGTTCCAGCAGAGTGACGGATCTCTGCTCAATGAGGCTGTCTTCGAGGCGGGCATCGTAGATCTCACCGTCGTAGATCTCCGCAAAGCGCACAGGACTCTCATGACAGGTCCAGTTTTCATCGGTTGCGATCACTGCGGTATTGCCGGTATTGTCGGTAAGGCAGATCTCTGCCAGCAGTCCGTCAGGCATATCCCTGCGTATGGCCATCTTCTCATTGCTGGTCCATCCGGCCAGCGGTGAGCGCATCCAGCCCCGTCCTACGGTCACGGTCAGGGTATTCTCCTTCTGCAGTAAGTGTGTAATGTCATATGTCTGTACCTGCAGGCGTTTGCCATAGACAGTCCACCCCGGCTGCAGGACATCCTCACTGACCCGCATGCCGTTCAAAAACGCCTCATACACACCCAGGGCAGTGATCTGCAGCACAGCCGAAGCACAGCATTCCGGCATGCTGAAACAGCGCTGAAAAGTCATGCATATATCTTTATCATCAGTATTGGAAGTGATCCATCGGGCCATCTCAAGCATTGTAAAATCCTCCCTCTTTAACACTATTGTATTAGAATAACAGGGAAAGGGGACGCTTAACGTGTCCGGGAAACAGCCTATGAGTGAATATAACGATATAACAGAAACAGAAGTACGCGGTCTCGAGATCATCTCTGCCGTGATGCATATCATTGACGGAAAGCGCAAACAGACAGTCATTTCGGATGCGGCACTGGATCTGGAGGAACCGATGACAGAGAAATATGTCAAACGGTATGTGAACAGAGTCCGTAAGGATACGCATGCCTCACCCGGTGTCTTCCGGGAAGAGAGTACCTTCTGGCAGGAGCTGGACAGATACTTTCATCAGGAACAGACACTGGTACGGTTTTCCTCTTCGGCAATACAGAGTCTGATCGATCACTGCCTGAATGATTCCTTCTATTCCTGTGCATGTCTGTTCGTGGATTACCGGGTGGATGATGTGCCGTATCTGGCTGTGATCCTGCTGCCCGAGCAGGAGGCAGTTACCTACTATGCGGATATCTCCACAGGCAGTCTGCGCAGCAGTATCCGCTTCGGCACGCCGGTACTGCCGTCACTGTCTAAACCTGTGACTAACTTTGCGGTCATCGACATGCTCAAGGGAGAGATCCTCTGTGCCGATGAAGACAAACAGGCAGAGGGCAGAAGGATGATCACGGATGTTCTCCTGCAGGCGGATAAGGGCACCAACAGCAGGGAAGTCGTGGACAGCGTCAAGAGTATTGCCTGTGAGGTGGCAGAGGAGTTCAACGAGAATCCGACGGTGCTGTTAAGCAGGGTAAAGAACTATATTGCCGATACGGTGCAGGAGGGTATGCCCCTGCGTCCGCAGACGCTTGCCGAGGAGATCTTTGAGGAAAGACCGGAGATGGCAAAGGTATTCCTGAAGAAGGCGGATGTACAGACACTGCCGAAGGAGATCGAAGTGCCGAAGGCTGCAGTTACCGCATCCCTGAAGAAACAGAAGCTGACAACAGATACCGGTATAGAGATCACTGTACCTGCCGAATACTTCCGGGATGAACAGTATATTGCGTTTAAGACACACCCGGATGGGACAACATCCATCGAGATCAGACATATCGGAAAGATCACAAATAAAATATAGACCTCACGATCGTGAGGTCTTAATCTTTAGGCTTCATGTAGAAGTGTCCGAAGATACTTTCGGAGTGGATCGAATTGATGAACGCATGAGGATCGATCGCACGTATCTCGGGAATGACCCGGCCAAGATCTGCCGAGGAGATCACCGAGTATACCATCTTCTTTTTTGTATGTTCATAGGCTCCTTCGGCATCGAGGATGGTTGCGCCATGGTGGCATACCTCATGGATCCTGGGCGCGATCTGATCCGCTTTCTCGGTGACTACGATCAGTGTCTGGCGCTGGTAATTGCGGTACAGCAGGTGCAGGGTCTGCGTCGATACATACTGGTAGATAATCGAATACAGGGCTTTCTCCCAGCCGAACAGCAGTCCTGCCGTACACAGGATCACGGCATTGAGCACCAGGATCAGGTCAAAGGATTCAATACCACGTTTCTGGGACAGATAGATGGCAATGAAGTCAGTACCGCCGGAAGTCGCATCTGCCCGCAGACATATGCTTATGGCTGTACCGTTGATAATACCGCCGAAGACAGCGATCAGCAGGATGTCATCAGTGATCGGAAACCCCGGTAACAGATCGGTAAAGATACCGGTAAGCAGGATCATTACAAGCGAGAACAGCGTAAACTTCTTCCCTATATACCGGAAACCGATGTATACCGGGATGGAGTTCAGCAGGACATTGATCGGTGTATACGGGATCTCCCTGTGCAGGTAGACAGAAAAGAAACGCTGGATCAGCAGGGTCATACCGTTGGCGCCGCCGGGGAACAGACCCCCGGTACGGACAAAGGTACGTATGTTCATGGCCATGATCACGGCTGCCGTGACTACCGCCAGAAGACGCAGGATATCTCTCTGGTAAGTTTTTTGCATAGGGAACCTCCCGGGATGTACATACAGCTGCCTGTATATTTTATATATTTGAGCATACTCCATCATAGCAGGGAAAGACAAAAACAAATATAATAATTACAGGAAGAATCTAAACAGATCATTTTCAGAAGAAAAGGAGAATTTATGGCACAGACAACCAGATACGTTCCCTATGAGGAAAGAACCGGCAATGAGTCTATCGTTTACTTCACAAGAGATATCTCTCCCGAAGGTATCAAAAAAGCTTACGAGAAGGTCAATGCCAACATCTGCGGCAAGACAGCGATCAAGCTGCATACCGGCGAGAAGAACGGTCCGAACTTTGTCCCTGCCGCATGGGTCAAACAGGTCATGGAGACCACGGAATCCCTGAAGGATGCGACGATCGTTGAGACAAACACATATTACGTTGGTGACCGCTATACGACGGAAGAACACCGTGAGACACTGAAGGTCAACGGCTGGGACTTCTGCCCCGTAGACATCATGGATGCGGACGGCACAACACTGCTTCCGGTCAAGGGCGGCAAGTGGTTCAAGGAGATGAGCCACGGAAAGACGATGACTGACTATGACTCCATGTTTGTTCTGACACACTTCAAGGGTCATACGATGGGCGGTTTCGGCGGCTCCAACAAGAATATCGGTATCGGATGCGCAGACGGCCGTATCGGCAAGAAGTGGATCCATTCCAGAGAGGGAGAAGGACAGTGGTCCGTCACCGAAGAAGAACTGATGGAGAAGATCACCGAATCCACCAAGGCAACGATCGATTTCTTCGGCAAGAATATTACTTATGTCAATGTCATGAGAAACATGTCGGTCGACTGCGACTGTGCAGGTGTCTCGGCAGCACCGGTCGTTACGCCTAACGTCGGTATCCTGGCTTCTACGGATATCTGTGCGATCGATACAGCCTGTGTTGATCTGGTCTATGCGATGTGTGAGGAAGACCACAAGGACCTGGTGGAACGTATCGAATCCAGACACGGCTACCGTCAGCTGACCTACATGCATGAGATGGGCATGGGCAACAGTAAATATATCCTGATCGATCTCGACAACGGAGAAGCACGGATCTGCCCGAAACAGGCTGTAGAGGGTGTCAAGCCGTTCAAACTGATCAAGTAACCTGTAATACTCAGTATTGGTATGTAAGAGACATATGCATGACATATGTCTTTTTTGCGCCGGACGGAAAAACGAAGTATTATGATACACATGAAAAGCAAGATACTCTTTATCGATGTAGACGGGACATTGGTAGATTATGAAGGTAAACTTCCCGTATCCGCAGGCAGAGCGGTAAAAGAAGCCAGAAAGAACGGACACCGTGTATATATCTGTACAGGGAGATCGGAAGCAGAGGTCTACCCGTTTATCTGGGAGATTGGTCTTGACGGTATTATCGGAGGCAACGGTGCGTATATCCGTGATCATGAGACAGTCGTCATGCACAGACATATTACGGCTGAGCAGTGCCGGCGTATCGTTGACTGGTGTCATGAGAGACATCTGGAATTCTATCTGGAAGCCAATTCCGGACTGTATGCCAGCGAGCACTTTGCGGAAGAGGGCACACCGGTGATCAGGGAGTATTCCCGCCGCAAGGGAAGAGCAGACGATATCACGGTATATACAGCTTTTCCGGATATGATCTACGGTGCTGATCTGTACCGGGATGATGTCAATAAGGTCAGTTTTATCCTGCATTCGTATCAGGATCATCTGGATTCGGTCACTGCCTTTCCCGACCTGAATGCGGGGACGTGGGGCGGTGCCGGGGAAACAGCCCTGTTCGGTGATCTCGGTGTAAAGAATATTACCAAGCGTGAGGCTGTGGATATCCTGTTAAAGCATCTTGGGGCAGAGCGTGCCGATACGATCGCATTCGGCGATGCCAAGGTCGATATCCCGATGTTTGAGGCCTGCGGATACAGCGTGGCGATGGCTTCCGGCGGTCCCGAGTGCAGAGCGGCGGCTGACATGGTGACGGACGGTGTAGACGAAGATGGTCTGTATAATGCATTTGTGCGTCTTGGCCTGATCGGAGCGTAGTATGTTTTCTGCGCTTCTTGTGATCATCTATCTGTCATTTATCAGTCTGGGGCTTCCCGATGCGCTTCTGGGCAGTGCCTGGCCTGTCATGCATGTGCAGATCCATGCCGATATCGCCGATGCCGGTACCATAGCCATGATCATCAGTGCGATGACGGTCATCTCCAGCCTGAATGCGGACCGGATGATCCGCAGGTTTACGACGGGCAGAGTGACCCTGGTCTCGGTGGCGATGACAGCAGCAGCGCTGTTTGGCTTTTCCTGTTCGCGTACGTTTCTGCAGCTTTGTCTCTGGGCGGTACCGTATGGCCTTGGGGCAGGGGCTGTCGACAGTGCGTTAAATAACTATGTTGCGCTGCATTACGAAAGCAGGCATATGTCCTGGCTGCACTGTTTCTGGGGTGTCGGTGCTTCCATCGGTCCCTATGTCATGGGTATGGCCCTGACAGGACAGGGCAGCTGGCCTCTGGGGTATCGGATCATCGGTGTTCTGCAGTGCATCCTGACAGCGGTGCTGTTTTTCAGCCTGCCGATGTGGAAGCACAGTGAGGATACCGAAACAGGCGGTAAAGCCCTCGGTTTTGCGAAAGCAGTGAAGATCCCCGGTGCCGCAAAGATCATGATTGCTTTTCTCTGCTACAGTGCAGCGGAGACTTCCGCCGGTCTCTGGGCCAGCAGTTATCTGACTGCCTACAGAGGCATCGAGCCGGAACAGGCTGCTTTCTGGGCATCTCTGTTCTACCTTGGCATTACCTGCGGCAGAGCTGTTTCGGGGTTTATCGCCGACCGTATCGGTGATAACGGAATGATCCGTCTTGGCCAGGGCATCATGTTTACGGGTGTGCTGATGATCCTTCTGCCGCTGCCGGAGATCTTTGCGCTGTGCGGTCTTACGGTCTTCGGTCTTGGCTGTGCACCGGTCTATCCCAGTATCATTCACTCCACGCCGGCACGCTTCGGCAGAGAGAATTCACAGGCACTTGTCGGCATCCAGATGGCTTCCGCATATACCGGCAGCACCCTGTTTCCCAAGCTCTTCGGCCTCATCACAAAGTACTTCGGGATAGGCTTGTATCCGGTGTTTCTGCTGGTGCTGACAGTGTGTCTGACAGGTATGACAGAAAGTGCATCAAGGCGTGCGTTAAATTCATGAGACTTTTAAAAAAAGTGTTGAATAATCCCGCTGTTTTGTTAAGATGACTTCGTAATCACCATAGAAAGAAATAAAAATATGGAAGTAAAGTATAAAGATTATTTTTCATTTGAGTCCATCCGTGATAAAGATGGCGAGATCGTCTGTTATCATATAACGATGATCGGTACGGTTGAAGAGGCTGTGCGGATCAACGATGAGGAGACGATCGCTTTCGGCAAGCTGGTGATCCATAACCTTGACCGCCGTATCGGCACCCTGCTGGAACTGACCGGCAGCCGTACGTATTTCCATGATCATACATATCTGGAAGGGGTCGTCAATGTGATCCGTTTTGCGGCACATAAGCATCATATTCAGGAAGTAAAGGAGTTTACCGAAGGGGACAGGGTCCTGGTCGAAGGCAGAGCATATATCCGTGATGCCAGGGATCCTTCCGTACGGCCGGAGCTGACGGTCAGCGTGACAGGCACATTCCTGCTGGGAAGAAAGCGGAATCTCTACAGAAGACAGAATCTGGTGCCTCAGGAAGGGATCGAGTAGTACAGACGCAAAAGTCTGTACTTTTTAATTATTTTTGTCACACTGTGTACACAGGCGGTGTTTCTACAGTGAAGGATATCCGGAGATATAATAGATCTGTAAACGTTTATGACAGCTGGTATTCGTGAAATCAAGGCAAGAAGGATCCTGGACACCTACGGTGACAGTCTTTTCAGACTGGCTGTGATGTATACGCGCAATGAGGCGGACAGCCAGGAACTGGTACAGGATACAATCCTGCAGTATCTGCGGTATGAGCCTGATTTTGCGGATCATCAGCAGGAGAAAGCCTGGCTGATGAAGACCTGTGCCAATCTTTCAAGAAACCGCATCCGGTTTAACAGGCGCCATCTGACGGAAGAGATCGATGAACGTCTGGCCGGCAGCGAACATGAAGACCTGCGCTTTGTCTGGGAGGCAGTCAGTCAGCTGCCCAAGAAGTACCGGGAAGTGATCCACCTGTATTATCAGGAGGAATATACCTGTGCAGAGATCGCCGGGATCCTCGGACGCAGTGAGACAAGCATCAGGGCAGATCTTTCGCGGGGCAGGAAGAAACTGAAGGATATCCTGAAGGAGGTGTATGACTTTGAATAAATATCAGAAACTGCAGGGTGAAATACATCTCAGCGAAGAACGGAAACAGGCTGTTCTGGCAAATCTCGCAGAAGCAGATCTGCGGCCGGTGCAAAAGAAGTTACCGGTGAAGATGATCCTGTCCCTGAGTGTGATGGTGCTGGCAGCCGTGCTGATCCTGCCGAGGAACCTGTATAAGGGCGCTTCCGGAGGGGCAGCTCCGATGCAGGCGGAACAGGCCGCGGAAACAGTGTCCGAGGACATGTATGCCTCAAATGAAGCAGAAAACATGCCCGAAGCGGCAGCTGCGGCAGAAGAGATCATGATCGTGATCGATGACACGGAAGTATACACCGATGCTGAATATACATACGCACACTTTGTGTATGACGGCAATGACTACATGGTATACCGGGATTCCCGGCCGGAAATGGTTAACGACAGGGAGACCGAGAGTAAGCAGGAGGAAGATCCTGCACAGTGGATACGGGAATATCTGAATGAGATAAAGGGGAAAGAACATGAATAAGAGAATGATCATACCGGTACTGGCATTGATCCTGGCAGGATGTGCCAAGGGTTATTCCGGCGGGGCTGCTTCACCGTACACACAGTACAATGCGGCTGACGGAACCGCATCCTATACTGAAGATGCAGAAGTATACTACGAAGAAGCCAAGGCCGCAGAGACAGAATCAATGGTCACGAATGAGACAGGAGACAGTGCCGACCCGGTACTGACCTCGGAGAAGCTTGTCTACCGCGGTTCACTGACGATCGAGACCCTGACCTATGCGGAAACGGTGGCGAATATCCGTGAGCGTATCGCTTCTTATAAAGGTATTATTCAGAGTGAATACGGGTCCAACAACGACAGAAGCTGGTACCGTCCTGATATAGGTAAAGGGACATCCTACATGAATATGACGGTCAGGATCCCTACAGCCTCATTCCAGTCCTTCATGGAGGATATGGAAGGCACCGGCAAGGTCACCGGACGTTCGGTCAACGTGGAGAATATCTCCAGACAGTATGCGGACAATGCGGCTTTGATCCAGGCACTGGAGACACAGGAAGAGCGTCTGCTGGAGATGATGGATAAAGCTGAAACGATCGAGGACATGATCGCTGTCGAAGCCAGACTGACGGAAGTACAGGCACAGCTGAACCAGAAGATGAGCTATCAGAACCAGATGGATACCGATGTCAATTACTCCACCATAGATCTCTCGGTCCAGGAAGTACTGGAGTATACACCGGATCCCGATATCGAGCGCCGCGGTACCTTTGCGTACAGACTGCAGAATACGTTCAGGCAGACCTGGAACAGCTTCCTGAATCTGCTGGAAGGACTGCTGTTCGGCCTGATCAGACTGGTGCCGTATGTCGTAGTCTTCGGACCGATCATCTTCCTGCTGAAAAAGCTCTGGGGCAACCGCAAGCTGGGACTCCCGTTCCGTAAGAAAGACAAACAGCCAAAGGATACGCAGCAGTAAGCAATTACAGTGTCTGTGATATGCATAAAATGTGCATAAACAGACACTTTTTGTTTACATTCATGGGATTCACTGGTATGATATTTCGGCGAGTAGAAACGTGAATTCTGCTCCTTGCCAGAAATGGCCGTTAGACCAGAAGGAGGTGTACAAAATGAAAAAGTATGAAGTCATGTACATCATTAATGCGTCCGTAGAGGAAGAAAAGCGCGCAGCTCTGATCGAATCCCTGTCCGGGATCATCACAAACCAGGGCGGTGCCATCGTCAAGACAGACGAGTGGGGCATGCGTGATTTTGCGTACGCTATTGATCACATGAACAAGGGTTATTATGTCGTAACAACTTTCGAAGCCGACAATGACTGCGTCAAAGAGTTTGACCGTCTGATGGGCATTAACCCGAACGTTGTTCGTTACATGATCGTCCATCGTGAAGACCTGGAGAAGAAGTAATGATCAACCGCGTTGTGCTTGTCGGAAGACTGACGAGAGACGTTGAAGTACGGAAAACACAGTCGGGCTTATCCGTCGCAACATTCACGGTTGCGTGCGACCGCCGTGGTTCCCGTGATGCTCAGGGTCAGACTGCAGATTTCATCAGCTGTGTTGCCTGGAGACAGAGTGCGGATTTCCTTGGTGCCTATGCCAGAAAGGGTGCTCTGATCGGTGTGGACGGAAGGATCCAGAGCCGTTCCTATGATGACAGAGACGGTAAGAAAGTCTATGTGACGGAAGTAGTCGCTGACAGTGTTCAGCTGCTTGAATCCCGTTCACAGAGCCAGAACCAGAGCCGTCCCGACAGCTTCCCTGCTTATACACCCGATCCGGGATATAACACAGGGGCTGACAGCTTCTCTGCAGATGATTTCAACACAGGTCCGAGTCTTGATATCTCAAGTGATGACCTGCCGTTCTAAAGAAAAGAGGAAACAGAAATGGCATATAAGAAACAGAGAGTCGGCGGCAGAAAGGTCTGCTACTTTACAAAGAACAATATTACTTATATCGACTATAAGGATGTTGAACTGCTGAAGAAGTTCATCGCTCCCAACGGCAAGATCATGCCCCGCCGTGCTACCGGCACAAAAGCCAAGTATCAGAGAGAACTGGCTGTTGCGATCAAGCGTGCACGTCAGATGGCATTACTGCCTTACGTAGCTGACTAATGAAGATGACCCTGCGGGGTCATTTTTTATATGTATACGGGCTCCTGTCGCAGTTTTCAGGATGTCTATGGTATAATAGTGTTCATTCAAAGAGTCTTTTTGCGTGCTTCTTTGGGAGTATTTATGAATAACAACGTTAGAAAACTGACAGACGGCGCAATGATGACTGCGATCGTCGGACTGCTGCTTGTGATCAACCGCCAGTTTGCCGGGATCCTCGAGGATATGTTGCTTTTCCTGTTCCCGCTGCCGATGGTGTTCTTCACAGCCAAATACGGATGGAAGGACGGTCTGCTTCCGTTTGCGGCGATCGTACTGCTGACGGTCGTTCTCGGCACCCCGCAGACGATCTTCTACGTGGCATCGGAGAGCCTGATCGGCCTGATCTACGGAAACGGTATCCGCAGTAAGTATTCAAGCAAGAAACTGGCTGTGATCACGATCGCTGCGGCGGTCATCGTCAACCTGGTGACAGGTATCGTGCTGGCTTCGTTTTTCGGATATAACATTGCCGAAGAGATCGGGGCTTTGCAGGATGTGATGAATCAGGTATATCTGTCTTCCGGGACTTCGGCTCCGGCGGGACTGGACATGCCCAGTTTTCTGTTTACGGTATATGTAGTCTCAACGATCATGCTGGGTGTGATGCAGGGCTTTATCACACATGTGGTTTCCCGGGCAATGCTCAAGAGAATGCGCTTTGAAGTGCCTGCGGGATCACCGGCTGCGATCTACAATCCGCCGAAGTGGACGGGCTATCTGGCCTTTGCGGGAATGATGCTGTATCTGGTCACGATCTCCCGCAATTTCGGCAGTCCCGAACTGATGAGTGCTCTGCAGGGCATTGGTATGGTCGGTGTCATGTATCTGGTATTCTACGGCTATGTCAGAGTGATCCTGTTTGCCAGAGGCGGTTCCCGCGGCAAGCGTCTTCTGTTTATGATCCTTGGCATCATGCTGGTGCTTTCGGCATCGCTGGCGATGGCTTTTGTTGGCTTCCTGTATATCACGACAGGGGTGTTTGATAAGATGACTAAAGGAGCGGCTCATGGGCAAGAAACTGACTGATCTCAGAAACATCCTCTACGGTATTACCGGTCTCGAAGCTCTGGTCTCGCTGTTTTTCCGCGAGGCTCTCGGGCCTTTCTTCTGGGTCGGTATTCTGCTGTCGGCAGGGCAGCTGATCATTCTGTACTACCTGTTTGACCGCTTTGAGAGTTATACCGTGGAGCGCTCATCGACCGTGCGTGACAGTATGAGCAATGCGGCGGCGGAAGCTTTCCTGTACGGCGAAGTGGGCATGGTCGGCTATGATGACGAACATGTCGTGACCTGGATGAGTGATCTGTTTGAAAAGCGCGGGATCAACCGTGTTGAACGTAAACTGCTGCCGTGGCTTCCGGAAGCGGATGATCTGGTCAGCGGTGTGGCGGACAAGGCAACTGCCAGGCTGGATGACCGTGTCTATGAGATCACCAAGAAAGAGGATGACCGGGTACTGTTCTTCAAGGATATTACCGAAACGGAAAAGTACAAACAGCTCTATGCGGATGAGCGTCCGGTCGTGGGTCTGGCATCCCTGGACAACTATGAAGAGAGTACACAGTACGAGGATGAAGCGGTTGTTTCGGCGATCAATATAGCGGTTCGTACACCTTTGACGGAGTACTGTAAGGATCACGGGATCCTGATCCGCAGAGTAAATAACTACAGATATATGCTCATGCTTAACGAGAAGATCTACAGCGAACTGGCGGCAGATCATTTCTCGATCGTCAATACGGTGCGCAGAGCTGCCCAGAAGCAGGATGTGACGATCACCCTGTCGATGGCTTTTGCGATGGATGCGCCGAACTACCAGCAGCTGGATGATATGGTCACAAGACTGCTGGATCTTGCGCAGTCCCGCGGCGGTGACCAGGTTGCTGTGCAGAAGGGATCCAACGACGTCAGATACTTCGGCGGTTCCAGCGAGGCTGCCGAGAAGCGTTCACGTGTGCGTGTCAGAGTCATGGCACATTCCCTGCGTGAACTGATCGCAAGGTCATCCAATGTCATCATCTGCGGACATAAGGAGATGGATTTTGACTGTCTCGGTTCTGCCCTTGGCATGGCAAGGATCTGCGAGGCCATGAACAGACCGTGCGTGATCATTGAAAAGACCGGCGGTATTGAAGAGAAACTGAAGGCAGCTGTAAACAGGCATATCGATGCCCTGAACGAAGAAGTGCACTTCGTGACCGAGAGTGAAGCACTGAACCAGCTGCAGGAGAAGACACTGGTGATCATGGTCGACCACTACAGTGCGAAGACTTCCAACGGGCAGAAGGTCCTGGATGCGGCTTCCCGTGTGGCAATTATTGACCACCACAGAAGGACCAGCGATATCGGTGTCAAACCGGTGTTTGTCTATATCGAAGCAGGTGCCAGCAGTGCCTGTGAACTGATCACGGAACTGATTCCGTATATCTCCAACCGTATTGAACTGAGCGAGATCGATGCGACGTTCATGCTGGCGGGAATGACGATCGATACCCAGAGATTCCGGGCCAGGACCGGTGTCAGAACGTTTGAGGCGGCGAGCTCTCTGCGGCGTATGGGAGCCAACCAGCAGCTTGTGGATGAGTACCTGAAGGACAGCTACAGTGAGTATGCGCTGAAAGCCAGGGTGATCTCCTGCAGTAAACGGATCACAGACGGGATCATTCTGGTGCCGTATAAGGATGGCATCCTGACAAGAACGATGCTGTCGCAGGTGGCAGACAGTCTGCTGGATATACAGAATGTGGATGCGGTGTTTGCGATTGCCGGCATTGATGACGGAGTTACGGCTGTCAGTGCCCGCTCCAACGGACGGATCAACGTTCAGATCATCATGGAGAAGATGAATGGCGGCGGACATATGACGGCGGCTGCTGTACAGATCCCGGATACGACCGTGGATCGTGTTGAGAACGAGCTGAAGGAAAAGCTCGATGAGTATTTCGAGGAGATGAAAGACGATGAAGGTAATACTGAAGAGTGATGTAAAGAAAGTCGGTAAGAAGGGCGAGATCGTTGAAGTGGCTGACGGTTATGCCAGAAACTTTCTGATTGCCAGAGGTCTGGCTGTAGCCGCTACAGAGAAGAGCCGCGAGATCCTTGCGGAAGAGAAGAAACAGGAAGCGATCCTGGATGAGGAAAGACGTCAGGAAGCCGTTGCCCTTGCGGAAAGACTGAAGACGATGATCTTTAACTTCCAGGTAAAGTCCGGTAAGGACGGCAGAGTGTTCGGCTCCGTATCAACGAAGCAGATCGTTGAAGAACTGGCCAGGCATGATATCAAGGTCGACAAGAAGAAGTTCCTGGATACAGCACCGATCGTCAGTCTCGGTGTAACGAAAGTCAGAGTGGAACTCTATAAGGGAGTTATTGCGACAGTATCCTGCAATCTTAAAGGAAGTGAGTAATATGTCCGGCAGAATGATGCCTAGTGCCGTGGAAGCCGAAGCCAGTCTGCTCGGGACGATGATGGTCTTCCGCAATGCGACAAGAACAGCGATGGATGAAGGCATTACTGCCGAGGATTTTTACGTGGAAGCCAACCGCAGGATCTTCCTGGCAATAGAGTCTCTGTACCGGGAAGGCGCAACGGTGGATATGACCACAACAGCGACAAGACTGCGCGATAACGGGCATCTGGAGAGTGTTGGCGGGATACCGTATCTGACAGCGCTGACGGAGTCGGCGATCACCAGTGCCAATACAAAGAGCTATGTTGAGATGATCCGTGACAAGGCTCTGCTGAGAAAGCTGATCGATACGGCAGGCAAGATCATTGAAGACAGCACAGCAGGACAGCCGAATGTCAATGATTACCTGGATGAAGTAGAGAAGTCCATACTGGAGATCTCCCACGGCAGAAGAGCCGGCGAATTCAAGCAGCCGACTGAAGTGCTGAACCAGATCGTGGATAATATTCACAGGATGGAAGAGAATAACTCCGATGTGACAGGTCTTGCGACAGGGTATACCGAGTTTGACCGCCGGACGCTCGGACTGCAGAAGGGCGATATGATCGTTCTGGCAGCCCGTCCTTCCATGGGTAAGACAGCGGTAGCGCTGAATCTGGCTCTGCGTGTGGCAGAGAGGAACAGAGATAAGGCTGTAGCAATCTTTTCCCTGGAAATGGGTGCTGAACAGCTGATGATGCGTCTTTTAAGCATGAAGAGCAGAGTGGAATCCGATCATCTGCGTAAGGGACAGTTATCGAATGCGGAATGGAATGCGGTCAATGAAGCGGTATCCGATTTGAAGACGCTGAAGATCTTTATCGATGATACTTCGCAGATCAGGATGTCGGAGATCTTCGGCAAATGTCGCCGTCTGCAGAATGAGCAGGGGATCTCTGCGATCTTCCTCGACTATATCCAGCTTGTCAGCGGCAGCGGCAGGAGTGCGTCCGCGAACCGTCAGCAGGAAGTTTCCGAGATCTCGCGTGACCTGAAAGCACTGGCCAGAGAATTCAATGTGCCGGTCATTGCCCTTTCCCAGCTCAGCCGTAATGTTGAAAGCCATGAAGACAAGAAGCCTCTGCTGAGTGATCTGCGTGAATCCGGTGCTATTGAGCAGGATGCGGATATCGTCCTGATGCTGTTCAGAGAGGCATACTACAACAACGAAGCCAAAGCCAGAGCGGATGAGACCGGCAGTGAGATGATCGAGATCAACATTGCCAAGCACCGTAACGGCGCTACAGGCAGGTTTAATCTTGCCTTTGAGGCGAAGACCAATACATGTCTGAATGTAGCTCCGGGAAGCTACGGGGAGCCGGGTGAATGAAAAAACTCGCAGCTGTACTGATCAGTCTGGCTGCTGCCGTACTGATCGTCATGTTCAGCGGATATAAAGGCGCCGTACAGGAGATACTGTCAGGGATTCCGATCCATGAGAAGACGCTGCTTGATCAGCGTGTGGAGAGGATCGGCAGTGAATCTTTGCCTGTGCACAAGATCTACCGTTCAGGTGAGCTGATCGGTGTTTTGACCGACGAAAAGAGTCTGCGGGATTATCTGCGGACAAAATACAACCGGGAGTATAAGGCGGATTATCCGCACGGTGATCTGCAGCTGGATACGGATATGTATGTAACTTCGGAGCAGAGTTACTTTGTGTATGAGAATATCGATGATCAGATCATCGACTACATAGATAAGAACGATCTCGTATCCGTCCATACAACAGCTATCGAGTTTGCGGAGAACGGCAATGTCTACGCGGTGATCCATGTCAGTGATGAAAAACTGTACCAGGAAGCGATACAGGAGTATCTGACATACTTCATTGACAGTAATGAACTGTCTCTGCTGAACAGCGGAAAGACGACCCCGGAGCTGCATACGTACGGCAGCCGTACGGTAGGTCTGACGATCCTGCAGGACATTACGGTCACGGAGGCATACGCAAAGCCGGCAGAGATCATGACGACCAAAGAAGAGATCCTTGAGTATCTGGAATACGGAGATACGAAGGAAAAGGAATACTATACCGTACAGATGTATGACACGGTAGCCGGTGTCGGGGCCAAGAATAACGGTCTTTCGGCGACCCAGGTCATGAACATAAACAAAGACAAGATCAAGAGTGTGGATCAGGTGCTAAGTGCCGGCGAGGAGCTGTGCGTGACATATTTCACACCGGTGATCGATGTCGTTGTCAACAAGGAGAGCATGCGCAAGGAGATCGTCTACGCGGAAACGGTATATGTGGAGGATGAGGAACTGCGCAAGGGTGTCAGTGAACAGCGGCAGGAAGGTGTCAACGGATCCAAGAATTCCACATATCTTGAGCGCTGGATCAATGGTGTGCTGGTCAGCGGTACACTGCAGTCCAGTGTAGATACATTACTGCCGATCAACGAGATCGTCGCTGTCGGTACCCTGGAGATCCCCGGCGTCGGTACCGGTCAGTTCCGCTGGCCTGTGGATAACCCGCGTATATCGTGCGGCTGGCTGTGCTACTGGGGTCACCAGGCGATCGACGTACAGAACAAGTATGATCTCTGGGGCAATATCTATGCGGCAGACCGCGGTGTGGTCATTGAGAACAGTTATAACGGCATCTCCGGCAACTATGTGTATATCGATCATAACAACGGCTATATCTCCTACTACGGACATATGAATGTACGCAGTCCTCTGGAGGTGGGTACGATCGTTGACAAGGGTGATATTATCGGACAGCTGGGTATGACCGGCAGAGCGACAGGTCCGCATACGCACTTCTGGATCGGCACAAGTTACAACGACAAGCTGAATCCGTGTGACGGATTCCTGGACTGTGCGGTGATACGATGAAGTTTGCACTGCTTGCCAGCGGTTCCCGCGGGAACTGCTGTGTCATCGAGGATGAACACCTGCTGCTGATGATCGACTGCGGCACGACTGCACATTATCTGCGTTCAGCCATGGCGGAGATCGGCATAACACCGCAGGCTCTCGATGCCCTGCTGATCACCCATGATCATACCGATCATATCTCACAGGTGAAGATGTTTACGGAGAACCGTATTCTTTCACCGGTGCCGTTATCCGTGGAAACGGAGCGGGTGATTCCGGGACAGGCTTTTCAGCTGCAGCACATGACGGTCACACCGCTTGCGCTTTCCCATGATACGGAAGTAACGGTCGGCTATGTTCTGGAGACGTGGCAGGAGAAGCTTGTCTATATTACCGATACCGGATATATCCGGGATGCCTGTCTGCCTCTTTTAAAGGGTGCGGATTACATCATTCTGGAAAGCAATCATGATCTGGAGATGCTTATGCATACCAGACGTCCGGCATATGTCAAACACCGGATCGCATCCGACAGCGGACATCTGTGCAACGAGGACTGTGCGGCGATCCTGAGCAGGATCGTTACCCCGCGGACGAAAGAGATCGTTCTTGCGCATATCAGTCAGGAAGCGAATACGCCGGAGAGGGCTCTGCAGGTCACAAGAGATGTCCTGCTGGGAGAGTGCCGGCATATGCTCAGCAGGAACCTCCGGGTAACAGCTGCGCATCAGTATGAGATCATCAGAGGAGGTACATGGAATGAAAAAGTGGACAGCGGCAGTACTTGCTGGATTGCTGGTATGGAACGTGTGGCTGACCTGGCGGACCGTCAGTGACCGCAGTGAACAGCAGACGGTTCCGACCGATCCTGAAGCTCCGACGATCATCAATAATACGCTGAACGGATATACAACGGATATTACAGGTGCGGCTGACAGAGTGCGGCAGAATATCGTTACGGTCAGAGTGCAGTATACGGAAGACAGGGAATATACTGCCAGCGGTGTGATCTACCGATCAAATGCGGCCGATACGTATATCGTGACATGTTCATCTTTCCTGGATGGAGCACAGAGTCTTCATGTGCTGTTTGATAACGGAATCGAGATCGAAGCGGAACTGTACGGATCCGATACCCAGACCGATACAGCTGTTCTGCTGTGCCATCCCGAGTTTGTGGCGGAGAGTATTGAGCTCGGCGATTCTTCGCTTGTGCGTCATGGTGAATATGGCTTTACCCTGTCCGGCAGGAATGTGCGTACGGACAGCGGCATCAGCAGCTTCGGCATTGTCTCAATGGAGGCACAGCTGTACCGGGAGACGGAAAGCGGATCGCCATGGATCACCGGAGCACTGCTCAGCGATGTTGTGATCAGTGATTTCAGCGTCGGCAGTCCGCTGCTGAATATGGACGGCGAGATGATCGGCATGCTGTCGAGAAGACTTTCACGCGGTGATACGGTTACCGGTCTTACCTATGCTCTGGCATCCAATGAACTCCGGCTTGTATGTGATGATCTGATTCGTGACGGACATGTCAGCAGAGGCTATCTCGGCATCGCCGGCCGGAATATCAGCGATCTTTCGGTATATGAGAAGAGTGCCTGGAATCTTCCGCTTGATATCAGCAGCGGCATCCTGATCACTTACGTCTATGACGGTTCGCCAGCGCAGCAATTGGATATGCGCCCCGGTGATCTGATCCTTTCGGCCGAAGATGTAGCTTTACAGGACATGGAAGAGCTGCGGGATATCCTGTATGCCAGAAATCCCGAAGATACGCTTGTGCTTGGACTTCTGCGTGACGGTGAAGCAAGTATCTCCGTCAGTGCGGTGCTGCGATGATCAGGATCATTGCCTGCGGCACGGTCAAGGATGCCTGGCTTCGCAACGGTATTCAGGAGTATCTGAAACGCCTGCGGGCATACGACAAACTGGAGATCGTCGAAGTGCCGGATGAGAAAGCACCTGCCTCCAACAGCGAAGCCCAGAATGCCAAAGTGATACGCACGGAAGGGGAGAAACTGCTGAAGCGCATCAGTGCCGATGAGTATGTGATCCTGCTGGATCTTGCCGGCAAGGCAATGGATTCCGAGAGCTTTGCGCATACGCTTGACAGGCTGTATGCGGAAGGGCATACGAAGCTGGCTTTTGTGATCGGCGGCTCGCTTGGTGTCAGTGATGATCTGATCCGCAGGGCAGATATGCGCTGGCAGCTGTCCAGGGCAACCTTTCCCCACCAGCTGTGCCGGCTGATCGTCTTGGAACAGATCTACAGGGCTTATAAGATACTGCGGAACGAACCCTATCACAAGTAGTTTGTTCGGCAGGAAATGAATCAATATGATAGAATACAGATGGTAATCAGAAGGAGAAGAAAGTATGAAAGAAATAACCGCTATTGTCGTTGATCCGGTCGGCCTGCACGCAAGACCTGCAACTGTAGCTGTAAATGCGGCAAGCAAATTTAAAAGTGAAATTACGATCTCTTATAAGGGACGTACAGTTAATATGAAATCGATTATGGGCGTTATGTCACTCGGTATTCCTACACAGTCTACGATTACTGTCAGATGTGAAGGACCCGATGAAGAAACCGCTGCAGAGACGATCGACGAAGTGCTCCGCAACCAGAAGGTAATTGGCTGACCGATAATACAAGGAGGAAATATGGAAGCGAAACTTCAGTATGAGCGCTGGATGGCTCATCCCAACCTGGATCCTGATCTGAAAAAGGAAATGGAAGGGATGACGGAACAGCAGATCAATGATGCATTCTACACGAATATTGAATTTGGTACAGCAGGTATGCGCGGTGTACTCGGCGCCGGCACCAACAGGATCAATCTGCATACGATCCGTAAGGCGACAGCAGGATTTGCGGCATATATCAATGCGAACGGTCCTGAGGCGGCTGCCCGCGGCATAGCGATCGGCTATGACAACAGACATTTCTCGAGAGAGTTTGCGTTTGACAGTGCCCGTGTACTGGCAACATTCGGTATCCGCAGTTATGTTTTTGAAAGTCTGAGACCGACACCGGAGCTTTCCTTTGCGGTGAGACATCTGAACTGCTTCGGCGGCATCATGATCACAGCTTCCCATAACCCGAAAGAGTATAACGGATATAAACTGTATGACGAGAAGGGCTGTCAGCTGATTCCGTCACTGGCTGATCAGGTGATCGCCCAGGTCAATGCGGTCGCCGATGAGCTTTCCGTCAGTTCTGCAGTGACGCCCGAACAGGAGAAACTGATTACCGTGATCGGTGCTGATGTCGATGCGGAATACTACAGAAACGTCAAGTCCATCCAGCTGAACCCGGATGTCAGAAAAGATGATGTGAAGATCGTCTTCTCACCGGAACATGGTACTTCCAATATCCCGGTCAGAACGATCCTCGGTGACTGCGGATATCAGGTCATTCCTGTTCTTGAGCAGTGTGATCCCGATCCTGACTTTTCCAATACGCCGACACCTAACCCGGAACAGCCGGGTGCTTATGAACTGGCACTGAAGTATGCGGCAGCGAATGATGCCGATATCATTCTGGTTTGTGACCCTGATGCGGACCGCATGGGTGTTGTGGCTAAGCGCAATGGTGAACTGAAGCTGATGACAGGCAACCAGTCGGGAGCTCTCTTGATCGAGTATATCTTCTCGCAGCTGGCTGCCAAGGGTAAGATGCCTGCCAACGCTGTCATGTTCAATACAGTCGTTACCGGTGATCTTGGTGAAAAGATCGCGGACAGCTACGGTGTAGCTACCGAAAAGACCCTGACAGGTTTCAAGTTCATCGGTGAAAAGGTCGCCAAGTATGAAGTGAATCATGAACGTGAGTATGTCTTTGGTTATGAAGAGTCTTACGGTTCACTGATCAGTCCGTTTGTCAGAGACAAGGATGCACAGCAGGCATGTCTGATGCTGGCGGAAGCAGCTTGTTACTACAAGGAGCACGGCAAGACACTGTGGGATGTTCTTGACGGTTTGTATGCCAAGCATGGTTTCTATGCCGAGACACAGACATCTGTTACACTGGCGGGTGCTGCCGGTGCTGCCAGGATCAAGGAGATCATGGATGGTCTGAGAAAGGAAAGACTGCAGACAATTGCCGATGTCAAAGTCGATGTATGGCAGGACTTTGAGACCAGAGAGCAGGGCAGTGACGAGGGTATTACAGCACTGGAGGGCTTCACAGTATCCAACGTACTGAAGTACTTCATGGCTGATGGTTCCTGGATCGCGATCCGTCCAAGCGGCACAGAGCCCAAGGTCAAGGTATACTACTGTGTCAAGGGTGCTGACCAGAAGGCGGCTGAAGAGCAGCTGGAACGCTATATCGCTGTCATGAAGGGTGTCCTCAGCTAACCTGTAAATCAATACATGAAGACCGTTCCGGAAGGGCGGTCTTTTGTAATTTCGACATAAGTAAGGGCTTTCATTCTTCATTTTTACGGATTTCGACATGTTTACAGGTGTATTTGACAGGGATCCGGCAGTGAATGATCCCCTTTATATATAAATAAGGAAAGTGAAAAAAAGGGCTTGCAATGCCCTTTTTATGATGATACTATAGTGAGGCACTCGTGTGGATGTGGGAGGTTGCCGGCACGCTGAAGAGCGTTGTCACATAGGCGTGATAACCGGGGAATTTCCACGGAGCGATCCATCGGAGATGGAGTGAATTTAAGGAGGAAACATTCATGGCAAAAAATTCTGTAAGAATTCGTCTGAAGGCTTACGAGAACAGGAACCTGGATTCTGCCAGCAAGAAGATCGTTGAAACAGCGGCTTCTAACGGTGCTAAGAAGATCGTCGGACCTGTACCTCTGCCGACAGAGAGAGAAGTCGTCACGATCCTGCGTGCTGTTCATAAGTACAAGGATTCCCGTGAGCAGTTTGAGATTCGTACACACAAGAGACTGATCGAGATCATCGGCCCCAGCGCTGAGACGATCGACGCTCTGAGCAGACTGGATCTGCCCAGCGGTGTTGACATCGAGATCAAGCTTTAGAAAGGACCGGGTGAATATTAATGAAAGGTATCTTAGGACGTAAGCTCGGCATGACACAGGTCTTCACCGTTGACGGAAATCTGATTCCTGTTACCGTTGTTGAAGTTAACCCCAATGTTGTCCTGCAGAAGAAAACGGTTGAGACAGATGGTTACGAAGCTGTCCAGCTGGGTTACGAAGATGTGAAAGAGCAGCGCAGCAACAAGCCTTCCATCGGTCATGCGAAGAAGGCTGAAACAGCTCCCAAGAAGTACATCCGTGAGTTCAAGGCTGATGAACTGTTCGGTCTGGAAGTTGGCGCTGAGGTCAAGGCTGACATCTTCGAGGCCGGCGATGTGGTTGATGTTACAGGCACATCCAAGGGTCATGGCTATACAGGAACGATCGCACGTTACAATGCACACCGCGGACCTGAGTCCCACGGTGGTTCCAAGAACGTAAGACATATCGGTTCTCTGGCAACGACCGGACGTAACAACGGCCGTATCGAGAAGAACACACCGATGCCGGGTCAGGACGGCGGTTACCGCACGACTAACCAGAACCTGACAGTGATCAAGGTCAATGCCGAAGAGGGCTACATCCTGATCAAGGGCAACGTGCCCGGACCTCGCAAGGGCCTTGTTGAGATCAAGACAACGGTCAAACCCGTGAAGAAAGTTAAAGTTGAAGAACTGGTTTCCAACGCTGCTGCTGCAGCTGAAGCCGAGTAAGGAGGTAAACAATGTCTCAGGTAGATGTATTCAATCAGGAAGCTAAGGCTGTCAAGAGCCTGGAAATTTCTGATGAAGTATTCGGAATCGAACCGAATCAGCAGGCGATCTATGACTCTGTTCTCGCTTACTTAGCCGGCAGAAGACAGGGAACGCACAACACGCTGACAAGGGCTTATGTTTCCGGTACAGGTAAGAAGCCTTTCCGTCAGAAAGGCACAGGCCGTGCCCGTCAGGGTTCTACACGTGCTACACAGTGGAGAGGCGGTGCGATCGCTTTCGGACCTCATCCCCGCAAGTACAGCGTGAAGCTGAACCGCAAGGTACGCCGTCTGGCTATGCGCAGTGCTCTGAGCGAAAAGGCGCAGAGTGCGGCAATGACCGTAATCGAGAATCTCGGCTTTGAAGAGATCAAGACAAAGAGAGCTGCACAGCTCATGGAAGCGTTTGGCTTTGACCGCAAGACACTGTTCGTTGCTGATATCGCAGAAGACTTCGACAACGCATATCTGTCATTACGCAACATTCCGAATGCATATCTGGTCACTGTTGAAGAACTGAATGTCTATGACATCGTCAACGCTGACAAGATCGTGTTCACGGAAGCAGCTGCTGTTAAGGCCGGGGAGGTATTTGCATAATGAGTGCACGTGATATCGTTATCCGCCCGATCATTACCGAAAAGACAAGTAAGCAGAATGCTGAAGAAAACAAGATCGCGTTTGAGGTAAAGAAGGGTGCGAATAAAACTTCGGTTGCTCAGGCAATTGAAGAGATCTACGGCATCAAGCCGGAAAAGGTAAACATTCTCAACGTTCATCCCAAAGAGAAGAGAATGGGACGCTATGTCGGCAAGACAAACGCAGTCAGAAAGGCTGTTGTCACACTGCCGGAAGGACAGAATATCAACCTGTTCGACGAATAAGCGTCAAACTATCGGAGGAACCCGCTATCTCCGGATAAATTGCGAAAGGAAAGAAAGAAATGACAGTCATTAAGTACAAGCCGACGACAAACGGACGTCGTAATATGAGCACATTAAGCAATGACCGTATTACAAAGTCCACTCCTGAAAAGAGTCTGCTCGTCGCAAAGAACAGCAAGGGCGGCCGCGGAAACACCGGCCGTGTGACTACACGTCATCAGGGCGGCGGTCACAAACAGAAGTACCGTATCATCGATTTCAAGAGAAACAAGGATGATATCGAGGGTATCGTAGCAGCGATCGAATACGATCCCAACCGTAACGCAAACATCGCACTGATCAACTATGTGGACGGCGAAAAGAGATACATCATCGCTCCGCAGAAGCTGGAAGTCGGTGCCCGTGTCGTCAGCAGCAAGGCGGCAGACATCAAGGTCGGCAATGCCATGGAGCTGAGAAACATCCCTGAAGGTACATTCGTACACTGTGTTGAACTGACTCCCGGCAAGGGCGGTCAGATGGCAAGAGCTGCCGGCTGCAGCGCACAGATCCTCGGCTTCGACGGTCCGTACGCAACTCTGCGTCTGGCCAGCGGTGAAGTCCGCAAGGTTCGCAGTGAGTGCCGCGCTACGATCGGTGTTGTAGGCAATGAAGATTACAACCTGGTCAGCATCGGTAAAGCAGGCAGAAACAGATGGAAAGGTATCCGTCCTACAGTCCGCGGTTCAGCGATGAACCCTGTAGATCACCCTCACGGCGGTGGTGAAGGCAGAACCCCGATCGGCCGTAAGTCCCCTATGACACCTTGGGGCAAGAAGGCTATGGGTGTTAAGACTCGTAAACATAAGAAGGCATCTGATGCTCTGATTATGACGAGAAAAAACGGTAAATAACTGAAAGGAGAGAGATAGAGATGTCAAGAAGCATTAAAAAAGGCCCGTTCTGTGATGAGCATCTGATGAAAAAGGTCGAAGCACTGAATGCAGCTAACAAGAGAGAAATCATCAAGACATGGTCACGCCGTTCAGTCATTTATCCCAGCTTTGTAGAACATACATTCGCGGTTCATAACGGCAAGGAACATATCCCTGTATATGTTACAGAAGATATGGTCGGCCATAAGCTCGGTGAGTTTGTATTCACCCGCAGATTCGGCGGTCACGGCGAAAACAAGGTCGTCGGCGGCGGTCAGAAAGCTGTAGTATTCCCGACAGGGGATAAGAAAGCGTAAGGAGGACAATGAGCATGGATGTAAAAGCAACCGCAAAGACAGTTCGCTGTACTCCGCGTAAGACCCGCCTGGTTCTTGATCAGATCCGCGGCAAAGATGTTGAAGATGCTCTGGCAATTCTGCAGTTCCTGCCGAATTCCGCAGCTGATGCAGTAGCCAAGGTCGTCAAGAGTGCAGCGGCTAACGCAACGCACAATCACCAGATGGACAGCTCTAAA
Source organism: Solobacterium sp. UBA3691 (assembly GCA_002372175.1). GTDB lineage: Bacteria > Bacillota_I > Bacilli_A > Erysipelotrichales > Erysipelotrichaceae > Bulleidia. The sequence goes on from DFIS01000007.1 coordinate 43,288, forward strand.
TTATATGTAAAGAGCTGCTATGCTGACGAGGGAATCGTCCTGAAGCGCTGGATGCCCAGAGCTAAGGGAAGTGCTTCACAGATTCTCAAGAGAACAAGCCACATCACAGTTGTTGTGGCAGAAAGATAAGGGAGGAAGATCAAGTATGGGACAGAAAGTTAGCCCTATCGGAATGCGTGTCGGTGTCATCCGTGACTGGGAGTCCAGATGGTATGCTGACAAGGCTGATTACGGTGATCTTCTGAACGAAGATGTCAAGATCCGTAAATTCCTGGATAAGGAACTGAAAGATGCGTATGTATCCCGCATTGAGATCGAAAGAACCTCAAAGCAGGACTGCAAGATCATCATTCGCTGTGCCCGCCCGGGTGCCATGGTTGGTAAGGGTGAGGAAGGCAAGGACAGAGTCGGTGAACTCCGTACAAAGCTGTCCAAGCTGACAGGCGGCAAGAACATCAAGATCGATGTTATCCAGATTGCTAATCCTGATCTCGACGCTACACTCGTAGCCAGAAAGATCTGTGAGCAGCTGGAAGCCCGTCAGTCCTTCCGTATCGCACAGAAGAAGGCGATCCAGCAGACAATGCGTTCCGGTGCCAAGGGTATCAGAACACTGGCTGCAGGTCGTCTCGGTGGTGCTGAAATTGCCAGAAGTGAAGGTTATTCACAGGGTGTCGTTCCTCTGCATACACTGAGAAGTGATATCGATTATGCATGGGATGAAGCTCATACAACATACGGTAAACTCGGTGTTAAAGTATGGATCTGCCGCGGTGAGGTACTGCCCGGACAGATGGTTAAGGAACCTGAGGCACCTGCCCGCAGCGGCAGAGATAACAGACGGGGCAACAGACGGAATGACCGCCGCAGCCGTCCGAATCGTCAGGGTGCTGAAAATGCAGCTCCGGTAGAGGCAGCACAGGATACCGCCCGCAAAGAAGCACAGGGAGGGAATGACTAATCATGTTGATGCCTAAGAGAACAAAATACAGAAGACCTCATCGTCTGAGCTATGAGGGACGTGCCAAGGGCGGCCGTGAGCTGGCTTTCGGTAAGTTCGGTATCGTAGCTGACGAAGGTGCTTATGTCACAAGCAATCAGATCGAGGCAGCCCGTGTTGCCATGACACGTTACATGGACCGTGGCGGTAAAGTCTGGATCAAAATATTCCCGCATCTCGCGAAGACGAAGAAGCCTCTCGAAGTTCGTATGGGTAGCGGTAAAGGTGCTCCGGACAGCTGGGTAGCAGTTGTTCAGCCCGGTCGTATCCTGTTCGAGATCGACGGGGTTACTGAGGAAGTTGCACGTGAAGCTCTGAGACTTGCGTCTCACAAGCTCTGTGTCAAGACCCGCTTCGTTAAGAAGGAGGAAAAGTAGACATGAATGTTAAGGAAATCAGAGATCTGAGCAATGAGGAACTCAACAAAGAGATCGTTGCGCTGAAGGAAGAGCTCTACAGTCTGCGTTTCCAGCAGGCAACCGGCGGTCTTGAGAATCCTGCACATATGAAAGAAGTTCGTAAGACGATTGCCCGCATCTATACTGTTCTGACAGAACGTGCGGCAAAGAGTGAGTAAAGGAGGGCATACTGATGGAAGAAAGAAACAGCCGTAAGGTACTCCGTGGTACTGTCGTATCCGATAAGATGGATAAGACGATCGTTGTTGAGATCGAAACCACAAAGAGCCATCCTTTATACGGAAGACGTGTTAAGTACACGAAAAAGTTCAAGGCACATGATGCAAACAACGAGGCCAAGATCGGTGATGTAGTTGAGGTCATGGAGACAAGACCTCTGTCCAAGGACAAGCATTTCCGTCTGGTCAGGATCGTTGAAAAGGCAGTTATTCTGTAAGCACAGGGAGGAAATGAGCAATGATTCAAAATGAAACAAGATTGAGAGTCGCTGACAACACCGGTGCCAAGGAACTGCTGGTCATCCGCTGTTTAGGCGGCAGTAAGCGTAAGACAGCCAATATCGGTGATATCGTTGTCTGCGCTGTAAAGTCTGCTATTCCCAACGGCACCGTCAAGGCAGGCCAGGTCGTCAAGTGCGTCATCGTTCGTACGAAGTACGGTCTGCGCCGTGAGAACGGCAGCTACATCAAGTTTGATGAGAATGCTGCAGTTATCATCAAGGAAGATCTGACACCGGTCGGAACACGTATCTTTGGCCCGGTAGCAAGAGAGCTTCGTGAGAAGAACTTCATGAAGATTGTCTCTCTGGCACCGGAAGTACTGTAAGGAGGCTGACCATGAAAATCAAAACAGGTGATACGGTAAAGGTCATCAGTGGTCACTACAAAGGTACTATTGGTGAAGTTAAGGCAGTTAACCCCAAGACAAACAAGATCATTGTCGAGGGTGTAAACATGATCAAGAAGTCTCTGAAGCCTACACAGGCTAATCCGGATGGCGGTATCGTTGAGCATGAGGCTGGTATCGACGCCAGCAACGTCATGATCTACGATGAGAAGTCCAAGACAGCCGGTCGTGTTGGTTTCAAGACTGATGCTAAGGGAAACAAGGTTCGCATCAACAAGAAAGCGGATAAAGAGATCAAGGGAGGCAAGAAGTAATGAATCGTCTCGTACAGAAATACAATGAAACGGTAAAGCCTGCTCTGATCAAGGAGTTTGGATATACAAGTTCTATGCAGGCTCCCAAGCTTGAGAAGATCGTCATCAACATCGGTGTTGGTGATGCCATCACAAATCCCAAGGCTCTTGAAGAGGCAGTCAGTGAGCTGACAGCGATCAGCGGTCAGAAGCCGGTGATCACAAAGGCCAAGAAGTCCATCGCGAACTTCAAACTTCGTGAAGGTATGGAGATCGGCTGCAAGGTTACTCTGCGCGGTGAGCGTATGTATGAGTTCCTGGACAAGCTGATGAACATCTCTCTGCCGCGTGTTCGTGACTTCCGCGGTGTATCTGCTACTGCATTTGACGGCAGAGGCAACTATACACTCGGTGTCAGAGAACAGCTGATCTTCCCTGAGATCAACTTCGACAGAGTAAACAAGACACGCGGTATGGATATCGTTATCGTCACGACCGCACAGACAAACAGAGAAGCATATGAGCTGCTTGCTCAGCTGGGTATGCCGTTCGTTAAGAGGGAGGGCTAAGAGTTATGGCAAAGACATCTCAGAAAGTTAGACAGAGCCGTCCTGCAAAATTCTCGACACGTGCATACACACGCTGCGAGCGCTGCGGACGTCCGCACTCAGTATTAAGCAAGTATAAGCTCTGCCGTATCTGCTTCCGTGAACTGGCTTACAAGGGCCAGATCCCGGGAGTCAAGAAGGCTAGTTGGTAAGGAGGACAAGCAAAATGAATATGACAGATCCTATCGCCGACATGCTGACAAGAATCCGGAATGGTGTTCATGCCAATCTGGAAGAAGTTGAAGTAGCTCCGGTATCCAAAGTGAAGTTAGAGATCGCACGTATCCTCAAAGAAGAGGGCTACATCGAGAACTACGCAGTCAGCGGAGAAGGTGTTGAAAAGAAGATGACGGTCGTTCTGAAATACGGACCGAACAAACAGAAGATCATCTCCGGTATTAAGCGTATCTCCAAACCTGGTCTTCGCGTTTATGCCAAGCAGGATGCTATCCCGAAGGTATTGAACGGTATGGGTATTGCAATCATCTCTACCAGCAGCGGAATGATGACTGATAGAGAAGCAAGACAGAAACATGCAGGCGGCGAAGTCATCGCTTACGTCTGGTAAGAGAAAGGAAATAAAGAATGTCACGTATCGGTAATAAAACGATTACCATTCCTGCCGGTGTCGAAGTTACGATCGCCGAAGGGAATGAGGTGACTGTTAAGGGTCCTAAGGGAACCTTGTCACGTAAGTTCAATCCGCAGATCGGTATTGAACAGGATAACGGAACGATCAAAGTTACACGTCCGAATGAAACAAAAACTGTTAAGCAGCTGCATGGTACTACAAGAGCTATCCTGGCAACCATGATCGAAGGATGCCACGAGGGCTATAAGAAGACTCTGCAGATCGTCGGTATCGGTTACCGTGCTGCCTTAGCCGGAAACAAGCTGACAATGAACCTCGGTTTCTCCCACCCGGTTGAATTCGAAGTTCCTGCTGATCTGACAGTTGAGTGTCCTGATGCGACAACGATCAATATCAGTGGTATTGATAAGCAGCATGTCGGACAGTTCGCGGCTGTAGTAAGAGCTGCCAAGAAGCCTGAGCCTTACGGCGGTAAGGGTGTTCGTTACAAGGACGAGCATGTACGTCGTAAAGAAGGTAAGACAGCTTCTAAGAAGTAATGGGAAGGAGAGAGTAAGATGCTGAAGAAAGTTAATAAGAATGCTGAACGCATTCGCAGACACAAACGTGTGCGCAAAGTCGTCAGTGGTACTCCCGACTGCCCGCGTCTGAATGTATTCCGTTCAAATAAACATATCTATGCCCAGATCATTGATGATACAACGGGTAAAACACTGACTGCCAGCAGCTCAGCTGCACTGAAGCTTGAGAACGGCGGAAATATCGACGCTGCCAAGAAGGTCGGCGAAGATATTGCCAAAAAGTGCCTTGAGATGAATCTCGAGAGTGTCAAGTTTGACCGTGGCGGTTATGTCTATCACGGCAGAGTCCAGGCCCTGGCTGATGCGGCCAGAGAAGCCGGACTGAAGTTCTGAGAAGGGAGAAGGAGAATACAATGGAACGTAAACCATTTAGAAGAGCACGTGAACCTAAAGAGTTCGATGATGTAGTTGTCTCCATCAACCGTGTCAGTAAGACCGTAAAGGGCGGCCGTCGTATGAGATTCAGTGCCCTCGTTGTCGTTGGTGATCACAAGGGCAGAGTCGGCTTCGGCATGGGTAAGGCAGCCGAGGTTCCGGATGCAATCAAGAAGGCTACAGAAGCAGCGAATAAGAACGTTATCCGTGTACAGCTGGTTGAGGACAACCGTACGGTTCCTCATACAGCAGTTGGCAGACATGGTGCCAGCAGCGTTATGGTCAAGCCTGCTGCTCCCGGTACCGGTGTTATCGCCGGCGGTGCTGTTCGTTCGATTCTTGAACTGGCAGGTATCTCTGATGTCCTGAGTAAGGTCATCGGTTCCAGAACACCGGTCAATGTAGTCAGAGCTACGATCGATGCTCTGCAGTCCATGCGTACTGTTGAGCAGGTAGCGAAGATTCGTGATAAGAAGGTCGCGGAGATTCGATAAGGAGGGACGATCATGAAACTGAATGAAATGAAAGCTAATGACGGCGCTCGCTTCACATCGAAGAGACTCGGCCGTGGCCAGGGCTCCGGTCAGGGTAAGACTGCCGGTAAGGGTCATAAGGGTCAGAACGCCAGAAGCGGCGGCGGTGTTGCGATCGGATTTGAAGGCGGCCAGACACCGTTCTTCAAGAGAACACCTATGCGTGGCTTCACAAACATGAATCGTAAAGAATATGCTGTTATCAATGTAGAAGATCTGAACTGCTTTGAGGACGGTGCTACAGTTAACTTTGCTGTATTAAAGGACTGCGGAATGATCAAGAAGGAACTTGACGGTCTGAAGGTTCTCGGCAACGGTAAACTGGAAAAGAAGATCACGGTTCAGGCTGCGAAGTTCTCCAAATCCGCTTTAAAGGCGATTGAAGAGGCAGGCGGAACAGCAGAGGTGCTGTAATCATGCTGCACACATTCGCCAGCTTTTTCAGGAGTAAAGAGATCCGTAACAAGATCCTCTTTACCCTGGCAATGCTATTGATCTACCGTATTGGATCGGCGATCCCTGTTCCGGGTGTTGATGCGGGTAAGTTATCTGCGCAGATCGCGGATAACTCGATCCTCAGTATGATGAATCTGCTGGGAGGCGGTGCCTTCGAGAGAATGTCGGTATTTGCACTTGGTGTGGGACCGTATATTACTGCCAGCATTATCATCCAGCTGCTGAGTATGGATGTTATCCCTGCGCTGACTGAATTATCCAAGTCCGGACAGACAGGCAGAACAAAAATCGATAAGATCACCAGATACTTCGGTGTTGTCCTGGCATTCGTGCAGGCCTTCTCGATGGTATATGGGTTCGATCGTCAGTACGCTATTCTTGAGAGCACAACGGTCTCCTCATACTTGTACACAGCAACGATTCTGTGTGCCGGCACTCAGTTCCTCATCTGGATCGGTGACCGCATCAGTATGAAGGGTATCGGCAACGGTATTTCGATCATTATCTTCGCAGGTATCGTAAGCAACATTCCTGCACAGTTTGCTCAGGTGTTCAATATTCAGGTCAGCGGATCATCTCAGGGTGCCGTCTTCGGCGGTGTTCTGCAGTTCGTCCTCTACTGCATACTGTATCTGGCAATCATTGTGGGTGTTGTGATCATGCAGCTGGCAGTCAGAAAGATTCCGATCCAGTATACTTCCAGCTCCAATACCCGCGGCAATGATATTACGTATCTGCCGTTCAAGATCAATTCCGCAAGTGTTATTCCTGTCATCTTCGCTAACTCGATCATGATGGCACCTCAGATCATTCTGAGCTTCATTAACACGAATGCGTACAACAAGGTCAGCAATTTCCTGAGTTTGCAGAGACCTGTCGGATTGATCATCTATGCTGTACTGACATTCCTGTTCACCTTCTTCTACACTGACCTGCAGGTCGATGCGGAAAAGGTGGCAGAAAACTTAAGTAAGAGCGGTGCTTACATTCCCGGTATCCGTCCGGGAAGTGAGACAGTGACTTACCTGCATAAGGTAATTCACAGGATCACGGTGCTGGGTGCTACAGCACTTACGATCATTGCTGTTCTTCCGTACATTGTACCAATGTTCACGTCTCTCCCGTCCTCGATTGCGATCGGCGGCACGGGTATCATCATCGTTGTCGGTGTTGCTATGGAGACAGTATCTCAGTTAAAGGGACAGCTTACCCAGAAGCAATACCACGGTTTCCTTAAATAGGAGTAAGTATGAATCTTCTGATTATGGGTCCTGCCGGTGCAGGAAAAGGTACATTTTCTGAGAAGTTGATTGAGAACTATGATATCAGGCACATCTCTACAGGAGATATGCTCAGAGATCAGGTCAGCAGAAAGACCGAACTTGGTCTGATCGCTGCTGATTACATGAACCATGGTCGTCTGGTTCCGAGTGAGATCGTAAACAAGATGGTGGAAGTCACCCTCGGCGGTGATGAGTGTGCCAACGGATATCTGCTTGACGGTTATCCGCGTACGATCGATCAGGCTAAGGAACTTGAAGAGATCACGGAAAGGATCGGTCGTAAGATCGATGCAGTACTTGTCCTTGAAGTGGGCATTGAGATTCTCGAACAGAGGATCACAGGACGCAGGATCTGTCCTAAGTGCGGTGCCATTTATCATATTAAATGGAAGCCGACAAAGGTCGAGGGTATCTGCGACAACTGTGGTGCGGAGGTCATCCAGAGAAAGGATGATACGCTCGAGGAACTGAAGGTCCGCATGGATGAGTATTACAAGAATACTGAACCTGTGATTGGATTCTATGAGGAAAGAGGACTGGTGCATCGTATTGACGCATCCGGTTCGACGGAAGAAATTTTTAAAAATATTCAGGAAATACTGAAAAGTATTGTATAATCTTCTTCGGTGCGGCTTTGGCCGTACCGAAGAGGACTTTTAAAGAAATGGAGATTGAATGGGAAAACAGGACGTCATTGAAATTGATGGTATCGTCGAGGAAACACTTCCTAATGCCAATTTCAAGGTGAAGCTTCAAAACGGACACGAGATCCGCGCTCACGTTGCTGGTAAAATCCGGATGAATTACATACGCATTTTACCAGGCGATCGGGTCACAGTGGAAATTTCACCTTACGATTTAACACGTGGGCGTATTACTTACAGACATAAGTAAAAACACATTTTCCAGGAGGAAACAAAAATGAAAGTAAGACCGTCAGTTAAACCTATGTGTGACAAGTGCCGGGTTATCAAGCGCAGAGGCGTAGTTATGGTGATCTGCGAGAATCCGAAGCACAAGCAGAGACAGGGATAGTAAGGAGATTAGTTAGAATATGGCACGTATAGCTGGTATTGATATTCCTGCGAATAAGCGTATCGTAATATCTTTAACCTATATTTATGGAATCGGTTTGACAACAGCGAAGAAGATCCTCGCAGACTGCGGTATCAGTGAAGATATCCGTACAAGAGATCTGACTGATGCACAGGAAACTGCTATTCGTCAGGCTGTTGACGCAATCAAAACGGAAGGTGACCTTCGTCGTGAGCGCGCTCTGAATATCAAGCGTCTGATGGAGATCGGCTGCTACAGAGGAATTCGTCACAGAAGATCCTTACCTGTTAACGGACAGCGTACACGTACGAATGCTCGTACCCGCAAAGGACCGCGTCGTACTGTTGCCAACAAGAAGAAATAGTAGGAGGGTGTAATCGTGGCTGAAAACAGAAAATCAGGCAGAAGAGCCGTTCGTAAAAAGAAAGTAAGACGCAATATAACCAAGGGCGTCGCTCATATCCACTCTACATTCAACAATACGATCGTAACGATCGCGGATGAAGCAGGTAACGTTATTGCCTGGAGTTCCGCAGGTGCACTTGGATACAAGGGTTCCCGTAAGTCTACACCGTATGTTGCTCAGCTTTGTGCAGAGGCTGCAGGTAAGGCAGCTATCTTACAGGGTCTGAAGACAGTTGAAGTTAATGTTAAAGGTCCGGGTCCGGGTCGTGAAGCAGCTGTTCGTTCGCTGTCCGTTGCCGGTCTTGAGATCACAGCGATCAATGATGTAACACCTATCCCTCATAACGGCTGCCGTCCGCCTAAGAGACCTCGTGGCTAATTTCGGAAAGGGAGGATTGTTGCATGCAGAAATTTGAACGCGCTGAGTTTGAAGTTGAAGAATACGTTGAATCTGACAATTACGGGAAGTTCGTTCTTGCTCCGTTAGAGAGAGGTTTCGGTACGACGATCGGTAATGCGCTGCGCAGAGTATTATTATCTTCTCTGCCCGGTGCAGCAGTATTCTCCATCAAAGTAGATGGTGTTTATCATGAGTTCACCACCATTCCCGGTGTTCGTGAAGATGTATCCATGATCATTCTTCAGTTAAAACAGCTCGTGATGAAGATCGAAGACGACGATGTCTACACTCTGCAAATTTCCGCAAAAGGACCGTGCACAGTTACGGCTGGTGATATTCTTTGCCCTGCACAGGTTGAAGTCCTGAATAAAGATCTGGAGATCGCTCATCTTGAGAGTGATGCTTCTCTGGAAATGGAACTGAAGGTAAAGAACGGTCGCGGCTATGTTGGCAGTGACATCAACAAACAGCTGAATCAGGGTAACTCTCAGGGTATCGGTACAGTATTTACAGATTCTATCTATACACCGATCCAGAAAGTCAGTTACGCTGTAGAGCCTACACGTGTAGGACAGGATTCCAAGTATGACAGTCTGACCATGGAGATCTGGACAGATGGTTCGATCAATCCGCAGAAGGCCATTTCCTTAGGCGCGAAGATCCTGATAGATCATCTGGATATCATTGCCGGTATCAATGAAGATGTTCTGTCCATGGAAGATATCATCAAAGAAGGCGGAACGGAAGTTCAGAGCAAGTCTCAGCAGCAGCTGATCGAAGATCTGGATCTCTCTGTTCGTTCTTACAACTGCCTGAAGCGTGCTAACATTCAGACAGTAGAAGATTTAACGCAGAAAACCGAGGAAGAGATGATGAGAGTTCGTAACCTCGGAAAGAAATCACTGAAAGAGGTTAAGGACAAGCTCGCCGAATTAGGTCTGGGCTTCAAGTCCTTCGATTAATTGGGAGGAACATTGATATGTGGAACCGTAAGTTTGGAAGGACAGCTGATCATCGTAAGGCCATGTTAAGAAACCTGGCTACTTCCGTGATCCTGTACGGTCGTGTTGAAACGACAGAGGCTAAAGCCAAGGATATGCGTTCTGTAGTAGATAAGCTCATCACTCTGGGTAAGAAAGGTGACCTTGCTGCACGCAGGCAGGCAGCTGCTTATATCCGTAATGCAGTAGATGAAGAGACAGGCAAGACTGTTGTTCAGAAGCTGTTTGACGAAGTAGCTCCGAAATATAAGGAACGCAACGGCGGATATACAAGAGTCGTAAAGACCGGTACACGTCGCGGTGATGCTGCTCCGATGGCATACATTGAGCTTGTATAGTCAATTTGTAAACCTGTATGCTTGAGCATGCAGGTTTTTATTTCTATCATGAGACGACTGCTGATACTGTTACTGACTATATTCATGATCGGGTGTTCATCAGAAGAAAGACAGGAGAATACACCTTCTCCTGTACCTTCCGATACACCGGATGTTTTTGTCGTGGATGATTCCTATACGGCTGCTGTCGTGCTGGATCATACGTTTTCATTTGTTGGTACGGATGCGACGGAGGAGTATCACATGGATGGTGTTCTGCAGGCTGTACCAGGCGCAGAAACGGCGCATATCAGCGAGAATGTAGACAGTGCCGGCATCGTATCCAGACTGGAAGGATGGTACGAAAACGGGCGTTTATATTCTTCCTACAACGGTGTGCAATACTATGATGAGATGCCTTATGCATACGTGGAAGGTATCCTGCTGGTACCTGTAGACAGGACGGTGATCAGTGAGTCAATGTGTACGGAAGTGCGCAGGGAAGAGACCGAAGCCGGAGAAAAGACGGTATATGTACTGAAGCAGGAAGAGGCACAGAAGCTGTTCACAGGAAGATATGATATCTATGACTTGTCAAAAAGCAGTCAGTTCAGTGTCAGTACAGGAACGGTAACGCAGACGGAAAAGAACGGAGAACTGGTCGAACAGGCCGCAGACTTCACGATGGAGATGAACTACTCTGGCAATCCTGCACAGGTGGATTATCACTCCGAAGTCAGGATCCTGATGCGCGGAGAAACTGCGGTAAATATTACCGGGGAAATGAGAGAGACTTTTGCGTCATATGTATCCTATGAAGATATCGATGCCTCGGATATCGATGACTATACCGCGGACGACAGTGCCGAAGCGACAGTGGCAGGGACCTTCCGCAAGCGTCTGGTCAACCGTCTGAACTATAAAGATGAAGGAAACGATGTCTATACTTCGGAGTATAACGAAGGGGAATCGTATACTGTGGATTTCCGTAATCATCTGTTTACCTACAGGAACCGTACGAGTACATATGTCTATAACTGGAGCAGTGACAGCGGCGGCTTTGGCTCTGCCTGTGTATATGATTTCAGGCGGGAGGCCGGCAGTGACAGCTGTCAGGAGTCCGTTGTCGAAATGATCCGGAATGTAAAGATATACTTTGAACTGGAGCTGTATTACTGCGGTCTTTCCCTGGAGGACCTGACAGCAGAGGCGGAGGGCGGAAATGGCTGACACAAAATCTCTGATCAGTGTGATCATCCCTGTATACAACGTGGAGGAGTATATCGACATCTGTCTTGAAACAGTCGTAAACCAGACATATCAGAATCTTGAAATACTGCTGATCAATGACGGATCAACAGATGGATCTTCTGCCAGGTGTCATGCCTGGGCGGAGAAGGACAGCAGGATCAGAGTGATCGATAAAGAAAATGAAGGTGTAGCCGCAAGCAGGAATCTCGGTATTGAACTGGCATCGGGAGAATATATATCGTTTATCGACCCGGATGACTGGGTGGATCTGCAGTATTTTGAAAAGCTGTACAATGCGCTCACGGAGAATGACGCAGACCTTGCGGAGTGTGATCTCTGGCGGTATGACAATCGAACGGGAAAGAAGATCTACCGGACCTGTTACGGTGTGATGGGTGTTCCGTATACGCTTCGCCAGCATATGAAATACGGTCCTACAGCGACATATAAAGCCCTCTCACGCAGAGAACTCTGGACACGGAACCATGTACGCATGCCTTCCTGTTCGTTTGAATCACCGGCTGTATATGCGCTGGTGCTGGCATTGTGCCGGAGAATCGTCAACGTCCGTGAACCGCTGTACTGGTACCGGAGATTCCGTGAGAATTCACTGATCGAGACAGGCTACGGCAATCCTGACGGAAGTGCGAATCTGACCCTGGGTACGGAAGCCATGCGGTATCTGATCTCTGAGTTTAAGCGCTGCGGGCTGTACGAAGAGTACAGGGACACTCTGGAAGGCACGGTCAAGTACCGGCTCAGTGATATTCTGGCAACACAGTTCCACCGCCGCCGTCCCGAAGACTATCATATCATCCGGGATAACTATTACCGGCTGCTCGAAGAGGAGTTCCCGGCATCGGACAACAGTAAGTACATCACCTGGGGAGGATACAATCTGAACCGTATCCTCGTACATATGAACCTTCTGCATGATCCTTCCTGCAGATTTAATTTCTCCAGTCTGATCAGTCTTCTCGGTACAGGTATGCCGCAGGCAGAGTGCAGACATAAAAACAGATACAGGCAGATGATGGTACAGCGGGATATGCGGCAGACATTCTGTCAGACGCTGCGGGAAGAGAAGCCGGCGTACATCTTTCTGGATCTGATCGATGAACGCTTTGATATCCTGAAGACAGCAGATGCGTATATCACCTGCAGTGACGCATATGAAGGTATTGCGGAGGAAGACAGACCCGGCGGGGAAAGGATATCCTTCTTCAGTCAGGAACGTACAGATCTCTGGAAACAGGCATTTGACAGGTTTGCGGCATACGCAGCGGAAAACAAGGCAAGGATCATCGTCTTTGAGAACTACCTGTCGGAAACCGTCGGTGATCTGCAGAGCAGGCACGATTTTGAGGAAATATCTGAAATCAGGCATATTAACTGTGTGTTACAGGAGTATTATGATTATGTGAGAACCCGTTATCCGATGATCACAATGATCAGCGGTGCCGGTATGCCTGAATACTTCACGGATAAGAATTATGAATACGGTGCTGTACCGTCACATCTGAATGAGATCGTGAATCGGAAACTTGCTGAGAAAGCAGAGGAAATGTTATGAACGAACAGGTCAAAGTATCTGTAGTTATACCTGTATATAATGTTGAAAAATATCTTCCGGCCTGTCTGGACAGTGTTCTTGCGCAGACATTGTCTGAGATCGAGATCATCTGTGTGGATGACTGCTCACCGGATAACTGTCCGCAGATCCTCGATGCATACGCAGAAAGGGAAGAAAGAGTAAAGGTTATCCATCTTGAGAGGAATTCCCAGCAGGCATTTGCCAGAAACCGCGGTATGGAGATTGCCCGCGGTGAGTATCTGTACCTGCTTGATTCCGATGATATGATCAAGCCGGAGACCCTGGCGGAATTGTATGAAACCGCGAAGAAAGATGATCTGGACGGTATTTTCTTCGACTCGGAAGTGATCTTTGATTCACCGGAGCTGAAAGAGAACTACCAGAACAAATACCAGGCACGCAGAAACGGGAAATACGAGGATAAAGTCTGCGGCGGTGAAGAACTGCTGCGGGCATTTATGACAAATGATGAGTGGACATGTTATATACAGAGACAATTCTGGAAAATGGCATATCTGCGCAGGGAGAATATCTGTTTCCCGGAAGGCCATGAACACGAGGATGAGACCTTTGCGTTTGAGGCATTGATCGCGGCAGAACGTGTGCGGTATATTCCGGCAGCGTATTTTATCCGCCGCTACCGTGAGAATTCCGTCATGACATCGCCTGTAGCGCCGAAGAACTTCTACGGGTATTTCAAGTGCTACGGGGAGATGATCAGATTTGTACGGGACAGAGGCATCAGCAGTCCGGCTGCCGAGTTCAATATCGCCAGAATGTATGAGCGGATGACGAAGTTCTATCCGATCCTGAGTGAGACGTATGATCTGGAACAGATGTTTACGGGAAAGGATCTGGACCTGTATCTGTTCTTTAAATATGCAATGGAGACCCGGGGATACTATGATGTGATCAGCCCGCGTCTGGCCAGAGAACTGAAGACAAAGAAACACGTGTATCTGTACGGTGCCGGCGCTATTGCCAGACAAGTGCTGGGCAGACTCAGGGACTACGGCATTGTACCGGAGCGTATCCTTGTCAGCAGTCACGAGAAGAATCCCGCAGAGCTGCAGGGCATACCCGTGATCACGGTCGATGAGATCGATCAGAAAGATATCTATGTTGTTGTTTCTGTCACCAGAAAATTCGCGGATGAGATATTTGCGGTATTGGACGCAAATCATATTCCGTATGCATACAGAAGAAAGTACCAGTTTGTTGAGTAAACAGATATCATGAGCAGAACTGTCATCACATATGGTGTGTTCGACCAGTTTCATGAAGGACACCGCAGATTGTTGGAAAGAGCCCGGGCACTGGGTGATGTTTTGATCGTTGGCGTAACAACAGAAGAATTTGCGCAGGAGAGAGGGAAATATACGACGGCGGACAGTCTGGAAGAACGCATGGAAAACGTGCGGAAGACGGGCCTTGCGGACCAGGTGATCGTAGAATACGCCTATGGGCAGAAGAGAGAAGATATCCGGAAATACCATGCGGATGTATTTGCGGCAGGCTCTGACTGGACCGGAAAGTTTGATGAACTCAGAGATCTCTGTGAAGTCGTCTATCTGGAAAGAACACCGGGAATCTCTTCTTCGGATATACGCAACCGTAAGTATCCGGAAGTAAAGCTCGGACTTGTCGGCAACGGCAGGATCGCACCGCGGTTCATGCGTGAAGCAGCCTTCATCAAGGGTCTGACGATATCCGGTGTATATAATCCGCATACGGAGAGTGCCGAAAGATTTGCGCAGATGCACAATATCCGTGCATACGCAGAATACGAGGAAATGCTGGAAACATGTGATGCGGTATATGTATGTACACCGCATGAGACACACGGAGAATATGTCAGGAAAGCCCTGCAGGCAGGAAGACATGTGCTGTGTGAAAAGCCGATGGTGTTATCCGGCAGAGAAGCACAGGAGCTGTATGCCCTGGCAAAGACACAGGACGTGATCCTGATGGAAGCCATGAAAACAGCGTATACACCAGGTTTCCGCAAATTGCTGGAAGTGGTGCACAGCGGTGTGATCGGTGAGGTCTGTGACATTGACGCATCGTTTACAAGACTGACAGATCCGTCACTGCGTGAGTGGAGAGGCCCCTGCGGAGGAAGCTTTGCGGAAGTGGGCAGTTATGTGCTGCTGCCGGTGATCAAGCTGTACGGCACTGAATTTGACGAGATCCGAAGCTGGTCTGTACGCAATGAAGAAGGCAAAGACAGCTATACGAAGATGATCCTGCGGAAGGGTGAACGCTCCGCCACGGTCAGAACCGGACTTGGTGTAAAGACGGAGGGACAGCTGATCCTTTCCGGGACGAAGGGATATATCCTGGCTGAAGCTCCGTGGTGGAAGTCCGGAAAGTTTGAAATACGCAGGGAAGATCCCGAAGACAGAACAGCATTTGCGATTCCATATCACGGGGACGGCATGCGTTATGAGATCGGTGAGTTTATGAATATGATCGAGGGTCATAAAAGAAAAGAGAGTCTGTTTTCACCGGCAGAGTCGATCTGTATGGCCATAATCATGGAAAGGTTCTTCAGCAGGCATGATTAATATATGGGCACACCGCGGATGTTCATACAGATATCCCGAGAATACACTCTCTGCCTTCAGAGAAGCATTGAAATATGATATCACAGGTATGGAACTGGATATCCAGCTGACAAAGGACAGGGAGATCGTGGTTATCCATGATGAGACCGTGGACAGAACAACGGATCATACCGGACCGGTTAATTCCTATACACTGCAGGAACTGAAGACATTCCGGATCAGGGGTGATGAGAACGAGAGGATCCCGACGATGCGGGAGGTCTTTGCGCTTGTACAGGATGACTGTAAACGGTACGGGATAAAGATCAATATCGAACTGAAGAACAGTGAAATACGGTATGAAGGGATGGAAGAGATGATCCTGGCCATGGCTGAGGAATACGGCATGCAGGAACATGTGATCTATTCTTCGTTTAATCCGGAGTCATGTGCGATGCTGAAGAAGATCGATCCCTCTCTGCATGTCGGTGTCCTTGCCGGCAAGGTATCCGAATGCCTGCAGATCGCGGAGGATATCGGTGCCGATGCACTGCATCCGTATATCCACATGCTTGATCTGGGTGATCTGAGAAGCCGGACAGCCCTGCCGGTAAGAGCCTGGAATGTCAAACAGTTTGAACCCTTCTATCCCGATGAAGGAGAACTGGAGATACAGGATACCGAAGCACTGGCAGAAGCAGGTGTGACGGATATCTTTACCAATGCACCGGAGGAATACGTACCGGAAAGAGGGACGCCGTTTCATCCGGAAGAATACGAGATGTATGAAAATACAGGGGCAGACGGGGCGACAGGAAAGCTGATTCCGGAGGAGAACTGCAGTATCAACAGAGAACCGGTAAAGCTGAATGCCGGTGACCGTCTTTTCTTTTTGGGTACAGAACTGCCGCAGATCTGTTATTACAGCGAAGATATTCCGCAGGAGCTGATCTACACATATACATATGATACGGAGGGAAACTGGACGACCTATCGGGGGAGTTACCCCGCAGACATAGATCCGTATACAGTAGAAAAGAGCGGATATTACCGTTTTCTGTATCATAACGATACAGGCAGGACACTTGCGGATCTGATCAGATTTGAAAAACAGAAAGAAATACCGGAATGGCCGGAATACTTTCAAAAGGAGTGTCAGGAAAGCGCAGAGACGGTCATGGCACTGCGGCAGCCCGGGGATTCCGTATATCTGCTGCTGAGTGATACGCATTATGCGGCAGGATGTGTATGGGAAGACAGTGTGCAGAATATGAAGATGCTCAGCAGGGAGATCCACCCGGACGGTGTGATCCACCTGGGTGATCTGACCGATGGAAACATGCCCAAACAGCAGACGCAGAGATATGCCGGCAGAGTGCTCGGGGGACTGAAGAGTCTGGGTATCCCGCTGTATATGTGTACAGGCAATCATGACAAGAATGCCTTCCGCGGCAATCCCGAGAAATATACAGCGGCAGAAGCAGCCTCGGTATATCTGCACAGATCAAAACAGTATTATTATCAGGATATCCATGAGAGAAAGCTGCGGATGATCTTCCTGGATTCGTTCGATCCGGATGAGAAGGAGCGCTATGGCTTCTCAGCAGCACAGGTCTGGTGGCTGTTTCGCACACTGTATAAGACACCGAAGAACTACCGCGTACTGGTCTTCAGCCATGTGACGGTGAACGCATCCCACCACGTCTGGAGTAAGACGATCCGCAATGAAGAAAAGGTCACGAAGATCCTGCAGAGATATCAGAAGAAGACCGGCAGGATCATGGCCCTGATCCATGGTCATAATCATGCGGAAGAGATCTACAGTACAGGGAATATCCCGGTCGTATCTCTTGGCTGTAATAAGCTGGAATACTTTACCGATCATAAGCCGGAGACGTCTTTCACCTGGTCAAGACAGCGTCATACTGTAACACAGGAACTGTTTGATATCCTGATCGTACACCGTGAAAGCAATATCCTCGATCTGGTACGTTTCGGTGCCGGTGAAGACAGGAGGATCGGTATATGATCATCCCTGATAAGAAGACACTGAGAGGAATACAGCTGATCCAGCTGGAGATGTTAAAGGAAGTAGACCGCATATGCCGGGAGAATGATATCGAATATACGATCATTGCCGGAACGATGCTGGGGGCAGTGCGTCATGGCGGGTATATCCCCTGGGATGATGACGCTGATATCGCAATGCTCAGATCCGAATATCTCCGCTTCCGCAGGATCTGTGAGACTGCCCTGGACCATGAACGCTTTACTTTCCAGGACCATGTCTGCACACCGGGATACCGCTGGGGATACGGGAAACTGCGGCGCAGGGGCACACAGTTTGTCCGTGAACACCAGGAACATATGCCCTACGAACAGGGAATCTTCATTGATATCTTTCCCCTGGATAAGGTGCCGGAACCGTACATGCTCCGCGCATTAAAGAACTTTGAGTGTTTCTGCGTACGGAAGATCCTCTGGTCCAAAGTCGGAAAGATCGCGGACAGATCACCGCTGAAAAGGGCAGTATACCGTATGCTGGACAGGATCCCTGAAGAAAAGATCCTGCAGTACTATGAGGGAATGATCAGAAGAGCAGCTGATACACCGTCAAAGATGGTCAGGATCCTGATGTTTCCCACCCCGAACAGAGAATATATGTATTATGAACGCTGGTATACCGACAGGAAGGAGATCCGGTTTGAAGACGGTATCTTCTTCGGACCGGCAGATGCGGACGGCTATCTGTCCTTCAAGTTTGGTGATTACATGACTCTGCCTCCCGAGAAAGACAGAAAGAATCATCCCGTATCGGTATTACAGCTGACGGAGACGAAATGAACGGAAAAGAACTGATCACACTGCTGAGACAGAATCGCTTTGTGGTATTCGGCACAGGATTTGTGTCGGATATGTTTTGGCATGCGCTGAAGACCAACGGACTGGAGAAGAACATTGCCGGCTATGTCGTCTCTGCACCGGGTCCTGATCCTGCTGTATTTCACGGTCTTCCGGTCACAGGCATCGGCGAAGTATCCAGGAAAATGATCATCTGTCTGGCTGTCCATGACGCAAACCGTGCAGAGATCACGGGTATGCTGAGAAGTACAGGATATGATACGATCATCTGGGTGTATCCGTATATCCATGAAATGCTGTTCGGACCCGTAAGATATACTGAAGATGTCGATCTGCGTGAGCTGATTCGCAGACAGGAACCTGCATATTACTGGATCGCTGCCCGCTACAGTATTCCCGCAGGAGAAAATGAAGAACTCTATCTGAAAGCAATCGCCGCACATACCGGAAGACGTACAGCAGAGCGCAGACTGCAGCAGTACAGAAAACTGATACAGTCATTTGAAAGCAGGGGATATGATCCGTCATATCCGATCCTGATCGATACACGCGGCAGGATCATTGACGGTCTGCACAGACTGGCACTGGCGGTATACCACGGTCTGCCGTCCATCC
Organism: Solobacterium sp. UBA3691; assembly: GCA_002372175.1. GTDB lineage: Bacteria > Bacillota_I > Bacilli_A > Erysipelotrichales > Erysipelotrichaceae > Bulleidia. The sequence goes on from DFIS01000007.1 coordinate 62,321, forward strand.
GCTGTCAGATCACGGAAGCATCCGGGAACTACGGACTGATCCTGCACGAAGAAAACTATCTGCCGCAGGATAAACTGTCAGAATATGGCTTCACGGCAGAGGAGATCGGCATACTGCAGAGGCTGCAGAAAGAAACAGGAATAGATAAAAGTACCGGTCAGGCATACAGGGAGGTATAGTATGAGCTTGAATTTACGATTAAAACATATGGGTATTAATGTCAGAGATGATGAACTGGAAGAGATGATGGGTATCTTTGCCTGTCTGTTTGCGGGTGAAAGCCGGAAGACAGTCAACGGCGGGTTTGGCTCGGACTGGGTAGAACTGATGGATGAGTCGCATGCCAAGGGAGAGAAGGGACACATCGGTGTCGGTACAGATGATGTTGATGAAGCCATGGCATACTTCAGGAATCTCGGATATGACTTTGATGAGTCTACACTGAAATATGATGAGCAGGGCAGAAAGCGTCTGATCTACTTTGACAGACAGTTCTGCGGGTTTGCGGTACATCTGGTCAGAAACGATTAGGGTATAAGAAAAGCGTCTCTTTGCGGAGACGCTGTTTTCATATTACTTGTTCAGGAATGTCTTTACCTGTTCGAAGATGCCTTCACCATCCAGTTTATACAGGTGGAGAAGTTCCTTCATCGTTCCCGACTGTCCGAAGACATCTCTGATACCGATACGGAAGAGAGGTGCCGGATAGTTCTCACACAGGCATTCTGCCACAGCACTGCCAAGACCGCCGATGATACTGTGCTCTTCAGCCGTAACGATCCTGCCGGTCTTTTTAACGCTCTGCAGGATCTTTTCCTCATCCAGCGGTTTGATCGTGGAGACGTTGATCACTTCAGCGGAGATGCCTTCTTCCGCAAGCTTGTCTGCTGCTTCAAGAGCAGCCCCGACACACAGGCCGACAGCCGCGATCGTGACATCGGTTCCTTCACGGAGGATGACAGCCTTACCGATCTCAAAGTGATAGTCTTCAGGAAGAACCACAGGTACTGCGGAACGTCCCGTACGCATGAATACCGGACCGTCATACTCAGCGATCGCCTTGACAGCAGCACGTGTCTCAACATCATCTGCAGGGCAGATCACGGTCATGCCGGGAATCTCACGCATCAGTGCGAAATCCTCGTTGCACTGGTGGCTGGCACCGTCTTCACCGACGCTGACACCGCCGTGTGAGGCAACGATCTTGACATTCAGGTGAGGATATCCGATCGAGTTGCGGATCTGCTCATACGGTCTTCCTGCCGCAAACATGGCGAATGTGCTGGCAAACGGGATCAGACCGCTGGCCGCAAGACCTGCCGCAATACTCATCATATTGGCTTCGGCAATACCGCAGTTGAAGAAACGTTCGGGATGTGCCTTGGCAAAAACACCGCTCTTTGTGGATCCGGAGAGATCAGCATCCAGGACGACGACTTTCGGATTGATATCACCGAGTTCCTTCAGTGCTTTTCCGTAAGAGTCTCTGGTGGCAATTGCTTTCTTTTCTGTCATTGTGCATCACCTGTTCCTTCCAGTTCGGCCATCGCCTGTTCGTATTCTGCGTCATTCGGGGCTTTTCCGTGCCATCCTGCCTGATTCTCCATGAAGGATACACCTTTGCCCTTTGTTGTCTTCAGAATGATCACAGTAGGTTTACCTGTGACTGTATGAGCTTCCGTCAGTGCCTGCCTGATCTCATCAAAGTCATGACCGTTGATGGGTCCGATCACATGCCAGCCGAAAGCCTTGAACTTCTCATCAATAGGATACGGAGAGTTGACCTGGTCGATCGGTCCGTCGATCTGCAGATTGTTGTTGTCAACAGCCGCAATCAGGTTATCCAGCTTCTTGGCAGATGCGAACATCGCAGCTTCCCAGACCTGTCCTTCTTCCAGTTCACCGTCACCAAGTACGGTATATACTCTGTAACTCTTGTTCTGGATCTTGGCAGCAAGGGCCATACCGCAGGCAGTAGAGATACCCTGACCGAGAGAACCGGTGCTCATGTCAATGCCGGGAAGGTCTTTCATGCTGGGATGACCCTGCAGACGGGAACCCAGATGACGGAGAGTCAGCAGTTCCTCTTTGGGGAAGTAACCGCGTTCTGCCATGACCGCATAGAGACCTGGTACAGTGTGTCCCTTGGATAATACAAACCTGTCACGGTCAGGATCTCTGGGGTTGGCAGGATCGATATTCATCTCTTCAAAATACAAATAGGTAAAAAAGTCAGCTGCAGAGAGCGATCCTCCCGGATGCCCTGCTTTCGCCGCATGCAGAGAACGTATAATATCTTTACGTACTTCTCTGGCTATATTCTTTAGTTCCTGGTTGTTCACAGCTGTTCTCCTTTCGCTGTATTAGGTACAAGACAATTATATAAGATATACTGTCCGATAACACTTGGATTTTGTATGTTCTTTTGTTAGTATCGGTGGTATGAAAGACCTGATGCCTAAAATAACAGGAGAAACCAGAGAGGAACATATCCCGCTGATGTTTGATGAGGGGATGTCCATTCTGGTGAATTATATCGATGAACATAAGGAGATCAACAGGATCCTGGAGATCGGTACTGCCGTAGGATGGTCTGCCATGTGTATGGCCAATGTCCGTGACAGTATCAGGATCGATACCGTGGAGATCGATCTGGATATGGCGGAAGCAGCTGTACATAATATCCGGGAGAACGGTATGCAGGACAGGATCAGGGTACATCATATCGATGCCCTGTGGTATGATACAGCCACTGTCTATGATCTGATCTTTGTGGATGCGGCCAAGGCACAGTACGAGAACTATACAGAACACTTTCTGAAGAATACACATCCCGGCACTGTCTTTGTCTATGATAATCTGTCGTTTCACGGTATTGTCGATGATCCTGCGCTGTCGGACAACCGCAGCACGATACAGCTTACCCGCAAGATCCGGGAATTCCGCACATGGCTGAGCGAGGATGAGCGCTTTGAAACAGAGTGGATGATGGATAAGGGTGATGGCATTGCCTTTGCCAAAGTAAAAGGATAGGTGTTTGCCTATCCTTAGAATCTTCCGCCGCTTCCGTGGGAGAACCCGCCGGAGTTGATCGTTGTACCGCCGCCGGAATGACCGCCACCGCTGCCTGTATTCCTTGGTATCGGGGTACGGGTCACATTCCTGTACAGGAAGACATCATCATGCCGGTGGATCGTCAGACCGTTCTCAGGGATATAACTTGACGCTGTTTTGGCAATTCCCTTTGTACGGTTGCGTCCCTTCAGTCCGAGACATACAAGCAGTGAAGCTAACGGAGAGCCGACCAGGGTCATTGTCCTGTAAGCTCTTTTCGCTTTTTCACGGCGTATGGCAAGCTCTGCCTCACTGACTCCCGGCACATCGACAGGGTCACCCTGACTGGCTCTTTCCAGCATGTATTCAGAGTCGTTGAGGAATCTCTCGGCAGCTCTGTAGAAATCACCGTTGCGCAGTTCGTATTCGATGCCGGCTTCGACCTGGTCCTTGGCATAGTCAGTAAAAGCGATATGTGCTTTATTGCCGTAGGCTGTCGTCAGGTAATACCGTTCATCCATATCTATGGTGAGCAGATATCCGTTCTGTTCACTGCCGTAGCCCATGCCTTCATCCATGTAGCGGTATTCCGCATACTCCTGGATGTCACGGCCGCCCATACCGTTAACGATACGGATATACAGATCGACACCGTAAGTCTCGCTGATTTCTTCCGCACGCTGTTCGAGCGTATTGATCTCTTCGGCGGAAAACAGACCGTATTCATCGACGATATGCTTCGGTGACGCATATACTGTCAGTGTATTCAGAAACAGGAAGGCAAGTACAGCCGTTACGATCGTCAGTAATCTTTTCATCTTCAGCCTCCTATCTCAGAAACAGCAGCCAGATCACAGCGATCAGCACAACTGACATCACGATGAAGTACAGGAAGAACTTCATGTAGTCTACAGGCAGATCATCACCGATCATCTTACCGGTCTGACCGTTCATCGCAAACATGTAGTTCTTGCCCCGCCACTGTGTAGTAAGCATCCATATCGGGAAGAACGCATAATTGATCTGGTCATGACGCAGACCGATACTGCGTCTTTCGGGAACCAGCGTCTCATACCCGTGCACGGTGGAGTCGATCGCTGCTGCCGCACTGTTGCGCATGCGTACGTCGGCTCTGTTGGCATTGTCTTCTGCAGATACATCGTATTTATCCGCGAGATAACCGGGCATATAACTCATCTGGAAGGGAACCATATCTATATAGTTGAACGGTTCCAGGGCATCCATGAACTCATCCGGCATCTTGCTGGAGGCATCGGCAGGGATATGCTTAAACCTGACGTTGCCTGATCTGGTGATCTGGTAATGTTCTGTCGTCGTGATAATGTCGTTGGCAGTGCGTGTGGTATGGACACGTGTGCCGTGGTAGGACATATCTGCTCTTGCCGTCCCATCATAGAGCCAGAACGGTACATAGATACCCTTGATCTCCTGGATATGATTTTCATTGACAAAGGCACTGGGCAGGAAGGTCTTTCCCTTGTAGAAAGATTTCAGCTTTTTCACAGCGGCTTCCTTGTCCAGCTTGAACGGGATAACATAGTCAGGCTTCAGAGCACCGGTAAACTGTGCCGGGACGACCGTGGGATTGCCGCAGTACGGACACTGTATAGCAGCTGTATTAACGTCACAGATCAGTTCAGCACCGCAGGAGGGGCAGGAATATGCACGCATATGTGCCTGTTCATCTTCTGTCCACTGCAGATAATCCGGGGCTGCATCATCTTCTTCGAAGGAGATAGCAGCCTGTTCATTCTGTTCTGCATACATTGCCTCGATCTCTGCAATATCAAAGGATGATCCGCAGAAATCGCAGATGACTTTCTGTGAAGCGGAATCGAAATGGAGAGGTCCGCCGCAATTAGGACATTTGTAATTTGTGACCGATTCTGACATCTCCGCACTCCTTTCGTATAAAGAAACAGGCCGGCCGCGGGGGCCGGCCATACTGTTAACTATTCGGGTTTCTTCGTGCCGCAGGCTGTGCAGAAGTTTCCGTCGTTCTCCTTACCGCATGTCGGGCAGAACCACTTGTTTGATTCAGGTCTCTTGGTGCCGCAGACAGGGCAGAAGTTTCCGTCACTGACCTTACCGCATGTCGGGCATGTCCATGTGTTGCCGGCAGCAGGTGCAGGTGTTACTGCCGCAGTCTGCTGAGCAGCAGCCTGACCGGTAGCCTGCAGGATCGAAGCACCGGAAGCCTGAGCAGCGTTGAGGTTGGCAAAGCCCATCATGGCACCGCCGGCATTGTTGGCAGCGTCCTTCAGCGCTTCAGCCGCAGACTGCTTCATCTGTGCATCCGCATATACAGCATCCTTATAGCTGGCAGCTGTCTGGAAGCTCTGGATCTTCGCTTCATCTTCCGGTACAGCAGTAACGCTGGAAACACCGAAGGAAACGATCTCGATACCGCGCAGATCACGCCACTTGTTGCTGAGCTGTTCATTCAGTGCATCTGCCAGTTCGCCTGTGTGCAGAGCGATATCGGAGTATCTTCTGACACCGTTGTCGATCGGCAGTTTCGCAAGAGCTGCAGCCAGGGATGTCAGCAGTTCTGTTCTCAGCTGATCACTGATCTGACTGACAGGGTATACTTCGGAGAAGTTGCCGCATACATTCGTGTAGAACAGAATCGGATCTGTAACCTTCAGACTGTATTCACCAAAGCACTTGATACGGATATCAAAGTCATAGGGGACTCTCTGATCAACAACACGGAACGGTACAGGGTTCGGTGTACCATACTTGTTTCCGACCAGTTCCTTAGTGTTGAAGTAGTAGATCCTCTGGTCCTGAGCAGGCTGACCGCCGAACTCAAAACGCTTGCCGATCTGTGCAAAGATCGTCTTTACAGCCTCACCCAGATTGCCTGTAAACACAGACGGTGCTGTTGAGGAATCATACCTGAATTCACCGGGCTCAGCACAGATATCTACGACCTTGCCCTGTTCAACGATGACCATGCACTGGCCGTCCGCAACAGCGATGATCGAACCATCGGTAATGATATTATCACTGCCCCAGTTGGAAGATAAACCGCTGACTTTCTTGTGACCCTTAACAGCGATCACATTTGCGGGGATAGCATCACAGTAGAAGTATTCTTTCCATTGTTCGCTGATGGCACCGGCACCGGAAGCCAACGCAGCCTGAATTAAGCCCATAATTATTTCCTCCTATTAAACATCGAATCTAAAATCATTATATAGTATTTCTGTACTGTGTTGTATTATTTCAAGGGCATTTTTAAGATTCAAAAGTCAGGGTATGGACCCTCATTTGGAACTTACAGATACTTTCATGAAAAAGCACTTGCACAGAATGGGGTGTGGTGCTATATTATTAGAGCGTGCCTCAATAGCTCAGTCGGCAGAGCGAGCGGCTGTTAACCGCTAGGTCACAGGTTCGAGCCCTGTTTGAGGCGCCATTTATTTTGTAAAACGATCACAGAGAGATCTGTGATTGGTGATATATAGGAAATACAGAGCATCTGAGATCAGGTGTTTTTTTGTGCATAGGAGATACAAGAATTTCCGGTCGGTTAAAACAGGAAATCTTCATATGAAAATAATGCGTGCAATGTCAGAAGACTCCGGTTAATGAACGTTGATCAGCCAGTCAAGAACATTGACGACTTTTATCCCCTCATAATTGCCCGGTGTATATTCATCTAATGTAAGGATGACTTTTTCATAGTTATCCCGGATGTTTTTTAAGGGTAGTATTTCCCGGTTAAACGTGGATTCCTCTGTCATACCTGCAGTTACCTGAATGTAAGTGTATTCATTGTTCCGTTTGGCAATGAAATCAATTTCCTGTGAACCATGCCGTCCGATATGAACTTCATACCTTCTGCGCAATAATTCAAAGTAAACGATGTTTTCCAGAGAGAATCCCAGATCATAATTCCTTTTCGGAAGAATGTAATTTCTCAGTCCCAGGTCAACAATGTAATACTTTTTGTTGGATTTCAGAACTTCCTTCCCATTCAAATCCATAGGATCAACCGGATAATACAGATATGCATCGCATAATGCCGTTACATAATCGCTGATCGTGTTTATGGATACTTTCCGCTCATTGGAAATCATATAGTTCGTAATACTGCGCAGAGATACGGGACTGCCAATAACACTGGAAAGATATTTTGAAACGGACTTTAATAATGCCACATCTGTGACACTGCTGTTCTTTCCGGAAGATTCCCTCCGTCTCAACCGGTCTTCGATGTCTTTTAACAGGACAGTGTTGTAGATTCCTTCAATATACATGGAACTATTTTCTGATGAAAGGTCCATTGCGTTTATATATGGAAAACCGCCTGTACGCATGTATTGGGCAAATGCTGAACTGACAGGTGTATCGGTTAATGAGAAGTACTCACGGAATGACAGAGGCAGGACATTGATCTCGATATATCTGCCTCTGAGATTTGTGGCTAACTGACCGGAAAAGAGATGGGAATTTGAGCCGGTGATATAGATGTCGATATTGTCCTGAACATAGAAACTGTCGACAACATTTTCATAAGATTCAACCTTCTGAACCTCATCCAAAAAGATATACATCGGTGTGTCTGGAATTATTCTTTCCTTGATGTATGCATACAGCTTTCTGTAATCGAGAAGATCCTCATATTCCATATCTTCAAAATTGATTGATATGATCTGATTATTCTCCACACCTGTCTCTTTCAAATGATCCTGAAACATAGCCAGCAAAGTACTCTTGCCGGTTCTGCGAATTCCAGTGATCACTTTAATGACCTGCTTATTTTGCCATTCTTTCAGTATTGTCATGTATTCCTTGCGGTCAATCATTATACACCTCTTGTGTTCTATATACAGAACAATTATAGCATAATTATTTATAACGTGCTGAATACAGAACGAAACATAATAACAAAGGTCCACTCTTCAGAATTCGATTTAACAGTTCATGTCTACAAATGTAACAAGAGTGCAGATATGAATACAATGACAGAAGCAGAGCTTAAGATTGCAAATATCCTTTGGGATGAGCCTGGAATCAGTGCCGTGGGGTTCTCTGCCCGTTGTGAAGATTTGTATGGCTGGAAGAGGTCCACGGCCTATACACTTCGTGACATACTCCCACCACCTACACT
>DFIS01000086.1 GCA_002372175.1 Solobacterium sp. UBA3691
TTTTCAACTGTTACAGCCTCTTTTTGTGTCAGGGGTGAACTGACGGTTAAGCAAGAGAAGCACCGAGGGCTTCGCACTCCGCAAGAGCCGCATCATCCGGTGCAGAGTTGGCGATCACACTCTCATGCGCCAGAGTGATGCCGAAGCCTGCACATGTGTCTTCCCAGTCACGCATCCACTGGCCGTCTCCCCATCCGTATGATCCGAACAGGGCAACTTTTTTGCCTGCCAGCTCAGGGGCAATACTGTCAAAGAAGGGCTGGAATTCTGCTTCTTCCAGTACTTCGGCACCCATGGCCGGGCAGCCGAGGGCGATTCCGTCATAATCCGCGATACTGCCGCTGAATTCACTTACACTGAATAATTCCGCATCAGCTCCTGCTTTCTGCGCGCCTGCACATACGGCTTCGGCCATAGCCTGGGTATTGCCTGTACTGCTCCAATAAATAATAGCTGTTTTACTCATTTTTGAAGTCCTTTCCTGTTGGTTTATTTATGCGGCTGAACGATCAGCTGTTCCAACCTTGTTCCGCGGCGGATATGTTCACAGTAGATATCCGTGCATTGTCTGATCTGCGCAAATCTGTGCAGTGATGAGTCAATATCCGTATAGACCTTCCATAGACCGGTATACAGAGCCTTAGCTCCGGGATCACGCATGTAGTGGATGACATCATCGGCGGGAAAGCCGAGGAAGAAGCCGATCTCGTGGGGGAAGGTCTTCTGTGTGCGCAGTCTGTGGATCAGTGTCCTGACACATCCTTCCGGGTCATCGCATGGATAGCCAAGGGATGAAAGAATGTCAATGACAGTGCCGGAAGCGAGATCACGTTTCAGATCACGCACTCTGTACAGATAGAGGATCAGCCGGCTGCTGCGGATGGCTACGGGGATAAGACGCAGGCCTTTGCCCGTAAGCAGGTGATTCATCCGTCTGAGCAGTCCCGGAATATCATCTGCGGGAGTAAGAAGTGTATTGAAGATCGTACCGGTCTTCAGGCCGGCCAGTGTCGGTGCACAGCAGCGCACAAATACTTCATCGGACATTCTTACACCCGCTTTCTTTTAACGTAACCTCGAAGAAGTCCCCGTCTTCTTGCAAAGTGTAAAGGCGGGGATGAATTCGTCTGAAAAGTATGGTATAATGTAATCAGTCGTAAGATAGAATAGGCTGATAATAATCATGAAATTAGATAATAACAATCATTCAGTGTTCGCTATGTACTATCACCTCGTTCTCTGTGTCAAATACAGAAGAAAGGTCTTTGATGATACCACCTCCGAATACGCAAGATCGATCTTTGAAAGACTGGCTCCAGACTACAATATCACGCTTCTGGAATGGAATCACGATGTTGATCATGTCCACATCATGTTCAAGGCCCAGCCAAACAGCGAACTGTCCAAATTCATCAATGCCTATAAGAGTGCCAGTTCAAGACTGATCAAAAGAGACTATCCTCAGATCCGGGAGAAACTATGGAAAGAATACTTCTGGAGCCAGAGTTTCTGTCTTCTTACCACAGGCGGGGCTCCGATGGAAGTGATCCGGAAGTATATAGAAACACAGGGAGAAAAATGATACAGCGTGCATATAAATACAGACTCTATCCAGATCAGGCACAGGCGGAATACTTCAATAAGTGTTTCGGATGTGCCCGTTTCATCTGGAATAAGATGCTGGAAGACAAGCAGAACTATTATGACACATACCACAAGAACCTGTATGTGACACCTGCGAAATATAAGAATGACTTCCCATTCCTGAAAGAAGCGGACTCTTTGGCGTTAGCCAATGTCCAGCTGGATCTGAACGGAGCCTTCCGTGCTTTCTTTGAAAAGAGAACAGGTAGACCGAAATACAAATCGAAGAAGAGAAGCCGTGCTTCCTATACGACGAACAACCAGAATGGGACAGTCGCAGTGACAGATCGTTCGATACGTCTGCCGAAGATCGGGTATGTGAGGGCTGTGATCCATCGGGAGATCCCGGAAGGAAGTAAGATCAAGAGTGCGACGGTAAGCCGGACAGTCTCCGGAAAATATTACTGTTCTGTTCTTTGTGAGATCCCTGCAGATAAGAAGGCTCCGCTTATCATAGTTGAGAATACCAAAGTGCTTGGGCTGGATTACAGTTCCGGACACTTTTACGTAGACAGTCAGGGCAGCACGGCGGATGAACCGCACTGGCTGAGAGTTCAGGAGAGAAAACTGAGAAGAGCACAGAGAAAACTGTCAAGAATGATAGAGGCGAACATCTCTTGTTATACAGGAAGAAGAGTTCCTGTATATAAAAGACCCTTGGAAGAGTGTCGGAACATACAGAAACAGAGAAAAAAGATCGCAGTTATTCATGAACGGATATCGAATCAGAGAGATAACTGGTGTCACCAGGAGAGCAGGAAGATAGCCAATTCCTGCGATGCGGTGGTATTGGAAGATATCGATCTGAAAGGACTGGCAGGAGCTCTTCGCCTGGGAAAAGCAACGAATGACAATGGATTCGGACAGTTCCGGAGGTACCTGGAGTACAAGATGGAGGAACAAGGCAAATACGTGATCGTTGTTGATCGATTCTTCCCTTCCAGTCAGATCTGCAGTGTATGCGGGTGTAAGGAGCCAACCGTGAAGGATCTGAAAGTCAGGAGATGGGTATGTCCGCAATGCGGAACTGAACACGACCGTGACATCAACGCGGCGGTCAATCTGAGAAATGAAGGGATCCGGGTTCTGTACACAAACAAGATCCAGGTCATATAAGAATCGGGATAGATAAGGTACCGCAGGAACTGCGGGAACCGATACGCCTGTGGAGAGAGTGTAAGCCGGGCTTGTACAGCCGCAGTTCTCTGTGAAACAGGAAGCCCCCACTTCAAGAATCTTTAGGTTCTAAGTGGTGGGTAGTTCACACAGAAATCCGGAGCGAGGGCTTCCGGATTCCATACGGTTTTGTCTTCTGCCGCATGCCAACAGCATCAGACTGCATCTGCTTTGTCAGGGTCTGGGAAATCCTGACGTATTAGGGGAACGACACCGTGTACAGGAGAACATTCAGGACAACTCTTTTGGAGGAACTGTACCGGTGATTGTGCAGACAGTTAGTTTCATCTAACTGAGTACAATATACAACCTGCGGGGATGCTTGTCAACAACAAGTTAGAAAAAACTAACTAAATGTGCAGATCTGTGTTTTGTTAGTTGACATATACCCTACGGGGGTATACTATATATCCCGGAGGATGTCACATGGAACATGTACATGAACATAAGGAACGCAGTGAAAAGGAACAGAAGGAGCTTCTGACCAGACTGCGCAGAATAGAAGGACAGATCCGGGGAATCGAGAAGATGGTAGAGAACAATGCCTACTGCCCGGACATATTGATGCAGGTGTCTGCTGCGACCAGTGCCCTGAACAGCTTCAACAAGGTGTTGCTTGCCTGTCACATCAAGGGATGTGTCACCGAGGATATTCATGCCGGCAATCATGAGAGCGTGGATGAGCTCGTGGCAGTTCTGCAGAAGCTGATGAAATAGAGGTGGATAAGTTATGGAACAGTATATTGTTACAGGCATGAGCTGTGCTGCCTGTCAGGCCAGAGTAGAGAAGGCTGTGCAGAAGGTGCCGGGAGTTACCTCCTGCAGTGTCAGTCTGCTGACCAACTCAATGGGTGTGGATGGTACAGCTTCTTCCGCAGATATTATCAAGGCGGTAAGAGATGCCGGTTACGGGGCTTCCGTCAAGGGTGCGGCTGCGGCTTCGCAGTCTTCACGTCTGGCAGCGGAGGAAGAGGCCCTGAAAGACCATGAGACACCTGTGCTGAAGAGAAGACTGATCCTGTCGGTGGGCTTTCTGATCATCCTGATGTATATCACGATGGGACATAATATGCTCGGACTGCCGATTCCGTCATTCCTGCAGCACAATCATCTTGGCCTGGCACTGGTACAGATGCTGCTGGCACTGATCGTGATGGCGATCAACCACAAGTTCTTCACGAGCGGCTTTAAGTCACTGATGCACGGTGCTCCCAACATGGATACGCTGGTTGCGCTTGGCTCTGCGGTCTCCTTCGGATGGAGTCTCTTCGTTGTCTTTCAGATGACCTGTGAGATCACTGCCGGCACATCCAACATGGATCTGATGCCGCTGTATCATAACGAGCTGTACTTTGAGTCAGCCGCCATGATCCCCGCCCTGATCACCGTAGGCAAGATGCTTGAGGCAATGTCAAAGGGCAGAACGACAGATGCCCTGAAGAGTCTGATGAAGATGGCACCGAAGACAGCCGTGATCGAACGGGACGGTGCTGAAACAGAAGTCAGTATCGAAGAAGTGAAGGCCGGCGATATCTTTATCGTCAGACCCGGTGAGAATATTCCTGTGGATGGTATCGTGCTTGAGGGTGAGAGTGCTGTCAATGAGAGTGCTCTGACCGGTGAATCCATTCCCGTAGATAAGGCGGCAGGGGATAAGGTCAGTGCGGCGACGATCAACCAGTCCGGTTATATCCGCTGTCAGGCTACCCGTGTAGGTGAGGATACGACGCTGTCACAGATCATCCAGATGGTCAGTGATGCGGCAGCGACGAAAGCACCGATCGCCAAGATGGCAGATACGATCTCGGCATACTTTGTGCCTGCGGTCATCGGCATTGCGGCAATTACCGCAATTGGCTGGCTGCTGGCGGGTGAGACACTTGGCTTTGCCCTGGCCAGAGGTATCTCAGTCCTTGTGATCTCCTGTCCCTGTGCACTGGGACTGGCTACACCGGTCGCGATCATGGTCGGCAACGGTCTCGGCGCGAAAAACGGTGTTCTGTTCAAGACCTCGGAGAGTCTTGAAACAGCAGGTAATGTACAGATCGTCGCCCTGGATAAGACGGGTACGATCACTTCCGGACAGCCGGCAGTCACCGATATCTGCCCGGCAGAGGGTGTATCGGAGAAGGAACTGCTGGAGCTGGCATATGCGTTGGAAGCCAAGTCGGAACATCCGCTTGCCGGTGCGATCGTACGCAAAGCGGAGGCAGACGGTCTGCAGGCTCAGCCTGTCAGTAACTTCAAGGCGCTGCCCGGCAACGGTCTGACCGCTGTGCTTGGCAATGTGACGGTAAACGGCGGCAATGCCTCCTACATCGGCAGTGCGGCAGTGATCCCGGAAGCGCTGAACCGGAAGAGCCAGGAGCTTGCGGAGGAAGGCAAGACACCGTTATTCTTTGCGAAAGACGGAAAGACAGCAGGCATTATCGCGGTTGCGGATGTGATCAAGGAGGATTCCCCGCAGGCCGTCAGAGAACTGCAGAACATGGGTATTGAAGTCGTCATGTTGACGGGTGACAACGAGCGCACGGCAAGGGCAATCGGACGTCAGGCAGGTGTGGACAAGGTCGTTGCGGGTGTGCTTCCGGACGGCAAGGAGAGCGTGATCCGGGAACTTGGCAAACGCGGCAAGGTGGCCATGGTCGGTGACGGCATCAACGATGCCCCGGCATTAACCAGAGCAGATATCGGTATTGCGATCGGTGCCGGAACGGATGTCGCCATCGATGCGGCGGATATCGTACTGATGAAGAGTGTGCTGTCCGATGTTCCGGCAGCTATCCGTCTCAGCCGTGCAACACTGCGCAACATCCACGAGAATCTCTTCTGGGCGTTCTTCTATAACTGTGTATGTATACCTCTGGCAGCCGGATTGTTTGTCTGGAAGATGAACCCGATGATCGGTGCGGCAGCCATGAGTCTTTCCTCCTTTACGGTCGTTTCCAACGCTCTGCGTCTGAATCTGTTTAACATGCATGACAGCAGTAAGGACAGGAAGCTGAAGAAGCCTGCACTTCCGGAAACAGAGATACAGAAGGAAACACCGGCAGAAGCACAGGAGGAAACCGCAGTGATCCTGGTCGGCGGAATGATGTGTGAGCACTGCGAAGCCAGAGTGCAGAAGGCACTGGAAGGACTTGAAGGCATCCGTGAGGCAAAGGCAGATCACCAAAGCGGTGAAGTGCTGATCAAGGGTGTGAAGATCCCGGCGGAAGAACAGATGAAACAGGCTGTGGAAGCTCAGGATTATGAATATATCGGCAGAAAGGACAAAATGAACATGCAGAAAACATTACAGGTAGAAGGCATGATGTGTGAACATTGTGAGGCAGCGGTGCGCAAGGCACTGGAGGCAGTGGACGGTGTATCTTCAGCCAAGGCAGATCATACCAGCGGTACAGCCGTTGTCACGCTGACACAGAATGTGGATGATGAAGTGCTGAAGCAGGCTGTTGAGGCGAAAGACTACAAGGTCACAGGCATTGCCTGATACGGAGGGGGACAGAGACGTCCCTTTTCTTTCCGCCGGAATACGATATCCCGGAAAATCAAGTCTTTTCTTATTCTTTGTGCGTACTACAATAGTAAACATTACGGAGGCAGGCAATGAACGACACAAAGGATATGAATGAACAGCTGGAGGCGATCCTGAAGAAACTGGATGAAGCCGAAAAGGAATTTGCCGGTAAGTGGGCGAATGCAGATCTCGACCGTCTGATCAGGGAACAGCACAAGGACGGAAAGAAATAGACAGAAAGAGGCTGTAACAGTTAAAGAA
>DFIS01000029.1 GCA_002372175.1 Solobacterium sp. UBA3691
ATTCCATATGATCTTTTTTCTATGGTAGAATATGAAACAGAGGTGAAGAGACTATGGCATTTGATTCGCTGAGTGAACGTTTGAACCGTTCGATGAGAAACATTATCGGCAAGGGTAAACTTACCGACGCTAATATGGAGGATATGCTCAAGGAAGTGCGTCTTGCGCTTCTGGAGGCAGATGTAAACTACAGGATCGTCAAGAGCTTTTTGGATGACGTCAGAGA
The DNA here is from genome assembly GCA_002372175.1 of Solobacterium sp. UBA3691. Lineage (GTDB taxonomy): Bacteria > Bacillota_I > Bacilli_A > Erysipelotrichales > Erysipelotrichaceae > Bulleidia. Next base: position 227 of record DFIS01000029.1, read on the forward strand.
AAAGGCCAGGGGCGAGGATGTCCTGAACAGTGTGGAACCGGGAGAGATGCTGGTCAAGATCGTTCATGATGAGATCATTGCGCTTCTCGGTGACAACCAGGCAGAGCTGAACTTTAAGGAAAACGGCATAACCGTGATCATGCTGGTGGGTCTTCAGGGTACCGGTAAAACGACCAGTGTGGCCAAGATCGCCAGAATATGCATGAACCGCTATGAGCGTTCACCGATGTTTATTGCGGCAGACGTGATCCGTCCGGCGGCGATCGATCAGCTGCGTACACTCGGCAATGAGCTTGGTGTTGAAGTATTCTCTCTGGGTACACAGGTCAGTGCTCTTGAGACTGTGCGTCAAGGTATGGAATATGCCCGCAAACAGGGATATGATACGGTCTTTATCGATACCGCAGGCCGTCTGCATATCGATGAGGAGCTGATGCAGGAGCTGAGCGATATCAATGCGCTTGTCAAACCGGATGAGATCCTTCTTACCGTTGATGCCATGACCGGTCAGGATATTGTCAATGTGGCATCTTCCTTCAGTCAAAGACTGCCTCTGACAGGTCTTGTTGTTACCAAGTTTGACGGTGACTCCCGGGGCGGCGGTGTTCTTTCCGTGCGCAAGATCACCAATGTACCGATCAAGTTCGTCGGTGAAGGTGAAAAGATCGAAGATATGGATGCGTTCTATCCCGACCGTATGGCTGACCGTATCCTCGGTATGGGTGATATTGTCTCCCTGGTTGAAAGAGCACAGGAAAAGATGGACATGGAGGAAGCTGAACGGGCAGCAGAGAGAATGCTGTCGGGTCAGTTTGACATGGAAGATATGCTGAAGCAGATGGAACAGATGCAGAAGCTTGGTCCTCTCGGCGGGATCCTGAAGATGCTTCCGGGATATTCCCAGTATTCGGATCTGATCAACGAGAATGAAGCCGCTGACAGTATGAAAAAGACGAAGGCGATGATCCAGTCCATGACCAAAGAGGAACGCAGACATCCTGAACGTATCCGCAGTACGATGAAGAAGCGTATCGCGGCCGGCTCCGGTACGACGCTGAGCGATGTCAACCGGCTGCTCAAGCAGTGGGAGAAGACAAAGAAGGCGATGGATATGATCGGCAGTATGTCCCGCAATAACCAGCTGACGGAAGACAATGCCAAGAAGATGATGGAGAATGCGCAGAAGCAGCTGGATGAATACCGGAAGATGAACAGGCACTGATGATAAGGCTGTCAAGATAAAATACTTGACAGCCTTGTTTATACAGCTATAATAATCACTGTTAGAGGAGAAAAAGAAAATGGCAGTTAAATTAAGATTAACAAGAATGGGTGCTAAGAAAGCACCGAGATACCGTATCGTTGCAGCGGATTCCCGTTCTCCGAGAGACGGCCGTGTCATCGACACTCTGGGTTACTTCAATCCTACAGCTCAGCCCGAAGAGATCCACCTTGATGCAGAGAAAGCACTTGCCTGGCTCAATAACGGTGCGCAGCCGACAGATTCCGTGAAGACGCTCCTTTCCAAGGAAGGTATCCTGAAGACATATCACGAGCAGAAGAAGGCAAACAAAGAGAAGAAATAAGTATGGCACAGTTAGACAGAGTTTTATTCAATCTGGTCGCGCCGCTTGTTGAAGATCGTGAAAATCTTGAAGTTAACGTCCTGCCCAGTGACAGCGAGAGAGAAGTTGTCCTGAATGTCAGAGCCAAGGATGATGACATTGCCAGACTGATCGGGCGTAAGGGCACGATGGCTTCTGCCCTCAGACAGGTCATGCTTGTCGCATCCCATGCGGATGATAAAAGAGTTACGATCAAGTTTGAAAAGATCTAAAGATGCCTTACGGCATCTTTTTTGTGAAGGAGGTCCCATGGATTATATAGGAATCGGGAAGATCGTCAATACGCACGGTCTGCGCGGAGAAGTCAGGATCGAGAGCTGGTCGGACTTTGATGATGTGCGCTACAGCGGAGAACATCCTGTATTTATCGAATATAACGGCGAGATGATCGAGGTCAGACCGGTATCGTTCCGCATGCATAAGGGCTTCGCGCTGGTGTCATTTGAAGGCCTGCAGGATATCAATCTGGTTGAAAAGTATAAGAACTGCATCGTCTATATTGCAGATGATGACAGGCATGAACTGGATGACGGAGAATTCTACATGGATGAGCTGACAGGCATGCAGGTCAGGAGTGAAGACGGACAGCTGATCGGTACGGTGATCGGTTTTGAGCCGACAAACGGAGCCCAGAACAACCTGCGTGTGGAAAGAGACGGAGACAGTGATGTACTGATTCCGTTTGTGCCGGCATTCATCGCAGATGTCGATCCAGATACGGAAGTGATCACCGTCAGAGTTATCGAAGGACTGTTATGAGGATCACATTTCTGACACTGTTTCCGGAGATGTATGACAGGTTCATGTCGACATCCATCATCGGCAGAGCGCATGATAACGGGCTTGCCCGGATCGATACTGTACAGATCCGGGATTTTGCCCATGACCGCTACCATCATGTGGATGATACACCGTTCGGCGGCGGGGCCGGCATGGTGATGAAGCCGCAGCCGGTGATCGATGCAATCTGTTCAGTAAAGGATGAGGGTTCGCATGTGATCCTGATGGATCCTTCCGGAAGTGTATATGATCAGAAAAAAGCGCATGAACTGACAGGATATTCTCATCTGATCTTTCTCTGCGGACACTATGAGGGGATCGACGAACGGGTGAAGGCATATGTGGATGAATCACTCTCCATCGGTGATTATGTGCTGACGGGCGGAGAGCTGGCTTCGATGGTCATCGCAGACAGTGTTATCCGTCTTCTTGACGGTGCGATCACGGCTGATTCGGCTGCCGATGAATCCTTCGAGCATGGTCTTCTGGAATACCCGCAGTATACGCATCCGGCGGATTATCAGGGCATGAAAGTACCGGATATCCTGCTGTCCGGCCACCACGAAATGATCCGCAGATGGCGTCTGCAGCAGGCTCTTGTGAAGACAAGGGAAAAGCGTCCCGATCTCTTTGCCGGGTATGTGATGAATGCTGAGGAAGAGAAGCTGCTTTCGATGTGGGATGAGGGTATTGAAGTAAAAGTTCCTGAGAAAAAATAATACAGACATGGTATGATACTTTTATGAGTAATGCTGAGATAACAGTATATATTTCACAGGTATCCAGCTTCCCGCGCAGAATTCCTTTAAGCCTGTTTACGGATGAGGGTCTGCGTTACGGATTTCTGCGTGAAGATCTCCTGATCAAGGACAGAACTTCACCCGAAGGGATGATCGTTTATGATCCTGAACTGATCGGCAGAGGTATCCGTACGGACTGGACCAAAGAAGAGGAAAAGAGTATTACGCTGTCGCTTCCGATGCCTGCTTCGGCGGAAGAGATCGATATGCTGTTCAGGCTTACCGACAAAATATCGGAATACTGGACATGCAGTATCATGATCAACGGTGAGTATGTCATGAAGAGATCACTGGATGATCTTCAGGATACACTGACGATGGCATCCAGGAAGTATTTCTCGGATCTTCTGCAGAATGTGCAGGGAGGACCTTTCGCAAGACTGCGTCTGAGCTGTGCGATGCATCCGCTGAATATCGGTGAGGAAGAGGTCTTCCGCCTGAGCGGAGGTGCAGAGCTGAACAAGTTCAGAGACTGGCTCCATGAACTGCAGGCGCAGAATAACTATTTTGCCGGTATTATTCCCGACGATAAGGGAAAGACAGACAGAATGATCATTCCTTCGGATGTATCGGTGATCATTCCGGAACCGGAGGAGCTTGACGGCAGAGAGATCCTGATCACGCTGTTTGATTCCCAGAGACATATGGTGATCGGGCAGATGCCTGTTGATATCTTCCTGAAAGTGCTGCCGGCTTCGGTAAGTGAGAGCTTTGATGCCGGGAATGTCCGTCTCAGGGCACAGCGTGCTGATGAGCTGGTTGAGCTGATACGGACTGCTGCACAGCTGAGTGAAAACGAAGAATGATTATAAAGATCCTGACAATGTTTCCGGAGATCCTAGAACCTGTATACCGTATACCTCTGATCAGAAGACTTCTGGATCAGGGAGAGTGGTCTGTACAGATCATTGATATCCGTGAATATGTGCCGGGATCTTTTCGTCATATTGATGATTCACCGTACGGAGGCGGTGCCGGTATGATCATCCGTGCAGAACCGGTGCTGAAGGCACTGAAGAGTGTACGTACGGATCTTTCCCATACGGTATTCCTGACACCTGCGGGAATTCCGTATGATCAGAGGAAGGCACATGAACTGAGTGAGAAGAAAGAACTGGTGCTGATCTGCGGTCATTATGAGGGCATCGATGCACGTATTCTTCCGGACGTGGATGAGTGTATCTCGATCGGTGATTATATCCTTTCGGGAGGAGAGACAGCAGCACTGGTTATTCTTGACAGTATATGCCGTCTGCAGCAGGGTGTTATCCGCAGTGAGAGTATCCGGGAAGAGTCTTTTGAGGCACCGCTGCTGGAATACCCGCAGTACACGCATCCGCGCGTATATGAGGGCAGAGAAGTACCGGAGGTATTACTTTCCGGGGATCATGAAAAGATCTGTAAATGGCGCTTAAAAGAGGCTCTGAGGGTAACCTTGAAATACAGACCTGATCTTCTTGACAGAGAATGCAGTGAAGAAGAGAAACAGCTTCTGAAAGAACTGGAGGAAGAGTGATGGATATACGTATACTCAGACTGCTTGAAGGAGCGAAGAAGGCGGAAGGGATCACCGTGATCATCGATGTCTTCCGGGCTTTTACTCTGGAAGCATACATGTTTGCACAGAATGCATACAGTATCCGTCCGATTGCCTCACTTGAAGAAGCCAGAGAACTGAAGCGAAAAGATCCGGAAGCACTGCTGTTCGGAGAGCGCGGAGGAGCCAGGGCGGAAGGGTGCGACTTCGGCAATTCTCCGTCTTCGATCTTTGGCATGGACCTGAGCGGCAGGAGGATCATACATACGACAAGTGCCGGTACACAGGGCATTTCGGCGGCTGTACATGCACAGGAGATACTCACCGGGAGTTTCGTCAACGCTGCAGCAACCGCCCGGTATATACGCTCCAGACAGCCTGATACGGTGTGTCTTGCGGCAATGGGCAATGCCGGGATCAGAGATACCGAAGAGGACCTGTTATGCGCGGAATACCTGAAGGTACTGATCGAGGGAAAAGAGTATCCCGATATCGACAGGAAACTGGATGAACTGAGGTATCTGGAAGGAAAGAAGTTCTTTGACCCTGCCCAGCAGGACAGATTCCCGCAGGCAGACTTTGATCTCTGTATCAGAAGAGATATCTTTGACTTTGTGATCAGAGTTGAGAAGACGGAGAATGGTTTCAACGCAGTAAAAACAGAAAAGATCTGATCTGTCTATTTCCTGCTTGTCAGTATTCACTCTTTGTAGTAAGATATTAAAGCACTGTTTGTGCGTCATCTGTTCCGCTGGCTATAGGCTAAGAGCACATGATCAATTGATTACAAGGAGAATAGAAAGATGAAAATGGATTTAGTCGAAAAGATCACCAGGGAACAGCTCCGTACGGATATTCCTTCATTCAAGCCCGGTGATACACTCAAGGTTTACGTTAAGATCAAAGAAGGCGAGAAGTCTCGTATTCAGTTATTTGAAGGTGTATGCATTGCCAAGAGAAACGGCGGCATCGGTGAAAGCTTCACTGTCAGAAAGATGTCCGGCGGTATCGGTGTTGAGAGATCCTTCCCGATCCACAGCCCGATCATCGATCATATCGAAGTAGCCCGCCGCGGTAAAGTCCGCAGAGCTAAGCTGACATACCTGAGAGGTCTGTCCGCGAAGAACGCCCGTATCAAGGAAGATCGTTAATACACTTGAAGCCCTGCCAGTCAGGGCTTATTATTTTAAGTAAATGAAGAACAGCAAGGTTAAAAACAAAGCACAGGGATCGGAAGTCTGGGATACATTAAAGACATTGGTCATCAGTTTTATGTTTTTCTGGCTTCTTTCTACATATGTCGTCAGACCTGTACAGGTACAGGGCAGTTCGATGTATCCGACGCTGCAGACAGATGCCATCGGGGTATCCAATATTATCGGCCTGAATCTGCGTGGAATCGACAGGTTTGACATTGTGATCATCCGCATGGATACATCTGCCGGTTATCTTGTGAAAAGAGTTGTCGGACTTCCCGGAGAAACAGTACAGTACCGTGATGGTAAGCTGTATATCAACGGAGAGGAAACAGCTGAGGATTTCCTGGATCAGGAGTATATCAGTACGCAGGAGAGTCCGTTCATTGAAGATACGGAAGCCATTACGCTGGCAGAGGATGAGTATTACTGCATCGGAGACAACCGTCCCGTCAGCAGGGATTCACGTTACTACGGTCCGTTTAAGAAGTCGCAGATCAGCAGTAAAGGTGTGCTGATCCTGTATCCGTTTGACGAATTCGGAGTAAAGTCGTGGTAACAGAGTGCCGGTCATACCGGCATTTATGATGAAAGGAGGAGATCATGTCCGCAAGTAATATCAACTGGTATCCGGGGCATATGGAAAAAGCCCGCAGGGATATGACGGAGAATCTGAAAGCCTGTGATCTTGTGATCGAGATCAGAGATGCGAGAATACCGTTTGCCAGCAAAAACCCCGTGATCGACGGTCTGATTGCACAGAAGCCAAGACTGATCGTCCTTTCCAAAAGTGATCTCGCTGATCCGGAAGCTACAGCTGAGCTGATCCGCCGGATGACCGGTGAGGCACAGAGAGTGATCGCCGCCGATCTGCTGAACGACAGTAAGACAAGAGAGAATATCATCCGTGAGTCACAGATCCTGACGAAGGCCAAACGCGAGAAGATGATCAGCCGCGGGATCAAACCGCGGGCTATGCGGGCCATGGTATGCGGGATACCGAATGTAGGCAAGAGTACGCTGATCAACCGTATTGCCGGCAGAATTGCCGCAAAGACAGCAGACAAACCGGGCGTAACGAGAAGTCTTACATGGATCCACTGCGGAAAGGATCTCGATATCATGGATACTCCCGGCGTGCTGTGGCCGAAGTTCGGCAGTCTGCGGATCGGTGCGCTGCTGGCTGCGACCGGAGCGATCAAGGAAGATATCCTGGATCTGAAGACGGTCGTCTGTGAGACCTTCCAGGCGATCAGAGAGAGGTATCCGGGTGTACTGGCAGAGAACTATCATCTCGATGAAAGTGTCATCCCGGAAGAGATCCTTGAAGGGATCGCCCGTGACCGCAATCTTCTGAAGGATAACGGCGAGGCAGATACTGACAGAGCTGCTGTACTGTTTCTGCGTGAGCTGCGCAGGGGTAAGCTTGGTCTTCTGACACTGGAGGCTCCGGATGAAGAAGAATAAGATCTGTCCGAATGAATATGAGCACAGGTACTGGCAGGAAGGAATGACTGTACTGGGTATTGATGAGGCCGGCAGAGGACCGCTGGCAGGACCGCTTTGTGTAGCCGGTGTCGTCTTTGAACCTGGGTATGAGAATCCTTTGATCTATGACTCCAAGGCGATCAGTGAAAAGAGAAGAAACGAACTCTTCGATGTGATCCGGGAAGATGCGCTGTATTACGAAATACGTCTTGTGACCCCTGAGGAGATCGACAGGCTCAATATCTACAGAGCAACACAGAAAGCGATGCTGGAGATTGCCCTGGAGATACCGGCTGATGCTGTACTGACAGATGCCATGCCTCTGGAACTGGATAAGCCGATGGAAGCTCTGATCAAGGGTGATCAGAAGAGCGAATCGATCGCTGCAGCTTCGATCCTGGCTAAAGTCACCCGTGACCGTATCATGGAAGAATACGACAGGATCTATCCCGGGTATGGATTTGCCAGAAACAAGGGATATCCGACAAAGGAACATCTGGATGCACTGTCCAGGCTGGGGATCACACCGATCCACAGACGCAGCTACGGTCCTGTCGCAGTACAGAAGATATCACTGTTCTGAAAACTCCCGCGGGGAGTTTTTCCTTTTCCGTCAATATAAGTATTGAAGGAGACAGGAGAATGGATAAACGTGATATCCTGGCATCATATGCCCTGAAATACCATGGGGACTGGTCTTTGATCGCCAGGGCGATCAGAGAAAAAGAAAGACCTGAAAAGGTGCCGGCAGAAAACTATATTACTGTATATGATGATATCTATCCCGATACGTTAAGAGAGCTGCGCTTTCCGCCGTGGGTGATCTTCTACCGCGGGGATATCTCGCTGCTGGGCAGGATGGCTGTGACCGTGGTCGGCTCGCGGAATATCTGCAGATACGGAAGAGATATCACGGAGATGATCGTTTCTGTACTGTCGGAGGAGTTTGTGACGGTCTCCGGTCTTGCCAGGGGCGTAGATGCCTGCGTGCATCAGACAGCGATCAGATGCGGCGGGAAGACGGTCGGTGTGATCGGCAGCGGACTGGGGACGATCTATCCCTCAGCCAACCGCAGTCTCTATCAGCGCATGTATGATGAACATCTGGTGATCAGTGAATATCCGTATGATGTCGGTGTCAGAAGACGGCATTTCCCGTGGCGCAACCGTATCCTGGCTGCCCTCGGCAGTATTCTGATCGTGACCCAGGCAGAAGTGAAAAGCGGGACGATGTTAACGGTCAATGAAGCAATATCTCTGAGCCGTGATATCTACTGTGTACCTTATCCTCCGGGTGATCCTGCCGGTGCCGGATGCAACAGACTGATCTCTCAGGGAGCGATGATCCTGTATACGCCGGAGCAGCTCAACGAGATTAAATTACATAAAAACTTGCAAAAGGGATAATATATGGCTTATCCTATTATCTGTTTACAAAGAGGTTGATATGAAGAAACTTGTCATTGTGGAATCTCCTTCAAAATCGAAGACGATTCAGAAATATCTGGGACCGGATTATTCCGTTGTCTCAAGTAAAGGTCATATCCGTGATCTGGCTATTAAAGGAAAGGACGGTCTCGGTGTAGATATCGCTGATGGGTTCAAACCGATCTATGAGATCTCCAAAGATAAAAAGGATGTTGTCAAGGATCTGCGCAGGCAGGCCGAAAAAGCATCGGAAGTGTATCTGGCAACCGACCCCGACCGTGAAGGTGAGGCGATCTCGTGGCATCTGGCGGATGAGCTTGGCCTGGATGAGAACAGCGCCGACCGTGTGACCTTCCATGAGATCACTGCCAATGCCGTCAGAGAAGCCTTTCAGCATCCGCGGATGATCGACATGGATCTTGTGCATTCACAGGAAACACGGCGTATTCTTGACCGGATCATCGGCTTTAAACTGTCAAAGCTGCTCAATAACAAGATCAAATCAAAGTCAGCCGGACGTGTACAGTCAGTTGCCCTGAAGCTGATCGTGGAAAGGGAGAAAGAGATCGAAGCTTTTATCCCGAAGGAATACTGGACGATCGATGCGTCCTTTCTGAAGAATGATATCCGCTTTGAGGCATCCTTATCCGCAATTAACAAGGAAAAGGCAGAGATCCACGATGAGGGAGCTGCCAGACGTATATATAATGACTGTCAGGGTCTCTTTGAAGTCACGGAGATCAAAGAGACAGAGAGAAAAAGAGCTTCATTCAGACCGTTTATCACATCAACCTTACAGCAGGAAGCTTCCACAAAACTCGGATTCTCCGCCAAGCGTACAATGAGTATTGCCCAGAGACTCTATGAAGGTGTCGATATCGGCAATGGTGAAGAGGGTCTGATCACATATATGCGTACAGACAGTACTAGACTGTCCGATGTATATGTAAGAGCTGCCCAGGCAAAGATCATCAATGAATACGGAAAGGAGTATCTTGGCTTTTACCGTGTCAGTAATGATGCCGGAGCCCAGGATGCCCATGAAGCGATCCGTCCCACAAATCTGAATAATGATCCCGAAAAGATCAGAGAATATCTGTCACCGGAACAGTACAGGCTGTACAAGCTGATCTATGCCAGAGCTCTGGCTTCCCTGATGGCACCGGCAAAGTACAGCAGTCTGAGTGTTACACTGTCACAGGATATCTATGACTTTACGGCTAACGGAAGCAGGCAGGTATTTGACGGATGGCTGAAGGTCTACGGGGCTTATGACAGCAGTAAGGACGTGATCCTGCCGGAACTTGTACAGGGAGAGAAACTGGCTGCAGAAGAGCTCAAGGCGAATCAGCACTTTACGGAACCGCCGGCGAGATATACCGAAGCCAGACTGATCAAACAGATGGAAGAAGAGGGTATCGGACGACCTTCTACCTATGCGATGATCATTGATACGATCCAGCAGAGAGGATACTGTGAACTGAAGAAGAACAGTGCTTCCTCCAAGACCAAGGTCTTCTTCCCGACGGAGCAGGGCAAACTGACATCGGAAAAGCTGGATGAGTTCTTTTCAAGCATCATTAACGTAAAATACACGGCGGAGATGGAATCGGAACTGGATGATATTGCGGAAGGTACAGCCGATGAAACAGCCGTGCTGCAGAACTTCTGGAACCGGTTTACACCGCTGCTTGATCATGCCTATGAGAATATGGAGAAGATCCAGCCGGAGAAGGTCGGAGAGACATGTCCGGAGTGCGGCGGCGAACTGGTGTATCGTACAGGTAAATACGGCAAGTTTATTTCGTGTATGAATTTCCCGACATGCCGGTATACAAGGCAGATCGAAGATAAGACAAAAGAGAAACCGGAACCGAGCGGTAAGTTCTGCCCGGAATGCGGAGCAGAGCTGTTAAAGCGCAAGAGCCGTTACGGTACATACTTCCTGGGCTGTTCAAACTTCCCGGAGTGCAGACATATGGAAACGCTGGAAGGCGAGAAGATCACGGCCAAGGCATCTGCCGGGAAAAAGTCTGCGGGACGCCGGAAAACAACGGCCAGAAGGACATCACGGAGGAAGGCACAATGATGCATGCGACGGTTGTCGGTGCGGGACTGGCCGGATGCGAGGCTGCATATCAGCTCTCCAGGCGCGGTATACAGGTGACACTTGTTGAGATGAAGCCTGTAAAGCGGTCACCGGCACATTCTGCAGATACATTCGCGGAACTGGTATGTTCGAATTCACTGCGGTCCGATGCGCTGACGAATGCCTGCGGTCTTCTGAAAGAAGAGATGCGCAGGATGGATTCTCTGATCATGGCCAAGGCGGATGCGACAAGGATCCCTGCCGGCAGTGCTCTGGCGGTGGACAGGGAGGCTTTTACGCGTGCGGTGACGGAAGCTGTGGAGAATGATCCGAATATCACGATCGTCAGGCAGGAACAGACTGTACTGCCGGAAGGACCGGCGATCATTGCGACAGGACCGCTGAGCTCGGATGCGATGATGCAGGCGATCGCAGAACTCCTGGATGAAAAATACTGTTATTTCTTTGATGCGGAAGCACCGATCGTAACGGCATCTTCAATTGATTTTACCAGGGCATACTGGAAGTCCAGGTATGACAAGGGAACGGCGGATTATGTCAACTGTCCGATGAATGAAGAGCAGTTCAATGCCTTTTATGATGCATTAATGAAGGCGGAAACAGTGCCGATCCGCAGTTTTGAACAGGAGATATACTTTGAGGGCTGCATGCCTTTTGAGGTCATGGCAAGACGGGGCAGACAGACACTTCTGTTTGGACCGATGAAACCGGTCGGGCTTGAACATGACGGGATAAGACCGTATGCGGTCGTACAGCTGCGCAAGGATAATGCGGAAGCAAGTCTTTTCAATATTGTCGGCTTCCAGACACATCTGACCTGGCCTGCCCAGAGAGAGATCATCCATATGATCCCGGGACTGGAAAATGCAGAGATCGTACGCTACGGTGTCATGCACAGAAACTCGTATATCAATTCACCGGCATGCCTGGATGAGACCTATGAATGCAGGAAAAGACCGGGCTTGTTCTTTGCCGGTCAGATGACCGGTGTTGAAGGATATGTGGAGAGTGCTGCCAGCGGTATGTATGCCGGTATCAACCTTGCCAGAAAACTGCAGGGGAAGGATATGATCAGATTCGGTCCGGAGACGATGATCGGAGCCATGGCGTACTATATCACACATGCGTCTGCAGATAACTTCCAGCCGATGAATGCCAACTTCGGTATCATGCATCTGAAACAGGATGTAAAGAAGAAGGACCGCAAGGAAGCATATGCGGCTCAATCCCTGAAGATCATTGCGGAGTACTGCGGAAATGAAGACTTTTGAGGAAACTCTGCAGAGTTTTATTGCCCATATCAGCCTGTCACGTACGGGATCGGCAGATACTGCCGATGCCTACACAAGGGATATCCGCAGGTTCATTGAATACCTGGAAGAGCAGGAGATCACTTCCTTTGAGGATGTGACCAAGGCCGTGATCAGCGATTACACGATGCGGTTACGGACCGGTGATATCGGCGGCAGACCTCTTTCGAATGCCAGCTATTCGCGCAATCTTTCGGCTCTGCGTTCGTTCTACCGTTATCTGAACCGGTATGAAGGCATTGCCAACAATCCTGTACAGATGTTTCATGGGACCAATGACAGGCGCAAGCTTCCGGAACTGCTGACCTTTGAGCAGATGGAAAGGATCCTGCATACCTTTGATCTCCATGATCCCGTGGATATCAGAGACCGCTGTATGATCGAGGTGATCTATGCCTGCGGACTGCGTGTATCCGAATGTGCCGGTCTTGAGATCGCCAGAATCAATCTGCGTGAGCATTTCCTGACCGTGATGGGTAAGGAAAGCAAGGAACGCATGGTTCCGTTCTATAAACGCTGCGGACAGCTGATCGAACTGTATCTGTCTCTGGCAAGACCTGTGTTCATGGAAGGAAAACCTGAACATGGCTATCTGTTTGTCAACCAGCGAGGAAAACAGATCACCGTGCGCACGATCCAGAATGTGATCGAGAAAAGCGGTGAAAGAGCAGGACTGTCAGTCCATGTTCATCCGCATATGCTGAGACATTCGTTTGCGACACATCTGCTGGATAACGGAGCTGATCTCAGGGTCGTACAGGAACTGCTCGGGCATGAGAATCTCTCTACAACACAGATCTATACGCATGTCACAGCAGACAGGCTGCGCAAGGTCACGGAGTCTGCACATCCGCATGCCAGACACAAAGATGATTGACATGTCCAAAAGTATTGACTATAATCACTGATGTCTTCGGAGGTCGATCTGAGAACACAACAGTAAACCGGATAAGATGACAGGATTTCCTGCATTTTGTCCGGTTTTATATATACGGAGGGTATGATGTCGAAAAATAGTGCGGTATTTACGGAAGGACCGATCGCAGGTCCCCTGATTCGCTTTGCGCTGCCGATGCTGGCAGCGATGTTTCTGCAGTCCATGTACGGTGCTGTCGATCTGATGGTCGTCGGACGTTTTGCCGGCACTGCGGATGTATCTGCAGTATCTACAGGTTCGCAGCTGATGATGAGCGTGACAAGTCTGTTTACAGGTCTTGCCATGGGTATGACGGTACTTCTGGGACAGAAGATCGGTGAAGGCAAAGCCGAAGAGGGCGGTGCCATCATCGGTGCCGGTACGGCCATGTTTGCGGCGATCGGTCTTGTCTTTTCTGTCATTCTGTTTATTTTTGCGGAGAAGCTGGCATCCCTGATGAATGCGCCGGCAGAGGCTTACATCCGTTCCGTACAGTATATCCGTATCTGCGGCAGCGGCTCACTTGTGATCATTGCCTATAATACGCTTGGGGCAGTCTTCCGCGGTATTGGTGATTCCAGAACACCGCTTTTCTCTGTGGCTGTTGCCTGTGTATGCAATATTATCGGTGATCTGCTGTTTATCGCTGTCTTCCACATGGGGACTGCCGGAGCTGCAGCCGCAACCGTACTGGCACAGCTTTTCAGTGTTATCGTATCTTTCCTCAAGATCCGTAAGATGCCGCTTCCGTTTGTCTTCAAAACAGCGGACATTCGGTTTAACATCAGGCATATCCGCAGGATCCTGTTTCTGGGACTGCCGATCGCGCTGCAGGATGTTCTGGTCAGTATCTCGTTCCTGGTGATCCTTTCGATCGTCAATTCTCTTGGTGTGATCATCTCTGCCGGTGTCGGTGTTGCAGAAAAGGTATGCGGATTCGTGATGTTACTGCCGGCTTCGTTCTCCCAGGCATGCAGTGCGTTTGTTGCCCAGAACAAGGGAGCAGGGAAGTATGATCGTGCTGTGCGGTGTCTCAGGGATGCGGTTTCAATCTCGTTTGGCATCAGTGTGCTGATCTTCTGTGTTGTCTTCTTCTTTGGCTATCAGCTGTCATCAGTATTCGCAGAGGATCCGGAAGTCCTGTACGCTTCTTCGGAATATCTGAAAGCATATGCGATCGATGTCATGTTAGTCAGTATCTTCTTTATCTTTACAGGGTTCTTTACCGGTATCGGCAAGACCAGATTCGTCATGTGTCAGGGGATCGTCGGTGCTTTCCTGGTCAGAATTCCCGTATCGTATATCATGAGTAAGAGGGTGCCTGTATCGGTATTCCTGCTGGGTATGGCAACCCCTTCATCATCTTTTGTACAGGCTGTTCTGTGTGTGATCTACTTCCTGATTCTCAGGAAAAATAAAGAGTTTGAAAATAATTAAAAAACTGCTGGCATTTTATTTGAGATTTGGTATAATCAATATGCACGCGGATGTGGTGGAATTGGCAGACACGCTAGCTTCAGGCGCTAGTGCCCTCAAAAGCATGCAGGTTCAAGTCCTGTCATCCGCACCATTTGATTACAGATGAACCTGATCATAAAGATCAGGTTCATTTTTGTTTGTATACTGATGAATCCCAAGTATTGCGCCTGTATGCAGCAGTGCAGTAAATATTATATAAACCGTTGACGCGGAGATAACGGCAATGATGCCCATACAGAGAGTCTGTGATGCTGAGAATCAGGCAGAAATGCTCCGGCATATATCGGTGAATATGTACGCTCGATGAAAGATGCCATACGCTGAATAGATAAAAAAGACCGAGGAACATGTCTTCGGTCATCGGAAATCACTTTTCAGAAGCTTTTTTCCGTAAGATGTAACGGATCAGCAGCAATGTCACAAGGATCACGGCAGCGACCAGTATATAAATTGTATAACTGGTCTTTTCTTCCGGTATTGGTTCAATAATAGCATCATGCAGAATACGCTGCAGGATCAGAGCATCAGTCATATCAGTACACCTCCACAGTTATCAGCGAAAATCATCCGGCTGCTTTCTTTTTCAGCATATAACGAATCAGTACCACTGTGACCAGGATCACAGCGGCTATCAGGATGTAAACTAAGGGGCTGGTCTTACCGGCAGGTTCGGGTTCAACAATGATATCATGCAGAATACGCTGCAGGATCAGAGTGTCAGTCATATCAGTATACCTCCGTTATTTACACTTTCTTTTTACCATGGAACGAATCAGTATCACTGTGATCAGGATGACAGCAGCAATCATGATGTAGATCAATGGACTTGTCGTGATACCGGGTAAAGGTTCCCAGATCACGTCATGCAGGATACGTTCTGCTAGAAGAATATCTGCCATAGTATACCGCCTCCCATGGATAACAGATTCAGGATCAGGGATGTACGCAGCGGATGCGTGAATCCCGGATACTTCCGATAACATAAATACTCTGTCAGAATGACCAGCGGTTCCAGTAAGCCGTAGATCACATATACGGCAGAAGAACCGAGATGAAGGCGAAGCTCCTGGGCCAGAACATTCACTGCCGGATTAGTCAGTATGTTGACCAGTACTACATATAAAAGTATATCTCTTTTATGCAGTCCGAGAAAGCATGCTGCCGTGACTTCGATCAGGATCGTCGAAAGAAGGGCAGCCGATAATGCGCTGAGAAGTGCCATATCAGTCTTTCATCACCTTTACGGGTATGAAGAGAAGAATGAGAGAGAGCAGTGAACCGATGCATCCAAGAAGTCTGGCATCAGGCACCGGTATTGCTGCGGATACGTAGGGCAGAATACCGATAAACAGTGCGAAGGTAAGGATACCGAAGGCAAGTCCCGGAAGATCAGGCATGGCTTTTTTCAGCGTATAGAGAGTGATCGGCATCGTCATGTTGAAGAAGAACAGACCGAGAATACCGAAGACAGGATGATTGCCGAGAAGAAAGCATACAGCTGCCGATACCAGAGAGATACATACTGTCCTTTGAGCGCCAAGAGATGCGGAGAGAAATCCGCCTGCGGTCTTGCCGGAGGCAACAGAAAAGACTGCCAGAAACGACATCATCAGCGTATTCTTCCACGGCCAGACCAGGGAAAGACCTACATACGAGCGCAGAACAACAACAGCGAAGCACAGGCATATGATGAGAATGACATGTGTATGCATCGGTCCTGAAGGAAATGTAAGGGGATTGGTGCGTATGATCCACATCAGCAGGATCGACAGCAGTAACAGGATGACCATCACTGCTATACCGGCATAGAGGAATCCCTGCTTCCCAAGTACTGTTCCGGCAAACAGTCCGAGCGCACCTGGCGCCACAAATGTTCCAAGACCTCTGCCCTGTGCAGACATATTGTCATCCTCACGGATCGTGATCATACCGCCGCCGACATGGAACAGGGCATTGCCAAGTCCAAGCAGCCAGAGATAGGTATAACAGCCAAAGATCGTGAAGATAATGCCAAGACATGTGATGAAAAGAGCCGGATACAGTTTGTTCGTTCCTGCCTTGTCCGTCATCCTGTCGGCAATGACACCTAACGGCATCTGCAGCGCAAAAGCACAGAAATTGTAGATCAGATAGATGTTCAGAGGATGCACGGAAGGTGATATATACCGTCCGTATACGGCCAGAGCACACAGAAAATCAACACCTGCATGCTGGAGTGAAAGGATACCGATGATGGCTTTACGATGATCTGTATGATTCATTACCATCATTATAACTTGAATCTTAATAATTTAATCTGCTTTTATTTTGACCGCCGGTCAAATATATACTATACTGTGTACAGGAGGACAGAAAAATGGATGTAACCAGAACGTATGTCTTGAATAATGAATCAGTTCAGACGCTTGCCTATGCATTGGCAGAATATCTCGATGTCGAAAAGAATATGATCACGCAGACGATGCGTACAAGAAACGGTTATACCGTGCAGTGCAAAGGAGATGCGACGGCCGAATGGACAAAGTATCTCGGCATGGATGCGGCTCTGTCCGTTCAGCTGATCCAGAACGGCAATGAGCTGCAGGTCAGCATTGGTACGGAAAAGTGGGCTGAGAAGCTCGGTATTGCGGCTGTTGGTTCGATCTTCTTTCAGCCGTTAATGATCACTGCCGGTATCGGTGCTCTGCGTCAGGCTGCTCTGCCGCAGCAGATCTATAACTTTATTGAGGAGTATCTTGGTGAACAGCCGATCCGCAATGTTGAAAAAACAGCCCCTGTACAGGAAATGAATGCAATTGTATGTCCGCACTGCGGTACTGCCAACAGAGTCGGAGCTATCTTCTGCAAGTCCTGCGGCGGCAAACTGGAGAAGGAAGAGATCCTGTGCCCTGACTGCGGCGGTCCGCTGGACGGGGATGAGGCTTTCTGCCCTTACTGCGGCAAACCTCTGAAGAACCAGTAAAGCTTTGTACAAAGAAGTACAGCCAGCGTAATCAACGATATAAACTGTGTGATCTTCTGTAAACGTGTTCCTGTATAGGAGACCGTGATCACACGGTTTTTATTATCCTCCGGTACGGTTACCTTAAGCAGACCGCTGTCATGATCATAGGACAGGGGCATAAGCGTACCGGTATCATCCTTCGCTGTATATCCCTTGTAGAAGATCTTGGGGATGATGTATTCGCCGCTGCCTGCCGTAAATCTGATGGCATTATAGTTATTCTCAAAGTCAGAGATCTCTTCTCCTTCATGCAGGATATTGCGGCTCTGGTAGCGGTAGTGAACATTGGTATCCATCAGCAGATAGTCGGGACTGCTTACCTGCATGATGTTATACCAGCTTTCATCTTCGGGATAATAGTAGCCTGTATCAGCGATCATCTCCGGCTGTGTATAGTCCATGAACAGCCCGAAATAGCCGTACTGTGTATATACTGCCATGGCACTCAGGATACATGCGGCAGTAAGTATACCGTACCGTATGCGTCTGCTCTGCTGTTCGATCACATAGGCAGATGAGAGCGTGAGAAAAGCAGGGGCAATGATCAGCATCCGCTGCGGGAACTGCATGAAACTCATCATCCCGAAATACTTCCACGGGAATACCTGTGTTGACATGATCAGCATGATATAGCCGAATATGGTACATTTGCGGATCTCCCGCGAACTGTCGGTAAAGAAGACAAAAGCAGGCAGTACCAGCAGAAAGAGACCGATATTGCTTAGGCACAGATGATCAAAGTCATAGGGAATGACCTTGAGCAGATCTCTGAGCATGACTGCCTGATCCTGCATCGTCTGTCCGTTGGCGAAATATCCGCTGACCCGGTACAGATGCGTCATCAGCTGTTCAAGCATCGGCAGCGAAAAGAATACCGTAAGCAGAAACGCACACAGTGATGCCTTGAAAACACTCAGAAACAGTTTTCCGTCCTTCAGGAAGATACGGATATGTACAACGCAGAAAACGATCAGGGTCAGAACACTCAGGAAAAACGAGATATTATGCGACAGCAGGGAACCGCATAAGCCTGCGGTAAGAATATGCCAGCGCCTGTATTCCTTCTTTCTGTACAGTATATACATGCCGCGGATGAGCACCGGGACAAAGATATAGCCAAGAGCTTCACCGATGGCACCGCGGTCATAGGTATTCTGGAAAAAGTAGGTACAGAACACATACAGAAGACCGGCAAGGAAACATGTCAGCGGGTCTTTACTGACAGCTTCTTCGGTCAGCGTGATCATTGTCCAGGCACAGGCAAAGAAGATCAGAAACAGAAAGATCCTGTATGTCATCATCATCGGTATGCCGAGAATACGCAGGGCAGCCGGAATATACAGGAAAAAGATCGAGTAGAAAAGCGGTGAGCCATACCCGAATGTATAATTCTGATACCAGAATATACGGGGATACAGATCTCTCTGATACAGGGCATGGACCAGGCTCTCGATCCGGTTCATATGAAATGTCGTATCGTTGCCGTAAGGCAGTGAACCGTTCAGCAGCGGCAGACAGGCAATCACGGCAATACACAGACATATACATGTCTTTTTCAGTTTATTCATTCTCCAAAATTATAATGCATATACTTTGTTTCGTGGAGTTTACTTTATGTTGTCTGTGCCTTATACAGCAGTTAACATGAAGATAAAGGAGAAGAATATGCAGTATACGACAATAGCAGACACCGGCATCAGAGTCTCACGGATCTGTATCGGCGGTATGTCTTTCGGTGTTGTAACACCAAACTCACATCAGTGGCTTCTGAACTATGAAGACAGCAGAAACATGATCGCACATGCATATGATATCGGTGTTAATTTCATTGATACAGCGAATATCTATGCCGGAGGAACCAGTGAAGAATTCATCGGCAGAGCTCTGAAAGAGACAGGCATACCGAGGGATAAGATGGTGATCGCTACCAAGGTATTCTTCAATGAGGGCAAACTGTCTGCACAGGCGATCAGACGTGAGATCGAAGGATCTCTTGAGCGTCTGCAGACAGACTACGTAGATCTTTATCAGATCCACAGGTTTGACTACGATACACCGATCGAAGAGACGATGGAAGCTCTGGACAGCCTTGTCAAAGCCGGCAAGGTAAGAGCCATCGGTGCCAGTGCAATGTACGGCTATCAGTTCCATAACATGCAGATCTGTGCGGAGAATCACGGCTGGACAAAATTCTCCACGATGCAGAATCACTATAATCTGATGTACAGGGAAGATGAAAGAGAACTGATCCCTGTCTGCAGGCAGTACGGTGTCTCGCTGATTCCTTACAGTCCGCTGGCCGGAGGTCATCTGTCACACAGAGGATGGACCAGTGACAGTGCCCGTTCAAGGACAGATAAGGTCATTGTCAGTAAATATGACAGAGCAATGGAGAATGATCTGCAGATCATTGAAAGAGTGGCAGAAACGGCTGAAAAGTACGGTGTCAGTATGTCCAGGGTCGCATTGGCATGGCTGATGCACAGGGGATGTGCAGCACCGATCGTCGGAGCTACCAAGGTACCGCATTTTGATGATGCCGCAAAAGCCGCAGATCTGCAGCTGACTGAAGAGGATCTGGTCTATCTTGAAGAACTATATCGTCCCCATGAGATCGTCGGTGCCGAATAGCGTATACTATCTTTGGAAAGGACAGAAGAAATGATAAAAGTATATGGAAGTGAGCAGTGCCCGTACTGCATGGTCCTGAAAGAGAATCTGGACCGCAATCATGCGGAATATGAGTTTGTGGATATTCTGAAAGATCTTCACAGTCTCGGTGCTTTTCTGGCTCTGCGTGACAGAGAGCCTGTGTTTGATCATCTGAAAGCTGTAAATGATATCGGGGTGCCGGCAGTTGTTGCGGAAGATGGCAGAGTACTGACAGACTGGGAGAGTTATCTTACGGAGAAGGGGATGACGATATTCATCCCTGAGTCCTCCCTGAACAGTTCCTGCAGTATTGACGGGAAAGGCTGCTGAGCGGACAGAAAAAGCGGTTTTCACCGCTGTATAGTGTCCTGTCGGGCAGCTGAACTGTATAAAGACAGTGTGTAACCGGGCTGTGATTGAACAGCCTGGTTTTATGTTATCCGTGTATGATCATAACCGGCATGTGAGAGGGATCAGTACCGGTCTTTCATTCGGTGTGTCGTTGGGCTGATGCAGGATCATGTATTCCCTGCCGGTATTGTCATGAAATACCATCCCGTGACCGCCGTCATGATCATACAGGGGAACAGGGTCAACAGACCACTGTCCGCTGATCTCACCGGTATTGCTTCTGGCGACTGCTTCCGCATAGCCATATTCGCCGAATGATGCCCACAGCATGATCAGTTCATGATCACTGTTTCTGTACATGAAGGGACCGTCCGTGACGTAAGCGGCTCCTTTTTCCGTTGTATGGACACTGCGAACCCATGGCTTTGCGTCAGAGGCTCTGAACATCGTGACCGGTTCCGATACGGCATGTGTGAGATTCTCACTGAGCTGTACATAGCACATTTCGCCATCGGTCAGATCCAGCCATTCATGGCAGAATACCATATACGGTATGCCATCCCCGGAAACATATAGTGTACCATCGAGACAGTTCCACTGTTTCGGTGTGATGAAATCATCGCTGTGCAGCTGATAAGGTCCCAAAGGGGAATCAGCCTTCATGATCATCGTTCCTTTTGTGCCTCCTTGTGAACAGGCAAAAGTCGCAAACATGTAATATGCATTCTGATATCTGTGTACTTCCGGAGCCCAGTAACATCTGTCGTAGATGAAGCCTTCAGGCCGATGGAATACTTCATACGGTCCTTCCCAGTCTTTCAGATCAGAAGATACATATACATCTATACCATTCTGTTCACCCCAGCAGGAGGGTCCTCTGGTACCGTAGAGATAATAGGTTCCGCTTTCATTCAGAATAAACGGATCGCGGATATGGATATCATTCAGTTTCATATTGTCTCCTGTATTACTGTTATTATCATATACCGTATATACAGAGAAGATCTGCTGTATCTATTTCAGCAGCCAGTACTTCTCCAGCGGAAACAGGATCACGAACTGCAGCCATCCGGCAAGCATTGCGGCAATGCTGGCGGCCGAAGCATGGATCACGGAATGTTCGAACCCGTGCAGGTAATGTACGGTCACACCCTGCAGCCAGGTGGAAACCAGGATCAGGATCAATATGATCCCGATGTAGATATACAGATTGCGTTTCGGGGGATCACTCCTGAATGTATATTTCCGGTTGCGGTAATACCCATAGATATTCGCCAGCAGATTTGAAAGCAGAAACGGCATGATGAAGCCCCAGTTCATATTGCCGGCACCGACCGAGTTCTCATTGAAAAACAAGGTCAGAAACCCGCTGACAGGTGTCTTCCAGTCTTTCATCAGGTATACAAACAGGTTGACCAGGATCAGCTGGATCGCTGTAACGGTAAAGGACACTAACGCGAATTT
Source organism: Solobacterium sp. UBA3691 (assembly GCA_002372175.1). Lineage (GTDB taxonomy): Bacteria > Bacillota_I > Bacilli_A > Erysipelotrichales > Erysipelotrichaceae > Bulleidia. The sequence goes on from DFIS01000029.1 coordinate 22,367, forward strand.
AAGGATTTGCGTGATACTTTTCGTAGATTTCTGCATACAATAATTATATGCACCAGTAAATGGATGTACAGATGCATGAACTGAGAATAAGAGGTGAGGATAATGGTTAAGGTAAGTGTTATCGTCCCGGTATATAATGCTGAGAAGGCATTGGAGAGATGTATAGACAGTATTCTGAATCAGGAATACAAGGATCTTGAACTGATTGCTGTGGATGACGGCAGTAAAGATCATTCCGGTGAGATCCTGGATGCCTACGCAAAGGCAGACCCCAGAGTGATCGTGATCCATAAGGAGAACAGCGGTGTCAGTGATACCAGAAACAGGGCGCTGGATATTGCACAGGGTGAGTATGTGCAGTTCCTTGATGCGGATGACTGGATCCCGGCAGATTCCACAAAGGTGATGGTCAGAGCAATCGAAGAGAGCGGAGCTGACCTTGTGACGGCGGATTTCTACCGTGTTGTCGGAAACAACATTGCCCGTAAGGGATCGATCACAACTTCGGAAGTACTGACCAGGCAGGAGTATGCGGAATGGATGATGGACAGTCCTGCTGACTATTATTACGGTGTACTCTGGAATAAACTGTACAGACGTCAGATCATTGAACAGTATCATCTGCGGATGGATAAGACACTGAGCTTCTGCGAGGATTTTGTCTATAATCTGGAGTATATTCTCAGATGCAGAACGATCATCCCTCTGCAGATCCCCGTATACTATTACGTTAAAACAGAAGGTTCACTGGTATCACAGAATCTGAACTTCAGCCGTATCGTACAGATGAAGACGAGCATCTATGAGTATTACAATGCTTTCTTCAAGCAGGTTCTGGATAAAAAGGAATACTCCCAGGAGCGTATCAATATCGCAAGATTCCTGGTTTCGGCAGCGACCGATGACATGGCATTTCCTCTGCTTCCCGGTACCAGAAAGCTCGGTGAAGAGAATGTGAAGATCCTGTATAACGCAGATAAGTCAAGAGATCCTGTCTCTGCCGCATATTACATGAACAAGGTATTTGACAGACTGCTGAATTCGGTGGCGATGAAACATGATCTTGATCTGCGTGATGTGCGTGTCTTCTACGCTCTGCACGAAGCCGGCAGAGTCTTCTCACCGCGTGAACTGTCTGATTTTACAGGCATCTCACAGACGATGATCCTGCTGTCGCTGCAGAAGCTGGCCAGCCGTTCTCTGGCGGTTTTCCATATTGATCTCAGCGGTATTGAGTTCAGTGTTTCGGATTCCGCAAATGATCTGATCAAGGATATCAGTCAGGCGAAAAAAGATCTGTATGCGGTCATGCAGCAGGGACTGACGGAAGAAGAGATCAGAAATGCCAGGATCACGGACGACAAGATCCTGACGAATCTGAAGAATTCTCTGGAGACGTATGAAGCGTAAGGTACTGACACTGACAGAAGAGACAAAGCTGTTTGTCGGTGCTGATCATTGGCACACTTACGGTATACCGGATAAAGGTATACCGTCTTTGACGATGTCTGACGGTCCGCATGGACTGCGTATAGAGACCAAAAGCGGTCTTGGCTTTAACACGTCCAGACCGGCAGTATGCTATCCGACAGCTTCCGCCCTCGGGTGTACATTCGATCCTGAGCTGATGCATGCGTTTGGCAGTATACTGGCGGAAGAGTGTGCGGCAGAGGATGTAGATATACTGCTTGGCCCCGGAGTGAACCACAAGCGTTCGCCGTTATGCGGAAGAAACTTTGAATACTTTTCCGAAGATCCGCTGCTGACGGCAGAACTGGCTTCCGGATATATACAGGGACTGCAGGATAACGGTATTGCCGCATGTCTGAAACACTTTGCCGGCAACTCCCGCGAGATGGGCAGACTCGTGCAGGATAGTGTCATTGATGAAAGGACACTGTATGAGATCTATCTGCGCCAGTTTGAAAAGATCATCAGGAAGAGCAGACCGGCTGCCGTGATGGCCGCATATAATCTCCTCAACGGCACGTACTGCTGTGAAAACAAGGAACTGCTTACGGATATCCTTCGCGGCAAATGGGGGTATCAGGGTGTCGTCATGTCTGACTGGGGTGCTGTCAGCGATCCCGTCATGTCCGCAGTCAACGGTCTCGACCTGGAGATGCCGGGCGGTGATCACGGAACTTCCATGCTTCTGAAGAATGCATATAAGAATAAGATCCTGAGCGATGAAAGGATCAGTGCCCATAACGATACGATGCGCAGACTGGCAGAATTCTGCAGTACCGGAAAGAAACGTGCATTCAGTAAGGAGAGGCATCTTGCTTTTGCACAGGAGCTTGCAGAGCGCAGTGCCGTACTGCTGAAGAACGACGGCTCTCTGCCCTTGACAAAGCAGGATGATCTGGCTGTGATCGGACTTATGGCCAGGACACCGCGCTTTCAGGGAACGGGAAGCAGTAAGGTCAACAGTATTACCAGGGATTCCCTGTGTGAGGCACTGGATGAAGCCGGTGTGAAGTATACCTATGCCCAGGGATATCATGGTGTTGTCGATGAATATGATCCCGTACTTGGCGAAGAAGCTGTCCGGGCAGCCCGCACACATGCGAAGACGGTCGTAGTTGTCGGTCTGACCGATGGCTTTGAGGCAGAAGGATATGACCGTACGCACCTGGATCTGCCGAAAGCACAGAATCAGCTGATCAGACGTCTTATGGAAGTGAACAGAAATCTGATCATTGTCCTGCAGTGCGGCGCGCCTGTATTACTGCCGTGGGCGGATGATGTCAGCAGTATTCTCTGTCAGTATCTTTCCGGTTGCCGGGGCGGTCATGCGCTGTACAGGCTGCTGTACGGGGAGGTTGTTCCCTCCGGAAAACTGGCGGAGACTTTCCCGATGTCTCTCGAATCAACACCAGGCTGCCGCTACTACGCGGATGATCTGCTTCAGGTACAGTACAGAGAGGGCATCTTTACCGGCTACCGGTACTATGATACATTCGGCATTCCTGTCCGTTATCCGTTCGGGCATGGGCTTTCCTATACATCATTTGCCTACAGTGATCTGAATGTCAGACCGGATGAAGGCGGTATCCGTGTTTCTGTAAAGATACAGAATACCGGTGAATATGATGGCGCTGAGATCGTGCAGTTCTATATGCATATGAAGAATTCACGCATTGCCCGTGCCGACCGTGAACTGATCGGTTTTCAGCGGCAGATGATCAAAGCCGGCGAAAGCGCAGAGATAAATGTATATATTCCGTCTGAAGATCTTGCTTACTATGATACCGGTGCACACAAACGGCTTGTCGAAGAAGGCACGTATACGATCATGGCCGGTTCTTCTTCGGAAGATATACGGCTGTGTGCTGATATTGTACTGAATGGCTGTAAGGAACCGGCAAGTACACTGTCAAAGGATTATATCCGGGTCAAAGACGGAGAAATGGAAATCAGTCAGTCTGATTTTATCAGTATGCTAGGGCACGATCTGCCTCAGGAAAGAGCAGGATGGCCTTTCCACCGCAATACGACGGTCAGAGAACTGGGCATCAGTAAGGCCGGAAGGGCAGTACACAGGCAGATCGGAAGGATACTGAATCGTGAAGGTATGGAGGATGTGCGTTCTTCCATGGTCTTTGAAGCACCGCTGAGAATGATGCTGATGGCAGGTAAAGGTATTACCTGGCAGACGGTTGATGAGATCGCAAAACTGTTCAACGGGCATGTGCTGGGATCGATCAGAAGGATCAGGAGGAGTCTCGACAGGAAGCACTGAATGTTACATAACAATGTTAGACAATTATTTCACAAGCTGCAGATTTATAATTATATAAGAAATATGGAGGAACATATATGAATTGGATGAAGACCAGATTTCTTGTATACGGAGCACTGCTGGGCTCTGCAGGTGTGAAGATCCTGACCAGTGACGATGCCAAAAAAGCATATACACATATTACAGCTGCGGTCATGCGCGGCAGGGATGAGATTGCCCGTACATATACTTCCCTGAAGGAGAACTGCGAGGATATCGGTGCTGACGCAAAGGCGATCAACGAGAAAAGAGCAGAACAGAAGGAAGCTGCCCTGATCGAGGATGCCAAAGAGATCCTTGCGGCCGCAAAGGAAAAAGGGAAAAAGTAAGGTGCTCTTATGAAATGCCGGATCCTTCATGAAAGTGCCGGACGCATGCGTGCACATGCGCTTCAGTACCGAATGACCTATAAGCAGGCAGATACGCTGGAGTACTGGCTGCAGTCCTGTGACGGTATAGACCGTGTTACGGTCAATGACAGAACAGGAAATATCATTATCTATTATTCGGCAGAAAGACAAAAGGTCATTGATCTTCTGTCTTCTTTTCGGTATGAAGAACACGCGGATGCAGCACCGGAAAAAACCGGCAGAGAATTATCGCGTGAGTTTGAAAACCGCATCATCACACACGTAGTTAAACGCGGTATCACCCGTTTTCTGTTTCCGGTAAATCTGCGCAGCGCATATAATCTGGTGCATTCTCTGAAGTTCATCAGGGAAGCACTGATGTCCTTGAAACGCGGCAAGCTGGAAGTATCGGTGCTGGATGCCATAACGATTACCGTAAGCATGCTGAGAAATGACTTTGAGACAGCCGGGAATGTAATGTTTCTGCTTGGACTCAGTGAGATCATTGATGAATGGACGCATAAGAAGTCACTGGATGATCTTGCCCGCAGTATGTCATTAAATATCGATAAGGTATGGCAGGTCCTTCCTTCCGGACAGGATGTACAGATACCAGTGTCTGAGATTCGAGAAAATGATCTGATCAGGGTCGGTTCCGGATCGGTGATCCCGCTTGATGGCTTTGTATACAGCGGAGCAGCCGAAGTGAATCAGGCATCTCTGACCGGAGAATCACTGGCTGTATCCAAACAGACAGATACACCGGTCTATGCCGGCACAGTCATTGAAAACGGAGAACTGGTGATCAGAGTATCAAAGACAAGCGGAAGCGGCAGATACGACCGGATCGTCAGAATGATCGAAGATTCGCAGAAACTGAAGTCAGATTCCGAAAACCGTGCCGCAGGACTCGCCGACAGACTGGTGCCATGGAGTCTTGGCGGAACGCTGATCACATATCTACTGACCCGCAATGTACAGAAAGCATTGTCTGTACTGATGGTCGATTTCTCCTGTGCGCTGAAGCTGACGATACCGATCGCCGTATTGTCAGCGATGAGAGAAGCATCTCTCTATCAGGTAAGTGTCAAGGGCGGTAAGTATCTGGAAGTGATCGCAAAAGCAGATACTGTGATCTACGACAAGACGGGTACGCTTACTTATTCAGAGCCTAGAGTAGCAGAAGTGATCCCGTTTGGAAACAATGACAAGGATGAGATGCTGCGGCTTGCCGCATGTCTGGAAGAACACTTCCCGCACAGTATAGCGAATGCTGTTGTCAGAGATGCTGCAGAGAAGGGACTGATCCACGAGGAAAAGCACTCACGCGTAGAGTATGTTGTAGCGCATGGTATCGTCAGTCATATTGACGGTAAGAGAGTGCTGATCGGTTCGTATCACTTTATCTTTGAGGATGAGAAATGCCGTGTCCTGAAACGTGATCAGAAGAAATTTGATGAACTGCCCGGCAGATATTCGCATCTGTATCTGGCGATAAACAGAACACTGGCGGCGGTGATCTGCATCGAAGATCCTGTGCGTGCAGAGGCCCCGGACGTGATCAGAGGCTTCCGTGAACTGGGCATCCGCAAGCAGGTGATGATGACCGGAGACAGTCTGCGTACGGCCAGAGCCATCGCAAAATTAGCCGGTATCGAAGAATTCCATGCGGAAGTTCTGCCGGAGGATAAGGCAAACTACGTGATCCGTGAACATGAGCAGGGGAATACCGTGATCATGATCGGTGACGGCATCAATGATACACCTGCGCTTGCGGAAGCGGATGTTGCAGTGGCGATCTCCAACGGGGCAGCCATTGCCAGAGAAGTAGCCGACATGACAGTTCCCGAGCAGAATATCATGAATCTTGTCAGGATGCGTGAGCTGGGACTTGCCCTGCAGCAGAGGATCAATAACAGCTACAGGTTTATCATGAGCTTTAACTCTGCACTGATCCTGCTTGGTGTATTCGGTATACTGTCACCGACGGTAACTGCCTATATGCATAATCTTTCGACGCTGGCATTGAGTGTACGGGCAATGACAAATCTTCTTGAACAGTAACAGATGCTGTAAGGCATCTGTTTTATATCATGGTACAATGCTCATATGCTGAAGGATAAGGATATCAGAGAACCCCTGTATGAATGGCTGGAGGAGCACTACGGTATCATCCGCATCGTTGAGGAAAAGACGATCGGCAGAGCCCGTGCTGATGTCATGATGATCATGGATGACTGCATATGCGGACTGGAGATCAAGAGTGATGCCGATACGTATACCAGGCTGCAGGGTCAGGTGAAGGAATACAACAGATACTTTGACAGAAACTATGTCGTGATCGGTACCAGACATGTACGCGGTGTCAGCGAGCATATTCCGGCATGGTGGGGTATTATCACCGTTGAGACGGAAAGCGGTATGCCCGATCTGTATCTGCTCAGGGAAGCACTGCCGAATCCCCGGGATGTATTGGAAAAGAAGCTGTCGCTGTTATGGCGGCCGGAGCTGAATCATCTGCTTGCGATCAATCATCTGCCTGCCTATAAAGAGAGATCCAAGAGATTTGTACAGATGAAATTAACAGAAAAAGTTCCCCGTGATCTTCTGCATTTGCAGATCAGCGGAGAACTCTTTGAACGTGATTATACCTTGATCGAACAGGAGATCAGTGAATACCGGGCTAGATCCCGCCGTAGTGGTTGATCATGCGCTCCAGTTCTTTCCAGGTTACCGGTAAGGCATAGCAGTGTGCAGGCTTGTCGAGAGGAATATAGAGGCTTTCCCACCAGATCTCATCGAACCATCCGTCCATGATCTCATCGGTATAGTATGCCTTGAATTGTGAACGTGTATAGTCGTCATAATACAGATAATAACCGTCACCGAGCATGTTTTTCATGATCATCGGACCTTCGCTCTGATGACCGGAGAACGGTTCTTCAAAGCTGCCGAAATCATGCCACCCGTTATGGGAAACACCGCGGAACAGCTGGGAATACTCTTCCATCGGTGAACGTTCATCCTTCAGGATGATCGTATAGTCGGCACCATCCTTGTATATCGTACCGTCAATGACTTCAAACCCTGTATCCACAAACTTCTGCGGCGCATCCACCGTCACAAGATCATCGCTCAGGTTGTAATACATGCCTTTGTCTTCAACACTGGACCAGTAGATGCAGTAGCGGTCAAGCGTACGGTCATAGAAGCCTTCCGGAGCCCATGCCTGCTTACCGCTCATGGAAAGATCATCGGAAGAGAAGTTGACTTTTACAAGACGTTCATTCTCAAACGTGATCATATCCTTTGTGTCATATGCATAAATACTGTCGGTATCATATCCCTGTGTGGCGATGACCGTAAAACTGCCGTCCGCACGTCTGATGACAGAGGGATCACGGAAGCGCTTCGTACCGACAGAAGGGGAGAAGACAGCCTGATCGGAGTTCAGTTTGAACCAGTAGACACTGTCGTATGTATATGCCAGCTTCAGATTCTCATCCGTCTCATTGGTAAAGTAGGAGATCAGGTAGGCAACATATTCATCAAGCAGAAGCAGGTGATCAAAGCGATAGTGTTTATCACCGACTTTGGCGAGCAGGACGATCGGTTCATACTCTTCGGCATCTTCTGCCTTTGTGATCACGTTGTCGGCGATGGAGGCTCTGCCGCTTTCCAGTGTCCATGTGATCTCTTCATTTTCAGAAGTCAGTGAGGGAAGGGTGTCACCGGTGTTGATGAATGCGTCCAGGGTCTGATTCAGCCAGACATATACATTGTCAGTATCATCGTTGGCCGGGATGATCTCTTCGGGCTTCCGGCTGCATCCGCACAGCAGACAGCCGCATAACAGGTATAATACGAATTTTCTCATGTTTCTATTATAGTTATTTCATTGATATATTGACAGGAAAACATGACAGGGATAAAGTAATAGTAGAACATATGAACAATCGTAAATATGTTCAAATGAGAAATGATATGAGTATGACAGTAGAAGAAATCAAGAATAATCTCCCCAGTGAGGAGGAACTCTACGATCTTGCGGAAGTCTTCAAGGTATTCGGAGATTCCACAAGGATCAAGATCCTGTATACACTATACGAGTCTGAACTCTGTGTAGCGGATATTGCGGCAGTGCTGCAGATGACGCAGAGTGCGGTCTCGCATCAGCTGCGGATCCTGAAGGATGCCAAGCTGGTAAAGTTCAGAAGAGACGGGAAAACGATCTACTACAGTCTGGATGATGATCACGTGGCAACGATACTCTCGATCGGCACGGAACATCTTGAAGAAAGATAAAGAAAGAAGGACAAGACGATGAAGAAGACTTACAGTATCTATGTTGACTGCGCTAACTGTGCACAGAAGATGGAAGACACAGCGAATACTGTGGAAGGTGTTGAAAAGGCAACGGTCAGCTTTATGACACAGAAGATGCAGGTGAAGTTTGCGGAAGGCGCAGATCATGAAGCAGTGATGCAGAATGTGCTGAAAGCCTGCAAGAAAGTGGAGTCCGACTGCGAGATCGAACTCTGATCACAATAACGGAGGCCTCATCATGAATAAGAGACAGACAAACATGCTGAAACGGGTGATCGCTGCCACGGTATCCCTGGTCATACTGATCATCCTTGAACGTATAACGGAGCTGCCGGAATGGCTGTTCCGGATCCTGTTTCTGATTCCTTACCTGATCGTCGGTTATGATGTTCTGATCAAGGCATATAAAGGGATCCTGAACCGGCAGGTATTTGATGAGGCTTTTCTGATGTCTGTTGCGACGATCGGCGCCATGATCCTCGGTGAGTATCTTGAGGGTGTAGCGGTCATGCTGTTCTATCAGATCGGTGAGCTCTTTCAGAGTATTGCTGTCGGCAGATCAAGGCGCAGTATTGCTTCATTGATGGAGATCCGTCCGGATTATGCCAATATAGAGAATGAGGACGGCAGTCTTGAACAGGTGGATCCCGATGATCTTCCGGTGGGTACGATCATTGTTGTTAAACCCGGTGAGCGTATTCCCATCGACGGTGTGATCGTGGATGGTACTTCCAGCCTGAATACCTCTGCGTTGACAGGGGAGAGTCTTCCGAAAGAGGTCGACACAGGTGATGATGTGATCTCCGGCTGTGTCAATATCAGCGGACTGCTGAAGATCAGAACGACGAAGGAATTCGGAGAGTCTACGGTTTCCAAGATCCTGGATCTCGTGGAAAACTCCAGCATGAAGAAGGCCAAAGCGGAAAACTTCATTGCCAAATTTGCCCGGTATTATACACCGGTCGTCTGCTATGCAGCATTGGCGGTAGGCATTCTGCCGCCGCTGGTGATGGGGCTGCTGGGGCAAGGCTGGGACTTTGCAACATGGGTATTCAGGGCTCTGACCTTCCTTGTTATCAGCTGTCCGTGTGCGCTTGTAATCAGTATTCCGCTGAGCTTCTTCGGCGGTATCGGCGGAGCCAGCCGCAATGGTATCCTTGTCAAGGGCTCCAATTATCTGGAAGCTCTGGCTGATGCCGGTATCATCGTTTTCGATAAGACAGGAACCCTGACGAAGGGTGTCCTGGAAGTGACGGATATCGTACCGGCAGAAGGAATGGATAAGGATGAACTGCTGCAGCTTGCGGCACTGGCTGAGAATTACAGCACACATCCCGTCGCTGACGGTATTCGCAGAGCCTGCAGTGATACACCGGAGCTTTCCAGGATCACAGATATTGAGGAGATCGCCGGTCATGGTATTCACGCAGAGATCGACGGACACCGTATTCTTGCCGGTAATGCTAAACTGATGGACCGTTACGGGATTCCTTATGTGAAGAATAATGATCTCGGCACCATCGTCTATCTTGCATGTGATGAGCACTTCATCGGGTCGATCACGGTAAGCGATGTGCTTAAACCCAATGCGGCCAAAGCCCTGAAGGCCATGCATGACAACGGTATCTACAAGACTGTGATGCTGACGGGTGATGCGGAGGCTGCAGCATCCGCGGCGGCGAAAGACCTTGGAATCGATGAATATCATGCGGAACTGCTGCCGGCAGATAAAGTGACGATGATCGAGCAGCTGCTTGGCAGGAAGGAAAAACCTTCCGATGTACTGTGCTTTGCCGGTGACGGCATCAACGATGCGCCGGTGCTCAGCAGGGCGGATATCGGTATTGCGATGGGGGCTCTGGGGTCGGATGCTGCCATTGAAGCCGCAGATATCGTTCTGATGGATGATGATCTCATGAAGATCCCGCTGGCTGTAAAGATCGCACGCAAGTGTCTGCGTATCGTCAGAGAGAATGTTGTCTTTGCCATCGGTGTAAAGATCCTGTGTCTGATCCTTACGGTATTTGGTATGACGAATATGTGGTGGGCTGTATTTGCTGATGTCGGTGTCATGATCATTGCTGTACTGAATGCGGTAAGAACTCTTCAGACAGAGAAAGTATAAAGTCCAAAGACCTGCAGGATGATCTGCAGGTTTTGTTTTCCCCTGTACATGGGATTCTGTGCTAGTATTAATGGCGAGGTGAAGTCATGACGTATCACATTATTGTTAATCCGGCAGGAGCTTCCGGCAATACGATCAAGCTCTGGAACCGTACAGAACCGCTGTTTCGTGAACTGAATGCCAATTATATCGTACATTTCTCCACTCCTGAAGATGATATCGAGACGATCTGTTCGCGGCTGACATCCCGAGGGGAAGAGACGCATATCGTTGTTGCCGGCGGTGACGGCAGTATGTACTATGCTGTCAACGGCATAAAGGATTTCGAACATACAAGGATCTCGCTGATACCATCCGGCTCCGGCAATGATCTGGCAAGAGACCTGGGATATGAGAAAAGCACGGAAGCTGTTGTCCGCAGACTGCTGACTTCTCCGGAAGAAAGACTGATCGATGTCGGAAAGATCACGTTTCATGACCAGTACTCGATCGTTGAACAGATGACCGGCAGGATCACAGATATAAACAAAGATGAAGAGCTGACAAGGCTGTACAACATCAGTGCCGGATTTGGCTTTGATGCCGGTGTATGTGCGGAAGCACTGGGTGGCGGGATGAAAGCTGCTTTGAACAGGATGAATATGGGAAAGCTTCTCTACCTTGTGGAAGCAGTCAAGCTGATCCGCAGATCGGAGACACATCCGGTGATGATGGAATATGCGGACGGACATACGGAAAGATATGAAAAGCTGCTGTTTGCGGCAGGGATGAATCACAGCTATGAAGGCGGCGGCTTCCGTTTCTGCGCAAAAGCGGATGACCAGGACGGCAGTCTTGATCTCTGTATAGCAGACAGTCTGAGCAGAAAGGATATCTGTGTTCAATTGCCGAAAGCATATTCAGGCAAAGAACTTATTCATCCGGGGATACATATAAAAAGAACGCAGGGTGTAACGATCTCCTGTGATGAACCGCTCTGGGTCCATACCGACGGAGAGGTAGCCTGCCGTTCCAAAAGTATTACACTGACGGTACATGACCGTAAATTAAGATTTGTGAAATAGAAGTTTTCCTTTTACATAACAGTCAAGAACGAGGAAATGCTGATCGGTAATGCAGAGATCGGCATCATAGCCTTCCTCGATCAGTCCGAGATGATTATCGAGACCAAGCATGGCAGCAGGGTTGACCGTACATGAGCGTATTGCTCTGACCGGATCGACACCTGCTTTTTCAATGACATTGCGCAGTCCTTCACTGAATCTGAGTGTGCTGCCTGCCAGTGTATCCGTACCGCTGAGGTAGGCACAGCCATCTTCCGCAAGCACGATCTGCTGACCGGCAAAGTCCGTGCGTGTACCAGCCGGCATACCCTTGCAGAGAAGGGAGTCCGTGATCATGAGGGCATGATCCTGATCCTTGCATGTATAGAAGATATTGACGGCATCTTCCGAAACGTGATGCATATCTGTGATGATCTCGGCATACATGTCATGGAAACGCAGGGCAGCACCGGTAACACCGGGATGCCGGTGGTGAAGAGGGGACTGTCTGTTAAATGTATGCGTCACCGACTGCAGTCCGTGTTTTCTTGCTTCTGCAACTTCTTCAAAGGAAGCTGACGAATGACCGGCAGAGACGATGATATTCCGGCTGCGGCAGTATTCCGTAAAATGACAGTCCGGGTCGTTCTCAACCGCCAGAGTGACGATACGGATCATATTGCCTGAAGCCTGTATGTATTTTTCGAGTTCCTGCGTATCAGGCTGTCTGATGGCCGTCAGCGGCTGGGCACCTGCGTATGCCGGATTCAGCCACGGTCCTTCAAGGTGTATGCCGAGAACGGATGCACCGCTGATGCTGGCCTGCGATACACTGTGTATGTTTTTTACTGCCTGCAGGATCTCCGTTTCCGGGGCTGCCGCAACTGTCGGCAGAAAGCCTGTTACACCTTCCTCGGGAAGCCTGGCGATCCATTGGGCAAGTCCTTCGGGATCTGCCTGCAGACAGTCATAACCGTAACCGCCGTGCGTATGAACATCAATAAAACCGGGGATGACAAAAGCATCCCCGCAGTCAAGCATACTTGTTTTCTCGCCGTAAGGAAGAATACGGGAGATCCGGCTGCCGTTAAGCTCAAGCTGCAGAGGCTGAAAGCTGTTATGGTACCAGACATTTCTGCTTTGTAAGATCATTACTGTTTCTTCATCCTTTTCTCTCTGGCTTCCTTAAATGAGATCATATAGGGAATACCATCGTACATACGGATCAGACGCTCCTGCATCTCGTTGACATTTTCCTTTGTGCAGGGAACGACTTTCACGAAGGCATGTTTGCCTTCCTGCAGATCTTCATAAGCACGGCTGATCGACTTATTCGTCAGTACGTTATAGATCTCCTTGGAGATGTTGTGCGAACTGCCGACATATGCTTTCTCATAGCCCTGGGCATGGTTGTCAACATTCTCCTTGTCAAAGACAGTGATGACATAACAGCCTGTACCGCTGTCACCTTCGGTGTAGTCATCCGTAAACTTACGGGCATTGATCCAGGTGCCGTCATCCCTGCGTACGTTTGCGTCCTTGGTCTTTTCACTGATCACATAGGCAGCGATCAGGATGATAAGTTCGATCACTGAGGCTGTCGGCAGGAAGAATGCTTCAGCGCATATCGCTGTCAGCAGCAGGATCGTCAGAATCAGAGCGGATGTTTTGTGGTGTCTGCCGACTTTCATGTATACGATGATACCGATTACAGCCAGAACCACACTGACTGCAAAGCCGGCGGGAATACCGGCAGTGATCTCCTGATTTAATATATTCATGGCTTATTCCTTATCTTTTATGATAGAGCTTCTTATGCTGGTAGACAGGATCAAAGGTGACATTGACGCCAAGCTTGCGGAAAACTTCAGCATCTTCAAGAGGCAGGATCACGGTGGAGTGTGCTTCCGAACCGGCCAGGTTGGCCAGCTGTTTCATCGCTGCTGCAGCATCCTTGTTTACCTGAGCGGTGATGGCAAGGGCGATCAGCAGTTCGTCACTGTGCAGACGCGGGTTATGGTTGCCGAGGTTATTGATCTTCAGATCCTGGATCGGTGTCACATATCCGGGATCGATCAGCAGTGTTTCCTTGGGGATACCGCCGAGCGCTTTCAGAGAATTGATGATAACAGCAGCGGAAGGTCCGAACAGGGATGATGTCTTACCGGTGACGATGGTTCCGTCAGGCAGCTGCAGTGCCAGTGCAGGAGCACCAGTCAGTTCAGCCTTTTCACGGGCGATCCGGGTGACTGTACGGTCCTCCGGTGTCTTGCCGATCTCATTCATCAGAAGTTCGATCTTCTGCAGACTGGCAGCCGGTATGCGTTCAGCCTTTACATCGACAAGAGCCTGGTAATATCTGCGCAGGATCTCTTCGGCAGAGGCATCACGGGCGGCCTGATCATCAGTGATGCAGAAGCCCACCATGTTTACACCCATATCCGTAGGAGACTTATAGATGGAACGATTCTGGATCCTGGTGATGATACGGTTAAGTACCGGAAAGATCTCTACGTCACGGTTATAATTTACAGCTGTCTGTCCGTAGGCTTCCAGATGATAGGGGTCGATCATGTTTATATCATTCAGATCGGCAGTAGCTGCTTCATAGGCAAGATTTACAGGATGATGCAGGGGAAGGTTCCAGACCGGGAAGGTCTCAAACTTGGCATATCCGCTGCAGATCCCGTTCAGAGAGTCATGGTAGAGCTGACTGATGCAGGTTGCCATCTTGCCTGAGCCAGGTCCGGGCGCTGTCACAACGACCAGACGCCGTGATGTCTTGATGTACTCATTGCGTCCAAGACCGTTGGCAGAAACGATATTTTCCAGATCAGTCGGATAACCGTTGATCGGATAGTGTTTATAATGCGGAATACCGGCAAGATCAAGCTGATGCATGAAGCTGTCGGCAGATATCTGGTTTGCATACTGTGTGATAACAACACTGCCTACATAGAGATCCAGTTCTTTAAAAGCATCGATCAGACGGAAGACCTCCTGGTCATAACTGATGCCAAGGTCACCGCGCTTTTTTGACTGTTCTATATTATTAGCATTGATACAGATCACCAGTTCAACGTCTTCTTTCAGATCGCTGAGCAGACGGATCTTATTATTAGGCTCATAGCCGGGAAGGACACGGGCAGCGTGAAAGTCTTCAAACATCTTCCCGCCGAATTCGAGATAGAGCTTTCCTTCAAACATACCGATCCGTTCCAGGATCTTATTTCTCTGCAGTTCGAGATATTTATCGGAATCAAATGCTTTATTAACCATACAAGCCACCTCGATTAAAAATTATAGCAGAAATAAGCCGTAATTAGGACAGAAGAAATAAACAACGAATGAAAATATTTACACAAATATGAAAGAAAACACAGAAAATATTCAAAAATATGAAAAATATTATTGTATATTTATGTGAAATATTGTAAATTGCATGTATGTTAGCTTGCTGATATGCCAGTAGGCAGGCTGATAGAAAGGGGATATAAAGATGCTGAAGTACATTCTTAAGAGACTTGGGATCGGTTTGATCACACTGCTGATCCTGTCGACGATTACATTCTTTGGTGTCAGAGCTATGCCTGGTGATCCGTTTGAACAGGAAAACAAGGTCATGGCACCGGAGACATATGCAGCACTTCAGGA
>DFIS01000041.1 GCA_002372175.1 Solobacterium sp. UBA3691
TCGAAGCAGCTCAGAAAGCTTGGATATCTGCTTGTAAAGAATCTCAGAAAGATCAAGCCGACCAAAGACACTGCAGTCTATGATTACTATCTGAAGAAGAAATCGGAAGGCAAGAAAGACAAGCAGGCCATCGTTGCGGCAATGAACAAGTTCTTCCGCATATACTACGCAAGATCCATGGAAGCTTACAGGAGCTAAGTAATAATCATTACAACCAGCCCGAAAGAAAACCGTCCTGTACAGAACGGATTTTCATAATGCCCATGTATAGCTACGCTAATTTCTATTGACAACCCTTAGCGAGTTTTCTTTACTTCAGCAGTTTTTCGATCTCCTTAACGGTCAGATCACCGAATTCACTGGTGGATGTATTACCACCGATATCTGCGGTCAGGTGTCCATCGCGCAGGACGTTGTCTACAGCCTCACGGATCAAAGCTGCAGCCTTGTCCATGTCTTCGATACCTGCACGCATGCCCAGCCATTCCAGCATCATGGCGCCGGAGAGGATCGTGGCGATCGGGTTGGCGATATTCTTACCGGCCAGAGTAGGTGCTGAACCGTGGGCAGGCTGGAACATCGCATGTTCATAGCCGATATCACCGGAAGGTGCCATACCCATACCGCCGACGAGAGCTGCCGCCATGTCGGAGATGATATCACCGAAGATATTCTCCGATACCAGGACGTCATAGTTCTCCGGGTGCAGGATCAGGCTGACATTGATCGCATCAACATAGGAGTAGTCTCTGCCGATCTCCGGGTATTTCTCCGCTACTTCGTTATAGATCCTGCGGAAGAAGGCCTGCGAGGTAAAATTATTGGACTTGTCTACACAGGTAACGACTTTCCTGCCGTCTGCTGGTCTGCCGTTGCGCTTCTCGGAGAGACGGAAAGCATAGTCGGTAACTTTCTCGGTTCCTTCACGGGTGATGATCATCGTATCCGCATATACCTTGTCATAGACGTTGGCACCGGACATGAATGACGCAAACAGTCCTTCGGTACTCTCTCTGACGATCACAAAGTCGATCTTGTCCTTGCCTTTCAGCGGGGACTGTACATTGGGCATCAGTCTGATCGGACGTACACCGGCAAACAGATTCAGTCTCTTTCTGGTACCGTTAATGATAATCCCCTGTGTCTCTGTACCATCGGGAAGGGTGACTTCGGGAAGACCCATGGCACCCAGGAAGATCGCATCTGCGGCATCCATGGCTTCTTCTACTTCTTTGGCAATGATCACACCGGTATCACGGTAGAAAGCAGCACCGGCATCATAGTAATTGAAATCAAGTTTGAAACTGTCAAAGCCCTGCTCAACAGCACGAATGACCTTGATGCCTTCCTCGATGATCTCGGGACCGATACCATCACCGGGAAGTGTAGCGATTGTAAAACGTCTCATCTCTCTGTTCCCTTTCTCTGTTAATGATGTTCAGTTGTATGATACTTGTTAAAAACATCGTATCTTTCCTGTGATTCGGATGTCAACGATACAGGTTTTAACATATATTCATGTGTCATGAATGAAAAGAAAGACGGCATTTCTGCCGTCTGTTTCAGACTATCGGAAGTGTACTTCCGGTACTTCTTCTTTCAGAAGATACCTGACGAAGTAATCCAGCTTTCTGCGGATGAAGTAGGGATCTGCCGGTACGTTGTGGTTGCATCGCGGAAGGATGAAGAAGTCAAAGTCCTTGTCGGCTCTGATCAGTGCATCCACAAGACGCATACTCTCCGACATCGCAACATTGTCATCCATGGCGCCGTGGACGATCAGCAGCTTACCCTTGAGATTCTCTGCCAGGGCCGTATTATCACCCTTTTTGTATATTTCTTCGTTATAGAGACCGTAGTAGTTCTCTACCCAGATATTGGAGTACATGCGCTGGTCATGGTTGCCTGCGGAGGCGACACCGACCTTGTATGTGTCCGGGTATTCGAGCATCGCTCTGCTGGTTGCACAGCCGCCCCCGGAGTTGCCCCAGATACCGACTCTGTCAAGATCCAGGAACGGATATTTCTCCTTCAGCTGGGGCAGGACATAGACATGGTCGGCAAGCCCGCAGCACCCGTGCACATTCTCGTAGGCAAAGTGATGGAACGTCCGTCCTCTGCCCGGAGTGCCCTTACCGTCGAGGATGATGCCCGCAAAGCCAAGCTGGGCCAGTTCTTCAAGACCGCCCATGATCTCCCGGCCGGGGATGCCGCCTCTGTCCTGGAAGGTCTTCGGTACGTTATACGTCTGCATGCCCCCGTAAATATAGTCGATCAGCGGATAGCTCTTATTCGGATCAAAGTCTGCCGGATAGATCAGGATACCGTACAGATCATAGCCGTCTTCACTCTTGACCGTGAATCTTTCGGGGATGATATATCCCTGTTCGAGCAGACGGGTGATATCGGCACTGATGATCTCCCGGATAAAGCTGCCGTCAGCTCTGCGCATGACGGTCTGCGGGGGACAGTCTGCCCTTGACCACGTGTCCAGGATCGTATCGTTTTCCACCGTGCACTTATGCATGCCGTCTTCCGGTGTCAGTAACGCAAACTCACTGCCGTCGATGCGCACCCGGCAGAGACGCTCAAAGCAGGGATCGGAGGTATCCGGCATATTGCTGGCCATGAAGTAGATCATATCTCCGTCTACTGCGATGATCCTGCCGGCCATGATGCCTTCCGGTGTGATCGCCCCAAGGCATTCTCCGCTCTCGGCATCATACCTGTAGAATCTTGCAAGATCTTCTCTTTCCGACTGGAAGACCAGTGTTTTCCGGTCCGGGGTAATGAAGTTGGAACAGTTATAGGAACCATATCCGTCATGTCTGAATGTACGCATGTTCAGGAATTCATCATCTTCCTCGGTATGCAGGATCCGGTAACTGCCGTCAGTTTCGATCAGGGTAAATGACGCTGACTTGTATGCTCTGGCGATCAGGGTCGTCCAGACTGCCGAGGAATCCTCCAGCCAGCGCGCAAAACACCATCTCTCGCTGAAGAGACCGCCCTCCACGCTCTGCGGCGGACAGCCGACGGGGATGACCGTTTTTGCCTGGACATCACCCATGTAGAAGTATGCCTGCGGTATTTCATCATCGCTGTCTTCGGGGAAGGCGCACTTGTATGTATGTAAGCGGGGACGGATCGAAGACAGACCGTCTCTGTCATAGGATTCGATCAGATACAGTTCTTTTGTCTTCCGCTGGTCGATGCGGTAAGTCAGAAAGTGCTGACTGTCGGGACTCCAGAGGATACCCGGTTTCTGTACGATACCGAATCTCTGTGCCGAGATATAGTCACTGGCTTCGGCTCTGCCGGCATATTCATTATCCTGTTCACCGTCATACGTCAGCCGGTATTCCTGTCCATCCTCCGTATCGGTCATGTACAGGTCGTGTTCCTTTACTCTGATCTGATACTTCCTGTTCGGAGAGACACTGATGTCATCGCCGGGACCGTCCGGTTCCTGCAGCAGTTTCTTCTCATATGTCAGATAGCAGTAGTTGATGCCGTCACACCGGAAGCGGAACTTGCCGTGGTGCCAGATCCCGTCGGGGAAGGTCAGCTCATGACCCAGCTGCTGCACGAGATCTTCGTGGTCAAACAGCTGCCGTTCCTTGCCGCTCAGGGCATCGATCATCCGGTAATGACGTACCAGCTCACCGTTTCTGTATTCTTCTTTACCGTAGTAAAACAGCCGCTCCGAGATCCAGTGAAAGACAGGGGCGGTATTCAATGTCAGTCCCTGTATATTCCAGGGAAGCAGTTTTTCCGCATTATGATAGCGCTTCTTCATGTCGGTCATGGCAGTGACCTCCTGTTAGTATTATTCTACAGAATCTCAGCGATCTGCGACAATATAAAGAATAATGAAAACAAAAGAAAACAGATAAGCATGCATATATCCCGTCAGGGTACTTGTATTATCTGACAAAGACGGTTCAATTCCCTTCTCTGCAATCTGTGGTAGAATAGTAGTTCGAAAGGAATTGTAATATGAACGAAAACATAGTCCGGACTGTAGCAGCACAGTTAAAGATCAGTGCTGAACAGGTGAAAAAGACACTGGATCTGATGGAAGAGGGAGGCACTGTTCCCTTTATTGCCCGGTATCGTAAGAATGAGACCGGCAACCTGGATGAGGAACAGATCCTCTTCATTGAGAAACAGTACAAATATGAACAGAAGCTGGCAGACCGCAAGGAAGCAGTGCTGAAGCTGATCGCTGAACAGGGCAAGCTGACTGACGAGATCACCGCAGCCGTCAATGCCTGCACCAAACTGAACGAGGTGGAAGACCTCTACCGCCCGTACATGCAGAAGAAAAAGACACGGGCAGCAGCTGCGATCAAGAATGGTCTGCAGCCGCTGGCGGACTGGCTTCTCGCCCTGCCGGAAACAGGGGATATTGAGGCTGAGGCTGCCAAATACCTGAATGAAGAAGTCAAGACGGTCAAGGATGCGATACAGGGGGCCAAGGATATCATTGCTGAGAATGTCAGTGATAATGCCAAACTGAGATGGAGCTTCAAGGATACGATCATGAAGTCGGGATCTCTTGTCACAAAGGTGAAGAAAGACAACCCGGATGAGAAGAAGATCTACGAGATGTACTACGACCGTACAGAGGCTGTTTCCAGGCTGGCTGCCCACCGCATCATGGCGATCGACAGAGCTGAGAAGGAGAAGGTCATTACCGTATCCTTCAGCTATGACGATGCATACCTGGCTCAGCAGGCCGCAAATTCCCTGTTAAAGGGACAGCACACAATTGCCGAGGAGATCATCACCGAGGCAGCGGAAGACGGCTGCGACAGACTGCTGTTCCCGAGTATCGAGCGTGAGATCCGCAGTGAGCTCAGTGATCAGGCGCACCAGTCTTCGATTGAGATCTTCTCCTCCAATCTGGAGAAGCTGTTACTGCAGCCGCCGCTGAAGGGCAGAGTCGTCCTCGGCTTTGACCCCGGATACAGAAACGGCTGTAAGCTTGCGGTGCTGGATGAAACAGGCAAGATGCTTACGGTAGACAAGATCTTCCCGTTTAACGGTGATAAGGCACAGGAGGCCGCAAAACAGAAGCTGGTCAGCCTGCTCAGAAAGTACAGTGTACAGATCATAGCTATCGGCAACGGTACTGCCTCCCGTGAGAGTGAGAGACTGGTTGCGGATGTGATCAGAGACAATCATCTGGATGTCAGCTACGCGATCGTTTCCGAAGCCGGTGCCTCGGTGTGGTCAGCCCAGGAAGCGGCCAGAGCCGAATTCCCGGATATGGCAATTGAAGAGAGAAGTGCTGTATCCATCGGCAGAAGACTGCTGGATCCGCTGGCAGAGCTGATCAAGATCGATCCCAAGTCGATCGGTGTCGGTCAGTATCAGCACGACCTGCCCGAGAAGGCCCTGAACGAGAGACTGGATGAAGCCGTCATGAAGGTCGTCAACCGCACCGGTGCCGACCTGAATACTGCCTCTGCCGAGCTGTTAACACATATCTCCGGTCTCAACAGTGCAACCGCGAAGGAGATCGTCAATTACCGCAACGAGCATGGACGTTTCACAAACCGTGAACAGCTGAAGAAGGTCAAGAAGCTCGGTGATAAGACATATACCCAGTGTGCAGGCTTCCTGCGTATCGTCGGCGGTGATGAACCGCTGGATCAGACGTCGATCCACCCCGAGAGCTATGAACATGCCAGAGCCCTGATGAAAGCCTGCGGTGTATCCGCACTCGGTCAGGCAGACGCGCAGTTCCCGGAGGAGCTGGTCAAGGATCTCGGTATCGACAAGTATACGCTGCAGGATATCGAGGATGCGATCAGACAGCCTCTGCGTGACTACCGTGATCAGTTTGAGGGTGCCGTACTGCGCAGTGATATCCTTGAGCTCAAGGATCTGCACGTCGGTGACAAGCTCTCCGGTACGGTCAGAAATGTCGTAGACTTCGGTGCTTTCGTCGATATCGGTCTTCACGATGACGGTCTTGTACATGTGTCCAAGATGTCCGAGAAGAGGATCACACATCCGAGTGAAGTACTCTCCGTAGGGGATATCGTGGATGTCTATGTCATTGAGATCGATGAGGTCAAGGAACAGGTAAAGCTTTCGCTGCTGCCGGCAGACGTGATCGAGAAGAGAGATGCCCGCTGGAAGGAAAGCCGTAAGAACGCGAAGAAGAACCGCAAGGGTGCACCGAACCGGAACGAACGTCCGAAGAAGGAAGAACCGGTCACGATGGCGGATGCGACACAGCGTCTGCTCGAGAGATTCGGCAGAAAACACTAGTACAGAAGATACCGTATATGCGGTATCTTTTTTCTGTGTGCACAGACATGTATATATGTTAGACAAAATGTTGTACCTAGCAACTTTATACGGTATAATCGGGCTATGCGGACACTGTGGAAATATATTAAACCATTTCTGAATGTTATCTATATCGGGCTGCTGGCCAAGGGTGCTTCGGCGCTGCTTGAGCTTTTGATTCCGTATATCATGTCGATGATCATCGATGATATCGTACCGACCGGCAATGTACAGGGGATCATCCTCTGGACTGCGGTCATGATCGTCTGTGCGCTTCTGGCCTGGGGAACGAACATCTTTGCGAACAGGAATGCCTCCAAGGTATCCCGTGATATCATCGAGATCCTGCGCAATGATCTTTTTGACAAGACATTATATCTTTCGGCAGAGAAGACAGATGCCTATACGATTCCTTCCCTGGAGACAAGACTTACTACGGATACCTACAACATCCACCGTATGCTCGGTATGATGATGCGTATCGGTATCCGCGGTCCGATCATCATGGTTGGAGGTCTCTGCATTACTTTTTTCATGGAGCCGGTGCTTTCACTGGTGCTGCTTGCGACGATGCCGTTTATCGGTGTGCTTGTCTACTACCGTGCTACCAAGGGTATTCCGCTCTTCCGGCGCGTGCAGGATGCTGAGGACAGGATGGTCGGCGTTGTGCGTGAGAATGCTCAGGGTATCCGTGTGATCAAGGCACTGAGCCGTGTGGAATATGAAAAGAACCGGTATGAGGGTGTTAACTCCGAACTGCGGGATATGCGGATCAAGGCTACGCGCAGGATGGCTGTGATCAACCCGGCAATGAACCTGTTTCTGAATATCGGTCTTACGGCTGTGCTGATCGTCGGTGCGTACCGTGTCAGCAGCGGTATCTCCGAGACCGGCAAGATCATTGCCTTCATGTCATACTTTACGATCATCTCTCGTTCAATGATGGCGATCAGCCGTATCTTCATGATGTATTCGATGGGTGCTGCCAGTGCCGGACGTGTGGAGAGCGTACTGCTTTCCGAGAGTGAGAAGGACTGGAAAGCTGCCGGTGTACCGGATGGGGATCCGGCATATTCGATCGTTTTTGATGATGTTTCCTTCTCCTATCTGAAGGTCAAGGATAATCTTGAACATATCTCCTTCAGGCTGAAGAAGGGAGAGACTCTGGGTATTATCGGGGCTACCGGCTCCGGCAAGACAACGATCATGTCGCTGCTGCTGCGTTTCTATGACGCGGATAAAGGTGCTGTCTATGTCAACGGTCAGGATGTGCGCAATATCGAGCCTTCCGAGCTGCGTAAGAAGTTTGGTATCGTCATGCAGAATGACTTCCTGTTCAGGGATACGCTGGCTGAGAATATCCGCTTTGGCAGAGATGTAGATATCGATGATATGGACAGAGCGGTCAGTACGGCACAGGCAGAAGAGTTTATCTCCGGTCTTGATGAAGGCTACGAATATATGCTTACGGGTAAGGGTGCCAACCTTTCCGGCGGGCAGAAACAGCGTGTGCTGCTGTCGAGAGCGTTTGCGGCAGATCCCGAGTTCCTGTGCCTGGATGATTCTTCCAGTGCTCTGGACTATGCGACCGACGCAAGACTCCGCAAGGCCCTGAGTGAGGCACATCCGGATTCCACCCTGATCATCATTGCCCAGCGTATCTCCTCGGTCATGAACTGTGACCAGATCATCATGCTGGAGGAGGGCAGGATCAGTGCTGCCGGTACCCATGATGAACTGATGCAGAAGAGTGCGCTGTATGCGTCGATCTATGAATCACAGATGGGAGGTGCTCTCTTTGACTGAACGTAAGAAAAACAGAAAGGGCATTATCCTGCGCCTTCTGAAGTACCTCTTTATCAATAAGTGGCTGATGATCACGGCTCTGTTACTGACGGTCATCAGTAACTATGCCAACCTGCTGGTGCCGCGGTATTCCGGTACGGCGATCGATGCCATCAGTGCCGAGGGAGGCGTCAACTTCCCATTGGTGTATCAGAGCTGTATGCGGATGCTGGCGATGGTGATCGTTTCGGCTGTCTTCGGGTATATTACACAGCTTGTCTTGATCCGGATCTCTGCCCGTATCACCAGTCAGATGCGCAAGGAAGTCTTTGACCATCTGCTTACACTGCCTGTCAGTTTCTTTGACAAGCATCAGGCAGGTGATATCATTTCCCGTATTTCGTATGATATCAATACGATCAATACATCTCTGTCAGGAGATCTGATCATGATCCTGACAACCGCGATCACGGTATTCGGGTCCCTGATCATGATGATCAGGATATCACCGGTACTGTGCATCATCTTTGTCTTTACGACGCCGATCATCATCTTTATCACGAGACACAGAGCCCGCAAGGTACGTCCGCTGTTCAGCAGACGCAGCAGACTTCTCGGTGAGCTGAACGGCTTTACCGAAGAGATGCTGTCGGGGCATAAGACGATCAAGGCCTACGGTCAGGAAGAGATGGTCATCGGCAGGTTTGCCGACCGGAATAAGGAAGCCGTGGATGCCTACTTTGAGGCGGAGTATCAGGGCAGTATCGTCGGTCCTACCGTACAGTTTGTCAATAACTTCTCCCTGGCGATGGTGTCCGGTCTTGGTGCCTTCCTGTTCCTGAACAGGCGGATATCCATCGGCAATGTCTCTTCGTTTATCCTGTATTCCAGACGGTTCAGCGGACCGATCAGTGAACTGGCCAACATCATGGCAGAGCTGCAGTCGGCACTGTCGGCGGCAGAGCGTGTATTTGCGCTGATGGATGAACCGAGTGAAAAGGCAGATGATGAGGATGCGGTAGTGCTGGATCATCCCGACGGGTATGTATCCTTTGACAATGTCAGATTCAGCTATGTCCCGGGGACTGAGATCATCCACGGTCTGACGATCAGTGCCAGACCCGGTGAGATGGTGGCGATCGTCGGTCCTACCGGTGCCGGCAAGACAACGATCATCAACCTGCTGATGAGATTCTACGATCCCGATTCCGGTGTCATTGCAATCGACGGGCATGATATTCTGCATACAACGAGAGATTCCCTGCGCAGGCAGTTCTCGATGGTCCTGCAGGATACCTGGCTGTTCAAGGGCACGATCTATGAGAATGTTGCCTATGGCAATGACCGGGCGACACGGGAAGATGTGATCAATGCCTGCAAGGCTGCGCATATCCATGAGTTCATTACGAGCCTGAAGGACGGGTATGATACGATCCTGACCGATGATGGCATCAATATCTCGAAGGGACAGAAACAGCTTCTGACGATCGCCAGAGCCATGCTCAGTGAGTCAAAGATGCTGATCCTCGATGAAGCGACATCCAACGTGGATTCCTACACCGAGCAGCAGATCCAGGAGGCAATACGCAATCTGTGCAGGGATAAGACAACGTTCATCATTGCACATCGTCTGTCTACGATACAGTCGGCAGACCATATCCTGGTCCTGGATCATGGTACCGTGATCGAACAGGGAACACATGAAGAACTGCTGCAGAAGAAGGGCTTCTATGCCGGACTCTTCAATGCCCAGTGGGAGAACTGACCCGTTCAGAAGAACGGGTTTTCTTATCCCCGGTACGATTGTGGAAAACGGCGCAAACATGGCACAACCTTGGGACGTGCGGGATGCCCCGGACTGATAAGATGACCATCGAAGAGGTGGTCATATGTTTTTCAGAAGAGTATGTATGTTTGTACTGGCACTGCTGGTGATGATCCCGCAGTCTGCAGGCATGATCCATGCCGAAGATGAACAGGCTCCGGAAGAGACAGCAGAGGCCGAAACAGAGGAACCGGCAGAAACCGGAGAAAGGCAGGAAACGGCCGAAGACGCAGTGACTGCGGAAGAAGCTGACAGCAGTGAGCCTGTCGGAGAGGATGCTGAGCAGGTCACGGAGCCGGAAGAATTGAGCGAACTGCAGGAAACAGAAATGCCTGATACGGCGGAGACAGCAGAAGAAGACGCTGAAGAAACCCAGGAGGATCCCGGTGTGATCGTATCTTTTGCGTATGCTTTCCCGGTATATGCAGAGATCGATGAGGCAGAGTCATCCCTGCAGAAGGTATCAGAGCTGCTGCCGCAGGAAGTCACAGCTGTATTTGATACGGGTGTGCAGAAGGAGATCGTACTGCACTGGGAAGGCAATGAGTTTAGCGAACATACCTACGGGACCTTTGTCTTTACAACGGATATCACCGAACAGTATGAGGTATCGTGTGAAGAACCGTATGCAGAGATCCGTGTAAACAAGGATCTGTCTGTGTATACGGAAAGGGATCGCACAAGGCATGCGGGAAAGGCTGCGAAGATGCTGAAGAAGGCATCCGGGACTGCTGTCAGGGATGAACTGCTGCGGGAGTATGCGGAGACACAGGAACTGCGCAAAACGGATATTCATGAAGCTGATAAGACCCAGAAGAACCGTACCGGGGCACCCGGCAATACTGATGACAGTTATCTGTACAAGAGTGCGGAATGGACGGATATCCACGATGGCGAGGCGCTGATCCGGCTGACCGCAAAGGGGATCCGGGCTGTGGATAACGGGACAGGGCATGCGCTGTTTGTGTTTACCGACTGTCCCTCACATGGCTGGACGTTTGAACTGGCGGTAGACAAGGTGGAAGCTCTGCTGCAGAACTACGACAGAGTGACGCTTGGCATGATCACAGGGCCATATGACAAGGATATCCTGATCGAAGATGTGACGGATGATCCATCCCGTGAGGATTACTACGTTTTCAAACTGGCAGAGATGCCATGGCGCGGCGGAGATCACTATGCCCTGAATGTCTATGCGGCATTGTACAAGTACTTCTTCGGGGATTTCTCCTCGGTGCAGGCGATCGATCACAGTGCCTGGCCGACAGCTGTCTACGTACAGTATGACAACCTGTATGAGCCATGTAATTATCCGGCTGTGGCAGGACTTCCGGCGGTGACCAATGTCGGTGTCTGTGATGCCTACGGTATGCATTACACGGATGGTGCGAATAAGGGACACAGGGCTGTCTATGACTCCAACGGACAGGCATATGCGCTGGGCAATGCCGGAAGAGCGGACTCACCGCTGTGGGATATCCTGAAAACATATAAGAATAACGGCAGATACTTCAGCTATGCCCTGGACGGCACAACGGCACAGCGCGGGTATTTCTCGCGCTGGGAGAATACATCGGTGATCAACAGTTCCGATATTTTCAGACTGAATATCTTTGCGGGTCTGGCCCAGCCGCAGCTGTATGATCCGGCTTCGGCATTAAGCGTGCCGCTTTTGGAAGATGTATATCAGCGCCGGAATGTCGTCTCCGATTCCGCATCCGGGTGGCAGCACGTCTATGTACTGCCGCAGAGATATCAGCCGGATTATGCCAGTGTTGCTGAATACAGCGGGGAGGGGATCTATCCGCAGAATATGATCCTCAGCGATACGGTGTCAGATGATTACCGGATCGTGAGTGTGGATGCCGGTGATGAGAAGGCAAAGGTATCCGTGCGCGGACAGCAGGTAACGGTCATTTATCCGGACTACAGAGCCGGGCAGGAAGTATCGGCGAAGATCCATGTCAAAGCGAACTACACCGTCAGAGAGACGTGGGGAGAGACCAACACCGGACAGGCTGTATCCGGGACATCCGTTACCGGTGATGAAGAAATCTATACCGATCACCGGACCGATCCGACGGTACTGACGAGGACCGGGTATACACTGATCATCAACTATCTGGAAAAGGGAACAGACAAGGTCCTGCATGAACGCTACGTGGGTGTATATCAGGGCGGAGAAGCGTACGATATCGCATCTCCGGAGATACAGCTCTATGTGCTCAGTGATCCTGCACAGAAACAGATCAGCGGTGTCATGCCGAACGAGGATGTGGAGATCGATGTCTATTACGAAAGAGACATGACGTATGCGGAGCCTGTGAAGGTCGTGAAGAAGATCATCGGCAATGATCACGCCGAGGATGTGTTCCGTTTCATCATGGAGCCGGAAACACCGGGACAGCCGATGCCGGAGAAGGATACCATTACGATCAAGGGTGAGGGCGAAGCAGAATTCGGTACGATACGCTTTCCGCTCGATGGTGTGTACCGGTATACGATCAGGGAACTGAATGACGGACAGTTCGGGTATGAACTCGATGATACAGTCTATACGGTGACATATACCGTAGAGGAAGGAGTGGTCAGCAGAACGATCACGAATGAGGAGATCGAACCTGCGGATGAGACCGTGACATTTGCGTATACCGGAGAGATCCAGAGCTTTGAGGCTCCTGCCGACGGGTATTATCACCTGCAGGTCTGGGGTGCCCGCGGCGGCAATACTTCTTCATCGCACAAGGGCGGTCAGGGCGGTTATGCCGGAGGTACGGTTATCCTGCACAAGGGTGATGTGCTGTATGTGGCAGTCGGCGGGGCCGGGGCATCACGCACAAGCTACGGCAATGCGGCAGGAGGCTGGAACGGCGGCGGTACCTCCAAAGCCTGGACAGGGTCTGACGCCGATGCGAAAGGCTGGGGTGCAGGAGGCGGCGGTGCTACCTCGATCCAGAGTGAACTGATCGCTGACGGACAGTTACAGAACTACGATGCCCATAAGAATGCGGTCGTTATCGCAGCCGGCGGAGGCGGCGGTGCGGGACAGGACATGGGCCGCGGACAGAAGGAAACCGACAGCCGTTCTTCTTCATGGCGGGCCCCTACCGGTGACGGCGGCGGTCTTGAAGGTGACTATGGCGGCTACGGTATCGAAAATGCACATCACCCGACCGGAGGAACCCAGACCTCCGGCGGTAAGTCAAAGCGCTTGGCAGCTGCTTCCGGCGGCGGTGCGATGGTCAATGCCGGCTTTGGCTACGGGGCATACGGCTGTCTGAACGGAGGCGGCGGAGGCGGCTGGTACGGCGGCGGAGCCATGGGCAGAGGCGGTTTCGGGGCCGGCGGTTCCGGGTATATCCAGAGTGAAGAGACCCTGCAGGAGCTAAGCATCACACCGGCTGTACGATTGACAGATGCCGAGACCTTGGTCGGCGGGAATGATGAAGACGGCAGGGCACAGATCACCTACAAGATCTCCAATGAGACGGGAGAAGCTGTCTTTACCAACCGCTATACCGTGGAAACGGAAGAGCAGTATGCCGATACCGAAGTCAGGATCACCAAGCGCATCCTCGGAGAGAAGGTGCGTCCGGAAGACTTTACGTTCAGGATCGAAGCAGTCACGGAAGATGCCCCGGTGCCGGAGATCAATGAAACAAAGGTACACTGTGAGAAGGCCGTGACACCGGTCAGCTTTGGCAGGATCGTCTTTACAAGACCGGGAGAATACACATACCGGATCAGTGAAGTCAGAGACCGTACACTCAGGCAGTATACCTTCGGTGACGATGTACAGATCACCTATGTGGTGAGGAAGGCGGAAGACGGCAGATCGCTGGCGGTGACAGCTTCCGATACACCGGAGATCGTCAATATCGTGCATCTCTATGATCTCTGTCTGAAGAAGACCGGTATCGGTGACAGTACCGAAGGTATAGAGTTCCTGCTGACAAGACCGAAAGACAGCGAAACACAGGAACAGTATGTGATCCTGTCGCCGCAGATGCCCGGGGAGTACACCGTGAGCGGATATACAGCGAAGGAAGAAGAAGGAACACCCATGGTGCTGAGTGAAGAGAAGACACTGATCATCCACGGTCTTGAGGCAGGTGACTGGGGTCTTTCGGAGATCTCGGTGCCGGAAGGATATCTCGAAGAGGAAAACGGAAGTCTGATCACCCTGAAGCCGCAGGGGATCTATGACTATGCCCTGAGTGAAGACTCATGCCTGACCGACACAAAGGGAGAAAGACACCTGCTGAGGATCACCGGCGATACGGCATACGGAGAGATCGTGAACACGAAGGATACCAGTGAGATCGCAAAGCCGCGCAAGTCGGTGCATAACAGCCGTGACGAGAATATCAACGGGAAGTTTGTTGAGAACGGAGAGACCCTGTATTACCGCATTGATCTCGAGAATACGACGAAGACCGTGCGTACATATACGGTCAGGGATCCGCTGCCGGCAAACTGCGTATTCCTGACGGCTGACCATGACGGTGAGCTGAAAGACGGCGAGGTGGTCTGGCCATCCTTCAGGCTGAAACCGGAAGAGAAGATGACACTGAGCTTTCAGGTCAGAGCGGAAGGAGACGGGGTATCGATCGTCAATACTGCCTATGCCATGATCACAGATACCGAGTATGAGACGAATACCGTGACCAACATGACACCGGCAGCCCCTGTCAAGGCGGTAAAGGACCTGCAGGGCAATGACATTGACGGAAAGAACATCAGGGTCAAAGAGACGTATACCTATACGGTAACGGTCAGAAATCCCGGTGATACGGAGACACGCGTGATCATCCGTGATCCGCTGCCGGCAGAGATCGCCTTTGTCAGTGCCTCCGATGACGGCAGTGTGAAAGACGGTGTGCTGATCTGGCATATCGTACTGCCTGCCCATGCCGAAAAGACCGTCAGTTTCCGCTTCCAGCCAAAGGAAGAAGGAGTGACGATACGGAATACAGCCGAAGTCACAACGGATGAGATCACCAGGAAAACGAATACGACGGAAAACAAAACACCGCTGACACCGGTCAAGAAGGTATACCGCGGAGAAACGGAGATCGACGGTGAAGCGGTAAAGACCGGGGAAGAACTGCGCTATGAGATCCTGGTCAGAAAGAGCAGTGAAGACCGTACGTTTATCCTGCGGGATAAGGTGCCGGAAGAGACAGTGTTTGTCAAAGCAGAAGACGGCGGCAGTCTTGAAGGAAATACGGTCGTCTGGAACATCAGTGCCAAAGCCGGAGAGACGGTCAAAGTGCACTTTACGGTGCGGGTCAAAGACAGTGCGGCCGGTAAGGCCATACGCAATACAGCTGTGCTGGAAGCGGAGGATGAGAAGATATCTTCGAATACGACCGTAAACTATGTGATGGAGATGCCGGTCAAGAAGGTAATAAATGTTGTCGGAGCTTCGGAAGTGAAGGAGACGATGGACGGCGGGAAGCGCTATATCTATACGATCACTGTGCATAATCCGAAGGATACCGAACAGGAAGTGCTGATCACCGATGAACTGCCGAAGGAAGTCGGCTATGTCAGCAGTGACCATGACGGCCAGCTGAAAGGACATACCGTGACGTGGCAGATCACGATTCCGGCGAAAGCTTCCGAGACTGTTCGCTGTGTTGTCGTCACACCGCAGTTTGATACGGATATTTCCAATACGGCAGTGATCCGGATGGATAACCTGACCGTATCGACGAATACTGTCACACAGCATAACCGGGCACCCGGTGTGACGGTAAAGAATGTGCGTACCGGTATCGATAAACCTGTATTACTGATACCGTGCATCCTGATCCTTCTAGGTGCTGTCAGTATCGTACTGGGCAGCCGGAGGAAGCCGTAACTGTCATTCAGACATCTGACGAAAAGACATATCCTGATCCTCGCGGGGGTGATCCTGTCGGGTGCCGGGGTCATCTCCGCCTGTGCGCATGTGCAGGTAGACAGAACATACCGGGCAGAAGCTATACGTCTTTGTGAAGAAGTCACGGAGGCGGTAAAAGAAGAGACATCGTTTCCGGAGGGCACTGCCGGTATTCTGCGGATACCGGCACTGTCCGTGGAATGCCCGGTAGCTGACAGTACGGAGACAGATGTGCTGCAGACACACGCGGGACTGATCGAAGGAAGCGATCCGCCGGGGACATCCGGAGGCAATACGGCCATCGCTGCGCACAGTGCCAGAAACGGTTTTCTCTGTTCGTTCTGCTGGTTTCAGAAGATCGCAGAGTTAAAGCAGGGAGATGAGATCTCTCTGCTTTACCGTGACGGCATAACATATACCTATGCGGTATATGAAGTGCTGGAAGGTCTGTATCCGGAAGACCCGGAACCCTTTCAGCGGGAAGAGGGAAGAGAGATCCTGACCCTGCAGACATGTACACAGGGAAGTCCTGTCTACAGGACATATGTGCATGCCGAGAGGATAGCGTGACGGACAGAGAAGTCCTATGATAAAATATTGATTAGCTCAGGAACACGGATAATACAGTATCTGTCTGCTGTTTTATTCGTATTTCTGTTTGTCCGGATAATGTGAACTTAACAGTTTCCCGGGAGGTGTCTTGTGCATATGGAAGAAGAACTGAACAGGATGAGAATACTGAATCATGGAGAAGAGATCCTGATCCTGGTAACAGAGGAGGCAGTACCTTTTGCCGGTATGGCCTTTGTGCAGCTGGTCAGGGAAGGGATCGATCCGACGATCGCTGATATGACCCTGTACAGGGAGGAAGACGGCGAAGAACTGCAGAGTCTGCTGGATAACCATGCGCAGGTCATCGTATACGGGGTGAGTGAACAGCTGCCGTGGATGGCAGAGCTTCCGGCATACCGGACAGTCAGCGAAGAAGAAGATCTGACCGCAGCGGTCAGAAAGATACGTCAGGAAAGGATGATGCACTGATGAAGACGATTTATTTAGCCGGCGGGTGCTTCTGGGGCATGGAGAAAGTGCTCAAGATCGTACCGGGTGTGGTCAGTACGACCGTAGGGTATGCCAACGGACATACCGAAGCACCGACCTATGAACAGGTCAAAACGGATACGACCGGGTTCAGGGAGACGGTAAAGACCGAATATGACGAGAATAAAGTCAGTCTGAAGCAGCTGCTGGATATCTATTTCCTGTGCATAGATCCGACGGTATATAACCAGCAGGGTCATGACATCGGCAGTCAGTACCAGACCGGTGTCTATTATGATAACGAAGAAGACGGAGAACTGATCCGCCGTGTATTTGAAGAAAGGAAAAGCATATACCCGGTATTTGCGCCGGAGGCTGATCCTCTGCGTAATTTCTATGATGCGGAAGAGTATCACCAGGATTATCTGGATAAGAATCCCCATGGATACTGTCACATCACCAATGCCGAGATGAATGCCGTAAAACAGTATATTGCCGATAATCAGCTATGAAACTGAAACTGGAAACAATTGACGGTATCGTCTTTGATAAAGAGTACGATCTGCCGGTAACGGTTGAACATGCCGTAAGGGAAGTACAGGACGCACTTCCATATACGATCCTTTTATGCCGTATTGACGGGGTCACCTACAGCCTGAACAAGGCAGTAGGTGAAGACTGCACGATCAAGCTTCTCGACATGCGTGACCGCTGGGCTTTTGCGGCATACCAGGCATCACTGTCCTTCCTGTATATCCGGGCTGTACATGCGCTGCTTGGCAAACATGTCCGGGTGACCATTGACAATACCCTGAGCAAGGGTCTTTACTCAACGATTCGTACCGGCGGTGTAGACAAGACCGTAACATCACTGATCGAAGAGAAGATGCGCAGGATGGTCGAAGAAGATCTGCCGATCGTCGGCCGTACGCTGCCGCGGGAAGAGCTGCTCGAATTCCTTGAAGAGAATCACCTGACGGAACGGATGGACATGGTCCATAACCTGCCGGATCTGACCGGAGCCAAGGTATATACACTGGAAGATGAAGCGGCGATCTTCTATACGGAGCTGGTCTGCAGCACCGGCTATCTGCGTCAGTTTGAAGTCAGACGGTATAAGAACGGCATCCTGCTCAGATTCCCGACCGAGAATGAACCCGGACAGCTGCCGGAATATGTCGAGCAGAAGAAAGTATATGAAGTCTTTGCGGAGGAGACGCGCTGGGACAGACTGCTTGGTGTTACGTTTGCGGCAGATATAAACAAGCGTATTCTGGAGAATGATTACAAGGATCTGATCCTGCTGTCAGAGGCTCTGCATGCCAAGAAACTGGCCGAGATCGCGGAAGAGATCCACCGTACGCACAAGCGCATCATCCTCGTGGCAGGACCCTCCTCATCCGGCAAGACGACCTTTGCGAAGAGGTTATGCATACAGCTGCGGGTGACCGGCGAAAGACCGCTGTACCTCGGTACGGATGACTACTTCAAGGAGCGCTCCGAGACACCTTTGGGACCGGATGGAGAGAAGGACTTTGAGAGTCTGAATGCCGTGGATGTCGACCTGTTTACCCAGCAGATCAATGATCTGCTTGCGGGCAGGAAAGTAGATATACCCGAGTTTGACTTTATTCTCGGAACCAAGGTCTTCGGCAAGCGGATCACCTCGATCGACTCTACCCAGCCGATCGTGATCGAAGGTATCCATGCCCTGAATCCGCAGCTGACAGCACAGATGAACGATGATGAGAAATACAGGATCTATATCAGTCCGATGACACAGCTGAATATCGACGGCTATAACCGGATCAGTACGACCGATGCCAGAATGCTCAGAAGAATGGTCAGGGACAGCCGCACACGCGGACATAACGCAGCTTCAACGATCAGTGCCTGGCCCAAGGTCAGAGCCGGTGAGGATGTCAATATCATCCCGTATAACGGGGAGGCAGATGTCTTCTTCAACAGTCAGTGTATCTATGAACTGGCCGTACTGAAGAAATATGCCAGACCCTTACTCATGGAGATCACACCCGAAGAGGAAGAATATCCGGAAGCACAGAGAATGCTGTCGTTCCTGGAGTTCTTCGTGGAACTGCCGGATGATGATCTGATTCCGAACAATTCGATCATGCGTGAGTTTATCGGCGGCAGTGTATTCGTCTAGGAGGATAATATGATCACGACAAGAAAAGCAGAAATGAAGGATCTGGATGATCTTCTCGCTATTGAAGAGAGTGCCATTCCCGGCTACGGCTATATGTATGATGACCGGTTCTTCTTCCTGGAGAATCAGGGAAATACCGGTGAGATGACGATCGCATACGTTGACGGTGTGCCGGCAGGAATGGGACAGTATTCCGTGATGCCCGACGGCAGCGGCTGGCTGGAGATCCTGCGGGTCAAAAAAGAATACCAGAAGATGGGTGTAGGCACCGAGATATACAAGGAGTATATGCGCCTGGCAGACGAGACCAATGCCCAGTCTGTTGCCATGTTTACGGGCCGCCGAAATATCGGCAGTAAGCATCTGGCAGAGAACTACGGCTTTCATCTTGCGGCAGCCATGGTGGAGTATTATATCGAGCCGAAAGAAGCCGAAGAAGTCGCCGGTTTCCGAGTCGTGGAAGATCCTGCCGAAGCGACAGCGCTGATCAGCAGGAACCAGGCATCCTGGGGCCGTTTCATGGCCATGAACCGCACGTTCATGCACTATGGCGAAGATCTCTACAGATACCTGACAGACAGAAAGATGGTCTATACCGACGGAGAAAGCGTGATCGTGCTGGGATGCCGCATGCTGGAGCACAGAGGCTGGTTCATCGGCTATATGGACGGAGATCTCGACAGATGTCTGGCCTTTGCAAAATATGCCGTAAAAGAAAAAGGACTGCCCCGTGTGACGATCTCGATACCGCCGGAAAGGGAAGACCTGAAAGCACTGTTGCTGGACCATGGCTACACCGAAGTCGGTGAGCTGATCGTCATGGAATGGGAGAGAAACGCGCAGAAATAAACTTCTTTGCCAGATACCATCCCAACAGACCCCCGCACACATTGGTGATCACATCGGTAATATCACCGGTGCGGCAGGGATTCAGCTGCGGCTGCAGAACTTCGATCAGCAGACTGACCATAAGCAGGATCCCTAAAGAAGGGGCTAAGGCATGCCGGCGGTATACCTGTAACATGATACCCAGAGGCATGAACAGAAGAATATTCAGAAAAACCTCTGAATAGGCACCGGCATGATGGTGTATGATATCAATGAACGGGATCAGGTTATAGGAACCTGCCGGTTCTCTGATCTGGGCCAGAGATGTACAAAGAGGAAAGACCGTTTCGTACAGAATAAAAACATAGGAGAAATAGTACAGGGAGGCGATCATGATCTCCCTGTATGACTGATGTCTGATCCTTGGGTAGAAAAAGATCAGGAAGATCATAACAGAGATCAGAATATCCGGTATTGTATCAGGGCGCATGCCTATATCCTAACATATACCGGGATATACCTGACAAAGAAAAGACGCAGCCGTACCGCAAAGATGACAAAGAAAGAAAAACGAAGAAACAGGATCAATCCATACCTGCAGGCTATGCCTGTTTTTCTGCGTTATCAGGCAGCCTCAAAGATCGTTCTGGCAGTACTGTTGTCTCTGCTCAGGCAGACAGCTCTGCGGGTGCTGCACTCCGCCGGCAGACCGGCCGTATCCAGCGGGGATCTGCGGTTTATCTTTACCTCCTGGCAGGGCATCGTACTGCTTCTGCTGGGGGCACTGGCGCTGCTTCTGTATACCGGACTTGATCTGAATATCAAGATCCTGCTGAGCGGCAAGATGCTGCGGGGAGAGAAGGAAGCACTGATCGCAAGTATCCGTGAATGTCTGGTCAGCCTGAAGAAGTTTCTCAGTCCTGTCGGTCTGCTGATCATCCTGTACACAGCACTTCTGGCACCTACGATCGGCTTCGGCCTCAGTATCTCGCTGACCGAGGACCTGTATATCCCGCGGTTTATCACGTCGGTGATCCGGACGACACCGCTGTACTACGCTGCCTACATAACTGCGGAGATCCTGTTTGTGGCGCTTGGCTTCTTCGGCTTTTTCTCGCTGTACGGGATCATTCTTGACAATATTCCGGCTTCGGCTGCGGTGCGTCAGTCATTTCGCCTGGTGAGGAAAAACCGCCGGGATTATCTGAAGCAGAACCTGCAGTATCTCTTTACGGTCATTCTGTTCTTTATTATCATCGTACTGACTGCAGTGCCGGCACCGCTGATCATTGCCTATTCATTTGATCTTCCGCATGAGGTACAGAGACTGGTTCTGATCATTGTATGCATGTCCCTGGTATTCCTTCTGGGTCTTGGCGGTCTGATGTTAACACCTCTGTATATCATGAAGATGACCAGAGTATACGTCTCCTATACCGAAGAAAAGGAAGTAAACTATCCGCTGAACAGACGCCGTGAGAACCTGCTGCTCTTTCTCAGGTCAGCCTTCTTTGCGATGATGGTCTTCGGCCTGTCCTGGATCATGAACAGTCACTTTGACGAGATCTTTCCCGCTTCGGCAGGTGTACCGGTGATTGCCCACCGGGCAAGCGGCAATGAAGGCACGGAGAATACGGTGTCAGGCATCGATACGGTATATCAGCTCGGGGCTTTCGGCAGTGAGATCGACATTCAGCGCACGAAGGACGGGGCATATGTCCTGAATCATGACAATACGTTTGAGCGGGTAGCCGGAGACAGCCGCAGACCGTCGGAGATGACGATGGAAGAGATCCGGAAACTGTCCGTCAGGGGTGAACCGGTATCCACGCTGGAGGAGATGCTGGAAGCCTGCAGAGGGAAGGTCACGCTGTTTATTGAACTGAAGGGAGATACGGCAGACAGGCAGATGGCAGATGACACTGTCAGGATCGTCAGGGAAGCAGGCATGCAGGATCAGTGCGTGCTGATCTCACTGAAGTATGATCTGATCAATTATATTGAAACAACATATCCGGAGATGGAGACAGCCTACCTGACCTTTGTGTCATTCGGCAATATTGCATCACTGAACTGTGACAGTATCGGTCTTGAAGAGGAGTGTGCCACATACGATCTGATCGAAGCCATCCACGAACAGAATAAGAAAGTACTCGTCTGGACCGTAAACGAAGAGAGCGATCAGAAGAATTTCATGCTGATGAATATCGACGGTATGATCACAGATAACGTCAGACAGGCGATGGAAGTAAAGTCCAGGCTTGAAAACCGGACAGATCTGGAACGCATAGTAGATACTTTGTTCATGAACGAATAAAAAAAGAAAGAATTAATATATTCAAGTCGGATATTTTCATTTATAATCTTAATGAAGTGTTAAGGTTATCATTATGAGTTGGAATAAGCATAAGAAAAAAACTTATACACATCCTGAAGGTACGGAGACGGAAGAAATGTCAGAAGAGATCCTGGAAGAAAAAGAAACTGGAACTGAAGCTGAAACTGAAGCTGAAACTGAAGAAGGACCTCATTGGATCCACGATGTAGTCGAAGATACAAGCTACGTAACAGGATTCAAGGTATTACCCAGCTGTAAGTGCTCAGAATGCGGTTATCATGCGAACCGGCCCAAGGTCGTCTGCCCTGTGTGCGGCGCAAAGATGAACATGTGATAAGTCAGGGTCCTGCCGCAGGACCTTTTCACTTGGAGGACAGCACATGGATGTGTTTGATCTCGTGTTTGGGATCCTGATCCCGGTATTTGCTGGTTTGGGGTATTTTTTAGTGCGGGCAGGAAGAAACCAGGACAGGTTCTGTACGATCCATACAAAGGGATTTGTAACGGAGATCGTGCGGGTCACGAGCCGGGATGGTGTAACCTATGCACCGGTGGTGGAATTTACCGATGACAGCGGGAAGGTGATCCGGCAGAGATCTTCCATGTCGACCAACCGCAGTACGGTAGAGAAAACATGTCCGGTCGGCACTGAAGTGACGGTGCGGTACGATCCGCTGAATGTCTCATCCTTCCTGATCGTCGGCTATGACAGGAACGTGTTTGGTCTCGTAGGATCGATCTTCATCGGTGTATCCCTGATCCTGGTGATCGTATTCACTCTAATAAAGATCATATAAGAAGAAGGGCGGAAGTCCTTTTTTGGTGTGTATACTGACAATACAGGAGAAAGATATGAAGAGAATAGGCATCGATATAGGCACAACATCTGTCAGTGCGGCAGTGTGGGATGATGAAACGGAACAGTTGATCACAGCCCGTACACGGGAACACCGGGCAGGACTTCCGTCTGAAAGAAACGGAGAAGTGATCCAGGATTCGGAGATCATTGTGAGATATGCAGAGGAGCTTCTGCAGGAGCTGATCAGCCTGTATCCCGAGGTATGCGGAATCGGCATCAGTACACAGATGCACGGGATCCTGTATGCGGATGATAACGGTCAGGCAGTATCACCGCTGTATACGTGGCAGAACCGGCAGGAAGGCGATGAGGAAGCAGCCCGAAAGTGGAGAAAGATCAGTGATACATCCGTCTATCCCGGATACGGTCTGCTTACGGTGCTTATGCATGCGCAGAATGACTGTATTCCGGCATCAGCTGAACAGATCTCCGGTATCGGTGAATATTTTGCAATGAAGCTGACCGGCAGGAAGAAAGCCGTGTTTGATCCGACGATGGCTGCTTCTCTGGGTTTTTATGATGTACGTACAGGCAGTTTCTGTAAGGATGCCATGAGGGAAGCCGGTATTCCGGAACGGCTTTTCCCGGAAGTATGTCCCGAACATACTGTATTTGGCATGTACAGAGGCATTCCGGTCATGGCTCCGTTAGGCGATAACCAGGCATCGTTCCTCGGCACACCGGGCACAGACCTTTACATACCTCTGGTAAATATCGGAACAGGTTCACAGGTATCTGTACTGACCGACACCTGTGTCAGGATCCCGGGTATTGAGACAAGACCCTTCCCGGGTAACCGTTATCTGCTGGTTGGAGCGGCACTTGCGGGCGGAAAGGCATATGCGGCTGTTCATGACTTCTTTGCGTCATTTGCGGAAGCTGCCGGCTGTGCTGAAACGGATATCTATGCCCTGATGGAGAAACTGGGACGGGAAGCCGAAGGACAGGCAGATCCGATGATCATGGATACACGTCTGTCCGGCACCAGGGAAGATCCTGCACTTACCGGTTCTCTGAAGAATATACGTATAGGAAATCTGACCCCGGGCGGGCTTGTGCAGGCAGTACTGCGCGGTATGAGCGAAGAACTGTACACAATGTATGAAACCATACAGAAATCTGCCGGCGGAGATGCGGAAGTGATCCTGACTGCCGGCAACGCGGTAACGCACAATCCTCTGCTGCAGGAGATCCTGCGGGAGACTTTCGGCAGGGAGATCCGGATCCCCGAAGTCAGGGAAGCGGCTGCTGTCGGGGCAGCCATGTATACCGTAAACAAGTAAAGGTAGTCATCCTGTTAAAAAAGTGTAGAATTGAACTATGACAGGTTTTTTCAGTATACTGCTTTGTTTATGTCTCTGCCTTTGCGGAAGTGTCTGTACGGTTTATGCGGAACCTTCCTTCGAGGCTTATTTTACGTATGTCGGTACACATGATGTACAGGACGCAAACAATGCCCAGTATGCCTCACAGGGACTGAGAGAAACATATGAGACCGTCTGGCGCAATGAACATGTCCTGTTCAAGATGGCGGTGCAGGGCACTGATACGGTCAGTCTCTCCCTGACAGCCTTTGACAGTGATACACACAGGATGGAGCCTGCGTATACCTTCTACGAGATGAAGAATGTCAGCGCCGGCTACGGGATCCATGAAGATCCCTATGTACCGCACCGGGATGTACCGGATCGTCTCTTATCCTGTGATGCACTCAGCCTGAACGGACAGGTGCTGCTGATGCTGGAGATACACATACCCCGCTATGCATATCCTGATATCTATACGGGACAGGTCGTATTCACACACGAAGACGGCAGTACGGATACCTGTACGATCACGCTGGAAGTCACGGAACTGTCGGTAAAGGAGACACCGGATCTTGATCTCTGGCAGTATACATACCCGTCCTTCCGCTATTATGACAAGTTCGCTGAAGGGGACTGCTTCAGTGATGCTCATCTCGAGGTGCTGCGCAGGGAACTGCAGCTGTACAGGGATGCCGGCGGCAGTGCAATTACAGTACCGGTGCTGGAGGAGCCCTGGGGTCATCAGACCTTTGATGATACACCTTCCCTGATCACCTGGATGTATACCTATGACGGCAAGCTGGTCTTTGACTATACCAACTTTGATAAATATGTAGAGATGTGCATGGAACTCGGTATCGATGAACGGATCGAGGCATTTACACTGCTGCCGTGGGACAAGCAGTTTCATATGCATCTGGAGTGGGGCGGTATGTATACCGAGTACCATGATATCGGCAGTGAAGAGTGGAAGGCTGTGTGGAGAGATTTCCTGAACAGTTTTATTGCGCATCTGAAGGAAAAGGGCTGGTTCGAGAAGACATATATCTTTCTGGATGAAAGAGATATTAACGAGATCCAGGCGGCTGTAGAGATGATCGAGGAAGTCACGGATGAGGAAGGCAGACACCTGAAGATCGCCGGGGCGGTGAATCATCTTCCGCTCTATGAAATCTATGATCATATGGACTATCTGTCACTCTCGATCGCACTGGATGATCTGAACATGGCCATGGTCAATGAGACCGTACAGCACCGGAAGAGTCTGGGCTTACAGACGACCCTGTATAACTGTTCGGCCACCTATCCGTCTTCGTATGCGATCTCCGATCCGGCAGAGACACTGCTGACGATGGACTATGCGGCTGTACAGGGCTTTGACGGCTTTCTGCGCTGGGCTTTCAATGCCTATCCGCGGGATCCCCTGCAGACACTGGATAATCCTTCCTACGAGGCAGGCGATGTATTACTGATCTATCCCGATGCGAAGGACAGTCAGGATCCTGTGCCTTCACCGTCTGTGCGTCTGTTCCTGATCAGGGATGGTCTTGAGGATATGCACAAGTATCAGCGTCTCGGGGATGCACAGCTGCAGCAGGCATATGCAGAGATACGCCATGGCCGCGGCACATACAACGCATACGGGGCATTCCTGGTCAACGGGGAAACATCCCGGGCAATTACGATCAGTGAGACACTGCGGCTGAAACAGGCTCTTACGGAGGCATCAGAGCGTTATACGGCAGAGGTGAACGAAGATTATTCTGTACTTGAACAGGATCTTATGCAAAAATACAGATTATTGAGAGATTAGAAGTGGAGTTCCGCATCATGCGGACAAAAAGATATACAGGAGGAATAAGAAAATGCCCAGAGAATTCAGATATGATGTCGTGCAGAACTTTGATACGATCACGGAGAATGAAACATCTACGGGAAACCGCTATACCAAGGAAGTAAACCTGGTATCCTACAATGATGCTGATCCGGTCTATGACATCCGTAACTGGACACATATGTCAAACGGAGAAGTACGTATGGGTAAGGGAATTACCCTGACCCTGGAAGAGATCAGAAAACTCAGAGATATTCTCAATGAGATGGAGGATCTGAAAGACTGAGCACAGCACGTCTGTGCTTTTTCTTTGCCGGGGATGATAGAATACAGATATGAGAATAAAGCGACCTGACCTGCAGGAAGTCTATGACCTGCGTGTACTGACCGAAGATATCGATAAGAAGCTGGGAAAGATCAGTACTTTTCATGCGTCTTCGGAAGATACGATC
This sequence comes from Solobacterium sp. UBA3691, assembly GCA_002372175.1. Taxonomy (GTDB): domain Bacteria; phylum Bacillota_I; class Bacilli_A; order Erysipelotrichales; family Erysipelotrichaceae; genus Bulleidia. Next base: position 26,630 of record DFIS01000041.1, read on the forward strand.
AGACAGGCTCTGCAGAATTTCCGGAAGGTAAAAGCCGGCAGGGAGCTCTCCACGGTATCCGTCAATGCCCTGCAGAGTATCATCGGGAAGAGTAAGACGGATATGCTCAAGAGTGCAGGCATCCTGAATATCCGGGATGTCTGGGAGACAGACAGGAAAGAACTGATCGCCCTGAACGGTATCGGCAAGGTCACTGCCGACAGGATCATCGAAGCTGCAGAAGGCATGGCCCAGGTGCACATGCAGGATGTATCGGTACGCATCAGAGCCGGGCTCGAGGCAGAGGAAGAGCGTGAGCTTGTGCATGCGGTATACATGTATTACCGCTCCAAACAGCTCAGTGAGAAGGCTGAAGAATACTTTGCGAAGACCCATGACATGATCCTGAATGTGCTGCGGGAAAGCGAGGCAGTGCGCAGTAAGCTGGGCTGGTTCTTTGCGTCTAAGCAGAAGAAACTGGAATATGTGCGGGCAGCGAATAAGCTGCATGATCTCTACGAAGGGGAATACGGAAAACAGGCAGGCATATACCTGCAGGAATATGAAACACTGGTCCATGCGCCGAAAGAAGTGCTGAAGAAGGATTTTGCGGAGAATGCGGCATCCTACTATGCGGTGCTGGAAAGACTCAGTGATACGGAGCTGACCGGTAAGGATATCGGTGAGAATGATCTCGAGACAGATCTTGTGCAGGAGATCCGGAAGATGCCTCTGCAGGAGGACTGCCTGAAGGTCACCCTGCGTAATTATCAGGTCTTCGGGGCCAAGTATATCCTGCATCAGAAGAAGGTGCTGCTTGGCGATGAGATGGGTCTTGGTAAGACAATCCAGGCGATTGCCGCTATGTCTCACATACATACAACCGAAAATGGAAAATGCTATTTTCTGATTGTTTGCCCGGCCAGTGTGCTTATTAACTGGGCGAGAGAAATTAAAAAGTTCAGTAATATAGAGGCTTTTA
>DFIS01000012.1:0-2816 GCA_002372175.1 Solobacterium sp. UBA3691
GTACTCATCCAGTTGGTCTCATATGCTTCCATCATGTATTTGGCTTCTTCGCCGTGCATTGTCGGTGAGGAAAGCCAGATCTTTTTTTCAAACGGTTTGATTGTCATGATATTTCCTCCGCTGTGTTATTTATACTTTTCGATCAGTCTGAACAATTCATCACTGATCTCTTTTCCGTCAAGTACTTCAAGATCATTCCAAAGCTGTTCAAGCTCCCTGAAGAACTGATCTGCATCAATATTCATCGGTTCGTTGACAAATACACGGTCATTGGCCGTCTTATATCTCTTCTCGTTGCCAAGACTGATCTCCTCATACATCTTCTCACCGGGACGCAGACCGATAAACTCGATATCGATATCCTCATACGGTCTGTAGCCGGATAATGTGATCATATTCTCTGCCAGTTTCAGGATCTTGACTCTGGTACCCATATCCAGGACAAAGATATCCCCTTCACCGGCATAGACACCAGCCTGCAGGACCAGACTTGCGGCCTCCGGTATGGTCATGAAGTACCGTTCGATCTCCGGATCGGTGACCGTTACGGGACCGCCTGCCAGGATCTCTTCCCGGAACAGCGGGATCACGGAACCGTTGGAGCCAAGCACATTGCCGAAACGCACAGCTGCGACCTTGGTCACACCGTTATTCTTCAAAGCCTGCACGATCAGTTCTGTCATACGCTTGGTCGCCCCCATCGCATTGGTGGGGTTGACAGCCTTATCCGTTGAGATCAGGATGAACCTGTCTGCTTTATGCGCGATCGCTGCCTGCAGTGTATTCAGGGTGCCGAAGACATTGTTCTTGACAGCTTCCTTCGGCGAATCCTCCACCAGGGGCACATGTTTATGAGCAGCCGCATGGAAGACGGCATCGATATGCTGCGCATCAAATACTTCCTGCAGACGTTTCTTATCTCTTACCGACCCGATCAGGAACAGCATCTTGATTCCGTCATACTCATGTGTGCGGCGGTTGCGGATCATCAGCTCCTGCTGTAGGTCATACATGTTGTTTTCGTAGATATCCATGACGATCAGTTCGGCAGGCTTGTACTTCAGGACCTGCCTGCACAGTTCAGAGCCGATACTGCCGCCTCCTCCGGTCACCAGTACGGTCCTGCCCTGCAGATAGCCGGAGATCGAGGATACATCCAGTTTGACTTCATCCCTGCCCAGAAGGTCTTCGACAGATACTTCACGCAGTGAGGAGATCTCTTCCAGATTCTCCTTCACCCGGTAATCCATGATCTGTGTACGCAGAGACAGCTGGCTGCAGGTATCGATGATCTCGGCGATCCTCTTCTTGGAAGCACTGGGTATCGCGATATACACAATATCGATATCCCTGTCCCTGATGATATCCTTCAGGTCATTGACACTGCCCAGCACCTGCAGACCGGAGATGCGCATGCCCTTCAGCGTAGGATTATCATCAACGAAGCCGAGAACATTGGCATCGTAATGATCATTGGTCATGATGTCGTCATACAGCAGAGCACCGGCACTTCCGGCACCGATGATCAGAGCGTTTTTGTGCTTGGAACTGCGGATCTCGCGGTTGCGGAAGAATCTGTACAGGAAGCGGAGGCCGAGCATCAGGACGACCTGGAAGATCCCTGCCAGGATCGGCACCGAACGGACATACGGTATGACCGGGAGATAGTAGACGATCAGGAACCAGATCAGATTGGTAATGATCGCCACAAAGCCAATCCTGCCAACTTCATAGATGCTTGTATACTTCCACAGTGCCTGATCGATGCGGAAAAGCTTCGCAAACAGGAAATACAGCAGTAATACTGCCGGGAAGGTCTTGATCATCATCATGAAATGCGGCATATATCTGGCAGCCTGACCGGGATGATCGATAAAACGGAAGATATAACCTAACAGGTACGCCAGGAGTATACAAAAGGCATCCAGCAGGAAAATGCTGAACTCTCTGTATCTGCGGGCAAATCTGGTCAAATAGTTCATATATACAACCTATACTATTCTACCATAGATAAGATTTTGCAGGTATGTACATTTAAGCTATAATATTGAAGACTGAAAAAGGAGAATACCAATGAAAATTACAGTAGCAGGTGTCGGTTACGTCGGGCTGTCCAATGCGATTCTTCTGGCCCAGAGACATACCGTTACCGCATACGATATCAGTAAAGAACGTCTGCAGATGATCGCCGCGAAAAAATCTCCGATCGTGGACCGTGAGATCGAAGAATATCTTGCAGAGAAGAAGCTGGATCTGCACGTCTCCGATGACCCCGGGACAGCCTTTTCCGGCGCTGAATATGTTATTATCGCCACCCCGACAAACTATGATCCCGACAAGAACTACTTCGATACAGGAAGTGTGGAGAATGTCATCGAACTGGTGCTGAAATATGCACCGGAAGCTGTCATGATCATCAAGTCAACGATTCCTGTCGGATATACCGAAGAGATCCGCAGAAAGTACAACACCGACAGGATCATCTTCTCACCGGAGTTCCTGCGTGAAGGAAAAGCTCTCTATGATAATCTGTATCCTTCCCGTATCGTTGTCGGCAGTCATACCGAAGAAGGAAAGATCTTTGCCGGACTGCTGAAGGAAGCTGCCCTGAAGGAGAATGTGGAAGTCCTGCTGACAGGATCTACGGAAGCAGAAGCCATCAAGCTCTTTGCGAATACATTCCTGGCTCTGCGTGTAGCCTACTTCAACGAACTGGATACCTATGCCGAAGTCAGAAACCTGAATACCCGGGAGATCATCAAGGGTGTATGCCTCGATCCCCGTATCGGTGATCACTACAACAATCCGTCCTTCGG
>DFIS01000012.1:2914-3056 GCA_002372175.1 Solobacterium sp. UBA3691
GCCAACTACCAGGATGTGCCGGAGACGCTGATCAGGGCTATCGTAGACTCCAACCGCACAAGGAAGGATCATATCGCCGATATGGTGATCAAAAAGAATCCCCGGGTCGTCGGTGTCTACAGACTGGTCATGAAGTCCAACA
>DFIS01000063.1:0-10367 GCA_002372175.1 Solobacterium sp. UBA3691
GCTAAAAGGGTTTCCACGGTGACAAGCAAGTGTTCCGAGGCAATGCCATCTTGCGTCTCAGGGGCAATCTCAGTTTTCCTGAACACACGCTTGGCATAAGCCTGATCGGACACAACAGATATCACTGAAAACACAGAGAAGAGACTTCAAATCGAGGTCTCTTTTTTTCTTTCCTCAGGCCGGCAATAAATAAGCAGATACCCTGCAGAAAAACAGGCAGAACAAGATTTGTATTCCTTCGGACATTACAGGCAAAGAATTTTATTTCAGGTGCTTTATCATTGGAAATCTCACAAAAAAAGGTGATCCCGTTTGCGGCGGTCAACAGGAATCACCATGGATATTATTCGTCCTTTAAACGATTTAAAAGATTTCTGGGTTTTATCTGATGAGCATGTTCGTGATAACCCAACCCAGGAGCATGGATATAAGCAATGTCCACAGGGATCTGCGGCTTTGAGCCTTCTGTACCTTGCTGATATAGTATTTTCCGGTTTCTTTGTGAATCGTGATATTGATCTCATCAGGAAATGTCGGCATATAGTGCTCATACTGGCTATTGGGATTATTGCAGACCATGATGGAATGCTTCTTGCCCTGGTATTCCCATGCGTATTTCCAGTCAATTACATAACGCCGGGATTTGTCATCATAGGTCTGCCTGCCCGGGATGTAATTGAATTCTGGTTCTTCAACCCTGCGGGCTTTGTATGGAAGGGCCATAGGATCCTCTTCCACAGGTTCCTGCTTATTTTTCTGTACAGACAAAATGGTTATTTCAATAATGACTGTCACAATTACAAATACGAATAGTTTGAGCATTTGCGGTCTCCTTTTGATCGTGCGGAGTACAAGTGGTCTTCTCGGCCTGTCTGTACTTTAAATCCCCCTGGGGGTTGTCACTATTGTAGTGCCGCGGGTGAATTCTCATCAATATTCTGAAGGGGAAAAACATGGCTGAATATTGCGGTAAAAGCGGGGTATATGCAGAGAGAAAGATATCGGTATAAGCCGGGGAAAAATGCCGGCAGCAGCCTGAACAGGTATCATGGATTTCAATAAAACCACAGAGAAGAGACTTCGCAGACGCGAGTTTTTCCCATGAATTGTCAGATAAATTTTGCTGTAAAGATTTTTATGTATTTATGTGTAAGGCTATCGACGCTTATTCATAAACGATTGCGCCGAATCCGACATTCCAGCTGCTCTGGTTTTGATCCATCCATGAATCCTTCGCGATGTATACGGTGATCTCAGATGTACGGGTCATAAAGGCGAAAGGATCGATGGTCACATTTTCAACACCCGGCGCGAAGTGAATCTCAGTGAGGCTTTCACCGTTGCAGACGTGTCCTGCGATCGATTCAATCGTTGAGGGGAAGGTGATGGAAACGAGCTGTTCGCAGAAGTTGAATGCAGAATCTTCAACGGTCTTGAGACCTTCCGGAAGTACTACTTCCTCAAGTGCGCAGTCACTGAATGCGTATTCACCTATAACTTCACACTTGGTTCCGGCAAAAGTAACTTCTTTGAGACTTTCACAGTAATTAAATGCCCATGCCTCAATCCTGGTGACCCCGGCGGGAATCACGATGGACTCAAGCCCTTCACAGTTACTGAAAGCGGAATCCGGGATGACGGAAAGTTCTGCCGGCAGCGTCACTTTTTTCAGGTTGGGAGCGGCACTGAACACGTCACCGATATCCAGGTCATGATCCGCTTCAAAACTGACCTCTTCAACGCTGCACTCATCGAAACTGAATCCCATGAATGCCTTTGTCTGGGCAGGAACCACCAGAACAGTCTGTGTCATTCCTTCCTCCGTCAGGCCCCTGACTGTCGTTCCGTCATCATCGAACTCGAAATAGCCGGAAGCAGCAGTACTTTCCTGTTCTTTGCTGGTTTCCGGTGCCGAACTGGTTTCCGGTGCCGAACTGGTTTCCGGTTTCTCAGAACCGGCTGCTTCTGAATTGTTCTTTTCTCCGCACGCAGTTAACGAAAAGATGACTACCAAGGCCAGAAACAAGTTAATTATCTTTTTCATTTTTCTTCTTTCTCCATTTTTCCGTTGTTGATCTTTGGCAGAAACAGATATGTTTCTATCTAGATAATCATAACTCAGATTGATGTATAGATGTATATTTTTTAATTGCGTGTGTAAAGAATATAGATAGACAAAATCGTTATGAAAAAATGACGGCGTCATAATGCGCGGGGATGGAGGACCAGGCGGACGAAGCGGACATGACTGACACAGCGGACACAGCCGACGTAAGGGACAGAGATACCTGACACCAGTGAGTCTGATATGCCTGATATCCCTGAAAACAGCGTAGTTATGCGGTTCTTGCGTACATCGCCAGGAAGCGGACGAAGCGGATACAGCGGACATAACAGACCGCGATGAAAGCGGATCTCCGGTGTGCGGCACAGAGACACGGTGTCGGACGGAGACCGTGTCGGAGTAGCGGAACCGCGGTGGACAGACGACAGTCTGTTCATCAGAGGCAATCTCGGACGGGGATCGCATCGAACGGTGCAGCGGTGCAGGACGAAGGGGATTGTCTTCGGAGAGTACGAAGACAACAGAACATGATCGGGGAGTACGATCATGTGATGCCGGAGTCTATTCGTCAGTGCGGTGCGGGAAGCCGGAAGAACAGGAAATGTGCAGTCGGCCAGGGGGACCCACAGGAAAGAAGGAAATGCCCCTAACAGGAAAAATGACTGTGCCGGTGAGCAAAGTTGTTCTGAGGCAATGCCATAAGCACATAGAAGAGACTTCAATGCGGGGTCTTTTTCGTTTTATCGTCAGTCTCTTTCCAACTTAAATCCAGGATAACTTTCCTGATCAGAGATGTGATCTCGGAAGTGAACCAGGGAGGGAAAAAGAAAGAATAATTGGTTTGCCCTCAGAGGTTAATTGGGTTTGCCCGGAGATAATATTTGTGCTTCAGGGCACGCTGATCCTTCCTGAACAGGGCAAAAGCAGTTTGCGTCAGGCAGGTCCTGAGTCTGGCTGATCCGTGCCGCTGACAAGAACAACGCAGACTATCTCTGTACAGACAGGGCGTATTTAGATGAACACCATTTTGTTCGCTGAAGATAATAATTTCACTGTCAAAAGAGACAATGGTAAAATGTATTCTAATGGGTAATCATAAATATGGATTGATACACATACAGATCACAAAGTACCGGTTTCTCATGTAATAAAGGAGCAGAAGATAATGATGAATGTTGAAGAACAGATTGCTGAAGCATTGATGGAACAAACGGTTCTAAAGGAGACTTCCAAAATATCTGTAAAAGAGATCTGTGATTCCGGTCATATTTCCAGAACTACATTTTATAAACATTTTAAGGATATTAATGATGTCGTTGCATATATCATCAGGCATGATGCAATGAAAAATCTTGATGTATATGTGAGAAACAACTGCAGTGCACAAATGATCATGGAAAACTGGTTTGCCAGTTTCTATGTGCACAGGAACTTCTACCGAATCGCAATTAATGAGAATGGACAGAATTCGCTGTTTGCGACTGTCCTGGATTTGATTGAAAAATATAACATCAGTATATTCCAGCCGCTTATTGAAGATGCGCAGGAACTGGAGTACTGTGCGTATAAATACTCTGCTCTGCAGGTAATGCTCCTGAAAAAGTGGATCATGGACGGTATGACGATATCGCCGGAGAAACTTGCTTATATTCATCTTACAAATTATCTGGGTCGTAAGTTTACAGATTGAGCATTTTGTTAACCATACTGCACACAAAGCATTAAATGTAGACTGACAGGCTGATGATTAAAAACATATGCTGAAATCAGGAGGTACTTTCTGATGAAAGCTGCAATTTATAATGGTGTGAAAAAAGTGGACTTTGAAGAACGTCCCATGCCTACATGTGATGATGACGGAATCGTTGTCAAGAACATCTGTGCATCCATTTGTGGCTCTGATGTCACAGCTTATAATTATGGAGGCGATTCTGTTCTGATCTGGCCTGGCTTTGAGTTTGGTCATGAGATGGTAAGCCGTGTTGTTAAAGTCGGAAAGAATGTACAGGGAATCAAAGAAGGAGACAGAGTTTTCCCGCTGCCGCAGTTTGCGAAAAATGATTATACCAGAGCTTCAACCGTCGGAGGTTTCAGCGAATTCATTGAGATTCCTAAGTGTGTACTGAATCAAAGTGTTTATCTGGTTCCTGATGAGATTGAAGATGAACTGGCAAGTATTATTGAACCTTTTGGCGTTGGTGCGAATGCGGCAATCAGATTGAATACTGAGCCAGGCAAAAAAGCAATTGTGTTTGGAGCAGGTGCCATCGGCCTGACAGCTGCAATTACATTAAAATACAAGGGATGTGATGTTGTTGTAGTAGATATGCTTGAGAATCGTCTGAAAGTTGCTGAATCACTTGGGATGATGACTTGTAATCTGGCAACAGAGGATTACTTTGAAAAATGTTCTTCACTTCTTGGATCTGGATATGGTTTGTATGGCCCAACACTCAACTGTGATTACTATATTGATTGTGCCGGAAAACAATCAGTGCTTGATTCCTTCACAAAATACGGCCAAATGTATTCAAAACTTGCACTCGTAGGTATCCCGCGGGAGGTGTACCAGTTCAATGCGATTCCACTGATCTACACCGGAATGGAGATCATTGGTCCTGCCGGTGCAGACGGTGAAGTGATCCGTACGGTTATGGAGATTCTTGCTTCCCATAAATATCCGGTGCAGAACATGATTACGCATACATTTAAACAGGAACAACTGATTGAGGCATTGGAACAAGCATCCATTCCTACAGAAGCAATCAAAGTAGAAATAAAGTATGAAGAATGACTCCGCAACATAATTGATATCTGCATAATGCACATAACTGCTGTGTAATACGGCTGATAAACGCAGGTTTGCCTCTATGGTACGGAAATACGAAAAGTAGGATAGTATAGTGCAGAAAGATAGCAGCATATTGTGCACAGTAAAAAGGGTGAGGAGCAGAGAAGTTCCGCATCCTTTTTTATGATTCGAGTAAAGAGTAATCGTTATCTCAAGAGATATCGGAAAGAAAAAGTATGCACGAAAAGTAAATTGAGTTTGTACGGAGACATTATATACTTATGTACTTTGGTTCATTCTGAAGTATGCAGACTGAATAATACCGGATACTAATCACATAGAGTCTTATACTTTGGCTGCTGTAAACGTATATTATGAGGGATTTGACAGGGGGTATACAGAACAATGATAATTATTTCATAGAATTTTATTCGGAGGTCTTGCATGAAGGATACAGTTTCGCTGGTATTTACAGGTGATATCGGATTCGATAAATACATGGATGGAAAATGGAACGACGAGGAACTGATCGCGGAGGATGTTCTGGCCTTTCTGCACAGCGGTGATCATGTGATCGCCAACGTGGAAGGGGCTCTGGTACGTCAGCAGAAACAGGACGATCAGGAGGGTGTGAAACAGCTGGTCCATGCGATGGATCCCGATGCAACAAAGGTACTCCGCCGGATGCACGCAGATATCTGGAACCTCTGCAATAACCATATTCTCGATGTCGGTGAAGACGGTGTGCGAAAAACACTTGAAGAAGCGGAAAAGTTCGGGGCACAGACGGTCGGGGTCGGCATGGATCTGAACCAGGCAAGAAAGATCCTGTACTTTCCGGAGGCGGGCGGCATCGGCATGTTTGCGGTCGGCTTCCGGACGGGGTGTAAGCCTGCCGGTGAGGCAAAGGCTGGTACACTGCTGTGGAATGAGATGGAACTGATCGAAGAGAATATCCGTGAGATCAAGAAGAAGTGCCGCTGGTGCTGTCTGATCGTTCACGGCGGGGAGGAATTCACGGCACTGCCCAGTCCGTATGTCAGGGAACGCTATCACCGGTTCCTGGAGATGGGGGCAGATATGATCGTGGCCCATCACCCGCATGTGCCGATGAACTATGAGACGGTCGGGGAAAAGGTGATCTTCTACTCGCTTGGCAATTTCATCTTTGATACGGATTATCAGCGGGCACAGTATCATACCGATGAGGGGATCCTGGTGAAGCTGAATTTCACACCGGATTCATATACATGGGAAGCAGAAGGCATCCGCATCATCCGCGGTCCTGAGCATATCGTGAAGGCAGATCTTCCGCAGATCTTTGAGGATGTACAGCCTGAGGAATATGAGAAACTGATCCCGCTGGCGGCGAAGATGTTTCTTTCAGCGACGAAGCGTCAGCAGATCTACCTGAACCGTAAAGAGTACGAGCATAAGACAGCAGAGGAATGGGAAGCACACTTCACCGATCCGAAACGGCGCTACCGGGTACCCGGGGAAGCACTGGATTTTACGGTGATCTGGGAACTCGCGCAGAAAGCTGAAGCAGGCGAATGGAAGAACAGCCGTCTTGAGAATGTAAAGCAGTATATTCTCGAACAGATCTGAGGCCCGGGGATGAACAGGAAGATAAAGCTGCTGGCAGTGTTATTGCTTTTGCCTGGCAGCGGATGTACAGCGGAAAAAGAAACCGTTCCGGAAGTCACGCCTTCATCAGAGACGGCAGCACCGGCAGAGACAGCAAAACCTGCAGAGACGGAAGATCCCGCTGAATCTGTATACCGCAGAGGAATGGAGATGACGGTATGTATCTTTACGCCGGGAGGGAATAACGGGGCAGGATTTGTATACGGTGGCAGTTATGTTGTCACCAATGATCACGTCCTGTATGACACGGATGTTTTTACCATCCGGGACGCAGAAGGAGAGGAATATACAGGAGAGATTGTATTCTCGGATCCCGGGGATGATATCGCCGTGATCAAAGTTGAAGGAATGCGGAGAGACTCTGTCACATTCGGAGATTCCGATGCGCTGGCAGCCGTAGATGAACTGCTGTGTAGAGGCAATCCGGCAGAAGGAGAGCCCTTCAGTTACTGTATGGGAAAGCTGCTCGAACAGAGTGATCAGATGAAAGAGACACTGAAGGGAATCGATGCGTATTTAGCATCCGATGCGGATATCGTTTCCGGCTATTCGGGAGGCCCGGTATTCAGCCTTGCCGGGGAACTTGTCGGTATCAGTAATGCCAGATATCAGGGTGATATGTCCGCTTTTGGTGTAGATCAATTATCTCTGCTCATCCCGATCAACAGGGTCAGGGAAAAGATCGAGGAAGCGGTCCAACCGTAACAGCAGATATTTTCTGTGTCAGGCACAGACCGCAGAAGTGGAATGTAATACAATACTCATGACAAACCAACAGACAGAAAGGCAGACAGGAGGAAGGAAAATATGAAGAAATCGATGTTACTGATATTATCCGTGCTCCTGTTTTTAGTCAGTGTCGGCGGTATCCAGCCGGTATATGCCGAAGAAGGCGAAAGCAGCGGGCAGGAAACACCGGATACTGAAGAGATCACGGAAGCGAAGAATACAGAACCTGCCGAACCAACGGAAGTACCGGAAAACACTGAACCTGCAGAAACCCCGGAACCAGTGCCGGAGAATACAGCAGGCACGGAAGAGACGGTAAACTGGACACTGCTGTACAAGCTTGAAGAGGGTCTTGTCTATCAGGATGAACGCGCACTGGAAGTGACTTTGGATCAGGAGGATTCGCAGGCAGTGTTCACGCTGTATGAAGATCTTCCTGTTAAGGAAGGTTATACGCCGGACGGATGGAAGATCTATCCGGAGGATGATCCGGAGAAAGTCATGACATGTGCTGCCGGAGCATCTCTTATTCCGCAGCAGTTATGCGAAAACGGCGGTATGATCATCGCTGAACCTGTATATCTGAAACTGTTTACGGTCACCGTGATCTATGAATTCAACTGTACAGATGCACAGCTGGAAGAGCCCTATGCTGAAACCGACCGGGTCGTCTTTGAGGATCAGACCGTGAATACTTTTGATATCCGCCTGAATGCTTCGGCAGAAGGAAAGATATTCAGAGGATGGACAGAGAAGGATTCAGATATACTGCTTACAGAAGCTGAGATGATGCAGGAGCTTGCGCAGCGGATCATTGCGGAAGAGCTTGCGGAGATCACGCTCTGCGGTGTCTGGGAAGACGCGGAACCGGAAGTCAGGGAATATCATGTGATCTACAGGTCGGCCGTGACAGACTGTCTGTTCACGGATACTGAAACATACGAATGGGAACAGGGTCTTTATACACAGAAAAACTATCTCCCCGAAGAGGAAGTCGTGATCAGTCAGGAAGTAACAAGAGACGGCTTTATCCTTACAGGATGGGCAGTATCTCCTGAGGATGCGGAGGCCGGTACAGTCACATATCATAACGGGGATACGCTGGGCAGATACTTTGAAAGCGGTGAAGAAGTTCTTGTCCTGTATGCCGTATGGGAAGAACCGGAAGCCGTATATTCTCTCCGCCTGCATGTAAATGCAGGTACAGTCGAAGGCAGCCCGGCAAACAAGAAGGGCGTCGCGGTAAAACAGATCACGGCTTCTGAATTTGATGATATCGTCATCACCAGAAACGGATATGACTTTGCGGGATGGTATGCCGAGAGTACGCTGAAGACACCGGTAACTGCCGAAAGCTTTGCGGAGGATCCCGGGGATATGAGTCTTTACGCAAAGTGGACCGCAAGGAAATACAAAATATACTTCGACTTGAACGATGACGGAAAGCCGGGTGCTGCCATGGTCGGCATTGAGCAGGTCAGTGATCAGGAATATGATGCGGTAAAAGAAGGCTTTATCTTCAACCGCAAACAGAAGCTGACACCGAAAGCCAAGGCTCCGGGGTATACCTTCCTTGGATGGTCTGCTGATCCGCAGGCTTCCTCCGCAAAGTATAAAGCCGGAAAGACATATAAGAATTACTCTGAAACGGGAGAAGACACAACTCTCTATGCGGTATGGAAGATCAAAACGTATAAGTTGAAGATCTATGTCAAGGGCGGTAAGTACGGTGATATCTCTTTATTTCCGCTGCCTCTGGATCCGGTAAAGATCAAAAAAGGAGTCGTAAACACGACCTTTACGGCAGAGGACATTGATCAGCTGCTGTACGTCAGTATTCCAATGATGAAAAGCGAACAGTATCCGGGCTTTTTCACACGTCCGGGGTATACCCTTGAAGGCTGGTATACAGATAAAAACTATAAGAACAAACTGTCTTCAGAAGCAGAACTGCTGGAAATGAAAAACCACACTGTCTATGCGAAATGGGCAGGTGTGCAGTACAATCTCCGTCTGGATGCCAATGCCGCAGATGCATATTTTGCGGATGCGGACGGAAACCGGACGCTGATAGCGGAGAAACAGGTGACCTACGGGAAAAAGACGAAGGTGGGCAGTATACCGGTAAGAACCGGGTATACCTTCCTGGGATGGTCTCTTGATCCGCAGGCTTCCGGCAAGTCAGATGTTGTTTATACAAAAGATAAGAAATACAGCAGATTCGGGAAGGAGATTCCCGTCACAGGGGATACAGTCGTTCTGTACGCTGTCTGGCAGAGGAAGAAGGGAACGCTCGTGAGCGGTCTGAACTACGTAACGTTCAGCGGAGAGAAGCTCGCTGTATACAAGGCACCTTCCGGATATGCACTGCAGATGCTGTCGGCGGGAGAAGGACAGCTGAGGAATATAAAAAGCTTTGATGACCCGAATCTGATCATCACGGCAGCGGTAAATGCCAACTACTTTCAGATGCGTCAGGATACAACTGATCCCTACGGTACGCACTACGGTGTGGAACAGACGTATAACGGTGTCGATCTGGCGCCTAAGCAAAGCGGCCTGATCTGTTATTATCAGACAAATGACGGAAGGACCGGATGGATCAGGAGCGATCAGTACTTCCTGCAGAACAGCGATGTCATCTTCGCATGTACACCGTATGCCGTACTGCGGTACAACGGACAGAACATCAATGTACGAAGCACAGCTTTCATGTACAAGGAGAATACCGAATCATTCCAGACCATGGTCATGAAGATCAACGGTATATGGTATCTGGCAGTGAGCCGCACAAAGACCTATCCGCGGGTGATGATGAAGTATGCTGAGTCGCTGAATGCGGAGGATGCGATCCTCATGGACGGAGGCGGAAGTGCACAGATGATGGCATATACCGGCGGTGTATACAAGGATGTGCAGTACACGGGAAGAGCTATCCCGAATGTATTCTGCATAGCCAGGGAAAAGTAGCCGAATAACTGTGCTCAGCCGGTGATCAGCGGCAGCACTGACTGGACATGTAAATTCTCTTACTGAGCACGAGGGACTGAGTGTCTGAATGACACTCAGTTTTTCGTTTGAAACAGGAAGAGGTACTGACCGGGATCGATCATGAAGCCGGTGCGGTACAGGATA
>DFIS01000063.1:10491-11966 GCA_002372175.1 Solobacterium sp. UBA3691
GTATACTCCTGTATAATGAAGACAGGAGAGACCTGATCTGCTTTGGTCGTGTATGAGGAGAGGGATCATGAATAAAAACAGGGAGAAACGGATAGTGAAAGCTCTGCTTGCGGCATTGATGGCATGCAGTATGTTTGAATGTAAAAGAGAATATGTTGTCGGCAGAGATATCAAACCGGAGGAAATAACGGAGTTCTATTATACCTACAGTAATATCAACTTCGATGCCAGATACCAGAGATACCATTTCTATGCTGAAGACAGCAGGTATATGTTCTTTCACGAGACCAGAGAAAAGAAGAATGATTACGGTCCGCTGACAGAGAAGGATACAACTGCTGCCGGCACAAGAGAACTGACGGCAGAAGAATGGGAGGAACTGATGTCATACCTGAATGGCGGTACGGTCATCAGACGGCAGGAGGATGCTTCATCAGGAGACAGCGGACCATGGCTGTATCTGTACTGGAAAAAAGATAAGGGAAAAATACAGGAGTATTCATTTGAAAAGCCCGGAACCGTACTGGCCTTTGAAGAATTCTGCCGGACACTGGCGCAAGGTGATAATTAAAAGGACACGTGAGTGTCCTTTAGTATATGATTCAGTGCCGATGGCGCAGGGCTGCAAGCATGTGCATGACGTCATTGCCGCCTTCGCCGAAATAGCGGTACAGTGTGCGGTATTCATCATACAGCCGGTCATAGATCTCTGCCTGTGCAGGATCGGGAAGATCGATCTTACTCCCGGTACGGCCGAGAGCAGCTGTGATCTCATTGAGGTCATGATATCCGGTGGTCTCTTCCGGAGCAGCGGCAATACCCAGCATCGCCGCACCGGCTGCACTAGCCTGCATGTTGTCAGACGTGATCACAGGCCGGTTCAGGATATCTGCGTAGATCTTGGCGACAAGGGGATTGCGGGAGGGGATACCGCCGCTGAGAATGATCCTGTGTACAGGGACATGACTGTTTTCGAATTCCTCGATGATCAGTCTTGTGCCGTAGGCAGTAGCTTCGATCATTGAGAGATAGATCTCTTCCGGTTTTGTCTGCAGGTTCAGTCCGAGGATCAGTCCGCTCAGGTCAAAGTCCATCAGCGGTGTACGCACACCGTTGAACCAGTCAAGAGCCAGTAATCCGCTGTCTCCGGCGCGATAACCATATAACTTATCTGTCAGCAGCTGATGTCCGCTGATATTCCGTGTCTGTGCCTCTCTGATATAGCTCTCGGGCAGGCAGTGCTCAACGACCCATGCCAGCAGGTCACCGGTACAGGGCTGACCGGCCTCAATGCCGTAGAAACCGGGCAGGATACCATCCCTGACGATACCCTGGATACCGCGTATTTCAGCATCATTCTCCGTCAGTAACATGTGACAGGAGGAGGTGCCCATGATGATCATCAGATCACCGGCCTGATGGATACCGCATCCGGGTACGGAACTGTGAGCATCAATGATCGCTGTACCGATCGG
>DFIS01000063.1:12045-41057 GCA_002372175.1 Solobacterium sp. UBA3691
AACTGCTCTGCCATGGTATCTGTCAGGGTACCAGCACAGGAACCGATCGGCAGGATCGTATTCGGGAATTTGTCGGCAATGAAGGAAGATAATGCCGGGTCAAGGGACGCAAAGAAGGCAGGATCGGGGAAGTGTCCCTGATGGTACAGCATCTTGTATCCGACACCGCACAGGGATGCGGATACTTTGTCAGTCATGCAGGATACCAGCCAGTCCATGGCTTCCAGGAAATACCGGGCTTTCTGATAAACGGCAGGGGCATGGTGCAGGGTCTCCAGTACTTTCGGTATGGTCCATTCGGAGGAGACCTTATTGCCGTGGGAAGCCAGCCAGGCTTCGTTTCTTTCTTTTGCGATGCGGTCGATATACTCTGCTTCAGCCTCGGCACCATGATGTTTCCACAGTTTGACATAGGCATGCGGTTCATTCCTGAACTCTTCTGTCATGCACAGGGGAACCATCTCTTCATTTACGGGCAGAATTGTAGCGGAGGTAAAGTCCAGACCGATGCCGATGATCTGTTCGGGCAGGATACCGCTTTCCTTCATGACACCGTGTACGCTTTCACGCAGGGCTGTCAGGTAATCCTGGGGGTCCTGCAGTGCATATCCGGAGGGCAGCGGCTGTCCGTTCAGTTCCGTGTCCATGACACCATGCGGGTAGGCATATACACTCTGTGCAGATATTTTCCCATCCTGCAGATCCAGCAGGACAGCGCGGGCAGAGAGTGTGCCAAAGTCCAGACCAAGAGCATACTTATGCATGTTCATGTCCTTCTGACAGTTCTTTTTCGAAAGCATCTGCCATATCAGCATATCTCTCAGACAGACCAAGATCCCACAGCAGCTGCAGCATCGTATATCTGTCTCTGACTTCCTTTGCGCAGAGGATCGTTTCCCTTACCCATTCCGAAGGGAAACCAAGTTCACTGACCGTGACAGGTGCCTGCAGAGAACGCAGTACGCTGACCATTTCCCCGGTCTTCGGCAGTTCTGTTTCGATCAGTTCCCGGATCTCTGTCCAGTGTTCGCAAATGACATCCAGACGGTGATTCCGTTTCTGCAGATCATTCTTTCCGGCTTTGGCTTCAAGTTCCAGGATCCCGGGGGCAGCTTCGGCATAATATGTTCTGATCATGGTTTCCCAGGCATCCCGGTCGAATGTACGCTGTTTCAGGGCGTTGAAATCAGGCTCTTCCTTTGCCAGGGCATGATAGAGCTTCAGTGCGAAGACAAGACCGACACCGACCTGAGCACCATGAAGATCAGGATACAGGTGATTCATCAGAGCTTTCATCTCCCAGAAGTGTGACATATGGTGTTCACAGCCGGAAGCTGGACGTGAGTTGCCGGCATATGCCATGGCGATCCCGGTCATGACAAGAGCTTCCGCCAAAGAAGCAATAGCCTCGGGGTCACGTTTTTCGACTTTTCCGCTGAGCGCCAGCTCTCTGACGGTTTTCAGCGAGGTCTCTGCCATCTGTGCGATCTCTTCACAGTAATATTCATCGTTGATGATTCTGGAGAGCTTCCAGTCCAGAAGACATGTATATTTGCCAAGGGTATCACCTAGACCGGCCGCAATCAGTTTCATCGGGGCTTCTTTCAGGATCTCCGTATCTGCGAATACAGCTTCAGGACTGTGGGTATCGACCGTTACCTTGACATGGTTCAGGATCAGGGCGGCACCGACGGAGACAAAGCCATCCATGGAAGGGGCTGTCGCCGCCAGCATGCACTTTATACCTGTACGATAGCTGACATACTTGCACAGATCGTTGATCACACCCGAGCCGACACCCAGGATCAGATCGGTATCAGCGGGCATGGCTGTAAACAGTCTGCCGATGGCTGTTTCATTGGGAATCGGTTCGTTTTCTTCGAGGACGACGCATGAATACTGTATGTTTGCCTGACGCAGCAGTTCTGCCGTCTTTTCACCGGCAGCTTTCCATGTGTTGGGATCAGCTGCCAGAAGAACATGCGTATATCCGGCTTCCTGAATAAAGCCAGGGATACGCTTCAGGGCATCCTTCTCAATAAAGACAGCTTTGGCAGATGCGTAGTGTGTACGTCCGCATGAACAGCGGATCTCCTTGTTCAGATAGGCATTCAGATCCATGATTAACCTCTTTCATTCCGTTATCAAAACAGATTTTCTGCTAAGGACATTATACCAAACACACAAGGGGACATGGACAGCCGTGCTATAATACGCGTAAGAAGAGATACATATGGTACGGAGAGACTATAAAAACATGCTGGTGATCATTCTCGCATATGTACTGTATTATACCGTGTGGCTTTTTGCGGGCGGCTATGATCCTGCGGTTTCTTTCCTGCAGTTTATCCGCATGCGGGCGAGCAGTTTCTATCTGTTTCCTTGGCTTGTCCGCAATCATCTGTACTGGATCGCAGCTGCCGTTTCTGCTTTGGCAGCTCTGTACGGCAGAAAGTATCTGTCATGGATCAGCTGTTTTGGCGCCCTTGCGGGGATCGCGATTGGTGAGCTGCTTGGGCCAAGACCCGGAGATCCAACCGGACATACACATCACGGATGGTATATCTGGATCCTGATCTTCCTGTGCTCACTGGTCATCGGGGCTGTGACAGAGCGGTATGCCGGACGTGAGCGGATAAGGAAATAAAAACAGATTATCGGCAGGATTAATTGTGCTTTGTTTATCGCTGTTATTTTTTCTTTTATATATGCAACAGCATGGTGTAAAGTTAACAAATAGGTAGTAAACAGGATCATGTCGATTCTGTTTTGAGAAATAGTTGGGGGAGGTTCTTGTGGTTAAGGCATTACTGGCTAAACTGCGTGAAGCATTGGTTTCCGTTGTCCCGGTTCTGGCGATCGTACTGGTACTTTCGTTTACACCGCTGGCACCGCTGGACGCACATGAAAGGATCACCTTCATCGTCTGTGCTGTCTGTCTTGTGATTGGTATCGGTCTGTTTAATCTTGGTGCCGATCTGGCCATGTCTCCGATCGGCAGACATGTCGGTGAAGGTCTGACAAAGTCAAAGAAGATGGGCTTCCTGGCATGTACATGTTTTCTGATGGGCATGTTAATTACCATTGCGGAACCTGATCTTTCGGTATTGGCCGGACAGATCAGTGAGGTTGTCAATCCGACGATGCTGATCATGACGGTCGGTGTCGGTGTCGGTCTGTTCCTGGTTCTGGCGGTGGTCAGGATCGTGACAAAGACAGATCTTACAGCGATGCTGCTGTTCTTCTACATGCTGCTGTTTGCATTCTCAGCACTGATGATCGCTTCCGGCGGACAGTCGTTTCTGCCGCTTGCATTTGACTCCGGCGGTGTCACGACAGGTCCGATCACGGTACCGTTTATCATGGCTCTCGGCCTTGGCATTGCCCAGACCCTGGGCGGACGCAATGCCGGTCAGAACAGCTTCGGTCTGATTGCTCTGTGTTCGGCAGGTCCGATCCTTGCCGTGCTGATCCTGAGTCTTGCTTCAGGAGGCGGTGAGATCCATTTCCCGCTTCCGGAGTACGGTGCTTATACGGATGTCAGCCGGTTCTTCTGGCCGCTGCTTGGGGAAACTGCCTGGGATGTTGCAAAGTCACTGTTACTGATGGTGGCCTTCTTCGCTGTACTGCAGAAGATGGTTCTGCATCTTCCGCTGGGCAGACTGATTCAGATCGCCTTTGGCATCGGGTTTGCGTTTGCCGGACTGGTGATCTTCCTGATGTCTGTCACCATCGGCTTCATGCCTGTAGGGTATAAGCTGGGGATGACGATGGGCTCTCAGCATCCGCAGATGCTTCTGGCCTTTGCCTTTATCATCGGTATGGTCGTTGTCCTTGCGGAGCCTGCCGTGCATGTTTTGAACCAGCAGGTCGAAGAAGTGACGAACGGTCAGGTGACCCGCCGGCAGATGATGCTTGCGCTGTCCCTTGGTGTAGGTGTTTCCATCGGCCTGTCGATCGTCCGTCTGATCTACGGCTTCTCACTGCTGTATTACCTGATCCCCGGGTATCTGCTGTCACTTGGTCTTTCGTTCTTTGTGCCGAAGATCTATACGGCGATAGCGTTTGACTCCGGCGGTGTTGCCAGCGGTCCTCTGACCAGCAGCTTCATCCTGCCGATGGCGATTGGGGCATGCGTAGCCATGAGAGGCGCAGATGCGATCATGGATTATGCCTTCGGTGTTGTATCCATGGTTGCAATGACACCGCTGATCACGATCCAGTCACTGGGCTTCCGCAGTGTGGCAGCCCGTATCATGAGAGAGAAGTCTGCAGTCAGGAAGATCCTTTCTGCGGATGATGCGCAGATCATCTATTTTGATTAGAAGGAATACAGGATATGGCTGACAATACAGCGAAACATGCCGGCAATATAGCCCCG
Organism: Solobacterium sp. UBA3691; assembly: GCA_002372175.1. Lineage (GTDB taxonomy): Bacteria > Bacillota_I > Bacilli_A > Erysipelotrichales > Erysipelotrichaceae > Bulleidia. The sequence goes on from DFIS01000063.1 coordinate 16,427, forward strand.
GAGAAACTGATGCTGCTGATCACGGTCGTCCCCAAGGGAAAGGGAACATTCTTTGCGGACCTGATCCGGACCTTTGGTGCCAATCTGCAGATGAGTATCGTCGGTACAGGAACTGCTGAGACAAATCTGGTGGAATTCCTCGGGCTTAAGGAAGCCAGGCGCAGTATAGTATTCAGTGTCATACGCGAAGATAAGTTAAATACTGTGATGGAGGCAATCGAGGAACGCTTTCACACAGTGAACAGTGATACAGGTATTTCATTTGCGGTTCCGCTTTCCAGCGTGATCGGTAAACTCAGTTACGGATTCTTAAGCAATGATCCAAGGATGGTAAAGTAAAATGGCAGATAAAGAAAAGAAATATGAAGTGATCTTCTGCATCATCAATACAGGTTTTGTGGATACGGTAATGTATGCCGCAAGAAAGGCAGGAGCTACCGGCGGTACGATCATGAAGGGACACGGAGCCGGAAGTCTTGAAGCAGAAGAAGTGTTCAATATTACGATCCAGCCGGAGAAAGAAGTGATCATGATCCTGGTGCCTGCAGGGATCAAGGACGATGTGATGAAATCGATCTATACGACAGCAGGTCTCGACAGTGAGGGACACGGCATCATTTTCTCACTGCCGGTAACGAAGACTGCCGGACTGAGCGACTTTGAAGAGAAAGCGGAGAATAACGCAGACTGACAGTATGCAGTACACGAAAGATCACTGATGAACAGTGATTTTTTTATATGAATACAGGTGTTTGGCGTATAGTGCTGCTTGCATAATAAATAGCGATAATAGTAAAATATACGCACATATAGGCTTATACCATAAACTTAGAATTACAGGAGGGGTACATATGGCAATGGACTATGTTTCAACATCCAAAAAGATCGTTGAAGGTGTCGGCGGTGCGGACAATATTGCTTCGGCAACGCATTGTATGACACGTCTTCGTCTGATCCTCAAGGATGAAACGAAAGCTAATGATGATGCCGTTAAGGCAATCAAAGGCGTAAAGAGTGTAATTAAACAGGGCGGACAGTATCAGGTCGTTATCGGCAATGAAGTCGCAAGCCTGTTCAAGGAATTCAAGAAGCTCGGAAACTTCTCGGAAGATTCCGCGGCTCCCGTAAAGGCAGAAGGCAATCCGATCCAGCGTCTGTTCGGCTTCGTGGCAGGGTGTCTGACACCGCTGCTGCCGGCTATGCTCGGAACCGGAATGGTCAAGGTTCTGCTGACACTGCTGACATCGATCGGTGTTCTCAGTACAACAGGACCTACGTATACGATTCTGTTCTCGATGGCAGACTCGTTCTTCTACTTCATGCCTATTCTGCTGGGCTGGGGTATTGCGAAGAAGACCGGACACAGCATTCCGCTGTATATGGTCATCGGTGCAGCTCTTGTCTATCCGAATATGGTCTCTCTGATGGCAGGCGGTGTGGAAGGTATCGTTTACGGTACATTCCTTGGTCAGTCCTGCACATATCTGTTTGGCTTCCTGCCTGTGATCAGTGCGACATATACGTCTTCGGTACTGCCGATGCTGCTGATGACACCTGTCATGGGCTGGGCAGAAGATTTTGCTGACAGAGTATCACCGAATGTTCTGAAGGCCTTCCTGAAGCCGATGATCTTCCTGCTGATCTGTACACCGGTCGTCGTTGTTGTCCTTGGACCTCTCGGCGCGGTTATCGGTAACGGACTTGCGGCAGTGATCACCAAGCTCTATACAGCGGTTCCCTGGCTGACAGTTGGTATTCTTTCGGCCCTGATGCCGTTTATCGTCATGACCGGTATGCACTATGCGCTGATGCCTCTGTTTACCGTCAGTATGAGTACACTTGGCTATGATGTCGCTGTGCTTGTCACGATGTTCTGTTCCAACCTTGCACAGGGCGGTGCTTCCCTGGGTGTGGCTGCGAAAACAAAAGATATTGAGACACGTTCCGAAGGTATTGCCTGCGGTATCTCCGCACTCGTTGCCGGTGTTACGGAACCTGCCATGTACGGTATCAACATGCGCTTTGTCAAGCCCATGATCGCGGCTGTCATCGGTGCCGGTGCCAGCGGACTGCTTGCCGGTCTCAGCGGTGTCAAGGCTTACTCGATGGGCGGTTCACCTTCACTGATGTCTCTGATCACGTTTATCGGCGGCGATTCTCCGTTCCGCGGTGTGATCTGGGGTGCGATCTGTGCAGCCTTAAGTATCGGTCTGTCCTTCTTCCTGACTCTGGTTCTGTTCAAGGATGAAAAGACACCGGAGTCCGCAGAAACAGCAGCTGCCCCGGTAAAGGAAGCAGTGACGGGACCGGTGGAACTTGTTTCCCCGATGACCGGTAAGAATGTACCGCTGAACGAAGTTCCCGATGATGTCTTTGCGGATGGTACACTGGGCCTTGGTGCAGCGATCCTTCCCACAGACGGACATGTATATGCGCCTTGTGATGCGGAAGTGACACAGGTCATGGACAGCGGGCATGCGATCGGTCTGCAGACGGACAGAGATATTGAGATCCTGATCCATGTCGGTCTCGATACAGTCATGCTGGAAGGCAAACCGTTCAAGTATAATGTCAAGATGGGACAGAAGGTAAAGAAGGGTGACCTGCTGCTGACTGCTGATCTGGACATGATCAAAGAAGCAGGCAAGGAACTGTATACACCTGTTCTGATCACGAATTCCGATGATTATGACAGTGTTACGGTATCCTCTGCTGAAGAGGTCAAGAACGGTGATCCGCTGATCACAGTTGAATAAAGCATAATAAAAGCGTTTCGGTTAACAGCCGGAACGCTTTTATTATTCTGATATCTTATTCCGAAGCATCTTCCTGTATTCGCTTGGCGACATGCCAAGTTCCTTGGTGAAGGAGCGCAGGAAGTTTGAGTAGTCACTGAAGCCGCATTCATATGCGATCTCATTCAGCGGGGTGTTTTCATACAGTCTCTGCTTGGCGCTCATGATCCTTCGGTAGAGTATATATCCGTATACACTGCGCTGTGTATATTCCTTGAAGTCATGTGAGAGAGTCGAAATACTGATGCCGAATTTCCGGGCAATCGACTGCAGGGTCAGCTTTTCGGTATAGTTGGCATTGATATAGACCAGGATATTATGCATGATCGATTCAGAACCGGTGGTCTTCTCCTGGGTAGACGCATTGAACATGGTTTCGATGACCAGTCTCAGAACCGGCAGCAGTCTTGAGATATCGGAGAACCGGGACCAGGAAGAAGACACATCACTGTTCTCGGAAATACGTTTCAGTAGCATCTGGCAGATATCCGCATCATGATGGGTCATCGGGAAGCAGTATCTGCCGCTGCAGGTATACTCCATCAGGATCTGCTCACAGTTGATCTGGCGGACACCCGCAAACTGCAGAAAATCAGGGGAAAGATTGACAAAAGCCTGTACGATATCAGAACCGTTGGTCTCCGTAATACCATGCATATGATACGGCGGAATGATCACGAGCTGATCAGATGTCAGATGATATACTTCATCGTTGACAGCCAGCTGTATATTACCCTTGATATGGATCAGGATCTGCCAGTAATCATGACAGCTTAATCCGAGATGATGAGGCATACTGGTAATATAAAAAGCCTGATATCCATTCTGATTCGTGCTAAAAAGTATCTCGCCTGTTTCAGCGTGTATATTCGTCATATCAACTCGTCCCCAGTATTTCAGTTTTACTAAATACATTTTTGCGCGAATCATATTTCAATTCAACTTTCAATGCCACTAGTGCTAAAAACGCATAATTTTTGATTGGATTGACATGATACGCATGATTTTGGATAAAAATAAGGGAGAATATGCAATTTTTCGTGAGACGGTATCCGGACATGGTATCATGCCTGTAATGAAGTAATACGGAGAACGGTCTATGACACGATGCAGTCTGCACAATCATACAGTCTTTGCGGATGGCGGAGATACCGCAGAAGCCATGGCTGCAGCAGCCTTCAAAATGGGCTGTATATCCTTTGGTATTTCCGAGCATTCACCGCTTCCAATCGATCCGTCAGGAGGCATGAAAGAGGGATATACAGAGATCTATATCGATACGATGCGGAGTCTCAGGAAACAGTATCAGGGACGCATGCAGGTGTGGTGCGGTATTGAGCAGGAACTGTACTCGCCGCTGTATGAGGATGTATATGATTATGTGATCGGTTCCGTACACTATGTGTATCATGATGGCATGTATGTGCCGGTGGACCGCAGCAGGCAGGAATTCGTTCAGGCGGTGGAAACGGTCTGGCATGGCGATGCGATACGTTTTGCGGAGGAATTCTACCGACTGACGGCAGAGCTGCCGCAGGTATTTGCGTATGATATTGCCGGTCATTTCGATCTGATCACCAAATACAACGAAGATGACTGTCTGTTTTCTACAGAGAATATGCGGTACCGGGATGCCGCAATGTCAGCACTGACTGAACTGGTGAAACAGGATAAGATCTTCGAGATCAATTCCGGAGCGATCTCCAGAGGACACCGGAAGACACCGTATCCGCAGCCATGGATCATCCGTGAACTGCATGCCCGCGGTGCCAGGATCATCCTCTCAGCAGATGCCCACGCTGCAGAGAATATCTTCTTTGGCTATGAAGAGATGAAAGAACTTGTATATAGCTGCGGGTACCGTGAGGTCACGGTATTCAGGAATGGTCAGTGGATACAGGAAGAAATCTGACAGGGAAAAGAAGTGAATCTTCTCCCTGTTTTTTTTCTTCTTCTCTGCTAGGATGCGTGTGAAAAGAGGACATATTATGAAACTGAACAACCATTCACTAAGCTTCCGCTGGATCAACTGCCAGTGCTTTGAATTTAAACTGCCGAACGGAAAGACGATCATCACCGATCCCTGTTACGATTACCCGGAGAATCCAGAGGACCGCATCGCGGATATCTTCCGGCTGCGCGGTTTTCATACCGAAGATCTTGAAGCCTGTGATTATGTGATCCTGAATCATACCCATTCCGATCACATGGTCAACCTGGAGGATGTGATCCGCCGCTTTCAGCCGATCGTGATCTGCCACAGCGGGGTAGCTGCCCAGATCGCTGAAGTATACGGAGATATCCTTCCGCTGACATCCATCTATGCCGTGGATTACAACGGCAGGTATGAGTTTGACGGCTTTGTCCTGCACACATATCACGGCATGCATAAACCGCAGAGGATGATGTGGGATGGCTGTATGTCCAAAGCTGACGGGATCTCACAGCAGGAGAAACTGAAGCGTCTGCATACTCTCGGCAGTCTGTTTAACATGAACTTTATCATTGATCTGGATAACGGGTTCCGGATGGCTTTTGTCGGCGGTCTCGATGATGGCATGGCTCATATTCTGGAAGACAAACGTCCCAATATCGCTTTCCGCAACAAGCTTACCAATGGCATGGATGTTGATGTTGTCTCCGATGACTGGGTATCTTTCATGACCGAAGCCCATGCCCAGATCGTTGTCCCGATGCACTTTGAAGTATGGGAGAACATGGATCCCGGTTTCTCGGAGAAGACTTTCATTGAGGCAAACCGAAAGGCAGAAGAAAAGGGGCTGACAGCCAGAGTCGCCCCGGTAAAACGTACAGAGTGGTACGAGATCACGCTCAGTATGCAGAGCCGATGATCAGAATGATGTATATTTACTGAACTGTGCCAGCACAGCCGGATCATCCATGGCAATCAGAGATCTTTCGCCTAAGGCCAGAGAACGCATCTCTTCCTGGGCGATTTTTCTGTATTCGCCGGGCATCAGCTGAAAGTTCTCAAAAAACAGTTTGTTGAATGTCTTCAGTTCGGGGAAACCGTTGTCTATGGCTATGGATGTCAGTGTTTTCTCCGTGCTGCAGAGCTCATGAACAGCGTGCTGAAAACGGATCTTTGTCATATATTCGTACAGACCGATACCAACATTCTTCTTGAAGGCAGAAGAGAGATATGTACGGTTATACCCGAATGTATTGGCCAGATCCTCAAGGGTGACCTTTTCCTGGTAGTGCTGTTCGACATGGCGGATGATCGGCAGCATCTTCTCCAGCTCGGGTTTTGCTGCAGCCGGCGCCTGCCTTACGATCGGATCGAAGCAGTCAAACACATGAGCGAGAAGCAGTTCGTAGGAGCCTGCCTGCATCGTTGCTGCAGTTGTGCTTTTCGACATTGTGGATAAAGCTGTCTTTGCAGAGATATACCGGAATTCACGGAACCGGTTCTCATTGCGGTTCTGCGCATTTGTAACAATATTAAAATCGCAGTACTGCCCTTTTTCCATAAAACGGCGGAAGGCACGGGAAGGGATATGGATGATCAGTTCAACGGTATTCGGCTCCAGGGAAAAGGACGCATGTCCCTCTCCGGGATTTACGATCAGAATATCATCCTGCTGCAGATAATATACCTTCCCATCACGGCAGAAGTGCATACTGCCGGAAAGAACCAGACAGAACTCAAACATTTCGTTATGCCAGTGATACCGATATCCCAGAACTCTGTTCGTATAACATTCAAATTCGTCACTGTCCGTTAGTTTTACATAGTGATGTCTGATTGGATCCATATTTTTACCATCCGTTTTCCAAATATTATCCACGGTGAAATCCTTTGGATATGATTGCGGGGGAAACGCTTACATATTCAAGTTTAGCATGATTGTTATTGACTTTCGACAGGGAGAATATTTGGATGATTCAGCCCTTAGTGCAGATGACGAAAGATCGGTAGTGATGCAGAAGTCATCCGGCATATGCATGAATTCTCCAAATAAATGCAGTTTCGAATGATTTTTTCATTTGTATAGTGTAATCGTTAAAAACCCGCAGGGGATAACGGAGGATAAATATGAAAATTACAGATCTCAGACTTCGTTTCGCAAAGCATTATCTGTTTGTGGAACTGGATACCGATGAAGGTATTACAGGTCTTGGAGAAGCAGGAAACTGGGGTTTCCTCTCTTCCACGGCAGATGCCATCATGAAGTTCAAACCATATCTGATCGGCAAGGATCCGTTCAATGCGGAAGATATCATGCAGAACCTGTACAGGGCTGTATACTTCAGAGGATCCGTGATCATGAGTGCTATCTCAGCAATTGATATTGCCTGCTGGGATATCAAGGGTAAAGCCCTGGGTGTACCGGTATATCAGCTGCTCGGCGGTAAGACAAGAGACAAGATCCGTGTCTATGCTTCCGTCATGGCACATCCGGATAATATCGACGATCTCTGCGAAGAGTATAAGAAACTTCAGGCACAGGGCTTCAACGCTGCCAAGATCTTCGTCAACGGTCCTGTGAAATCCAAAAATAATGGATTTGATGAGTTCTACTCCGGCAGAGTTGAATCCGAACTGGAAACCGTCAGACGTATCCGTGAGGCAGTAGGACCGAACTTCGACTTCGTCCTTGAAGCCCACAGAGGTATGGATACACCGACAGCTGTTACCTTCGGCAGAGAAGTAGAAAAGTACAGACCGATGGTATTTGAGGATCCTGTGGCACCGGACAACATCGATACGATGGCACAGGTTGCGGATAAGGTTAATATTCCGATCGCTACAGGTGAGCGCTTCACGAATATCCGTGAGTTTGAAATGCTGATGGACAGAACAGCTGTCCGCTATATCAGACCGGATGTCTGTGCGGTCGGCGGTATTACTGCTACAAAGAAGATTGCAGGAATGGCTGAGGCACATGATGTACTGCTTATCCCGCACAACCCGCTGGGTCCTGTCTCCACAGCCGCATGCCTGCAGATCTGTGCATGCATTCCCAACCTGGGTATCCAGGAACTGCCGGGCTTCTGCCTGAACGGTGCCGAGGATGCCATGGTCAAGGAGCCTCTGAAGTTCGAAGACGGCTTCATGGTCATTCCGGAAGCACCTGGTATCGGGGTTGAGCTCGCAGATAATGCGGAAGAACTCTATCCGGCAAAAGAGAGAGGATCCAACGTTGCCAAGAGGAACTTCGACGGATCTGTTAAGGACTGGTAATTCGTACAGCACTGCAGAGAGGGTAAATAAACTGCAGTGAAATACAGTCAGTAAACAGAAAGAAAGGGGTATTATCATGACTGCTCAAATGTATTTGTGCCTGGGATTATTCGTATTCCTGATCGGCGGCTATGTTTTCGCAAAAAGGCTTCATACGACAAACGGTGTTGTGGCACTGTGCGCAATTATCCTGACAGCCTGGTCCGGACTGGTTCCGGCAAAGAATGTTCTTGCGAACTTTGCGAACCAGAACGTCCTGCTGATCACCGGCATGTTCATCGTTGCGGCAGGCTTTAACCGCACACAGGCAGTAAACAAGCTCTCCAGTGCTGTATATAAGATCGCAGGAGGCAACTTCACGGTCATGATGGCAGGATACATGCTGGTGACGTTCCTGCTGTCCAACCTGATCCCGAGTCCTGTCGCTGTATTCACGATCATGGCACCGATGCTCAGTGCTACATGCGAAGAGGCAGGTGTCAGCCCTTCCAAGGCGATCTTCTCGATGGGTCTTGTGGCTGTCGGTACATGTAACGTTCTGCCGATCGGCACAGGTGCGACGACCTTTGCGACCCAGAACGGCTACCTGGAATCCTATGGTTATACAGATTATCAGATGCAGCTGCTTGATCCGTTCAAGGGACGTATCCTGTCAGCGATCATCATCCTGGCATATGCGATCTTCATTGCGCCGAAGTTTGCTCCGGCAGAACCTTCCATCCCGATCACCGGACATGAAAACAGCGGCAAGGGCGCTAAGAAACAGGAACCGCTGCCTCCGACACAGGAGTTCCTCGGCTACTTCCTGTTCGCGCTGACGACCTGCGGACTGATCTTCTCCAGCAAGCTGGGTCTGGCCAACTGGCAGGTCGCGATGACCGGTGCTACTCTGGAAGTTGTTACAGGCGTTCTGAAACCGAAAGAAGCTACCAACGCTGTTCCGTTTATGATCGTACTGATGCTGATTGCTGCACTGTCTGTCGGCGGTGCCATGGTTGAATGCGGACTTGGTGACCTGATCGGTGAAAAACTTGCTCAGGCACTTGGCGGAACTCACAACAGTTATGTGATCGGTGCTGCGTTCTTCATCATCCCGTTCCTGCTGACACAGTTCATGCAGAACCAGAGTGTAGGCAATATCTTCGTGCCGATCATCATCCTGACATGTAAGGCACTCGGCGCTAACCCGGTAGGACCGCTGATTCTCCTCAGCGCAGCTTCCCTGACAGCGTTCCTGACACCTTCTGCTACAGCTACCGTACCTCTGATGATGGGTTTCGGCGGATATGACCAGAAAGACCTGCTCAAGATGGGCTGGCTGCCTTCTCTGATCATCTGTATCGCTTCCGTGCTGATCACGATGACGCTGATTCCGGCGTTCTGATCCTGAATAAACAAAAAATATACACATACGGACAGAATTATCTGCCCGTATTTTCTTTGATTCGTGATAATATAATCACTATGAGTGATAAAAGTCTAAATATTACCGAAACGGTATGGTTCAGTATTCTGCTTACATGTGCAGGCGGAATAATGGACGGATACTCCTACGTGGTCAGGGGCGGCGTCTTTGCGAATGGTCAGACCGGCAATTTCATCAAGCTTGGTCTGGGTGTTGTCAACGGAGATCCTGCGCAGATCATCCGTTCGTTTGTGCCGATCATCGGTTTCTGGCTGGGTATCTTTGCCTCGGAACATATCTTCCATGTGATCCTGAAGGAACAGGACAGTCTGATGCGGGATGTTCGCTGGAAGCGGCAGATCCTGCTTGCGGAGGTGATCCTGCTGTTTGCGGTAGGCTTTATTCCGGACACAACACTGAATCTGGTGCCGAACTCACTGATCTCGTTTACGGCGGCGCTGCAGTACTGCAGTTTCCGGCGTATGGGTTCTTCGGCCACATATTCATCGGTATTTGCCAGCGGCAATATGCGCTCATGTGCGGAGAACTACTATATGGGTCTGGTCCTGAAGAGACCGGAGAATCTGCGCAAGGCTTTCCAGTATACAGGGATCCTCGGCGGTTTCCTTCTGGGCGCTGTTGCGGCAGCGGTATGTGCAGGTCTCCTCGGTGTAAAGACGATCTGGATGGCATGTCTGCTTATGCTGATCCTGATTACTGTCACCCTGAAAGAACGCTAACAGGCATCTGTCATGTACAGATGCTTTTTACTATACCTGCGAGACTGATAAATCTCTTATAATCTGTTAAAATATCATCGTAAAGTACATATACGTTATAATATATGCGGACTGACTATAATGCGGATATTCTTCGCGGAACAGATAAGGAGAGTAAAATGCTGAATATTAGTAAAATGAAAGAAAATGATACTCTTACAGTCTCACTTGAAGGAAGACTGGACACCAATACAGCTCCGGAGCTTGAGACAGAACTGAAGAGTGTGATCGAAGGTATCGGGGAACTGGTGCTTGATCTGGAAAAACTGGAGTATATTTCATCTGCAGGACTGCGTGTATTCCTTTCTGCACAGAAGATCATGGCTAAGCAGGGACAGATGAGAGTTACACATGTCAATAATGTGATTCGTGAGATCTTTGAAGTAACAGGATTCTCGGATATTCTGACGATCGAGTAAGCTGCATGGCTAAACTCAGGGACATGATGGATCAGCTGCATGAGAAACTGAAGGCAGATGATATCTTTCATGACAACGAAGTACAGGCGAACCGGATCGGCAGACTGATCCTGTCATGGAACTGTATTCTTTCACTGCTGATTATGGTGCTTACCCGAATCGGCATTTTTCCGCTTAGCTGGAATACGATCTGGGCTCCGACATCACAGGCTGTTATCGAGGTGCTGATCCTGGTGGCGGTATGCCGGTACTACAAGGATGATGTCTGGTGGCTGAAGTATCTGCTGATCATCGGACTTTCCGTTGTATACGCAAGGATCGACAGTATGTTAACGCATAAGACAGCGATCCTGATGGTGATTCCCGTTGTTTTCAGCAGCCGTTATTTTTCGCGGAATATGACGAACTTTACGGCGGTGTTCTGTTCGGTGCTGTTTGCGCTTTCGGCAGCGTGGGGTGCAGTTCACGGGATGATCAACCTGAATATTGTCACGATGGATGCCGGTACGCAGTTTACGGCGACAGGCGGATTTATCGGTGATGCGGTGATCAATGCCGGTGTTGATGCAGGCATGCTGGTCAGAAATACATTACTGTTTGATTATCTGCCGAAGTGGATGCTGTTTACCGTGATCGCCATCATCAGCAGTAATCTCGCCGCCAACGGACGGGCAATGATCCTTGAACAGCACGAAAGTGAAGTAAATGCCGCAAGGATCGAATCAGAGCTTGATCTTGCCAAGCGGATACAGGCAGATATGCTTCCGAATATCTATCCTGCTTTTCCGGGCAGATCGGAGTTTGATATTTATGCCACGATGGTGCCTGCGAAGGAAGTCGGCGGAGACTTCTATGACTTTTTCCTGATCGATGATGATCACCTGGGCATTGCCATTGCGGATGTATCAGGAAAGGGTGTGCCGGCTGCTCTGTTCATGATGATCGCCAAGATCATGGTACAGAATCAGACGATGGCTGACGGTATGCCTTCGAAGGTTCTGGAAACGGTGAATGAACAGATCTGCAGGAATAACAGGGAAGAGATGTTTATCACGATATGGCTCGGTGTGCTGGAGATCTCTACCGGTATCCTGACGGCTGCCAATGCCGGACATGAGTATCCGATCTTCAGAGACAGTCTTGGAAAGTATCAGGAATACAGGGATAAACATGGCTTTGTGCTGGGCGGTATGTCTGGTACGAAATATAAAGATTATCAGATACATATGAAACCCGGTGACAGGCTGTTCCTGTATACGGACGGTGTCGTGGAAGCCAATAATGCCAGGAATGAACAGTTTGGTATTGAGCGGACCGTTGCGGCTTTGAATTTCAAACCGGACGGATCACCGGTCGAAGTTATACAGGAGGTAGACCGTGAACTTAAGCAGTTTGTCGGTCTGACACCGCAGTTTGATGATATGACAATGCTGTGCCTGAACTATATTGGTCCCGGCCCGGCAGCAGAAGGAGAACAGAGATGACAGAGACGAAGGATATGCAGGTAAGGATCGAACTGTCGGGAAGGATCGATTCAGCGAATGCTGCAGAGACTGAGAATATGCTCCATGAGCAGACAGCCGGAAAAGACGGTCTGCCGATCATCATTGATGCGGAGAAGCTGGATTATATCTCCAGTGCAGGACTGCGTGTGCTGCTCAGACTTAAGAAGACCGATCCTGATATTACACTGATCAATGTCAAAACAGAAGTATACGATATCCTTGAGATGACCGGTTTTACGGAGATCCTGAAGGTTGAAAAGGCATACCGTACGATATCCGTGGAAGGCTGTGAGGAGATCGGACGCGGTGCCAACGGTACCGTCTACCGGGTAGATAAGGACAATGTCGTCAAGGTCTATAACAATCCTGATTCTCTTGATGAGATCCGTCATGAGCGTGAAGTCGCAAGGCTTGCCCTGGTGCTGGGTATTCCGACAGCGATCTCCTATGATGTGGTTAAAGTCGGGGACTGCTACGGTTCTGTCTTTGAGTTCCTGAATGCCAGAGCGTTCTCGGGTATTCTTGCGACTGAGCCGGAGAAGATGGACTGGTGCGTTGAAGAATACGTGAAGATGCTGAGGAAGATCCACGGTACACTGGTGCCCGAAGGCAAGCTTCCAGATATTCGTGAGACGGTGCTGGGATGGGCGCGGTTCATGCAGGACTATCTGCCGGAAGAAGAGGGAAAGAAACTGCTGTCGCTTGTGGAAGCAGTCCCGAAGGACAATCATATGATCCACGGGGATTATCATACGAAGAATCTGGAACTGCAGGATGATGAAGTACTGCTGATCGATATGGATACACTGGCAGTAGGACATCCGGTCTTTGAACTGGGGTCCATGTATAACGCGTTTGTAGGCTTCTCTGAGCTTGATCATGATGTTGTCAGGGAATTCCAGGGCTTTGATTATGAGACCGCTGTAACGTTCTGGCATAAGGCTCTGGCAGCCTATCTCGGTACCGGCAACAGTAAGAAGGTACGGGAAGTCGAGGACAAAGCCAGGATCATCGGGTATACCAGACTGATCCGCAGGTCGATCCGCCGTCACGGTCTGGAGAATGAAAAGACCAAGGCAGAGATCGATCACTGGACACAGGAGCTGATCGAACTTCTGCATAAATACGATACCCTGCTGTTTGTACGCAATGAACTGGAGATCGATGCACTGAATCAGAATCTGCCGGAAGTACTCAGATTTGTCGATGCGAATCTGGAGGCTGCCGACTGTTCGCCAAAGGCACAGATGCAGATCGACGTGGCAGTTGAGGAGATCTTTGTCAATATCGCCAGCTATGCATACGAAGGTAAGACGGGCAAAGCATATATCCGGATCGAGATCAGCGAAGATCCTGCATATGCCGAACTTGTATTTATTGATTCCGGTATGCCGTATGATCCGCTCAGCAGACAGGATCCCGATGTGACGCTGCCTGCTGAACAGAGAGAGATCGGGGGGCTTGGCGTATTCCTGGTCAAGAAGACCATGGATGATGCAAGTTACAGATATGAAGACGGGAAGAATATACTGACGATCAGGAAGAACTTATGACGAAAAAAATCAGGGCAGATCTGCACATGCACAGTGTTGTCTCTGACGGTACAGATACACCGGAAGAGATACTTGCGAAGGTCTCGAAAGAGGGACTGGATCTGTTTTCGCTGACCGATCATGATGACTTCAAGGGCTGTGATATCATCCGGAAGATTCGCAGGGATACCGATCCGGCTTTCATTACCGGTGTGGAGTTCTCCTGCAGGGATGATCTGGGGAAGTATCATATTCTTGGCTACGGGTTTGATACAGAGAATGAAGATATACGCAGTGTGATCCGTCTTGGACACCAGTACCGGGTAAATAAGGTGAAAGCCAGGCTGGATTACCTGATGAGCAAGGGAATCAGTTTCTCCGAAAAAGAACGCAGTGAACTGCTGGCTCTGGATAATCCCGGGAAGCCGCATATCGCAAAGCTGATGGTCAGACATGGATATGCACAGAGTATTACCGATGCGATCAGAAATCATATCGACGGTGTACATTTCAAAAGTGAATATGTAAGACCCGAAGAAGCAATCACGGGGATCCTGAAAGCAGGCGGTATTCCGGTGCTTGCGCATCCCTCCTACGGCAGCGGGGACCAGATCATCATCGGCGAAGAGATGGATGAACGTCTGCAGTATCTGATCGCCATGGGCCTGCAGGGTGTGGAAGCGTATTACTCCGGCTTTACAGACAAACTGCGTGATGAGATCCTTGGCTTTGCGAAGAAGTATGATCTGTATGTGACTGCCGGCAGTGATTACCACGGAGCGAATAAACTGGTCGTTCTGGGCGATACCGGTCTGGACACGGTCGAAGACGGGACCGAAGAACTGCACAGATTTCTGAATGACATCCGGGATAAAGCGTATGGTGTTTTCTGAGCAGACACAAAGACTTCAGCAGCACGATAACAGGTAAATATCAATGCGTAAGATACATATCCCGGATCCTGCAGTAATAGTAGACGGGTCAAGACAAATTATCAGAAAACTGTTCAGCACGGAAAGCATACCGGCAGCTGGTTTTACAGGAAGCAGACAGGACTGGATCAGACTTGCGGATACACTTCTGGAGCCTCTGTTTGTGAATATCAGCTCTGTCTCAAAGCCTGTACGGATCCCGCGGACAGATCATACACATACATATCCCGGCAGGAATGCGTCTGCTGAGGAACTTCAGGCAGAGAGGTTTGAGGCGTTGGCCAGAACCTTTTTAATTGCGTCACCTCTGCTGTGTGCCGATCCTGACAGAACCATACACGGTATCTCACTCAGGGCATATTACAGTGAACAGATCCGCAGGGCATGCGATCCCGAAGATGAGCTTTGTGTGGGGACATATCCCGGGCTGAGGCGGAAACTGCCTGAAACGACGGTCTTTCAGCAGACGGTGGAGGCAGGACTGCTGGCAGCCGGCTTATGGATCAGCAGAGATATTCTGTGGGAACAGTATGCGGATCAGGAAAAGGAAAAGATCCTGTCATTTCTGGAAGGATATGCACTGGGGAATACGGTTCCGCATAACTGGATGCTGTTTAATATGATCATCCTGGCGTTTCTGAGCTATGCCGGGAAAGAGATCGACCGCGGGTATATGCAGACACTGGCAGATACTGTACTGGATCTGTATGCAGGGGATGGCTGGTATCGGGACGGCATGAAGACAGATTATTATTCCTGCTGGGGTTTTCAGTTCTTTCTGCCGCTCTGGAATCTGATGTATGGATATGCGCAGATGCCTGATGAGGCATCGGAGGCAGAAAGGAATCTCAGGGCTCTTGTTCAGCATCTTCCGTATATGTTTGCGGAAGACGGAACGATGGTCATGTGGGGCAGAAGCGTGATCTACAGGGCTGCGGCAGCGGTTCCTCTGCTCATGGAACTGATGATGAACAGCAGTATACAGGATCCTGTATTTGTCAGGAAAACAGTCTCTGGAGTCATCGGGATGTTTGTCAGAAGAGCAGGGGCATTGACCGGCGGAATACTGAATCCCGGGTTCTATCATGAGTTTATACCGGCAGTACAGTCATATTCCTGTTCCGCATCTCCCTACTGGATGGGAATGATCTTTATCTGTCTCATGTTTCCGGAAGACCATCCGTTCTGGCGGGAAAAAGAAATACCTGTACAGAAAACAGGTACATTTGTGTCAGATCATGCGGGGATCGCTGCCGACAGGAAAGACGGAGGTGTATGGCTGCGTACGGGAAATGTGCTCTGCCGGCGGGATGATCTGCAGAGTATCAATGCATACTGTGCACTTGCATACCATTCGGATCTTCCGTGGATGGACGAAGAAGGTCATCCGGCCATGCAGTATATCTGTACAGGCAAGAACCGGAAGGCGGAAAGAGTCAACAGGCTTGACTGGCAGGGATACAGAAACGGCATACTGCAGCGGCAGGCCTGGTTTGCGTTTACAGAGAAGAAGGAACAGCACTGGATCAACCGTGTGGATCTCAGGGAGATCTGTACAGAGCACGGGATCCTGCGAATCGATATGCCAAAGATGACCACGGATGGATGTGTGATCGAACTGACCGGTTTTGCCTGTCCGCAGCGCGATCTGACGGTACAGACGGTCACAGACGGGCAGAATACAGCCTGTGTGATCCATGGGACCGGCTTTGATGGTATGCCATATTCAGCAGCGTTCTGTATGCTTGGCGGATGGCAGGAAGTGAAGATCATCCATTACCGGGAAACGAATGCCATGGGAGAAAAGACGATGTCAGCGGTCTTCAGGGCTTCACCGCCTGTTTACTACAGGACAAAGACATATCTGATATCGCAGATGCTGTACTGCCGCGGTGATCACATATTTACGGAAGACGAACTGTTTCCGATCAGTAAACTGGAAACCGGCAGGTATACGCATATCGTTCTTAAAAACGGTGAAGAATATACATTGAGTAAATAGGAGAGAAGACCTGGACTTGAAAAAGGGTCTGACCTATACGGCATTTGGCTTTCTGCTGACACTGATCAATTTTGAACTGAAAATAAACGAGAATGCGGTCAGTATGACACCGGACTTTCTCGGGTGGATACTGTTCGGACTGCGCAGGGATCTCTTTGGAAACAACTGATATATCCGGATATGATAAGCCCGTCAGAGAGTATGTACTGACGGGCTTTTATAATATCTGATCAGATCACAGATGCAGATCGAATTCCTCGGGAGTAAAGCGGGGACAGCAGTTTTCATCGGTCATGATGACGGATGCTGCCAGTCTTGTGCCGATCCGGCAGGCTTCCGCAAGTGTTTTGCCGTAGGTCAGGCCGGCTGCTACACCGGAGAAGAATGCGTCACCTGCCCCGGTCGTATCGATCACATCGACCTTCTGGGGAGGACAGAATCCGCTCTCACCGCCGATCTCCGCATAGACAGCACCCTGATCACCCATGGTGACGACCATGCGGGGAATTCTCGCCTGGATGATCTTACCGGCAAGGATACGTGAGAGATCCTCCGGCGATCTGGATTCGTAGTGTTCGGAGAAGAAGATACCGGCTTCCTGCTCATTGCATACGATGCATCCGGTTCTCTGCAGCAGATCTCTTCTCTCCATTGCGATCGACATGTTGGAAACTACGGCATAGATCTGTTTATGGTGCTCCTCGGCTTTCGAAAAGATCTTTTCCAGCAGTTCTGCGTCCATGTCGATCTCGACAACGATACTGTCGGCTTCCGCGAAGATACGGTCACCGTATTCATCCAGGATCGTGCTGATCGCACTGAGATCGGGCCGTTTGGAGATCGAGGCGACAACATCGCCAAGATTGTCAAAGACAGCCAGCCATGTGCCGAGACCGCCGTTCCTGCGCACGATATAATCTGTATTGACTTCATGATCCTGCAGGTGTTTCAGAATATCCGTACTGATACCGGACTGGTCGACAACACTGACAAAGGCAGGCTTCAGACCGATATTGGCAATATCTTCTGCGATATTCCGGCTGACACCGCCGAATACCTGTACAACTCTGCCTATATTCCGTCCTGCCGGGATATACTGACTCAGGGGATATCCTTTGATATCCACAAATACTGCCCCGAAAACAACTATGCCCATGAACTGTACCTTCTTTCATATATGCATATTATACTGGAACAGCGCAATGCGTTAAGAGGAAATCATCTGTCCGGTAATTTCTGATAGAATAATATACAGAAGAGTTTTAAGGACAGGTGGTAAATATGAAACTGAACTACGGAAGAACTTTTGTTGTCGGTCTGGCTTTTCTTTCTATTTGTGCTTTCTGGCAGATGTACGATAATATCGTACCGCTGATCCTGACAAATACCTTTCATCTGAATGAGACTTACTCCGGGGCGATCATGGCAGCCGATAATATTCTGGCGCTGTTTCTGCTGCCCCTGTTCGGATCGTTTTCGGATAAGCATAATACAAAGATCGGCAGACGCATGCCGTTTATCCTGTTCGGAACAGGTGCAGCGGTGATCCTGATGAATATTCTGCCGATTCTGGATAATTCCTATGCGGCAGAACCGAATTCCTTCAAGATGATCTCCTTCGTGGTCACACTGGGATTACTGCTGATCGCCATGGGTACATATCGTTCTCCGGCGGTGGCACTGATGCCTGATGTAACCCCTAAACCGCTGCGCTCGAGAGCCAATGCGGTCATCAACCTGATGGGTGCGCTGGGCGGTATCATCTATCTGGCGGCTGCGGCTGTTCTGTATCCGAATGCCAAAACGGCAGGACTGGCGCATGTGAACTACCAGATCCTGTTTATCTTTGTGTCTGCGATCATGTTTGTTTCGGTGGGGCTTCTGTTTCTGCTGGTCAAGGAACCTGTGTTGGCGGCAGAGACACGTGCTCTCGAGGCTGAACATCCGGAATGGAATCTGGCAGAGGATGATGGCTCCGGCAATGAAAAACTGCCTGCTGATGTCAAACGGTCACTTGGCTTCCTTCTGGCCTCCATCGCTCTCTGGTTTACCGGATACAATGCCGTAACGACATGGTTTACTACCTATGTGTCAGTCGTCATGGGGCAGGGGCTTGGCGGTGCCAGTACATGTCTTCTGATTGCGACAGCCGGTGCGATCGTCTCCTATATTCCGATCGGTGCTCTTGCCGCAAAGATCGGACGGAAGAAAACGATCATGTCCGGTATCATTCTGCTGTCTGTCATGTTTTTCATGGGCTTTGTGCTGACGACACTGTTCAAGTCGATCAATATCATCATGTTTGTCTGCTTTGCGCTTGTTGGTCTGGCCTGGGCGGCGATCAATGTCAATTCACTGCCGATGGTCGTCGAGATGTGCAGAGGGTCGGATGTCGGTAAGTTTACAGGATATTACTATACCGCAAGCATGTCGGCACAGATCATTACTCCGGTCCTGGCCGGTACGCTGATGCGTCTTATCTCCTATAAGTCTCTGTTTATCTATGCGGGTGTATTCGTGCTGCTGTCATTTGTGACGATGCGGCAGGTAAAGCACGGCGATCAGAAAGCAGAGATCAAGACCGGTCTTGATGCATACGAAAACATGGATGAATGATCCTGTGTATACCCGGAAATGAAAAAGGGCACCGTGAGGTGCCCTTTAGGCTTTAGTCATTTTCAAATGTTGAGATACCGTAGGTATTGACGATAGCGTCCAGTTTCTGTCCTGCCTTGCAGAGCGGGCATTCATGATAGGACTTAGTCATGTAATCCTGCATGATATATTTTGTGTTGAAGATCGAAGATACAGGATATCCGGCACACTCGTCAACAGAAGCGAAGATCGCGCATACACCGGCAGGATCACCGCCGTAATACCGTACTGCTTCTATACCGCCCTGGACGGTATATCCGGTAGTGACGGAAGCGGCCAGGATAAGCACGTGCTTGTTGGCGATCATCGGAGAGATATTCTCGCGGAAGATCAGCTGGCTTCCGGTCGTGTGTTCAGGTGTGACAACATAGATCGTATTATGCTGGTTGATGTTGTGGAATCCAATTCTGGTCAGCTCACTGGCCATGCATGCACCGACGACTTCCGTTCCGTCAAGACACAGGATCGTGTCGATGATCGTGGATGTCTGGTATTTCCTGACAAGTTCTTTCGCAGCTTCTTTAGCTTCGGAAAGACGATGCTTTGTCATTGTCAGATCAACATAATAGTTGATATGGCTGTGACTCGTCGCAAAATGTCCCCTGGCATATCTGAGTTTCAGATTACTGTTGGGATTAGGTAATTCCATCATTTTGATTGCCATAATTATCTCCTTAAGACATATCTTTACTAAATTATAACAAAACCTGAATGTACATGCTACGGGGTACATAAAAAGAGATGAAAGGAGTTGTGCTATACTTTTGATATGAGCGAAAAGATAAAGCCAATGATGAATCTGACAGATAATGAGAAAGCATATGCTGAATCATTTGCAGAGACGATCAGTTTTGCGGACAGGACGGTGATCCTGCAGTACGGGGATGCGGTCAGAAAGAAAGTAACGGAATTCTCTGCATCTTCGCTGTTTACCGTGCCGGCATCTGATCTGAATGAGATGGACAGTGATATACGCAGGGTCATGCGCAAGCTGAAAGAGTTTCAGACGGCATTTAACAGAGACAGTGATATCACCGACAACACGGAAAGCTCGATACGTAAGTTCAGGGATCTGTATGACCGCTTTTCCAATGCATTAACGGAATGCACACGCAGGATGGAGATCATTCAGGCATCACTGCTGAGACATCACAGGCGTATGGAAAAGCTGAAGGAACAGGCGCTGAACTATGTGCGTGAGTATGACATGTATATCCTGGCCGGTGAAAAAGCTCTGCAGGCACACAGGGAGACAGTTTCTGCACAGATGTCGCAGAAAGCCGAACAGAGCTGTATCCTTGAAGACAGTATACGGGCGGAGGAAGACAGACAGGCATGTGAACTGTTCGCAAAGAGACTGTATGATCTTTCGGTGAGCAGAGCTCTGCCGTTACAGACCGCGGCGCAGATCGGTGTGATCCAGAGCACGGATGAGGTGATTGCGGACAGTATCCGGAAACTCAGCACGGATACCTTCTCTCTGTACAGAAACAGGGTCATACTTGCGCTTGGACTTCAGGAGTCAAAGGATACAACGGGAAAGATGATCGATCCCAAACTGTTTAAAGAAGCGAATAAAGATCTGATGGATGCGTTCTCGGCAGTCCTCAGGATACATACACAGAGTGTAGAAGAGCAGAAGAAAGGTCTGACGGTATTTGCCGGTCTGTTCCGGCAGGAGAAGTGATGATGGAACTGAAGATCTGGCATACAAATGATATACACAGCCGCTTTGAACGTCTTGGCGCGATTGCCGGGTATCTGCGTACACATGCGTCCGCGGATGATCTGATCCTCGATGCCGGTGATCTCGCAGATGAGCGTTCACTGATCGTTGCCGGTACGGGCGGTGCCGGAGCCCTGCGTCTTCTGAAAGCAGCCGGATATACAGCAATGGCGATCGGAAACAACGAATTCTTTGCCGGGCCTGAGAAGATGACAGAGATGAGCAGACAGGGTGTGGAGCTGCTCTCCTGCAATATGACCGATCTTGAGAGAAAGGTGATCCCCGGGATCCGTTCGCATATGATCATTGAGAAAGCCGGCATGCGTATCCTGGTCATCGGGATCAGTCCGTACCGGACAAGACCGGAGGATGCGACGGAGTTTACCGATATGGCAGGCATCAAGATCGAAGATCCCGCAGAACGCATACGGAAGATCCTGCAGGAAGAACAGGGCCGCTATGACATCAGTATCCTGCTTTCCCATGCCGGTCTGCGCAGAGACAGAGAGCTGGCGGCGAAACTGCCCGCAGATCTGATCATCGGCGGACATACGCATGATGATCTTGAAAAGGGTGAGACCGTAAGCGGTACGTTCATCCATCAGTCAGGAAGACACGGTGAACTGCTGGGACTGGTACGCATACAGACAGAAAACGGCAGGATCATCGCCATACAGGCTGAGAATATACCGAATACCTTTGCGGAGGATGAGCTGTTTGCACAGCTGATCAGAGAGGAAGAAGAACGCGGTATTGAAGCCCTGAAAAAACCGCTGTATGAACTGGACCATGATCTGCACTATGATGCGTTTGAGGAATGTGAGGCATGTAACTGCGTGGCAGATATTCTGCGTCTTGAATACGGAGGGGATCTGTCAGTGATCAACCACGGTATTCTTTCGTCGGATATCTGCAGGACGGTATCCAGGCTGAGTCTGCTGGAGGAATCACCGTCGATCCTGAATCCCACGGTCGTCTACTGGAAGGGAAGGGTGATCAGGGAAGCCCTGAAAGCTTCCTTTGAGCCGGAGCGAATACACGGAGACGGGGCAGGACCAGGCTTCCGCGGCGATGTGCTCGGCAGGCTGGCTGTCAGTCATAATGTGCAGGTCTTCGGCAGAGCAGAGCGTATTCTGATCAGCGGGGAGCCTCTGCAGGATGACAGGACATATGAAGTGATCACCAGTGATTATCTGTTCCGGGGAAGCGGTTATGAGATGCTTAAGGGATCGGAACAGAAGGAAAGATACAGACCAGGATACTTCAGAGATATGCTGGAAAGAAATCTCTGCCGTGACGGATATGCAGAGACGGCGGGTATACGGCGTTTCCGCAAATAGGATATGATAGATATATAAGGGAGAAGGAAAATGAAAAAGAAAGTATTGGCTGTCGGTATGGCAGTGGCTGTGCTGGCAGGATGTGCGGCATCACCCCGTGACATGCTGATCAAAGCCTACGAGAAAAACACAAATATGTCTTCCGCACAGATCGACGGTACGATCACGATATCCGCTTCTGTTGAGGAGGCCAGTCTTGAGATCCCGATCGATCTGACGCTGATCTTCGATACTCACGAGGAGAAGGAGAAGACAGATGACGAGACATATGTCAAAGCAGATCTCTCACTGTTTGGAAATTCCTTTACCCAGCAGATGTGGGTGAAAGACGGCATGATCTATACCGATGACGGAACACATAAGACCAAACAGGCATACAGCGCTGATCCGGAGAGTGCACCGGAGATCGATCCCGATAAGTTTGTGGACAGCATGTTTGAGAGTCTTGAATCTGCCAAGATCAGTAAGGATGGAGATGAGCGTGTACTGACACTGACACTGAACAAGGAGAATGTATTGTCTCTGCTGAATGATCTGTTAAACCAGAACAAGCAACTGGAAGACAGTGTGGAAGTGATCGATCTTTTCAAGGAGATCGATACAGAGGCTCTGACCTTCCATGATATCGAGATCAGGGTCGGCAAGGATGACTATATTAACAAGGTATCTCTCGGTGCCGATATCAATATTGAGGGGACTGCCGGTGTCCTGAATGCAGAGTTTACGATCAAGGACCGCAACAGTGCGGTGATCCCGGCATATGATCCGGCGGAGTTTGCGGATGAAACTGTTGTCGATGATCTGGAAAATGAGATCGGCAGTACGGATACAGAACTGAATGTCAGCGGTGAAGAGGATCAGAGTGAAGCCTACGGTGATGATTATACGGTAAATATCTGGTTCGATGACGGGGCAGAATACTGGATCCGGTCTCCCGAAGATCAGGATGCGTTCTGTTACTTCGACGAGGATGAACAGCAGCTGTATTTCTTCACCGAAGAGGATCTGCTGGCATCGGGAATCTTCCTGAACAGAGACAGTCTGCGTGATTATCTTGGAAAGATGGCACAGGATGAAGAGAATTATACTCTGCATGATATTACAGTGATCAGTGACGGGATCACCCGGACCAGAGGCTGTGCCAAGAAGGATACGGAGATACTCAAGGCTGGCACACCGTATGCCGGTATTGTCTACGATGACCGTGCATATGGCTTCCTGATGGTCGGCTACGGCAGTGAAGAAGACTTCATCAAACTGACAGATGCGATCGACTTTGATTACCAGCACTAAGCGTATACGTGACAATTAAAAAACAGAGAGTTCGGATGAGAACTCTCTGTTTTACTTACGGATCGATTACTCTTCGTCGAGCTGAGGACCTGCACTGACGAGTGCCTTACCTGCAGGATTGTACTCATACTTGTGGAAGTTCTTGATGAATCTGCCGGCGAGATCCTTGGCCTTGGCTTCCCACTCTGCAGGATCACCGTATGTGTCACGAGGATCCAGAATGCCTGTGTCAACACCGGGGAGCTCTGTCGGTACTTCGAAGTTGAAGTAAGGGATAGTCTTTGTCGGTGCCTTCAGAACATCACCGTTCAGGATAGCATCGATAATACCGCGGGTATCCTTGATGGAGATACGCTTGCCTGTGCCGTTCCAGCCTGTGTTGACCAGATAAGCCTTGGCTCCGCTCTGTTCCATTCTCTTGACCAGTTCTTCACCGTACTTTGTCGGATGCAGCTCGAGGAATGCCTGTCCGAAGCATGCGCTGAAGGTAGGTGTAGGCTCTGTGATACCACGTTCTGTACCGGCCAGCTTAGCTGTGAAACCGGAGAGGAAGTAGTACTGTGTCTGCTCAGGTGTCAGGATGGAAACCGGAGGCAGAACACCGAAGGCATCAGCAGATAAGAAGATGACATTCTCTGCTGCAGGACCTGCGGAAACAGGACGAACGATCTTTTCGATGTGATCGATCGGGTAGGAAACACGTGTGTTCTCTGTAACGCTCTTGTCAGCGAAGTCGATCTTGCCTTCAGCATCGACAGTTACGTTCTCGAGCAGAGCATCACGTCTGATCGCATTGTAGATATCCGGTTCGGATTCCTTATCCAGATTGATGACCTTTGCATAGCAGCCGCCTTCAAGGTTGAAGACACCGTTGTCATCCCAGCCGTGCTCATCGTCACCGATCAGCAGACGCTTCGGGTCTGTGGACAGTGTTGTCTTACCTGTGCCGGAGAGACCGAAGAAGATCGCTGTGTTCTTGCCTTCCATGTCTGTGTTGGCGGAGCAGTGCATTGAGGCAATGCCCTTCAGCGGCAGATAG
>DFIS01000063.1:41144-44183 GCA_002372175.1 Solobacterium sp. UBA3691
CCGCCGTACCATGTGTTCAGGATGACCTGTTCATGGCTTGTGATGTTGAAGGCAACAGCTGTCTCGGAGTTGAGACCCATTTCCTTATAGTTATCAACCTTGGCCTTGGAAGCTGTGTAAACCATGAAGTCAGGTTCGAAGTTAGCTTCTTCTTCAGCTGTCGGCTTAATGAACATGTTTCTTACAAAGTGTGCCTGCCAGGCTACTTCCATAATGAAGCGGACAGCCATACGTGTATCTTTATTTGCACCGCAGAATGCATCAACTACATAGAGCTTCTTGTTGGAGAGTTCTTCAAGAGCCAGCTTCTTCAGCTCAGCCCAGTTCTTTTCAGACAGTTCATGATTGTCATTAGGATATTCAGGAGAATTCCACCAGACAGTATCTTTGGAGTTTTCGTCCATGACAATGTACTTATCCTTAGGCGAACGGCCTGTATAAATACCTGTCATAACATTGACGGCACCAAGCTCTGTCAGCTGACCTTTTTCGTAACCTGTCAGTTCAGATTTCATCTCTTCCTCAAACAGTAAATCATAGGAAGGGTTGTAGATGATCTCGGTTGCACCGGTGATGCCATACTTACTTAAATTCAGTTCTGCCATAATTTAACCTCTCTTCTTTTGCGCATTCCTTCGGTATACAAATACTATAGTCGGAATTATACTTGTGAACTTTTGATTAATGCGCTCTAGTATTAATTATACATGATAAATCAGAAAAGTTTATCAAAATACATGTTCAGTATCTTATAAAGTCTTTTAACAGCCGATTTCAAACATATCACGCGGGAAGACGGAAAGGGATTCAGCACCGTCTTCAGTGATCAGGATCATGTCTTCCACACGCATGTACATTTCTCCCGGGAACATCATCTTCGGTTCTGAACAGAAGACCATGCCGGGCAGGAAGGGCTCATCCTCAGTCTCTTTAAGCATCGGGAATTCATGACAGTCGATGCCGATCTGATGACCGTTCATGCCGGCTTTCTGCTTTCTGAAGTATTCACCGAATCCCTGCTGCTCTACATATTCCGTGATCATCCGGTATGTGGAGTTAACGTTTGTCTCGTAGGGAACGATACTGTTGATGAAATTGACCTGTGCATCCTGCAGGACGCGGTAGCCGTCTTTGACCAGCTGCGGTGCCTTGCCCCAGTAGAGCGTACGGCCCCAGTCGGAGCAGTATCCGTCTTTGACAAAGCCGATATCAAACGCAATGCCGGTGCCGGGAACGAGTCTGGTCGTGCGCGGGAAGTCATAGTTCTGTTCGGGGGTAAAGGTACCGCGGGTCTTGAAACCGATCGTCGGCGGGAAGGAGAAGTCATCCATTCCCTGTTCCATGCCATACCTCATCAGCATGTCCTCGGCTTCTGCCATCGTCATGCCTTCACGGAAATGCCCGGCTATCCACATGATCGCCTGATCGGTAAAGCGGGCAAGCCTGCGCAGCTGTGCGATCTCGTCCTTATCCTTGATCTTGCGCAGATCCTTCAGCAGAAGTTCGGCATCCACCAGTTCCGCATCCGGCAGTACTTCCGGCAGGGTCTGCTTCATCCATCCCGCACAGTCGGCACCGATACCGATACGCTTTCCGCTGATCACAAACGAGAGGGTATCCTCCATCTGATCAAACCAGGATGTGATCACCTTCTGACCGGGGAAGAGATCCTTGATGCGGGGGATCGCAATGATCGTGCAGTCACCTTCAGCGGACAGCCAGATCAGAGCCTCCGGCAGCAGATGAGACCCGTGAGGTCCGCCGATGTTGTTCATGCAGTCACGCTGCCAGAAATACTTTGTACATTCGCTGACATACTGGAAATTAGGTCCTGATGCGTACAGTACACCGTCAAGGCCGGCATTCTGTATCACCTGAATGATCTTTTGACGTCTTTCACTCATATCAATACTCCTTTACTTGAGTATAGATGAAATGCTGCCATACTTCCAACTCCCCAAAGTTCACAAACCCTGATGAACACGATAAAATACAGATATGAAATATGCACTGATCATACTTGTCGTATTGCTGATTGTCTGCGGACTGCCGTACCGTCTCGGCATCACGCGGTATCATCTTTCCTCTGCCAGAGTAAAGGGTGAACTGCGTATATGTGTCATGTCGGATCTGCACAATGATTACTATGGAAAAGACATGGAAAAGATCCTGAAGCCGATCGAAGACTTCAGCCCTGATCTGATCCTGATCCCCGGTGATATGGTCGGGGACTATGCCAGACAGAATGCGTACAAGCTTCTGAAGGCACTTGGCAAATATACAACGTTTTATGTTACCGGGAATCACGAGGAGTACCAGAAGGATCCTGAGGGTATTATCAGCACGGTGCGTTCATTCGGCATTCATGTACCGGAGAGTACTTCGGAAGTGCTGAATATCCGCGGTACTGAGGTGGAGGTCGGCGGCATACGCTGCCCGCACGAGGTGGATAAACCGACGGCGGAAGAGGTGAAAAAGATCTTTCGGACAGACGCATACCGCATCCTGCTGTCGCACAGACCGCACTGGGTTGATCTCTATGATGAATGCGGCATTGATCTGACCGTGACCGGACATGCCCACGGCGGCCAGTGGCGGATTCCCTTCACGAAGCAGGGGATCGCAGCCCCCAATCAGGGTTTCTTCCCGAAGTATACTGACGGCATCATCCATCTTACACACGGAGATCTGCTGATCAGCAGGGGGCTTGTACGGCACTATCACCGGATCCCCAGACTGTATAACGACCCGGAACTGATTTTTCTTACAGTAGATAAAAAGTAAAAAACGCAGAAAAATTGTTGACGGTATTTCTGTGGCATGGTATATTTTATAGGCACTTCAATATGGAGGTTTAGCTCAGTTGGGAGAGCATCTGCCTTACAAGCAGAGGGTCAGCGGTTCGAGCCCGTTAACCTCCACCATGAAGTTTGCCGACTTAGCTCAATTGGCAGAGCAATTGATTTGTAATCAATAGGTTGTAGGTTCGATTCCTATAGTCGGCACCAGTTTGGAGAGGTAGCGAAGTGGCTAAACGCG
>DFIS01000042.1:0-2305 GCA_002372175.1 Solobacterium sp. UBA3691
GCAGGATGATCGTATTTCCGGCTGTTGTCAGCTTGTTGGCGATCGCATAGCAGGTTGTTACGCCGGCCATCGATACCGCCCCGCAGAGGACTGTAAAGTTGAACTTTAACCGATGATGCGTGATCAGTAAATATATGCCGATTACACAGCAGGCAATCAGGTTTCTGACCCCGTTGATCGCCAGCGCATTCCACGGAATCAGCTTCATGAAGAGACCGCCGGTGGAAAAACAGACAGATGCCGCAAGCACCATCCATATCGCCTTACGCTTCATTGTCTCTGATCCCTGAACGTCTTTTCCCATACCCGTGCCTCTTTATGTTTCTCCGGCATTATACCACCGCGAAGCATACGAATCACACAAACAATCTCTGTATCATCAGGATCATTGATGATTTGTCCATCGTTCAGGGCAAACCGGATCTTACCAGCAGAAAACAGCGGGATGCATAACACACCCGCTGTCTTTGTCTTCCCTGAAGATGCAGTGATCTTCCGGTTATTTCAGTTTTCTGACCACTTCCGCAAGTGCTTCATCTTTGCAGTCACGGAAGAAGTATTCGTCAAAGTGAGCACCGGCAAAGGCACCCTTGACCAGTTCCGGATCCAGATCATACAGGATATCTGCCAGCGGACGGAAAGCTTCCGCACGTACAGTATCCAGGATCTTCTTGTTTCTCTGCTCAGGGACAACTCTCTCCTTCGGATAACCGCCGCCGAAGGGTTCGCTGAACAGCCTCTCAAAGATGTATTCCAGATTCAGTTCACCGCCCCAGCCGAAGCCAAGCGCAAACGGAATGGAGATCGCATTGCCGTCGTTGATCTGAGCAAATGTATAGGCATCCAGGGGATTCTCCACATGTCCGCAGATCACACCGGGGAACGAATTCAGCGCCAGCATTGCGCCTTCACCCGTACCGCAGCCGGTAACGACAAAGTCAGCAGCACCGGAATTCAGCAGAACAGCTGCCAGAATACCATTCTGAACGTATGTCAGCTGTGCTTCATCATCAGCACTGTACATACCGTAGTTGACGACTTCGTAACCCTTGGCATCCGCAACCTTGCGCAGAGCTGTTTCAATCAGACTGTTTTTCGCAGCCTGTGAGTTTTCATTGATCAGAGCAATTCTCATATCACACTATCTCGCTTTCTTTACCGCATAATACTATAGCAGACTTTACCACTGCGGGTGGATGATCGCCTTCAATTCACGGTCATAGATATCTCTGACTGCCTGCATCTGTTCATCGCTCAGCGGCGCAAGTTCTGCGGCTTTGACATTTGCGGTCACCTGCGAAGCACGGGAAGCACCCGGGATCACGACACTGCTCTGCCGGTTTTCCCGAAAATACGCTGATTCATCATAACCTTGTCTCCTCACCGGTATTGTCTCATATCCTGTTCACTCACGGAACGCATTGCTTGAGCAGAGTAATGTATCTGCAGGAGAAAGGAATAGAAAAACGCGGAAGACAGATGCCTCCGCGTATTGTCTGAAGATATGCTCTCTTTCAGCGTGTGATGATTTCACACGGAATGTTGAAGATCTTTGCGACCTTGAGGATCGTATCAATGTGACGACCTACTGCCGCAGCCATGTGGTGTGTCGGTCCTGCCTCATTCCACTTGTTCATGAATTCCCGGGCACCGCAGGTAAACCTTGTACGCATATTGGTATCGCCGAACATGAAGATCGGTCCGTCTTCATTGACACCTTCAGCAGCCACGAACTTGAAGTGACCGTCACGGTCCTGGGTGATTGCAAGATAGGTAACAGGTCCTGTCGGAGGATAGAACTGGGTCAGATAGCCTCCGCCGGTCTTGCCATGGAATACATCAACGATCTTCATCGTCGGCTTTCTGGCCGTAGAGATATCCGCGTCGCCGCTGCCGCTGTGACCGATGATACAGATGTCCTCGTTGAAATCAATCGAATACATCTCGGAAAGCTGACCGGTACCGGCAATCGTCTTCAGGATCGACATCGCCATGGCAACCTTGATGTCACCTTCTACCGCACAGGCTGTGCCCTGCTTGATCAGCATTGAGAATGCCGGTATTAACATACTGTCGAGCTTGCCGGCAACACCCTGCGCAAATCCGTCATAGTGCGATGCCACAAGACCGAGCTTCTCATCCTTGACCCACTGTTCAAAGGCAACGACATACTTGGCCATATCCCAGACCTTTTCGATCGTACCGCCGCCTTCGATATCAAACGTATCTAGGATATCCTGCGCCTTGGCACGGATCGCCTCTTCATCGGTAATATTGTCGGCTATTGCCCACATCTTCTCCCAGT
>DFIS01000042.1:2355-5577 GCA_002372175.1 Solobacterium sp. UBA3691
TTCTCCCAGTCAAACTGCTTGGTATAGACAAACATTCTGTGATACAGATTTGTCTCATCGATATAGAGATCCATCATGCCCGGATACGGTCTGCCGATCTGGGCAAGATTGGTATCACGGAAACGTCTTCTGACCTGGGCGGCCCGGCACCATTCCTCGATCTCTTTTGCGACTTCGGGATCGCCGCCTTCCACAACACCGGTGATCACAGCACTGCGCTTGCCGGCACGGTTGAGGTCTGCGACCATCTCACCGACTGCACCGCAGGCATAGAGCTCACCCAGCCATGTCGCATTGTCTGTATGTTCATAATCCGGAGCTTTCTTCTTCTGCACATTGACCAGAACTACAGGTACATCGAGATCTCTTACTGCCGGAAGCATGTTGTAGCTAGTCGCATATGTCAGCAGCTGCATGATCACGAGGTCTACATCGGCTGCACGGAATTTATCACCGGCTGCCTGTGACTGTTCCTTGGTCGTAACGATACCGCCATCGATCAGATCAACAGTATTGGGAAGAGTCTTTTTGAAGGCCTCATACTGCCCCTCAAACTCAGGCACCAGAGACGGAAACTGCGGCAGATATGCGCCTAAGGCGATGGAAAATACACCAACTCTTGCCTTGGTTTCTACTAACATGATCATTCTCCTTTCTCGTATAAGAACTCTTCGGGAAGCACCACATTGAAGTCTTTCGCAAGATCACGGAAGTTCTGCGGTGTAATGGTCTGTAATTTGGTCGGAGACATGCTCAGGGTCTTCACCAGGATCTCTGCGCTCTTCTCCACCGTATGCATGAGGCCGAAAGTCAGATCAAAGTCTTCACCCGAGGCAAACATGCCGTGATGCGCCCAGATCGCCACATCATATTTCTTCATCAGTTCACTGGTCGCTACCGCAATATCACGTCCGCCGGGAACCATCCAGCCGACAACACCGACACCGGAAGGGAACACGACCGGGCACTCCGTAGCCATCTCCCAGAGCTCTCGGGTAAATACTTCATCTCTCAGCGGGAGCACGAAGGTCAAGGCAATGACATTCGTCGTATGGGCATGATAAATGACTCTGTGCTTACCGCCGCTTGCCTTCTTCTTGACTTCATGATTCATGAGGTGGCTCGGCAGTTCGCTTGTCGGTCTGCCGCCGTTGCATAAGCCCCAGAGAATACGATAGTTTTCTCCCTTCGCATCCAGTTCGATAATACATGATGTATCTTCCGGATCGAGGATCACATTGCGGAAATATTTACCCGAACCGGTGACCATGAAGTACTCCCCGGCAAGATCAGGAACAGATGTTCCAATCGGTCTCCACTCACCGGGTTCATGGAAGTATGCCTTTACTTCCTCAACTTCTTCCGGTTTGATGCGGTAGGAAAGATTTCCTCCGTTGCGCTCGTGCCAGCCCTGCAGCCAGCCGTCATTGCACATACGTACAAATCCCTGTACAAATTTCACATCCATGATACTCATTTCGGCATTACCTCCCTGATTTCAAAACTTCTGCCAATGATATCTCTTGCGCACTGCAGGTTCTCTATCTCTCCTGCCGTGATCATCTGCACGATCAGATTGCCAAGTGCTGTCCCTTCCGTCGGTCCTGCATATACAGGCAGTCCTGTCGCATTTGCGGTCATCTGATTCAGATACATATCCTGACTGCCGCCGCCGACAATATTGACTGCGGTATACGTCTTCCCGGTCAGCCTCTGCAGTGATTCCACAGATTTCCGGTAATCCTGCGACAGCGAATTATATACCGTCTGCATCACTTCTCCGGTCGTTTCAGGCACTCGCTGTTTCGTATCTGCACAGGCCTGTTTTACCTCTTCGATCATGGATGCAGGGGCCAGGAAGCGGTCATGGTCCGGATCGACGGCCGACGGGAAGTCCTTCGCGTCTTCGGCAGCTCTGATCAGATCCGGGAAGGACGGTACGTTTCCGTCTTCATCCTTCAGTTCCCTGCGGATACTCTGGATCATCCAGAGTCCCATGATATTCTTCAGATATCTGTAGCGGTATTCATATCCGCCCTCATTCGTAAAGTTCTGCATACAGCTTTCGGCTGTTGTGATCGGTGTCTTATTCTCCACGCCAAGCAATGACCAGGTTCCCGATGACAGGAAGACAGCATTCTCATCCCTTGCGGGAACGGCCAGATACGCACTTCCCGTATCATGCGTTGCCGGCAGTACGACTGTCATGTTCAGACCAGTCTCCTGCTGTATTTCTTCCGAGAATTCACCCAGCACGCTTCCGGCAGGTGATATCTTCTGAAAGATCTTCTCCGGCAGGCCGAGTCTTCTGATCAGTTCCCCGTCCCAGTTCTTCGTCTCTGCATTGACCAGTGCCGTAGTACTGGCATTGGTATACTCCTGTGCTTTCTTCCCGGTCAGACGGTAGTTCAGATAATCCGGGATCATCAGCACTGTCTCTGCCTGTTCCAGCATCTCCGGGTGTTCCTTCTTCAGGGCAAGCAGCTGATAGACGGTATTGAACTTCTGGTACTGGATACCGGTGCGGGCATAGTGTTCTTCAAACGTGAGGATCCCGTTCTCTTCCAGTTCTTCACGGATATGATCGGTACGGTCATCACGGTAGGATACAGCCTCCCCGATCCGCTTTCCTTCCCTGTCCAGCAGCACAAAGTCTACTGCCCAGGTATCAATACCCAGTGTGGAAGGATGATATCCAAGCTCTGCGCATTTCTTAATACCGTTTACGACCTCTTCATACAGATGATCGATATCCCAGCAGAGATGTCCGTCCCGCCGGATCAGCCTGTTTTCAAAACGGTAGATCTCCTGCAGACAGATCTTCCCGTCCTCAAGATATCCGACAATATGCCTTCCGGAAGAGGCACCGATATCAACAGCGAGATGATAATTTGTCATGTCCGTCTCCTTTTTTGATATTTTCTGTTTATCCAATTGAAGTATAAATGCATATATACTATCATTCCATTGTGATTAGTATTCTGTTTTTTTGAATTAGTCTACTGAGGAGAAGATCATGCTGACGTATAACCTGGATATTGAGACCGGAAGCCTGTGGCTAAGAACTACTCCGTCGGAGCTTGCGCTGAAACAGCCCTTTTACTGCACGGAAGCAGGTATCTTCTATGCCCGCAGTCAGTTCAATACGATCCGTGACTTCAAGGACAGCTATCTTCTGTTCTACACGCTTGACGGATGCGGCATCATCCGCCAGAACGACAC
>DFIS01000016.1 GCA_002372175.1 Solobacterium sp. UBA3691
CCATAGAAAAAAGATCATATGGAATGCCATACGATCTCTGTGTTTATTTCTCGTTGGTATTGTTTCTCATCACCTTCAGCAGTTCAAGTGCTGTCCTGATCTCTTCAAAACTGAGACCTTCGGTAATGATGCTTCCCCAGTCGGCGATCACGGAACGGATCTGCGGGATCAGCTCTTCACCTTCCTTAGTCAGACGAAGGCAGTATTTGCGGCGGTTATGCGGATCGCGTTCACGGCTGATATAGCCCAGCTGTTCAAGCTGCAGAGCACTTCTGGCAATTCTTGTCTTATCGATGCCGAGCGTCTCAACAAGCTCTTCCTGTGAGATCCCAGGCTCATGAAACAGTGTAAACAGAAAGATAAACTGATGACCCACCAGTCCGAGATGACTGAGGTGTTCATTCATATACCGGCGGCGGTTGCGCTCAAGCTTACCGATGCATCCGCTGAGCTGTCTTAATTGTTCGATCTCTTCAACTGTTTTCTTTTTCATTTCCGCATGCCTCTTTCTGCAACATTATACCGCATTTACCGCCGAAGATGGTAATACATGCATCTGTTGCATAAGGCAACTGTACATCACATAACTGCCGCTGTCAATAGCCAAACGATCGGAATAATTTATGCATTCATACGTTCTGACACAAATGTAACTTTTTCTGCCACCATCTCGCAGTTGTAGTATGTATTGTCATTCTTATGATAGACATCCGACTGCAGCCTGCCCTTGATCGCCAGAACACTGCCCGGCTTGCATAATACGGCACACTCCTCCGCGATCCCCTTCCAGAGCACCACAGGAAACAGATCCGTGGAAAGACTGCCGTCTTCATTGCGGAAGCTTCTGTCCACCTCCAGGATCAGCTTGCCTACAGAATTCCCCTGTGCCGTCGTTCTGATCTCCGGCACTTCCTTAACTTTACCGACTAATACACATTGATTTAACATGATCTATTCTCCTTTTCATGTTGATTATGTCAGTACTGTTCAGCAGATTCAAAACCATGAATATGCGTATATCGGGAAAGAAAAACAAATATCATCAGTGATATTTGTCGTAAATGCATATCCAGATACAAATTAGCGTATTCCCAGAAGCTGCCGGATCTTTTTTCTCCGTCTCATCGCCTTCTGTGCTTTTTTGATATCTTTCTGCCATGTACAGCTGCCGTGACAGTCTCCGCAGTCACCGCTGCATCCGTCAATACCGTTTTTCAACAGGTAGCGAATATCAAGGATGACCAGCACTGCCAGTATTCCTGCGACGATCAATGTGGAAAGATTCATCATACACCTCCTGTTCACCGTTATTGTGAAGGACAGAAAAAGAAAAGTCAATTAGTTTTATCTAACTGGCTTTATTCTTCTTCACTGTTTCTGCTGATCAGCACTTCTCTCGGCTTGGAGCCCTGTGCAGGACCGATGATACCGTTGTCCTGAAGCATATCGATCATTCTGGCTGCACGGTTATAGCCGATACCGAATCTTCTCTGCAGAAGACTGGTAGAGGCTTTCTGCTGGGCAATGACATAATCCTTGATCTCATTGTAGAGAGGATCGATATCCTCCGATCTGCCGCTGAATTCACCGGCATCGGCACCGACCTGATTCAGAGCCACAAACCTGTCGTCATAGAACGGCGATGCCTGTGCGCTTGTGTATCTGGCAATATTCTCGACTTCGGCATCACTGACATAGACACCCTGCACACGCTGGGCATTGGATTCACCGATCGGCAGATACAGCATGTCACCGTAGCCAAGCAGACGCTCAGCACCGACATGATCGAGGATCGTACGTGAATCGATACCGCTCGATACCGCAAAGGCGATACGGCTCGGTATGTTGGCCTTGATCACACCGGTAATAACATCGGTACTCGGTCTCTGGGTCGCTACGATCAGATGGATACCGGCAGCTCTTGCCAGCTGTGTAATACGCTGGATGGAAGCTTCGACTTCCTTACCCGCCACCAGCATCAGATCCGCCAGCTCGTCGATGATCACAACGATATATGGCATCTTCTGCAGCTTCGGCATCACATTGGCAGGCTGTGCTGCCACCTTGTCGTTATATCCCTGAATATTACGTACACCCGTCTTGGAGAAAGCATCATATCGTTCATCCATGATCTGCACGATCACCTTCAGTGCATTGCTTGCCATCGCAGCATCATTGATCACAGGACCGATCAGATGCGGAATATTGTGGTACGGTGTAAACTCGACCTTCTTCGGATCGACCAGCAGCAGCTTGACGTCACGGGGATTCGTACGCATCAGGATCGATGTGATGATCGAGTTCATGCATACGGATTTACCGGAACCGGTCGCACCGGCGATCAGCAGATGAGGCATCTTATCCAGCCGGCATGTGACAGGCTTGCCAAAGAGGTCTTTACCCAGATAGATCTGCAGCGGATGACCGTCATCCTTTGTCTCTTCGATCAGTTCTTTCAGCTTGACCGGTGTTGATTTTACATTCGGGATCTCTACACCGACAGCGTTATGTCCCGGAATCGGTGCTTCAATACGTACATCTCTGACTGCCAGCTGCATCTTGATATCATCAGCCAGACCCAGTATCCTCGATACCTTGACGTTGGATACCGGCTTGATCTCAAATTTTGTAACAGCAGGACCGATATGCGTATCCACCAGTGCGGCTTCAATATCAAAGTTGCGCAGTACCTGGATCAGCAGTTCGCCCTTCTCTCGGGCTGCCACAACATTCTCGTTATTGTTGTTGCGGTCCTTATCCGCCAGGTTGACATCCCTGCTTTTCGGTATACGGTATTTCCTGTAGGCAGCCTCACGCTCCTCTTCCGGTGTTCTCTTCGGCTTCTCTGCCGGCACAGGCTTCGGTGTCTCTTCCGCCTTTACCGGTTCTTCAATCTCCGGCAGCACCGCCGCCGGTACAGGTTCTGTCTCTTCCGCAGCAACCGGTTCCGGTTCCTCATCAAACAGTGTATCCGCCTCTACATCATCGTATTCCTGCTCATCATATGTATTCATATTCTCAAAGGAAGACTCATAGGACGGCTGGACAGGAATCTGCGGACGGTCATTGCGGTCTACCAGATCATCGATCGACATGAATACGGTATGCGATACTGGTTCCTCAGTCCTTGCGGTATCCTTGATCTCCGTCATAAACGGAAGATCCTCCGGTGCCGGATGTTCATCAACGGTCAGATTATCCATCATACCGTTGGAATACACAGGCTCCGGTTCTTCGGCAACTGCCGGCATTTCTCCTGTTGTGTCTGCCTGAAGCATCAGTGACGGCCTGGCAAGACGGTTATCCTTCAGGTTCAGAGGAACTTCAATGGGATTATCCGCTGAAGGTGTGAGATTCGGAATATCGACCATCGTCTCCACATATTCCTCTTCTTCCTCATCCTCTTCATCATCCTCATCTTCATAGTCCAATGTAGAGAAATAGTATCTGATCTTGGCAAAGGCATTCTTATATACCTGCAGATTGACGATCAGAAGCGCTGCGATCACCAGCAGTACGGCGATGATCAGAATCGTTCCTGTACGGTCAACCAGCATCGTTGTCAGGGAGAACAGTAAGGCGCCGACAAGACCGCCGCCGACCTTCACAGCTGACGATGACTCAAAATACGGACGCAGATCATCCACGAAGTCCATGTATACGTCAAAACCGCGCAGTCCTCCCGGCGTATCCAGCAGAGCGCACCAGAGCAGTACGGCCGCAATGATCAGGATAATGGCGATCGGATTGGCGCTGATCTTCTTGTTGGGATCTTTCTCCGTATTATTCCTGCGGGCGATCATGATCATGGCGATCTGGAAGATGATCACCCCTGTAATGACAAAGTAAAACTTGCCGAAAAGAAACTTCTGAAGATTATTCAGAAAAGTTCCTACGACACCCATTCTTGTATAGGAGATCAAAGTCACAGCGGTCAGGATCACGATCGCGATGATCTGCTTTAATTCAGCCTCCTGTGCCAGCTGTGCCTTGGTCTTCCGGCGGGAAGAAGTCTTCCTGCCGGTATTCTTTTTCGCTGATGCCTTCTTCTTTTTTGACACTTTCTTACCTGTCCTAGTCTGCGGTGTTGATCTCAACGATCGCCGGCAGGATCATCGGCCGTTTTCCTGTCTCTTTCATCACATAACGGCTGATGCGTTCCCTGGCCTCCGTACGGCAGCTGAGATTATCATAGTTATTCTGTTTTACGGCTTCTTCGATGGTCTTCTCCATGATCGTGCCGATCTCCTTGATGATGTAATCTGCATCCTTCAGGTAGATGACACCGCGGCTCTGCACATCCGGTCCGCCGATGACCTCTTTTGTCGCATGGTTGACCACAACACCGACAATGATCGCACCATCCGTACTCAGGATCTCACGGTCACGCAGGACCATGCCCTGGGCATCAAGATTCTCCTTTCCGTCAACGAGGATATCTCCTGTCGGCAGCTGTTCGTAGTTTCTCTCGAGCTTACCGTCGGTGAAGGTCGCCGCCTGCCCGTCGTCAAGAACGATGATATTGCTTGCCAGATATCCCATATCCAGAGCAATGTTGGCATTGCTGATGAGCTGCCTGTATTCTCCCTTGACAGGAATATAATACTTCGGCTTCATCAGGTAGATCATCATCTTCAGATCTTCAATAGACGCATGCATGCTCCAGGCCCGCTTGCTGTCTACCGCGTATACTTTTGATGTCTCGTAGTAGAGATCATCCTGCATCGCACTGGCTTCTCTTTCCGTACCCGGTACACTCGGCGAAGCAATGATGACCGTATCCGTATTTCTCAG
Organism: Solobacterium sp. UBA3691; assembly: GCA_002372175.1. Taxonomy (GTDB): domain Bacteria; phylum Bacillota_I; class Bacilli_A; order Erysipelotrichales; family Erysipelotrichaceae; genus Bulleidia. The sequence goes on from DFIS01000016.1 coordinate 4,795, forward strand.
CTGGATATTGTCATCCTCACGTGAAGCGATCTTATGTACCTTCTTGAACAGTGTTGATCCGGTGCCGCCGATGATCACAACGACATTATCGTTATCATTACTGTAATTGACAGGATTGATATCCAGCCCGGCCGGGATCCTGTAGTACCCGAGCGATGCCATGTCGGCCATCAAATTGCGCAGTTCTTCATCGTAGATCACGATCTTGCGGTTGAAGCGGTTGGCCAGTTCAACGATCTCGATCACTCTGTACAGATTCTGGCTGTATGTTGTGATGATGATCCTGCCCTGTGCCTCTTCGAAGTATGACTCGATCTGACCGGTGATCCGGTGATTAGGCGCGCTGTGCCCGGCTCTTGTCGAGCCCACTGACTCTGTCATCAGAGCCAGAACACCCTTGGAACCCAGGTCGGTAATATCCGTCATATCGAACTTGAAGGCATCATTCTTGGTATCATAGTCGACGATAAATTCGCTGGAATAGACGATATAACCGTCATCTGTCTTGATCGCCACTCCGAATCCGTCAGCGATCGACTGTGTTGTCCCGAACGTACGGATCTCCGTCCTGCCTATTTTAAATGTTGAGTTTCTTCTGATCTTATGGATCGTCAGGTCCTTGATCTTTTCCTGACGTACCTTGCGTTCAAACATTTTCGCTGTCAGAGGTGCCATGTAGATTGGTACATTCACTTCTCTGACCAGATGGATCAAAGCTCCCATGACATCATCATGTCCATGGGTAATAAATATGCCTTTGATCCTGTCCTGATTCTCTCTCAGATACTGAAAGTCAGGTATGATCATCTCTATACCCAGGTTCTCTCCGTCAGGATATTTCATGCCGCATTCAATAACGAAAATATCTTCGTTATTCTCTACAACATACATGTTCTTTCCGTCTTCGTCGAGACCGCCGAGGGCAAATATTCTCACTTTGCTCATAGGGCATCTCCCTTCATGTCTGTATACTTATTATAAGTCAAATTTACACCTGTCTCAATGCACGTCCCCTTCCTCAGCTTCTCCGTTCAGGGAAAAACTGCGGGCTTCAGTGATCTTTACGGGAACGATATCTCCTTCTTTTACCGATACAGCCTTAAAATTGACAAGCTTGTTGTCTTCCGTATATCCGGCCATGATCCTCTCATTTTTCTTTGAGGGTCCGTCACAGAGTACGGATACGGTCTTTCCGACATACTGCTCATTCCTGATCCTGGCATATCCTGCTACTTTTTCATTCAGGATCTCCAGTCTTTCCTTCTTCACTTCTTCGGGAATATCATCCTTCATCGAAGCTGCCGGTGTACCCTCACGGGGACTGTAGATAAATGTAAAGGCCTGATCAAACTGACAGTGATCAACCAGTGACAGTGTCTCTTCAAACTGCGCATCTGTTTCACCGGGGAAACCGACGATGATATCGGTGGAGAATGTAATATCCGGGATCCGTGATCTCATATCATCGTAAAGTGACAGATAATGCGCACGTGTATAGCCCCTGTTCATCCGCCGCAGGATTTCATCGGAACCGCTCTGTACAGGCAGATGCAGAGCTTTCATGATATTCGGACGGGCAGCCATGACATCGATCGCTGCTGAAGTATAGTCCCGCGGATGCGATGTATAAAAACGTATGCGGTCTATGCCGGTATCTGCACACTTATCAAGAAGCGTGCTGAAACCGTCCTTCATCTGTAGATCCTTGCCGTAGGCATTCACATTCTGTCCCAGCAGAGCTACTTCCTTACCGCCGGAAGCCTTGAATTCACGGATCTCATCAACGATATTCTGCAGACGTCTGCTTCTTTCCCTGCCTCTTGTATAGGGAACGATGCAGTACGTACAGAACTTGTCACACCCGTACATGATATTGACAAAGGCCTTGAATCTCCGGCTGCGCATTGCCGGCATCCCTTCGATGATATTCCCCTCAATGGAATCCACCTGTACCTGTCTTCGGCCTTCCTGCAAATGCTGAGCGAGCATCTGCGGGAAACGGTCAAGATTATGCGTACCGAAGATGATATCCACCTGCGGATACTTCTTCAGAAGCAGATCAACGATGCCCTCTTCCTGGGCCATACATCCGCACAAGGCAAAGATACGGTCGGGATGCTGCAGCTTCAGCGGCTTGAGATTGCCGATCTCACCAAGCACATGTTCTTCGGCATTCCTGCGTACTGCACAGGTGTTGAAGACCAGCACATCGGCTTCCGTATCATTTTCTGCACGCGTAAAAGACATCTGTTCCAGCAGTCCTGCGATCGTCTCACTGTCTCTGACATTCGCCTGACAGCCGTATGTGCGTATGGCATATGTTCTACCCTTTCCGCACTGCCGCAGTGTCTCCGGCATACTGTATTCACTCTGTTCAGCTTCCCGGTTTCTGGAACGTCTCATACGAGCTGCATTCTGGTCGGGAAGTTTATAGTTATTCTCCATCTTACCTCGATTCCTGATGTATTATAACATGAAAAAATCCCCGGGCGCTGTCCTCTTGCATTCCCGGAGATTTTATCGTTTGAACCTTTTATTCGCTGATCGCACCAACAGGGCAGGCACCCATGCAGCTGTGGCAATCGATGCAGACGGATTCGTCACAAACGGACTTTCCTTCATCATCGAGAGACAGAGCCTCAACGGGACATGTACCTACGCAAGCGCCGCAACCAATGCAAAGCTCTTTATCGATCTGTACTGGCATGTTTCTGTTCCTCCTGACTGAATTATACCACTTTCCATCAGAATCTGTATAAGAATTATTCCGGTCTCTCCTGTATGCGGGTGATCCGGACGGCACGGTTGGTAATGTCATCGGTCTCGATCAGACAGCCGCAGAGGATCGCCGGTCCCTCGGAAGGCATGAAATGTGTCTTCTGCTTATTCAGTGTACGCTGCAGCACTTCATCGATATCCCTGCCGAGAATACTGACAAAACTGCCGCACATCCCGGCATCGGACAGATAGGCACAGCCATCCCGTATCTGCTCATCAGCAGTCTGTACATGCGTATGCGTACCGATGACAGCTGTTACACGGTCCTTGTATACATGCAGGAAGATCTCCTTTTCGGAAGTCGCCTCCGCATGCAGATCCACAAAGATGATATCCGCATCGATCTCCGGAAGGATCCTGTCCATCGCTGCAAACGGTGATTCCAAAGCCGCATCCATGAAGATACTGCCAAGCAGATTCACGACTGCCACCTTTCTGCCGCATACTTCCTTAACGATCCAGGAAATACCGATATCTTCCGGTTCCATATTCGCCGGACGGATCATATCCGGACACTGATCCAATTGTGCCTTGATCTCACCCTTCGAGAAGGCATGGTTGCCAAGCGTGATCACATCTGCCCCGGCTGTCTTCAGCTCCCTGTAGATCTTCGTTGTGATGCCCTTGCCGTGCGCTGCATTCTCACCGTTGACGATCACAAAGTCTGCCTGCAGTTCGGCACGAAGAGAAAGCAGGCGTGCTGAAACCGCACTCCTGCCGCTTTTCCCTACTATGTCACCAAGAAATAGTATTTTCATTCCTACTGTGCAAGTTCCTGAACTCTCAGTTCACGAATCAGTGTAACTCTGATCTGTCCGGGATAGGTCATCTCATTCTCGATCTTGTCCTTGATCTCGTGTGCGATCTTCACCATGGCAACATCATCAACCTTTTCAGGCTGTACCATGACACGGACTTCGCGTCCTGCCTGGATCGCATAAGCTTTTTCGACACCGTCAAAGCTTCCGGCAATCTCCTCAAGCTTCTCAAGACGCTCGATATAATTCTCCATGGACTCATATCTGGCTCCGGGACGGGCTGCACTGAGCGTATCGGCTGCCGATACCAGTTCGGAAATAATGCTTGTCGTAGGAACATCCCCGTGATGGGATTCGATCGAATTGATCACAATGTCATTCTCACCGTATTTTTTGGCAAGCTTGGCACCCAGCTGTACATGTGAACCTTCCTGTTCAAAGTCTACAGCCTTGCCGATATCGTGAAGCAGACCGGCTCTCTTGGCCAGACTCTGGTTCAGACCAAGCTCAGCAGCCATGATACCGGTAAATGTTGCAACTTCCATCGAATGCTCAAGAACATTCTGACCGTAGCTGTATCTGTAGCGCAGACGTCCGATCAGTCTTGTCAGCTCCTTGTTCATTCTGCCAAGTCCAAGTCTGAAGACAGCTTCATCACCATACTTCAGAATTGCTTCATCCAGTTCCTTCGTCACCTTCTCAACAACATCCTCAATACGTCCGGGCTGGATACGTCCGTCCTTCATCAGGATCTCAAGTGACTGTTTGGCGATCTCTCTGCGGATAGGATCAAAGCAGGATACTGTGATCACATCCGGTGTATCATCAATGATCAGATCTACGCCTGTAGCCTGCTCAATAGCCTTGATATTTCTGCCTTCACGGCCGATGATACGTCCCTTCATATCCTCACTGGGCAGCGTAACCACCGATACCGTACGCTCCAGCGCCTCTTCCTGAGAGTATCTCTGGATCGCAGTAGCTATGATATTTCTTGCATTCTCCGCGGCTTTGTCCTGAGCGATCTCATCCTGTTCGCGCAGGAATGCGGCGATATCCTTCTCGCTCTTCTTCTCAACAGCCTCCATCAGTTCCTTCTTGGCATCTTCACGCGTCATGTTCGCTGCCTTTTCCAGAACCTCGATCTGGCTGTCGATCCGTCTCTGCAGATCTGCCTCCATCCGGCTTAAATTTGTCAGTTTGTCATCAACAAGTCTGGTCTGTTCATCCAGTTTTTTCTCTTTTACAGTTAAATTCTCATCACGGAAATTCAACTGATCCTCACGGCGAAGAAGCTTATTCTCAGTCTGATGGATCCGGTTGCGCTGATCCTTCAGCTCTCTTTCTGCCTGCTGTTTCAGCTCCAGAACTTTCTGTTTGCCGTCAAGCTCAGCCTGACGTACAGTATTCTCTGCTTTCGCTTTCGATTCTTCAAGGATAGCCTGTGCTTCCGTCTTGGAACGGTCAAGCCCTGCTTTTCCCGCAATCACCATGATAATGATTCCGACAACAATTCCGACAATACCGGCAAGAATGGCGATGATCACATATGTTTGCATAGCAATTCCCTCCATTATTCCGTTGTCTCAGGCAAATTATGCCCTACGGTACAATTATAACAAAACTTAACAATTTCACAAAGTGAATTGTATAAAAGAAAGGATCGGTCAGCCGATCCTTTTACTTACGCTTCTGTCTTTTCCGAATACTTTGACGGGAACAGTTTTTCCTTCAGCTGCATCGTCAGTTCTTCATCCAGATCCGGATTGTTCTTAATGAACTCCCTGACACTGGCAATTCCCTGTCCGATCTTTTCACCCTTGTAGGAATACCAGGCACCTGACTTCTCCAGAATATCATTCTCTACTGCCAGATTGATGATCTCATCACGGTGCGAAATACCTTCTCCGTAGATGATGTCAAGCTGAGCTGTCTTGAACGGCGGAGCAACCTTGTTCTTGACGACCTTGACCTTGACCGAGTTGCCGATCACATCACTGCCGTTCTTCAGCGTCTCACCGCGTCTGACGTCCAATCTGACGGAGGCATAGAACTTCAGCGCTCTGCCGCCCGGCGTCGTTTCCGGATTGCCGAACATGATGCCGACCTTCTCACGCAGCTGGTTGATAAAGATCGCCGTACAGCTGGATCTGTTCATGACACCGGCAAGTTTGCGCATTGCCTTGGACATCAGTCTTGCCTGCAGACCGATCGAGGAATCACTCATCTCCCCGTCCAGTTCCGCCTGCGGTACAAGCGCCGCCACAGAGTCGATGACCACAAGATCGATCGCTCCGGACTTGATCAGCACTTCCGTGATCTCAAGAGCCTGTTCACCGGAATCCGGCTGTGACAGGATCAGTTCATCAATATCAACACCGAGGTTCTTCGCATACACCGGGTCGATCGCATTCTCTGCATCTATAAAGGCACAGCGTCCGCCGGTCTTCTGACACTCCGCGATCGCATGCAGAGCCAGTGTTGTCTTACCGGAAGACTCCGGTCCGTAGATCTCAACGATACGGCCCTTCGGATAACCGCCGATACCGAGCGCATAATCAAGAGCCAGAGAACCGGAAGGAATCGCATCCACGGAAACTTCCGCCCTGTCACCCAGCTTCATGATGCTGCCCTTTCCGTATTCCTTCTCAATTGCCTTCAGCGCATCCGCAAGCAGTTTATCTTTATTGATATCTGTATCTTTTACTTTCTCATTCGCCATAGCTGAACTCCTTCTCTGTAACTATTATTTGCAAAAGAAGAGGGATTCCCCTATTTACTTTCCAGAATATCTTCTTTCAGTTGGTTAAAATATGAAACACCGCTGGCTAAACTGATGAATGCCGCAAACCAGAGCACAACTTCGGAAACCGGCAGTCTCCACAGCTCAAACGGCAGATTGTTCAGCAGGATCAAAGCAATCGAGACCATCTGCAGAACCGTCTTCAGCTTACCCATCATCTGGGCGGATACGACCTTGCCGTTATTGGCAGCGATCATCCTCATACCGTCAACCGTAATATCCCGGCAGACCATGATGATCACGGGAACAACAGGAATGATACCCCTTGACGCAAACAGGATAAACATCGTTGTCGTAAGCATCTTGTCGGCAATAGGATCGGCAAACTTGCCGAAAGTCGTCATCATATTACGGCTGCGGGCTATATGTCCGTCCAGCGCATCGGTTACAGCAGCGATCACATACGTCACCAGGCAGGCCAGATTCACGGTGGAAAGAGACACGTGCCCGATCATGAAAACATGCGGTTCCAGATTGAACTGAGCGTATGGGAATACATAGATCAGAACGATCAGAGGGATCAGTACGATCCTGAACAATGTAAGTCTGTTTGGTAGATTCATAACGCCTCACTTATCCTTATAAGTATAACATAATAAGGGATATCAACGATATCCCTTATTGATTTTCAACACTCTGTAAGCCATGTTCTGTGCCCGTTGCCGGGCGGCAGCCATTTATCTGTGCTCTCGCACCCTTCGCCTGCTTCATTTCGCTCACGAAAGTTCTCCTACCAAATTTGGATTTCTCGCTTGCGGGGTTTACCTCGTTCCACCTGAACAGTTTCCTGTCAGCTCCGTCACTGTGGCACTTTCAGAAGATCCGCCATGGACAGATGTCTTTAGGCTTCTCTTCGCCGTCAGCTGTTACACTGCCTGACCTTATTTATTGGATCAGCACAATCACTACCGTCATCTCAGACGGTGCGAGCATGGACTTTCCTCTGGCTCATAAGACCAGCGGCTGCCCGAGTGTTTACTGATTATGTCTCTGTTTGAAGACTTCTTCTTCCAAACGTGAGATCCTTTTCAGAATGTCGACATTGCCGGCTCCCTGGGCTGCCGGTGAAGGATTCGCTTCCAGTGCTCTTGTCCTGCCTTCCACTTCGATCAGCTTAGCCCGCAGGGAAGCATTTGTACGCTCCAGTTCAGCGATCTTCTGATTCAGATCCGCGGTGATCTCCTGATAGGTCTGATAGTCCTGGATCACCAGATCCAGAAATGCATCTACTTCTGTTGCGTTGTAACCTTTAAAGTCAATATTGAATTCCTTATCCAAGATCGTCTTGATATCCAGATTTACTTTCCCAGCCATGATCGTTACACTCCTTGAATAATTATTGCAAGAACACACCCGAAAATCAACATCACTTCCACATTTCGAAGTGCGAATGTATAATACTGTTTATGGTAAATTACCCATCCGGAAAAAAGTTCGAAGCAGAGACAAGACTGACCTCTGCCGGCGGCCGGGGCATGGAACTCGAGAAAGAGATCAACAGTACAAACGAGTTCTATCTTGCCCAGGATATCGCTGTCATCCATAAGAAGCCTACCCCGGTAACGATCGTCAAGGTCGACTACCCCAAGCGCAGTGCCGCCAGGATCACGGAGGCATACTTCAAACTGCCCAGCACGACCGACTACAACGGTATATATAAAGGGAAATACATAGACTTTGAGGCAAAGGAGTGCGCATCACTGACCTCCTTCCCGCTGAAGTCGATCCATGCCCACCAGATCACGCATCTGGAAAGCGTGCAGAGACACGGTGCCATTGCCTTTCTGATCATCCGTTTCACCAAATACGGCGAGACATACTTCGTAGAGGCAGACAAACTTGTCTCCTATGTCAGAAACAATACAAGGCATTCGATCCCTTACGAATGGTTTAAAAATAACGGAAAATTAATATCCGCAAACTATGTAAAACCTGTCGATTATCTTAAAATAGTAGATGAGTTATATTTCGGACAATAACATGAGCACAAAGAAAGTCAGAAGAAGAAGACCGGTGCGCCGCAAGGCACCGAAAAGAGTAAAAAGAAAAGTAAACAGACTGCATCTCTGGACCCTGATCCTGGCTTTTCTCGTGGCTGTTGAACTGATTGCCGGAGCTGTCGGTGTGTTTACCGTCAGATCGATGCTGAAGGAAGAACCGGCACTTGCCGTCGATGATTTCTTCTCCCCGGAATCAACGCATGTCTTTGACCGCTACGGAAACCAGATCGCTGACGTCGGCAACCAGCTGCGTGAGAATGTCTCCTACTATGAGATCTCGGAGTCACTGATCGATGCCTTTATCGCCGTAGAGGACTCCCGTTTCTTTGATCATGACGGTTTTGACATGCCGCGTTTTATCAAGGCCGTGATCGTCAATGCCAAGAATGTGCTGACCCGCAATTCCCGCCGTGAAGGCGGCTCCACATTTACGATGCAGCTGGTCAAACTGACATACTTCCAGAATGATGAAACCGGACTTACCCGTTCCAAGGACATCGAATACAAGATCCAGCAGATCGATCTGGCAAGAGAGCTTGAAGAAGTATCCGACAAGAAACAGGTCTTTGAACTGTACCTGAACAAGATGAATTTCGGCGGTACCGGCAATATCCGCGGTGTCGAAAAAGCTTCTCAGTACTACTACGGCAAGCACGCCGGAGAGCTGAATCTGGCGGAAAGCGCGATGCTGGCAGGTGTCATCAACTCCCCGTACTGGTATGATCCGCACAATTATCTGGACTATGCGACAAGCCGCAGAAACACCGTGCTGCAGATGATGCTGAGACACGGCTATATCACCCGTGCCGAGTATAAGCTGGCAGCCAGTGTCAATGTCGAAGATACTCTGGTCGTTCCCGGCAGCGGCATCAACGGCGGTGTTGCATATGCCTACCAGTCATATATCGATACCGTGATCTCGGAGACCGAGAAACTGACCGGACAGGATCCCCTCTCCGTAGCCATGGATATCTATACATACATGGACCCGGCTGCGCAGACCGTGACCGATGAGATCCAGAAAGGCAACGTTGAAAGTGTCGTCTTCCCCGATGAGCTGATGGAATGCGCAATGGTCTCCCTTAACAACCAGACCGGTGAGATCGTCGCGATCGGCGGCGGCAGAAACTACGGACGCGGCGGTGCCATGCTGCTGAATCATGCGACCCAGCAGTACAAACAGCCCGGTTCCAGCGTCAAGCCGATCATAGACTATGCCCTAGCCTTTGAATACCTTGGCTGGGCCACAAGCCATGTCGTTACCGACCGTCCGATCGTCTACCAGGGCACCAATATCGAAGTGCGCAACGCCGGCGGCACCTATGCCGGTCAGGTCACTCTGCAGTATGCCCTGAGCATGTCTTTAAATACCCCTGCCGTACAGACACTGCAGGAAGTCGTAAACAAAGCCGGCTGGCAGACCGTCGTCGACTATATCATGAGCCTTGGCTTCTCCCAGGTCACACCCGATAACTTTGATATCGGTTTTGCCATCGGCGGTTCCAATTTCACGGTATCTGCCAAGGAACTGGCGGCAGCCCACGGTGTCCTGATGAACGGCGGCTATTATATCGAACCGCATACGGTAGCCCGTGTGGAATACCGCAACGGTCAGGATCCCTACGTGCCCTCCTATGAGCCAAGACAGGTCCTCTCCGAACAGGCAGCCTACCTGACAGCCTATCTGATGTATAACGTCGTCAGAGATTATCCGTTTACCCAGCTGCTGGCAAGAAACTATGCTACCTATGCCAAGACCGGTACGACCGACTGGGGCAAGGACGGTCTCGAATACAACATTCCCGAAACAGCCTCCAAGGACAAGTGGATGATTGCCGAAACATCGCAGTATACCACGGCTGTCTGGGTCGGCTACGAAAAAGGCATCAAGGATCAGAATACATACTTTGATACGAATAAATCCAATATGAATCTGCCCGGAATGATCGCCAACGAACTGCTGTCTGTTCTGAATGATGATCTGCAGCCCGCTCCCGTACAGAGACCTGAAGGCATCTCCGATATCACGCATATCGTTGCGACCTTCCCCTACGCAGCACCTCCGGCCGATTCCAACGGACAGTATCTGGTCACCGGTATGATCAAGTCCAACATGTACAACCTTGTCAGCCCGGAAGCACCGCGCATCGAAAGTCTCTACGAGTTCAATGCCTCCTATGATAACGGAAGTATGACCATGAGCTGGACGCCCTATCCGGATGAAGAAAAGCTGGAAGTCGCTGAAGATACCATGGATATCAGTCTGTATCTTGGTAATTCTCTTATCAGAGAAGCTAAGGGAAGACGGATGTTTGACTACAGCTGGCTCTACGGTGCCATTAAATACAAGGCCCGTGTCACACAGGACGGTGTCGTCGTCGATACCTTTGAGACCGGCAGTGACAGCGAGACCGTGGATATCCGTCTCAGTGATGATTCGGCGATCGAGGTATGCGGATGGTACGGATATGAAAACAGTGACAAGACATCCAATGAAGTCTGTACACGTTTCCGTACTCCGAAAGCTCCGGAACCGGAGCCGGTACCGACGCCAGCACCTACACCCGAACCCACACCGGAGACACCGGCCGGAGATCAGGAAACAGCCAATACGGAAGGATAAACAAAACGACGGTCAACCCGTCGTTTTCTCTTTTCTCTTCTCTTTACAGATCGCTGTGAACGGACATCTTTCACACTCGGGATTGCGGGCGTGGCACAGATATCTGCCGAAGAAGATCAGCTGATGATGTGTTTTGATCCACCTTTCCCGCGGGATCTTCCGCTTCAGCTTCATCTCGACATCGACAACACTGTCGTCTTCCTTTGCCAGTCCCAGTCTCCGTGAGATCCTGTATACATGTGTATCTACAGCCAATGCCGGAACATTCCAGCACTCACTGAGGATCACGTTTGCGCATTTCCTGCCGACACCGGGCAGACTGACCAGTTCCTTCATTGTCTGCGGCACTTCCCCGCCAAACCGCTCAGCCATCCCTTCAGCCATCCCTTTGATCGCTCTGGCTTTATTCCGGTAGAGACCGAGGGAAGCGATATACTGCTCGATCTCGGAGAGCTCCCCTTCAGCCAGGGCAAAGGCATCAGGATAACGTGCAAACAAAGCCGGTGTGACCCTGTTGACACTGGCATCCGTCGTCTGTGCAGACAATACAACGGCTACAGCCATCTCATAGTTGTTTCTGTGCTCCAGTTCGCAGTGTGCATCCGGAAACAGTTCATCCAGTCCCTGCAGGACTGTCCTTACTCTGTCACTTACCATCGGCTGTCTTCCTGTCTGTCTTCATCCTGTGCAGGATCGATTCGATATACGCAAAATTCATCTTCTGGTATGTACTGGCTTCCCGCAGTGCTTCCACGATCATCCTGTGTTCATATGTACGATTCCAGTCACTGATCCTCTGGGCCTCTTTCTGCGATAGAGGACGGCCGAATTCGCTCTCAAACAGACCGAACAGGGACTGATCCCCATCCGTTCTGTCACGCTCCGTATCGACCTCAAAAAGCCCGTTCAGAACGAACCTGACACGTTTGCCGGAAGCCCTGATCTCCATATACCTGCGCGCACACAGCAGAGTGATCGTCTCTTCCACCTCGGCCGAAGACATCCCTGTCTTGCGGGCCATCAGTTCCGTCGTGATCTCCGTTCTGTGCTCATTGCAGAAATCGATCAGCAGAACGATCAGCACTTCCTTCGCACTTAAACCAAGATACTCAAGATTCTCAAGGATCCAGTCTCTGCGATCAATAAAATTCTGTTCATACCATTTCATCGTGAATACTATTATATGGGCAAAACAAACTCTGCTCAAGAAAAAAGCGGTCCGAAGACCGCAGTTTAACTTAATTCGTGTAGTTGTCGAAATATCCCTGGATATAAACAAACGGTGTGCCCTTGTCTCCGGAACCGGATGTCAGATCGGACAGCGAACCAAGCAGATCCGTAAGTCTTCTCGGTGTCGTACCTTCAGAGACCATATGTCCCTTCAGTTCCGCATCCTTCTGACGGATCGACTCTCTGATTGCCTCCTGAAGCTCTGTACCGGAAAGATCCTTGAACGCATCATCTGCCAGATACTTCAGCTTCAGCTCATTCGGTGTACCTTCAAGACCGGAAGTATAACCGGGAGAAACCACCGGGTCAGCCAGTTCCCAGATCTTGCCTACAGGATCCTTGAATGCACCGTCACCGTAGACCATGACTTCGATATGCTTGCCGGTCTTCTCCAGCAATGCTGCAGCAACCTTCTCCACGAACTCCTGGCTTTTGACCGGGAACAGCTTGACGGTTGTCTCACTGGCCTTGTTGGAACCCAGAAGACCGTATTTGTCGTTATATCCGCTGCCGCTGACAGGTGCTGTCAGGATATCATCCATACCCAGTACGATCTCAGCTCCTGCCTTCTTCAGCAGACGCTTTGTTCTGGCCCGTGTATGAATATCACATGTCAGAACATTCTTTGTATAACCGACAAGTGTTGCCGGCTGATTGGACAGAAGGATCTCTGCCTCTGCGCCTTCTTCTTCAATAATGGAACGGTAATAGCCAAGATAATCCATATCCGTGAACGGGTGTCTGGAACGTCCGAATTTCGCTTCGAACTCCGCCTGTGTCATCACATCACGATAAGGATCAATGTTCTGCTCATCAAGAAGATCAATATCTACAAGATGATTGCCGACTTCGTCACTGGGGTAGCTGACCTGAAGAACAACTTTCTTCGCTCCTCTGGCAATACCTCTGAGGCAGATGGCAAACCTGTTTCGGGAAAGGATCGGGAACAGGACACCAACCGTCTCACCGCCGAACTTTGTCCGGATATCTTCCGCGATCTGGTCGATAGTCGCATAGTTGCCCTGACTTCTGGCAAGAATGGACTCAGTGATACATAATACATCGCGATCTCTGGGCGTGATCTCTCCGTTCGCCACTGCCTTCATCACAGTGTCAATAACGATTGCACAAAGATCATCACCCTCACGGATGATCGGGGCTCTCAGGCCTCTGGAAACGGTTCCGCTTACTCTATCCATATGTAATTCTCCTTACCGTAACATTTTACTCTTATTACGATGATTTTGAACAGGAAATTGCAAACTTATCCGCTGAATGATATAGTTTTTTTGGAATTGTCAGATCTATGCTGAAAAGACTTTTAATGACCTTTCTTACCCTGCTTGTTCTCTACAGCGGGATACTGGTCGGATATAAACTGAATGAACCTGTCGATGCCGGGGATGCGTATTCCGGTATTTTTGCGAATGTGCTGGACTATGCCTCACTGAGCGATTATACGCGCAGCAGCGGCTCCTCCGTCATCCATTACTACTTCTTCTGTTCTGAACAGAACAACGACTGTGTCTATGTCAGAGACACGGTGATCCACCAGGTTCGCAGTGAGACCTCCTTCGATCCCGAAAAGCTTCTGGAATATGTAGATATCAGTGAACTGGAACGATCCCTCAATGTCAACAGACTCAAGACAGAGTGGAATATCTCCTCCTATCCTGCCTTTATCGCCTGCCGTGTGCAGAACGGAAATATCATCATCTCCAACCAGCTGGAGTGGAACCCCGAACAGCCGATCTCCGCGGAACAGCTGAAAGCCTGGCTCAGGCTCAATGAACTGATCGAGGATAACTGAAATTGACACTCCACACGACTAAAGTCGTGGGATTCTTGCTTCAATGACCACCACATTGCCAAGAAGGCTTTAGTTTTACACGGTCTCCACAAGCGTAGATTCGGGTGTGTCCCACCCTATTGGATGTTTATCTCTCAGGCTATCCCTAGCCCTTTGTTTAATATGTTGATACTCGCGTTATGATCTCTGTCGTGGATCGCGTGGCAGTTCGGACACTCCCATCTCCTGACAGAGAGTTTTTTCGTCAGTGGATTCCTGTATCCGCAGCAGCTGCACATCTGTGAGCTTGGATACATCGTTGGGACGCGGATCAGGTCGTTCCCGTACCACGCAGATTTAT
>DFIS01000021.1:0-5530 GCA_002372175.1 Solobacterium sp. UBA3691
TCCTATTTCTTTACAGCCCCTTTTTCAATCGATCATTTGGGAATTCCTTTCTCCATGACCAGATCATCCGATTCTGTTCAGTTTATTCTGAAGTTTCTCCATATCCTATGATGTAAACGAATATGGATCCACACCGCACTTTATACAGGCAGATATAAACTCTTCATTTCCTATTTCATCATTGGAACTCTTTGCCAATTCATACGCAACACGGTTGATCAGCCCGGCGTTTGTGTCTGTCAGTCCGGCATCTTCCATTGCGGCTAAATGCCACGGTTTAAAACTCATACTGTCACCTCAGATCTTTCCTTGCTTGATAATCTGATTATATCAATGCTCAATCCTATTTGATTGCTCGGATCGAAGAAAAAGCACTGCCACAGTATTGTGACAATGCTCCTGTATAGTATTCAGATTCCTGTACTAGAGATGCAGTACTCTTTCCTTGATCTCCTGGGTTCTGCCCTGGTTCCAGAACTGGGTGCCGATATAGCCGCATGTACGTCTTGCGACATTCATCTTGTCCTGATCGGTATTGCCGCAGTTCGGGCACTTCCAGATCAGCTTGCCGTTGTTATCTTCAACAATCTGGATCTCACCGTCATATCCGCACACCTGGCAGTAGTCACTCTTTGTATTCAGCTCAGCATACATAATTGTCTTATAGATATGCTTCATCAGTGCCAGTACTGCCTGGATATTGTTCTGCATGTTCGGTACTTCGACGTAGGAGATCGCTCCGCCCGGAGAGAGCTGCTGGAACTGTGCTTCCTTGGTCAGCTTGTCAAAGGCGTTGATCTCTTCGGAGACATGAATGTGATAGGAGTTTGTAATATAGTTCCTGTCTGTAACATGCTCGATGATGCCGAATCTCTCCTGCAGACATTTCGCAAACTTGTATGTTGTGGACTCGATCGGTGTTCCATATACGGAGTAGTCGATGTTCTCTGCTTTCTTCCATGTTGTGCATGCGTCATTCAGTGCCTGCATGACCGCAAGACCGAACTTCTTGCCTTCTTCGGAAGTATGGCTGACACCCATCATTCTGTATACACACTCAGCCAGACCTGCATATCCGAGAGAGATCGTGGAATAGCCGCTGTAGAGCAGTTTGTCGATGACTTCACCCTTGGCAAGACGGGCAATCGCACCATTCTGCCAGAGGATCGGAGCGACATCACTCGGTGTGCCGAGCAGGTGTTCATGACGGATACGCAGTGCTCTGTGGCAGAGATCCAGTCTTTCGTGCAGGATCTGCCAGAACTTCTCCATGTCACCGTCACTGGAGCAGGCAACATCGACCAGGTTGATTGTAACAACACCCTGATTGAATCTTCCGTAGTACTTATGTACACCGGGCTGATAGTTGCCGGCATGTTCGGGGTTGCCGAATGTGCCTGTATCGGTGAATCTGTCAGGTGTCAGGAAGGAACGGCATCCCATACAGCCGTATACATCACCCTTGAGCTCACGCATGACCTTGGCAGAGATATAATCAGGTACCATTCTCTTGGCTGTGCAGGTGGCTGCCAGCTTTGTCAGTTCATAGTACTTGCTGTCTTCGTGGATGTTATCTTCATCCAGAACATAGATCAGTTTCGGGAATGCCGGTGTGATATAGACACCCTTCTCATTCTTGACACCCTGAATTCTCTGTCTCAGTGTCTCCTCAATGACCAGAGCCAGGTCATCTCTTGTCTGTCCTTCCGGCACTTCATCCAGATACATGTATACAGTAACAAACGGGGCCTGACCGTTGGTGGTCATCAGCGTAATGATCTGATACTGGATCGTCTGTACACCGGTCTTGATCTCCTTGCGTACACGTTCTTCGGCGATCTTGTTGATCTTCTCGTTGTCCAGTTCTACACCGGCTGCAGCCAGTTCTTCCGTAACATTCTTACGGTGCTTCTGACGGCTTACCTCAACAAACGGTGCCAGATGGGAAAGGGTGATCGTCTGGCCGCCGTACTGGTTGGAGGCAACCTGGGCAATGATCTGTGTGGCAATGTTGCAGGCCGTCGCAAAGCTGTGCGGTTTCTCGATCATTGTTTCACTGATGACAGTGCCGTTCTGCAGCATGTCTTCCAGATTTACCAGACAGCAGTTGTACATCGGCTGTGCGAAGTAGTCTGCGTCATGGAAGTGGATGATGCCCTTCTCGTGTGCGTCAACGATATCCGGGGGAAGCAGGAATCTTCTCGTGATATCCTTGGATACTTCACCGGCCATGTAGTCACGCTGTGTGCTGTTGACCGTCGGGTTCTTGTTGGAGTTTTCCTGCTTGGCCTCTTCGTTATATCTGCCGATCAGACTCAGGATCTGCTTATCTGTTGTATTGGCCTTTCTGACTAGAGCTCTTTCATAACGGTATGTGATGTAGTTATGCGCAACCTGGAAAGCACGCTCTGCCATGATCGCTGTTTCGACCATATCCTGGATCTCTTCTACGGATACGGCACGGTTGTACTCCATGCACTGCTTGACAACGGTATCCGTGATCCTGCGCAGTGTCATCTCATCCATCTGCTCCGTCTCGGTCGTGGCATTGTTGGCCTTTCTTACCGCATTCTCGATCTTTGAAGAATCAAATACAACTTCTTCACCGCTTCTTTTAATAACAATCATATTCTGTTTCCCTTTTCCTCTGTCATATTTCTTTGTTCATTCACGCATTTGATGATACTTGCGTATGCGCATATGAATTCATCTTGGTTTACTGTATTGAGACAATATCTGATGAGAATTCCCTGTATGAACTCACTTTGAAAGATATATATTTGCGCTGATCGCGGCATTAGCCCCGTCGGAACAAGCAGTTGCGACCTGCCTCAGTGTCTTTTTCCTGCAGTCTCCTGCCACAAATACCCCTTCTGTAAGCGTGATTCCTCTTTCATCAGCGTCAAAGTATCCCTGACTGTCCAGCTCGGCCAGATGAGCAAACGTATCATTATTCGGGATCAGTCCTACCGCGAGGAATACAGCATCGCAGTCTATTCTCTTCTCCTGACCGTTTTCAGTATATGTTACACCTTTCAGTTTTCCTTCTTCAGTAACGTAGCCTGTAACTTTGGCTGAAAGATGGGTTTCTACGTTATGATTGGTGAATAATGCTGCCTGTGACTTTGCGTCTGCGGTAAATACCGGCAGATCCTGCAGGATGGTCAGCTTTCCGGCAATATTGACCAGTGTATTGGCTTCCACGAAAGCGGAATTGCCGCCGCCGATCACCACCACATTCTTATCACGGTAAAGGTCGCCGTCACATACTGCGCAGAAGTGAACACCGTTACCGATCAGATCCTCTTCTCCCGGCAGTCCCAGTGTTCTGTGCGTGGTGCCTGACGCAATAACGAGGCTTCTTCCTTCATACACGCTTCCCTCTTCCGTCCGGACAAGGAAGACATTGTCCTTTTTTTCTGTGCTGATCACATTTTCCAAAGTAACTTCTGCGCCTTGCCCGATCGCCTGATCCAGCAGCTGGTCCGCGAAGGTGTCTCCGCTGATGGATGCGAAACCGGGGATATTCTCGACATTCGGCGTATTGACGATCTGACCGCCAAAGACGCTCTTTTCAATGACCAGAACGCTTCTTCCGTTTCTTCTCCCGTATACGGCTGCGGTAAGACCTGCCGGACCGCCGCCGACGATGATCATATCAAACATGTCCGTTCTCCTTCTATGGATAAGAGAACCATGCATATCACGCATGGTTCTATCTGTTCAATCAGTTAAGCGACTTATGCGCCTTGATCCAATCTGCTGCCGCCGTATCACCGACATATCTCGTTCCGTTGGGATCGATGATGGTCGGCGTCTGGGTAATGCCAAGCTTACGGGCAATATCCATGTTTTCAGAACAGTTGACGGTCTCAAACTTGATGTTTGCGATCCTGAAACGCTGTTCTGCGCCTTTGCACTTGGGGCAGTGATCCTTGACGTATATTGTCGGAATTGCGTCCGCCAGACCCTTCATCTCATAGGTTTTCGGTTTCTCTTCAGCAGCCGCCTGAGGTTCTAATCTGACTGTCTGCTGTCCGGCATTTTCCTCACGTACAACGTTAAGCTGTTTTTTCGCTGACGAATCTGCTTTTTTTGTATCCGGGGACATCTCTTCGACCACATAGGTACGGCGGTCCTTGAATTCCTGAGACTTACCGGCATTCCAGTTCTTCACCGGCCGATAGTAACCGGTAATTCTTGAGTATACTTCGGTCTCCTTGCCGCACTTCGGACACTTCCAGACCTCGCCGACGATATAACCATCATCAGCACATACGGAATACGTAGGACTCATCGTATAATACGGCAGCTTATAATTCTCAGCGATCTTGCGCACCAGCATGGATGCGGATTTCCAGTCAGTCAATCTCTCACCCAGGAAGGCATGGAATACGGTGCCGGAAGTATAGAGCGTCTGGAACTGATCTTCAATATCCAGAGCACTGAAGATATCGTCAGTATATCCTACCGGCAGATGGCTGGAGTTCGTGTAGTACGGTGTACCGGACATGTTGGCAGTGATGATATCCGGGAATTTCTCAGTATCATGCTTGGCCAGACGGTAGCTTGTGCTCTCTGCCGGTGTCGCTTCCAGATTGTAGAGATCTCCGTACTTTTCCTGATAATCCGATAATCTCTCACGCATGTGATTCAGAACTTCAACGGTGAAGTCCTGAGCAGCCTTGTGGGTCAGATCCTGACGCAGCCAGCGTGCATTCAGTCCTACTTCATTCATTCCGACAAGACCGATCGTGCTGAAGTGATTGGCAAATGTGCCGAGATATCTCTTCGTATACGGATACAGACCTGCATCCAGAAGCTTGGTGATGACATCTCTCTTGATCTTCAGAGAACGCGCAGACAGATCCATGATCTTATCCAGACGTTTGTAGAATTCTTCCGGTGTTTCTGCCAGGTAAGCAATTCTCGGCATGTTGATGGTGACAACACCGACTGAACCGGTGCTCTCGCCGCTGCCGAAGAAACCGCCGGACTTCTTTCTCAGCTCACGCAGATCCAGACGCAGACGGCAGCACATGGAACGGACATCACTCGGTTCCATATCGCTGTTGACATAGTTGGAGAAATACGGTGTGCCGTACTTGGCTGTCATCTCAAACAGCAGACGGTTGTTCTCTGTATCGGACCAGTCAAAGTCTCTGGTAATAGAGTATGTAGGGATCGGATACTGGAAGCCTCTGCCGTTGGCATCACCCTCGATCATGATCTCAATGAAAGCCTTGTTGATCATATCCATCTCAGGCTTGCAGTCCTTGTACTTGAAGTCCATCTCCTTGCCGCCGACGATCGCCGGAAGCTCAGCCAGGTCATTGGGAACCGTCCAGTCCAGAGTAACGTTGGTAAAGGGAGCCTGTGTGCCCCATCTGCTCGGGGTATTCACACCGTAGATAAAGGACTGAATATCCTGTTTTACTTCTTCGTAGGATAAGTGATCTGCTTTGACAAACGGTGCCAGATAGGTATCAAAACTGGAGAACGCCTGTGCGCCTGCCCATTCATTCTGCAT
>DFIS01000021.1:5698-94582 GCA_002372175.1 Solobacterium sp. UBA3691
TCAGCTGCTTCAGGCTCCAGCCTGCACAGTAACCCGTTAACATGCTCAGATCATGAATGTGGATATCCGCATTTCTGTGCGCATTGCTGATCTCATCATCATAGATCTTGCTCAGCCAGTAGTTGGCCGTGATCGCACCGGAGTTGGAAAGGATCAGACCGCCGACCGAATATGTAACGGTACTGTTTTCCTTGACACGCCAGTCAAGCGCATCCAGATAATCATCGACGATCTTCTGATAGTCCAGCGTCGTTTCCTTGATGTTTCTGACATTCTCACGCTGTCTGCGGTACAGAATATATGCTTTCGCAACATCGTAATATCCCGCTTCACTCAGCACCTTCTCCACGGAGTCCTGAATCTCTTCAACACCGATCTCACCTTTTTTGATCTTCGCCTCAAAATCACTGGTCACACGCAGTGAAATCAGATCCAGAACACTCTGGGTATACCCGCGCTCACACGCATCAAACGCCTTCTGGATCGCTCTTGTGATCTTGCTTAAATCGAAGTCTACAACAGAACCGTCTCTTTTAATTACTCTGTACATGATTTCTTACCCCTCTTTAACTCCCCTTATCTCTGCCGCCGGCACATATTCCTGTGCGATCCGGCATAACTCTCTCATTTCATCTGCGGTATAGGCGTGGAAGCCTTTCTGGATCACATTGTCACTCTCCGTATACTGCTGCAGGTAGAAGTGCCTTGCGCCTCTGATCCAGCGTGCTATTTCCGCAATATCATCCGCATCGTGCAGTTCCTTCACCACCGTCGTGCGGAACTCGTAATCGACATCCGATGCCATCAGATATGCTATGGATTCCCGGATATTCTCCAGTTTGAATACTTCGTTATTCAGGCCGACGGTCATCGCGTATTTGTCCGGACGGTTTTTCACATCCATCGCCACATAGTCGATCATGCCGGTTTCACACAGCTCCTTTAACCGTTCGGGACGGTTCCCGTTGGTATCCAGCTTGACCAGATATCCGAGATTTTTGATCTCCGCGATAAACTCGATGAGATTCTCCTGAATCAGCGGTTCGCCTCCGCTGATGCAGACCCCGTCCAGGATGCCCTTACGTTTCTCCAGGTAGGAAAGAACTTCTTCCGGCTGGTAGAATTCGTAATTATCCGGAACGAAGACCAGATCGCGATTATGGCAGTACGGACACTTGAAGTTACATCCGGAAGTGAAGATCCCCGCCGCTACCTTTCCCGGATAATCCAGCAGGGTCATCTTCTGCAGTCCGGCGATCCGTATTCTCGGATACCTCTCTTCCGGCTCAGAATTTGCCCGGGAATTCTCCGTGACCGCATCTAGCAGTGCCTCGAAAGCCTCAAAGTCAAGCCCTGTCGAAAGCTTGCTGCGCAGTTCCTTGCGGTACTCATAGAGAGACTTCATCACTTCCGCGACCTTCTCCGTCGTATATAAACGCTTGATCCTGCGGTCATTATCATCCGTACGCGCCTGTACATAGCCCTGCTCGATCAGACGCTGTATGCTCTTGGTAACGGTGCCCTTGTCAACTTCGCCGCTCTGGGCAAGTTCCTGCATCGTTATACCTTCATGTTCATTGATAAAAAAGAGAGAAAGAAGCTGCCCGGAACCGACATCATACCGGGAAAGCACTTTATCGAAAAACTTCTGCGTGTTGCGGTACAGTACGGAAATATTCGTTAAATAATTTCTGTTGGCAGCCATTTTTCCGCTCCTTGTTCTCTCTCTGACGACACTGTTTTTGTCAATAGTTGGAAGTTCAACCTTTTGCCGTGCAAGACTATAATACGACAGATTTTTCTGCAGTCAACAGGCAAAACACGCTTATTTTTTCACATGTACGGGAAATGATTTGAAATCCAACCATTTCCATTTTAAAAGCCCTTTTTCCATGTGGAAAAAGGCTTTTTTATTTCCCCGGGAAAAATACCGAAACTTTTTTACGGTCGGAAATACGTACCCTCCGGATGGTAGGAGTCAAAGATCAGCACGTCGAAATCCCGGCACACCTCTTTCTGTTCTTCACTGCTTTTCACAGTATATGCGACAGCAGTATTTCCGAACAGTCTGCGGCAGATGCAGCGTGACATATTCTTTCTGTACCGGCAGTCATAGGCGATAAAATCAGGCTTTGTCAGGAAGTTGAAAAGCAGGTATCCAAGCGCATAATAGAGCGGTTTGCGCTGCTTTGCATTCTCCGCCCAGAAGGCTGACGAGAGCTGTCCGCGCATGATCTGCGGACGGTTCTTCCGATACCAGTACACCGCAAAGGGATTAAACGACTCTACGCAGTATATGCCGGTATATGCCTGAAGCAGTTCGTCGGTCAGCCGGCAGGTCTTTTCGTACGGCAGATCGGTCTCAGCCTTGATCTCGGTGATCAGCGGCACCTTTCCGCCGATCAGCTTCAGGACATCCGCAAACAGCGGGATCTTCTCTTCACTCTCCAGCAGATGAAATGCCTGCAGCTCCTGATATGTATAGGAAGATATCCTCCCCTGCACAGGTTCTCCGTTCTGATCACGAAGTATCCTTGCACAGCTGTCATCATGGAATACCACGACCTGATCATCTTTGCTCAGCTGTACGTCAAGCTCTATGCCGCAGTCCTCCTGTACAGCCAGAGAGAAGGCTCTGAGAGAGTTTTCCGGTGCTTCCGATGCATTGTCATACAGACCTCTGTGGGCGATCATCCTGCCGGCAAAAGCCTGAAGAAAAGGATGTCTGCGCATGCCGGGCATGATCATCAGCAGATACAGAAGAGACAAAATCACAAACAAATACAGTACGGTCTTCATCTCCCGCATCATAGCACAGCTTTATATAAGTCAGAATAATAAAATAAAGATATAATACACGGACATCCATTCTCACTGTTGCGTATTTCCGCTGTTACGGAATTTTATAACATATCAAGGAATCATTGGGAAACATTGATTGACTTGAGGGTATACCTCTTGTAAAATGTCAACGTATCATCATACGTACGGCAACTGGCGGAAGTGGAATAACCACAGGGAACCGTATGTGGATAGGCCGACCGCCTGGGCATACTTGATTTTGAAGCGTTTTCAGGAGGAAGTTTATGAAAAAGGTTGGCATCGTGATGGGAAGCACCAGTGATCTTCCTACAGTCGAAAAAGCAATCGGTATCTTAAAGGAGTACGGGGTGCCGTTTGAAGTACGCGTTTTATCCGCTCATCGATGTCCGCAGGAGGCGAAAGAGTTCGCTGAATCGGCCAGAGAGAGCGGTTTTTCTGTTCTGATCGCGGCCGCAGGCATGGCAGCACACCTGGCCGGAGCCCTCGCCGCCAATACGACGTTACCGGTCATCGGCATCCCCTGCCGTTCTTCCGGTTCCGACGGTACGGACGCGCTGCTGTCCACAGTCATGATGCCGAGCGGCATCCCGGTTGCTACGGTAGCGATCGACGGTGCCAAGAATGCGGCGATCCTGGCTGTAGAGATCATGTCCGTCTATGAGGAAGAACTCGCAAAGAAGCTTGCCGAGACAAGAGAGGCAGGCCGTCAGGCAGTTCTCAGCGCAGATCGTGAGATCCGCGAGAGATATAAGTAAGAGAAGGAGAGTACAAATGAAATTAGTTTACACTGGAAAGACAAAGAATGTTTATGAAATGGACAACGGTCATTACCTGCTGAAGTTCAAAGACGATGTTACCGGCAAGGACGGTGTATTTGATCCGGGAATGAACGAAGTTGGTCTGACTATCGAAGGCGTCGGTGATGTCAACCTGCGCATGTCGATCTATTTCTTCGAGAAGATCAACGCAGCGGGCATTCGTACTCACTTCGTTTCTGCAAATCTCGAGGATACCACAATGGAAGTTCTTCCGGCCAAGGTATTCGGCAAAGGCCTGGAAGTGATCTGCCGTGACAGAGCTGTCGGAAGCTTCTTCAGACGCTATGGCGAATACTGCGAAGAAGGACAGAAACTGCCCTCCTACGTTGAAATGACATTCAAGAACGATGCCAAGGGCGATCCCCTGGTCACCAAGGAAGGTCTGGCAGTACTCGGTGTCATGACACCCGAACAGTATGACAAGATCGAAGAGATGACAAAGCAGATCACGAAGATCGTTGCCGATGAGATGGCAGCCCGCGGTATGGAACTCTACGACATTAAGTTTGAATACGGCTATGACGCTAACGGTGAAGTCATGCTGATCGACGAGATTGCTTCCGGAAACATGCGCGTCTACAAGGACGGAGAATACATCCAGCCGATGACTCTGTCCGAACTGTTCTTCAAGTAATCTATGGGTGGATTCTTCGGTGCAGTTTCACACCGGGATGTTGTATTAGATACATTCTTCGGTGTGGACTATCATTCTCATCTCGGCACCAGACAGGCAGGACTTGCCTTCCATGACCGGGATACCGGATTTCACAGGCAGATCCATCACATCAACAATTCACCTTTCCGCACCAAGTTTGAGAATGATCTGAAGGACTTCAAAGGCAATATCGGGATCGGCTGCATCAGCGATGCTGATCCCCAGCCTTTGCTGGTAAGATCACACCTCGGCCTGTATGCGATCACCACGGTAGGTCTCATCAGTAATGTCGATGAGCTCATCAGTGAGCATTTTTCATCTCAGGGGCAGCAGTTCATGGCCAAAAGCAACGGCTCGATAAACATGACCGAGCTTACTGCTGCTATAATTAATAAAGAAGATGATATCGTCAGCGGTATCCTCAGTGTCCAGGAAAAGATCATCGGTTCCATGATGATCATGATCATGACTGAAAATGATGAACTGATCGTTTCCCGTGACAGGGACGGAAGACTGCCGGCACTGGTTGGTAAAGATGACGAAGGATACTGCGTGTCTTTTGAGTCTTTTGCCTATCAGAAACTGGGATACAAGGATTTCTATGAATTAGGACCCGGTGAGATCGTTAAACTCACGGCAGATGGTTTTCAGGTGCTCTCTCCGCGCCGCGGACAGATGAAGATCTGTGCTTTTCTGTGGTCCTATTACGGATATCCCAACTCCAATTACGAAGGTGTCAATGTCGAACTGATGCGCTACCGCAACGGTGAGAGGATGGCCAGACGAGAGATGGAAGAAGGCACGATGCCGCAGGTCGACTACGTTGCCGGAGTCCCGGATTCAGGTGTTCCTCACGCCATCGGTTTTGCGAATGCTTCGCATGTTCCTTTCGCAAGACCGTTCATCAAATATACACCGACATGGCCGCGTTCCTTCATGCCCAACAACCAGGAAGTACGTGACCAGGTAGCCAAGATGAAACAGATTCCGGTATCGGAACTGATTGAAAACAAGAAACTGCTGTTTGTCGATGACTCGATCGTCAGAGGCACACAGCTCCGGGAGACTGTCGAATTCCTTTATGAATCGGGAGCTTCCGAAGTACATATGCGTTCGGCATGTCCGCCGATCATGTATAACTGCAAATTCCTCAACTTCGCCCGTAACAACTCCGAGATGGACCTGATCGCCAGAAGAACGATCCAGGAACTGGAGGGAGACGAAGGACAAAAACACATCGAAGAGTATGCCGATTCACATACCGAAAGAGGTAAGTGTCTCGTGCATAAGATCGCCAGCGAGCTCGGTTTTGCGTCTCTGGGTTATCAGAATCTTGATGATCTGCTGGAAGCGATCGGACTTGACCGTGATCAGATCTGTACCTATTGCTGGACAGGAAAGGAATAGATGATGACAAAATCCCATTCTGCATCATACGCTGCAGCCGGTGTCGATATCGAAGCCGGTTACGAAGGCGTACGTTTAATGAAGAAACACGTACAGAGAACATTTATCCCGGGAGTCATCTCTGATCTCGGCGGCTTCGGGGGACTGTTTGCACCGGATCTTTCCGGCATGGAAGAACCGGTGTTTGTCTCCGGCACCGATGGTGTAGGCACCAAACTGCGTATCGCTCAGTTACTGAACAAGCATAATACGATAGGGGTAGACTGCGTGGCAATGTGTGTCAATGACATTATTTGCTGCGGCGCAAAACCCCTTTTCTTTTTGGATTATATCGCTATCGGCAAGAATGACCCGCAGAAAGTAGCGGATATCGTTGCCGGTGTGGCGGAAGGATGCGTCCAGAGCGGATGTGCCCTGATCGGTGGTGAAACAGCCGAACACCCCGGTGTAATGACTGCAGATGACTACGACGTTGCCGGCTTTGCCGTAGGTGTGATCGACAAGAAGGATATCCTCGACAGTGCCTCTGTCACGGAGGGAGATGTGCTGATCGCCCTGCCCTCCACCGGTGTGCATTCCAACGGTTTCTCGCTGGTGCGCAAGGTCTTTGATGTTGAGCATACCGATCTGAATGAATATGTCGAAGAGCTCGGCACAACGCTCGGAGAGGCACTGCTGGCACCGACAAAGATCTATGTCAAGCCGGTCCTGGAAGTACTGAAACACGCAGAAGTACACGGTATCAGCCATATTACCGGCGGCGGTTTCTATGAGAATGTACCGCGGGCGATCCCGGAAGGCTTCTGTGCAAAGATAGACAAGACAAAGATCCGTGTACTGCCGATCTTCGAACTGATCATGAAGCGCGGAGATATCCCCGAAAGAGATATGTATAATACCTTCAACATGGGTGTAGGCATGGTCATGACGGTATCCCGTGAGACCGCTGAAGAAGCGCTCAGGACCCTGCAGGCATGCGGTATTGAAGCCTATACGATCGGTGAGATCATCCGCGGGGAAGAGAAGATCCTGTTATGACAGCGCGTATAGCCGTGCTGGTATCGGGAGGAGGAACCAACCTGCAGGCCCTGATCGATGCACAGAATGCCGGCAGGATCCCGCATGGTGAGATCTGTGTTGTGATCGCCTCCAACCCGAATGCCTATGCGCTGGAAAGAGCGCGCAATGCCGGTATTCCTGCTGTATATTCCTACAGGAAGGAAGAAGGCTCACAGGAGGCTTTTGAGGCAAAGATCTCAGCCTATCTGAAAGAATATCAGATCGACTTTATTATCCTTGCCGGTTTCCTCAGTATCCTGAGTGCTGATTTTACAGCTCAGTGGCCTGAACGCATCATCAATGTACATCCTGCTTTGATCCCTTCCTTCTGCGGCAAGGGCATGTACGGTCTCAAGGTACATGAAGCCGCACTGGCCAAAGGTGTCAAGGTGACCGGTGCTACCGTACACTACGTCAATGAGATTCCTGACGGCGGAAAGATCATTCTGCAGAAAGCTGTCGATGTCAAGGACGGAGATACACCGGAAGTATTACAGAGGAGAGTCATGGAAGAAGCAGAGTGGATCCTGCTGCCCATGGCCGCGGAGATCGTTGCGAAGAAGATCTCAGAAGGAGAATAAACATGAACGTCTATGAAACAGCTTCTATCGCTGAATTACTGAAGAACAACCCTTATCCCGGACGCGGTATCGTGATCGGCACAAGCGCAGACGGAAAAACAAACGCTGTCGGTTACTTCATCATGGGCCGCAGTGTCAACAGCCGCAACCGCATCTTTGCCGAAGAACCGGATGGCATCCGTACGGAAGCCTTTGATCCTTCACTGGTCAGTGATCCCAGTCTGATCATCTATCATCCTGTACGGGCATATAACGGCTGTCTGATCGTTACCAACGGCAACCAGACGGATACGGTAAGAGATTTCCTCGCTGAGGGAAAGAGCTTTGAAGAAGCTCTGCGTACAAGAGAATTTGAACCGGACGGACCGAACTGGACTCCGCGGATCTCCGGTATGGTCACACCCGAAGGCAATTACCTGATGTCGATCCTGAAGTCAGTAGACCCCGAAGGCAGCGACTGTGTCAGAGAGACCTTCGAATTCCCGAAGAAAGCCGGTCTCGGACACTTCCTGCATACGTATGTCACGGATGGAAACCCGATCCCGACATTTGTCGGCGAACCGGAACGGATCACGATCGAAGGCAATATTGATGAGTTTACATCCTGTCTCTGGGAGAACCTCAATCCCGACAACAAGATCTCCCTCTATGTCAGATTCACCGACATTGAAACAGGCAAATACGAAGAACGTATCTTAAACAAACATGTCAAGGAGGACTGAACAATGAACGAACTGGAACTGAAATACGGCTGTAATCCCAACCAGAAGCCTTCCCGCATCTTCATGCGTGACGGCAGTGAACTGCCGGTAACCGTACTGAACGGCAAACCCGGATATATCAACTTCCTGGATGCGCTGAATTCATGGCAGCTGGTCAAGGAGCTCAAGGAAGCGACAGGACTGCCCAGTGCAGCAAGCTTCAAGCACGTCTCCCCTGCCGGTGCAGCTGTTGCCAAGGAACTGACAGATATCGAAAAACAGATCTACTTTGTCAAGCCCGATGCCGAGCTCTCCCCGATCGCTTCTGCATACATCCGTGCCAGAGGTACAGACAGACTGTCCTCCTACGGTGACTGGGCTGCCCTGAGCGATACCTGTGATGCGGCTACAGCAGCCTATCTGAAAGCAGAAGTATCCGACGGTGTCATCGCTCCGTCCTATACGGAGGAAGCTCTGGAGATCCTGAGATCCAAGAAAGGCGGCAAGTACAATGTCGTACAGATCGATGAGAACTACGAATGTGCACCCCAGGAATACAAGGATGTCTTCGGCATTACGTTTGAACAGGGTCATAACAACTTCAAGATCAACAGAGAACTGCTCTCCAACATCGTTACCAAGAATAAGGAACTGACAGATGAAGCAGCCATCGATATGATCGTTTCCCTGATCACGCTGAAATATACACAGTCCAACAGTGTATGCTACGTCAAGAACGGACAGGCGATCGGTGTCGGTGCCGGTCAGCAGAGCCGTATCCACTGCACTAGACTTGCCGGTCAGAAAGCAGATAACTGGTATCTGAGACAGAACCCGAAAGTACTCGCTCTGCCGTTCCTGGATAATGTCCGCAGAGCTGACAGAGATAACGCTATCGATGTCTATATCTCCGATGAGTACGATGATGTACTCAGAGACGGTGAGTGGCAGAAAGTCTTCAAGTACCAGCCGGAAGTACTGACAAGAGAAGAGCGTCAGGCATGGATCGCTACCCAGAGCGGTGTGACCGTAGGTTCCGATGCCTTCTTCCCGTTCGGTGACAACGTAGAGCGTGCCCGCAAGTCCGGTGTAGCCTACATTGCTGAACCCGGCGGTTCCATCCGTGACGATCATGTCATCGAGACTGCAGACAAGTACGGTATCGTCATGTCCTTCACAGGCATGCGTCTGTTCCATCACTGAGGTACAGCGATGAAGCTGATGGTGATCGGCAGCGGTGGTCGCGAACATGCGATCATCAAAAAACTCAGTGAGAATCCGGAGATCACAAAGATCTATGTACTGCCGGGAAATGCCGGTATGTCCGATCTTGCGGAATGTGTATCCATCGCTGCCACGGATATTGATGCGCAGGTAAAATTCGCCTGTGAGAACAGTATTGACTATGCGGTCGTAACGCCTGATGATCCGCTGGCTCTCGGTGCTGTTGATGCCCTGACGGCAGCCGGTATCCCCTGCTTCGGTCCGGACAAAAAAGCAGCCCTGATCGAAGCCAGTAAGGCCTTTGCCAAGGATCTGATGCATAAATACAACATTCCGACTGCCGACTACGCTGTCTTTGATGACATGGACAAAGCTCTTGCCTACCTGCATGAGCAGACATGTCCGATCGTCATCAAGGCTGACGGTCTCGCCCTTGGCAAGGGCGTGATCATCGCCGAAACGATGACAGAAGCTGAAAAAGCCGTAAGATCGATCATGGCAGACCGTTCCTTCGGTGATGCCGGCAAGACGATCGTCATTGAGGAATTCCTGACCGGACCGGAAGTCTCCGTACTGACCTTTACAGACGGTAAGACACTGGTGCCGATGGTCTCCTCCATGGATCACAAACGTGCTCTGGACGGTGATCAGGGACTGAATACCGGCGGTATGGGTACGATCGCTCCCAACCCCTTCTACACACCGGAGATCGCAGAGATCAGTATGCGTACGATCTTCCTGCCGACGATCCGGGCGATGGAAGCGGAAGGCAGACCCTTCCGGGGATGCCTGTACTTCAGTCTGATGCTTACCAAAGACGGACCGAAGGTCATTGAATACAACTGCCGTTTCGGCGATCCCGAGACACAGGTCGTTCTGCCGCTGATGCAGAGTGATCTGTTCACGGTCATGAAGGAAACGACAGACGGAACCCTTCGCGCAGAAGATGTGCGTTTCTCCGACGGTGCTGCCTGCTGTGTGATCATGGCCAGCCAGGGGTATCCCGGAAAGTATCAGAAAGGCTTTGAGATCACGGTCGATGATTCGGTCAAAGACAATGTGATCTATGCCGGTGCCGCATGGAAGGATGGCAAGCTTATCACCAACGGCGGCAGAGTTCTGGGTGTTCTCGGCATGGGTAAAGACCTCAAAGAGGCAATTGCCAGAGCATACGAGAATACGGAGAAAGTCACATTTGCGAATGCTTACTGCCGTAAGGATATCGGCAGTAAAGCTCTATAGGAGAATATATGGTATATCGAGTATTTGCAGAAAAGAAACCCGGATTTGCGCCGGAAGCAGGCAGTCTTCTGTCTGACTGCAGATCGTTTCTTGGGCTCTCTTCCCTGAAGAAAGTCAGGATCCTGAACCGGTATGATGTTGAGGGCATCGATGAAGAACTGTTTGCATATGCTAAGCATACAGTCTTCTCGGAGCCGCAGCTGGATATCGTTACGGATGAAGCTCAGGTGGAAGATGCCGATGTTGTCTTCGGGGTGGAAGCACAGCCGGGACAGTTTGATCAGCGTGCAGACTCTGCGGCCCAGTGCATTCAGCTGCTGAGCCAGGGTGAACGTCCGCTGGTAGCCTTTGCGCGTATCTATGCCCTGTACGGTGATCTCAGCGAAGAGGATGTCGCCGCGATCAAGCACTACGTGATCAACCCCGTAGAGACAAGAGAAGCCTCTCTGGAGCTGCCGGAGACACTGCGCGCAGAATATCCGCAGCCCGATCACGTGGATACGGTAAACGGCTTTATCACTCTCGATGAAGCAGGCAGAAAAGCTCTGCTTGAAGATCTGGGTCTTGCCATGGACATGGATGATCTGGCCTTCCTGCAGGCATACTTCCGTGATGAGGAGAAACGTGATCCGACGATCACCGAGATCCGTGTCGTTGATACATACTGGTCTGACCACTGCCGTCATACGACCTTCTCTACGCATCTGGAGAACATTACTGTTAACGACGAGAAGATCAAAGGTGCTTATGACCGGTATCTCAGTCTGCGTGATGAAGTCTACGGCAAGGACACAAAGAGACCGCAGACACTGATGGATCTCGCCACAATCGGTGCCAAGGTGCTGAAACGCAGAGGAGAGCTTCCGGAACTGGATGAATCCGAAGAGATCAATGCCTGTTCGATCCACGTAACAGCAGAAGTAGACGGTAAGGACGAAGACTGGCTGCTGATGTTCAAGAATGAAACGCATAACCACCCGACCGAGATCGAACCGTTCGGCGGTGCTGCCACCTGTATCGGCGGCTGTATCCGTGATCCCCTGTCAGGACGTGTATTCGTACACCAGGCAATGCGTTATACCGGCGGCGGTGATCCCCGTGCCACATTGAAAGATACGCTCGAAGGCAAGCTTCCTCAGCGTAAGATTGCCCAGACGGCAGCCGCAGGATACTCGTCCTACGGCAACCAGATCGGTCTTGCGACGGGACATGTCGCCGAAGCCTATCATGAGGGGTATATCGCCAAGCGTCTGGAGTGCGGTGCTGTTATCGGTGCTGCCAAGGCAGACAACGTTGTCCGTGAAAGACCGGAACCCGGTGATGTGATCATCCTGCTGGGCGGACGTACCGGCAGAGACGGTATCGGCGGTGCTACCGGATCATCCAAGACACATAACCTGAAATCCCTCGAGACGATGGCCAGTGAAGTACAGAAAGGTAACGCTCCCGAGGAAAGAAAGATCCAGAGACTATTCCGCAACGGTGAAGTAACACGCCTGATCAAGCGCTGCAATGACTTCGGTGCCGGCGGTGTCAGCGTTGCCATCGGTGAGCTGGCTGACGGTCTCGAGATCGAACTGGACAATGTCCGCAAAAAATATGAAGGTCTCGACGGTACGGAGCTTGCGATCTCCGAATCCCAGGAGCGCATGGCTGTCGTCGTCGCTGCCGAAGATGCCGACAAGTTCATCGCCGAAGCCGAAAAAGAGAATCTGGAGGCGTACAGAGTCGCTGTTGTTACGGAGTCTCCGCGCATGGTCATGCGCTGGAAGGGCAAGGTGATTGCGGATCTCTCCCGTGCTTTTCTGAATACCAACGGTGCCGTCAAGCATGCGGATATCGCTGTTGAGGAAACTGACCGCAGTGAACTCGGCAAGAGCACCGTGCAGGATCTTCTGAGTCTTGCCGGAAGCCTCAAGAGTGCCTCCCGCAGAGGTCTTGTGGAACGCTTCGACAGCACTGTAGGTGCCATGAGCGTACTGATGCCCTTCGGCGGTAAGAATCAGAGTACACCGGCACAGGCAATGTCTGCCCTGTTCCCTGTACTGCCTGGCCAGCATACCTCTCAGGCTTCTGTCATGGCCTGGGGTGCAGATCCCGACCAGATGTGCATTGACCCTTATCAGGGTGCCTACAATGCCGTATATACATCTGTAGCCAAGCTTGTGGCTGCCGGTGCCGACCATAACGATGTCTATCTGACCTTCCAGGAATTCTTCGAAAGACTGCGTGAGGAACCTCATCGCTGGGGTAAGCCATTCGCTGCCCTGCTCGGTGCTCTGGATGCCCAGATGGAACTGAAGATCGCTGCCATCGGCGGTAAGGACTCCATGTCCGGATCCTTCCTCGACAAGGATGTTCCGCCGACACTGATCTCGTTTGCAATCGCCCCGATCAAGGCGGAGAAAGTACTCTCCCCTGAGTTCAAGCAGGCAGGACACGGTGTATACTTCTTCGACAGCACACAGTGGGATATGTTCCACAAACTCAGCGAAGAAGGCCATATCAAAGCAGCCTGGGCTGTAGAGAACAGTATTGCGGAGGGCATCATGAAGATGACCTTCGGCAACAGTATCGGCTTTGTCTGCGATGATATCTCTCTTGACTGGTATAAGGCTTATCCAGGAGCGCTGATCGCGGAAGTTGATACAGAGTGCGAAGGTATCTACCTCGGCCGTACAACTGACGAGAAGGTCATCTCGATCGGCAGGGAGATCCAGTCTCTGGAAGAACTGTTCCGCATCAATGAAGATGTACTGAAGGATGTCTATCCGATCCATACCGAAGAAACAGCTAAGCCTGCAGAAAAGTACAGCTATACCGAAGGTATTAAGGTATCACCGCTGATCCATACCGCAAAACCGAAGGCACTGATCCCGGTCTTCCCCGGCACGAACTGTGAATATGACACAGCCAGAGCCCTGATCGATGCCGGTGCCGATGCCGAGTATGTGATCATCCGCAACCTGTCATCTGCAGCTGTAGCAGAGAGTGTGGAACTCTTTGCCGGCAAGGTCAGAGATGCCCAGATGATCGTGATCCCCGGCGGTTTCTCCGGCGGTGACGAACCGGAAGGATCGGCCAAGTTCATTACAGCCTTCTTCCGCAATCCGGAAGTCAGAGACGCTGTCGGCGATCTGATGGATGTCCGCGGCGGTATGATGCTCGGTATATGCAACGGCTTCCAGGCTCTGATCAAACTTGGTCTGGTACCTTACGGCAAGATCATCGATACTGATGAAAACTGCCCTACTCTCTCGTTCAATACGATCGGACGTCATCAGTCCCGTATCGTCCATACAAGAGTTGCCAGCAATCTCTCGCCCTGGCTGAGTGAGATGCATGTCGGTGATATCATCGAAGTGCCGATCTCCCACGGTGAAGGACGCTTTGTCGGCAGTGATGAACTGATCGCGAGACTGGCAGAAAACGGACAGATCGCTACACAGTATGTCGATCTGAACGGAGATCCGACGATGTTAACAGATTTCAACCCCAACGGTTCCTTCCATGCCATAGAGGGTATTACTTCTCCCGACGGACGTATTCTCGGTAAGATGGGTCACTCGGAGAGAATCGGCAAAGACCTCTACAGGAACGTACCGGGTAATTATGAAATGGGCTTATTCCGCTCAGCAGTTAAATTCTTTAAGTAAACAAGGAGGAACGCATCATGGCTTATTTAAGTGATATTGAAATTGCACAGGCCTGTGAGATGAAACCGATCCAGCAGATTGCTGAGGTGGCAGGCGTCGATGAAGAGTATCTGGAACTGTACGGTAAGTACAAGGCAAAGATCGATTACCGTATTCTGAAGGAAAAACCGGGTAAGGACGGTAAGCTGATCCTGGTCACAGCGATCAACCCTACGGCTGCCGGTGAAGGTAAGACAACAACAACGATCGGTCTTGCGGATGGTCTGAAGGCGATCGGCAAGAATGTTATCGTTGCCCTGAGAGAACCTTCTCTCGGTCCTGTCTTCGGTGTTAAGGGCGGTGCTGCCGGCGGCGGTCATGCCCAGGTCGTACCGATGGAAGATATCAACCTGCACTTTACCGGTGACTTCCATGCGATCGGTGCTGCCAACAACCTGCTTGCGGCTATGCTGGACAACCATATCCATCAGGGCAACAGCCTGAATATCGATACCAGAAAGATCGTCTGGAGAAGAGCTGTCGACATGAATGACCGTCAGCTCAGAAATATCGTTGACGGTCTCGGCGGACGTTCCAACGGCTTCCCGAGAGAAGACGGCTTTGACATCACGGTCGCTTCCGAGATCATGGCTGTTCTGTGCCTGGCTTCTGACATTCCAGATCTGAAGGCACGTCTGGCCAGAGTCGTTGTCGCCTATGACCGCAGCGGCAAGCCTGTTACAGCCCATGACCTGAAGGCAGAAGGCGCCATGACAGCACTGTTAAAGGATGCCCTGAAGCCTAACCTCGTACAGACACTGGAAGGCACACCGGCCTTCATCCACGGCGGTCCGTTCGCAAATATCGCCCACGGATGCAACTCCGTCATGGCTACGAAGATCGCGATGCGTCTTGGTGACTACGCTGTTACGGAAGCCGGCTTCGGTGCTGACCTCGGTGCCGAGAAGTTCCTCGACATCAAGTGCCGGCTGGCGGGTCTGAGACCTTCTGCAGTCGTTATCGTTGCGACTGTCAGAGCCCTGAAGCTCCATGGCGGTGCTGCCAAGGATACCCTGAGCACAGAGAATCTCGAAGCTCTCGAGAAGGGTCTGCCGAACCTCCTGCAGCATATCTCCAACATCAAGAATGTATACAAACTGCCGTGTGTCGTTGCCATCAACGCATTCGTTACCGATACCAAGGCTGAGCTTGAACTCGTTGAAAACAAGTGCCGTGAGCTCGGTATCAACGTTGCGCTGAGTGAAGTCTGGGAGAAAGGCAGTGAGGGCGGCAAGGCTCTGGCAGAAGAAGTTGTCCGTCTCTGTGAAGAACCGAATGACTTCAGCTTCTCCTACGATACAGAGGATACGATCGAAAACAAGCTGAATGCAATTGCCACAAAGATCTATCATGCGGATGGTGTAGACTATACACCTGCCGCAAAGAGACAGGCAAAGGAACTGACCGAACTCGGTTACGGCAACCTGCCGATCTGTGTTGCCAAGACACAGTATTCCTTCTCTGACAACGCATCCCTGCTTGGTGCGCCGAAGAACTTCCGCATCACGGTCAGAAACATCAAGATCAGTGCCGGTGCCGGCTTCCTGGTAGCACTCACAGGTGACATCATGACGATGCCCGGTCTGCCCAAGGTACCTGCAGCGGAAAAGATCGATGTTGATGAAAACGGACGTATCTCCGGTCTGTTCTAGAAAGGTCAAATATGCGGCATACAACACTGAAACCGTTTCCCAAAGATTTCCTCTGGGGTGCTTCCACATCTGCCTATCAGGTAGAGGGAGCCAACCTGATCGATGGTAAGGGACCCTCCTGCCAGGATGTCAAGAAAGTACCGGAAGGTACTTCCGAACTGGATATCTGTGCCGATCAGTATCACCGCTACAAGGAAGATATCGCCCTGATGGCAGAGATGGGCTTCAAGGTATACCGTTTCTCCATCGCCTGGTCACGTATTCTTCCCAAGGGAACAGGTGAGATCAACCCCAAAGGTATTGAGTATTACAACAATGTGATCAACGAATGTCTGAAGTATGACATGGTACCGCTGGTAACGATGTTCCACTTCGACATGCCGGCTGCGCTTGACGAACGCGGTTCCTGGTCCAATCCCGAGTCTGTCGACTGGTTCCTGGAGTTTGCCAGAGTCATGTTTGAAAACTACGGTGACAGAGTCAAGTACTGGCTGACGATCAACGAGCAGAACATGTTAACGCTGGTTGGTCCGATGATCGGTACGATGGTCCTTCCCAAGGACACAAAGAATGTTCTGAAGGAGATCTACCAGCAGAATCATCACATGCTGGTGGCACAGGCCAAGGCCATGGCTTTATGCCATGAGATGTTACCGGGTGCAAAGATCGGTCCGGCACCGAATATCTCTCTGGTCTATCCTGCAACATGCAAACCTGAGGATATGATCGCTGCCCAGAACTTCAATGCTGTGCGCAACTGGCTGTATCTCGATATGGCTGTATACGGTAAGTACAACAATATCGTATGGTCCTATCTTGAGGAACATGATGCCCTTCCGACGTTTGCTCCGGGTGATGCCGAAGCATTAGCCAACGGACATCCTGACTTCATTGCCTTCAACTACTACAATACCGCTACTGTTGAAGCAGATGACGGTACGGTCGTAGAGGGCGGCGATCAGCAGTCCAGCAAGGGTATCACTGGTATGGCCAAGACTTTCCCGAATCCGAATCTGCAGAAATCGCAGTTCGGCTGGGAGATCGATCCTATCGGCTTCAGAGCTACCCTGCGTGAAGTCTATTCCCGCTACCGTCTGCCGATCGTGATCACCGAGAACGGTCTAGGCGCATATGACAAGCTGGAAGAAGACGGCCGTGTCCATGACCCCTACCGTATTGAGTATCTTGCCAAGCACATTGAGCAGATGCATCAGGCGATCAGTGACGGTGTCGAGATGATTGGTTACTGCCCGTGGTCGGCAGTCGATCTGGTATCTACCCATGAGGGTATCAGAAAGCGTTACGGCTTCATCTATGTCGACCGTGATGACTTCGATATCCGTACACTGGACAGATACAGAAAAGACTCCTTCTACTGGTACAAGAAGGTCATCGCCTCCAACGGTGAAGATCTCAGTCCTGAGTTTACAGTTGAATAACAAAGAGGAACCCTGCGGGGTTCCTTTTTACCCCCCCATGGTATGATATATGCAGGGAGTAGTACCCAATGAATAAACTGCTTATCATACGTAAGATCTCTGCCGGCATACTCACAGCTGTCATCGTACTGCTGATCTTTCTTATCGCATGGTTTACCTCTAACGGGGCAGCAGTAAACGGTCTTCCCCTTTACATCTCTGAGCAGTATTCGTGGACATCACCGGAGGGCACGCTGATCATTACCTACGGAAAACCGTCGAGATGTATCCTGACCCTGCAGAGCTCAGGCGCTTCAGCAGAAACAGAAACATACGCATTTGCCGGGAAATACGACTATGAGGGCAATGCCTCAGCCCTGGAAGAAGCAGGCCTGTACAGGTACTACAATGCCCGTAAAGGCTGTATATACGTCAAGCCTGAGACGCTGAAGGAAGATACGCAGTTTGCCTGGCAGAGAATCATGACAGACGGTGAAGAGAGCTATCACCGGGCTGATCTCGATCTTGACAGGATGAAGCCGGAGGGTATGTTTGACAGGGAGTACGGCATTGACTGGCACATGGATAATACCGGAAGTATCAGGGTATATCTCGATCCCGAAAAGAGCGGGAAAGTCAGTGCCCTGCGTATCCTGATGATCCATCGGAAAGATAACGCAACCCTGATCGGTGAACCCCTGCTGTTTGATTATCCGGAATGGGACCCGCAGTCAAATACGAGCGGATATACCGTCCGCAAGGGATCTGAGCAGACACTTGTGCATTATCAGCTGAACTTCTATGAGGACACCTTCAACCCGGAAGAATACCGTGAACTGCTGGAAGCTCTGCATCTTTGGGAACCTCTGCAGAAAGGATATCTGAACGCCAGGGAAGATATCGCCGGGAATCCGGACTTTCTCTATGCAGAGTTTATCCGTAAAGCAGACCTGCAGACAAATCTCTCGTTCTGGGGATTGCCGGCATACGATGTAAATGATTATCACTAGATCACCTTCGCGGTGATCTTTTTCTTTCACAGTTCTCCTGTATCATTTATAATTGCATTATACAACTGTCAGGAGGATGCCATGATAGACACAAGTCCCGAATTCATGACCGCGCTGAAGAAAGAGATCATGCGCAAGGTCAGCACATACCCCAACAACAAGCAGTTTGATCTGCGTCTTGCCAAGCCGGATACCTGGGTGATCCTGCCCTACAATCCCAGCGGCAATGAAACACCTCGTGTATATGTCTGTGTTGGTGAGAAATACGCTCTGGTCATCGATCCTACGGATACGCCGTTTGATGTCCGCAGATTTATTGAGGAGAATGTCACGGACAAGCCGCTGCTTGCAGCCAACACCCACTCTCATAATGATCATACGTATGCCAACTATCTGTTTGACGACTGTACGATATACATGTCCGAACAGTGTCAGAAGGACCTTCAGGAAATGCGTGCCTCGGGACGGATCAAGCCGGATCTTCTGGGTAACTGTCATATCTCAGAGAATCCCGGTACGGTCATCCATCCCGGGGATGTGATCGATCTTGGAAACAGAGAGATCGAAGTGATCGGCATCACTCCCTGTCATGCCCCGAGCAGTCTTCTGTTTCTGGACAGAACTGCCGGTATCCTGTTTACCGGTGATGAGATCGATCCCGGACAGATCAACATGTGGAATATCCCCGTAGAGACCTTCCGAGATAACATGGTATACCTGTATTCGCGCAGAGATGAATTCGACATGATCTGTGCTCCGCATAATGGCGGTCCTGTACATGCGGATATCCTGAAATACTTCATTGAGAACTGTGACAGAGTCATGGCAGGCATCGAAGGAGACCTGGATGTCGGCTCTACTTCCTACCTGCTGAACCCGTTTGAAAACCGTCCTGCCGAGGCAATCGCCTACCGCCGCAATGATCCCGTCACCCGCCGAAGCTACTGGAAAGGCACTGCGATCAACTACAACGTGGATCTGATCTTCAACAGAGATCTGGAAAAGCCCTACCGCCGGGCATACCCGAATCCGCCGAAGAAATAGAAATGTGAATCTGTACAAGGAAACCGTGTTTTCAGATAAGAGCACGGTTTTTTATGGTACTATGATTACATTACGGAAAGGGGGATCTTATGGGTATTACAGGTTTACTATTTAAGCAGATCATTGTGATGTTTGTACTGATGGGTATCGGCTTCATCTTCTACAGAAAAAAACTCGTCAGTGATCAGGGCTCCAAGGATCTCGGAAAACTCCTGCTGTTTCTTGTGCTTCCCTCTGTTATTATCAATAACTTCTGTGTGGAGAGAACGGCTGAGAAAGTTACCGAGTTCATTGATTCCTCACTGATCGCACTGGTATGCATGATCATTGCGCTGGTGATCTCCTGGATCGTCTTCGAGAAGAAGGATCCGGTCGCTGCTTTTTCTTCAACATTCTCCAACTGTGGGTTTATCGGCATTCCGCTGGTCAGTGCTACACTCGGTCCGCAGGCTGTCTTCAGTATTTCCACGATGGTCATTCTCGTCAATGTACTGCAGTGGACCGTCGGTGTATACATGATGACGAAAGATCCGTCATATATACAGCCGAAGAAGATCATAGCCATGCCTATCGTGATTGCAGTGATCATCGGTCTCGTGATCTTTACGGTACAGATTCCGGTGCCGCAGACAGTCCGCAGTATTCTGACGACGATCACAGCCATGAACACACCGCTGGCCATGATCATCTCCGGCATCTACCTGGCACAGTCCGATCTGCTTGCCATGTTAAAGAAGACTGGCACATATGTCGTGTGTCTGTTCCGGCTGGTCATTGTGCCGCTGATCTCGCTGCTGGTGGTATGGCTGCTGCCGTTTGGCACCACGATGACCAAGCTTGCTGTACTGATCAGTGCTGCCGCACCGGTCGGTTCCAATGTTGCGATCTTTGCTCAGAATTACGGCTGTGATTATACGGAAGCAGTTGAACATGTATGTGTATCCACGGTGCTGTGCCTTGTCACACTGCCGGCTCTGATGTTCATTGCCGAACGTCTGTTCTAAACAAAACAGGCATCTCTGCCTGTCTGTACGGTTCTCCTTTGAGGACCGTTTTTAAATATCTATATCCATGACCGGATGGATCTCGTAGTCAGGGAACAGTGCCTTTACTTCCTTTACGATCTCAGCAAACAGTTCTTCGCGGTTGTCTGCCGCATAGTCGATGATCACATCGAAGTTGATGTACTTCTTCTCCAGATCTGCATAGAAGCCATGGAGCTGCAGTACCTTGTCATGTTTCATGACGGTCTCTGTGATCTTTGTGCGGATTCGTGCAGTTTCATCATTCTTTGTATTCTCAGCATAGATACCGATACCGGTCAGGATGATGCCGTGTTCCTTTATCACGTTTTCTGTCACGCGTCTTGTCATGCGGTCGATCTCTTCCGCTGTCATCGTATCCGGCACTTCAACATGTACGGAACCAATCGTCCTGTCCGGTCCGTAGCTGTGCAGGATCAGGTCATAGGCTCCGTGTACGTCAGGATCAGACGCGATCGTTTTCTTGATTTCACGCACAAATTCCGGATCATTGCGCTTGCCGAGGATATCATCCAGTGTATCCCCCATCATCTCCAGGCCTGCCTTGATGATCATGCCGGCGATGAAGACACCGATATATGCCTCAAGAGAGATGCCTGTAAAGCGGGCGATCAAAGCTGTCACGAAGACACCGAAGCTCATGACGGCGTCGAATCTCGCATCATCACCGGAGGCGATCAGCGATCCCGAATTGACCTTCTCTCCCTGTTTCTTCACATATGTGCCGAGAACGATCTTCACGCCGACAGCGACGATGATGATCAGCAGTGAGACATTGCTGTAGTCGGCAGCCTGCGGATGAAAGATCTTGTCGATACTTTCGGTCAGGGCGGTAATACCTGCGTACAGGACAAGACCGGCCACGACCAGCGCACTCATATACTCAATACGTCCGTAGCCGAGCGGATGTTTCTTGTCGGGTTTCTTGCCTGCCAGCTTTGTGCCGACGATCGTAATGATCGAGGATAATGCGTCTGACAGATTGTTTACAGCATCGAGAACAACAGCAATCGAATTTGCCAGCAGTCCTACGGCTGCCTTGAAACCTGCCAGAAGAATATTCGTCACGATACTGATAATACTCGTGCGCACGATCAGCTGACTGCGCGCATCCTGATTATTTGCGGAACTCATAATACTTTGTTACTCCTCTTCATACTGATTAAGTATACCATGAGTGAACCAGAACGCCTTTCCTGCTGATCCTTTCCGTGCATCCAGGCAGCCGCTTACTCTCTCATTCCGGATATTCACTGCAGGTACGTCTGCAGTTCTTCCGTATCCCTGACAAAGCACACGGAGGATATCTCCCCGGGACTCAGGAAGCCTTCCTCACACATCCTGCCAAGCAGTTCACGTAACGGCTCGTAGAAGCCGTCAGTATTCATCAGCAGCAGTTTTTTTGAAGACTTATGTGTACGCAGTGTACTGATCACGTCGACTGCTTCTTCTAACGTACCGATCCCTCCCGGCAGGGCAATATACATATCCCCTTCCTGAATCAGCAGTTCCTTTCTCTCCGCCATTGTCTTTGTGACAGTCAGGCTGCTGAGCCCGTGATGATCGATCTCTCTGCCCTTGAGCAGTTCGGTAATGATACCGATCACGGTTCCGTTATGCTTCAGGGCGCTGTCTGCCAGGACTCCCATCAGTCCGTTGGAAGCTCCGCCGTAGATCAGTGTATGTCCATGTTCTGCGATCATCGTACCGATCGCTTCTGCAAGTTCTGTATACTTCCCGTCATTTCCGTACCGGGATCCAAGAAATACCGTGATCTTCATTACCAGTCTTCCTCCCTCTTCTTTTTCTCATACAGAAAGACCATGTGCTCTCTGTCAGAATATTCTTCGGCATAGTGATAGTGCATCGCAAACTGTTTCAGCTTCTGTGGATCTTCGATCTGTTCCTCTGCGATATATCTTGTCATCTCACCTCTTGCCATCTTGGCCATCGTTCCCTTGGTGATCAGCTTCCCGCTGTTTTCTTCCGCAAAGATGATCTCAATGATCCGTGTACCTGCAGGCAGGTGATCTCTTACGGTTAGCGAGTACTCCTTCGAAGCCAGATCAATAACAGTATCCCTTCCTCTGCATACTTCTTCAGCGATATCCTTTCCCCAGTAGTCATAGAGATCCTTACTGCCGTTTACCGATAAACGTGCCTGCATCTCCAGTCGGTACGGAGTAATACCGTCAAACGGTCTCAGGACGCCGTAGAAGCCCGAAATCACGCAAAGTTCACTGCGGATGTAATCCAGTGCATCATCAGTAAAAGAACCCGGAGAAAGGTATTTAAAGGCCAATCCCTCGTAGGAGAACAAAGCCGGAGAAAGATCCCTCTGCAGATCCATGACCCGCAGTCTCTCCAGATTCTCAGCAGCGATCCTGTCGTTGCATGCCCAGAGCTTCTGCAGAGCCTGTGCATCCATAGCTCTCAGCGTCTCCAGGATCCTCTGTGTCTTCTCGAGATAAACAGGCATACTCTCAGGCAGAAAGTCATCACTGTCTCTTTTCATCTTCTTTGTCGGTGAAAGAATGATCCTCATGTCAGTTTCTTAATACTCCTCCCATGATCTCCCGCTGACGCATGGTCATGACCCTCGGCATCAGCGTATAGTCATACTCCCCGGTCACGGCCCGGTAATACAGGCTGTACAGGTGCCCCGCATAGAGTCTGCCATCATCACGCTGCTTTATGACAGCCTCACACATGATACGGTATTTCTCCCTTGTCTCACGCACTGTGATCAGCCGCAGGGAATCCCTGTATACCATGTTCAGATAGCGGTCAA
Source organism: Solobacterium sp. UBA3691 (assembly GCA_002372175.1). Taxonomy (GTDB): domain Bacteria; phylum Bacillota_I; class Bacilli_A; order Erysipelotrichales; family Erysipelotrichaceae; genus Bulleidia. The sequence goes on from DFIS01000021.1 coordinate 28,862, forward strand.
TGACTTCTTTGATCACCGTTTCGGTATCGGCATAGATCCTTCCCGAAGCGTTCAGTTTCTCCTTGCCTTCAAGCAGGATCCCGGCATGTCTCCGGCAGGAAGCAAGCAATCCCTCCCGGAACCTCTGCAGTCTCTCTCCGTCCTGGAAACCATCCGGTGTTTCCCGGTCATAATAGCCCCGCCGGTATTCCGCATAGACCCTCTGCAGAGACTGTTCATACATATCTGCGGCTCTTTCCTCGTATTCTGATGGCGTTATGTCAAAACAGGCGAGGAATTCGTTTTCCATGACTTCCAGCTGCTGTACCGTACTTCCAAAGACCTCGGTTCCCCTGACAAACATCTCCCGTTTCTCTCTGTCGGCGATGACTTCCGCCAGTCTTGTCCGTACATGACTGAGCAGCTGTCCGTCTTCCTCTTCGTGTCTGAAATCCCCGTCTTCTGCAGCAGCCAGGTCTTCTCTCAGAGTATCGCGAAAACAGCGAAGCTCCTCCTCCAGGATCTCCGCAAATACCGCTGTGATCTCCCGCTTCAGCTCCGCCGTCATATATTACCTTACAAACCCGACCAGCAGGTCATAGAGCTGCTGATACTCTTCCTCCGTCAGTTCGATCTCCCAGTCTGCTTCATACTTCAGATCATCCCAGCCGAATTCCACGCTCCGTGTCGAACTGTCCGCCAGTGTTCCGATCAGGGTAATGCCGCGTTTGACTGCCCGCTGTGTCCTGCCTTTGAAAAAGCCGGTCAGCTTCTGCCAGTCTGTTTCCGTAAGCAGCACCGGATGGGCGGACGATGTCTGTCCGTCTTCGCTGTAGATCGCCATCATCTGAATACCGTCACTGGTCCTGTAGATCCTGAAGGAATGATTCTCCGCTTCGGTAAAGGACTCCTGAATACAGACAAAACTGTTCAGATCTTCGATGGCAACAGTCTCCCCGATCACATAGCTCTTCGCTGTACAGGCACAGAGCACCAGTGTCATCAGTACTGTCAGTAACGTCTTACGCTTCATCTTCCCTCTCCTTCAGTTTCCTGCGGTATTCCTCGAGGACTTCCGCCAGTTCGTCATATGCCGATACCATTGATATCCTGTTCTTTACAGAAGCCGAATACGGCATGCCGGCGATATACCACTGGGCCATTCCGCGCATCATCCGGATCGCGATCATTTCCCCTTCATATGCGCATAGCTCTCTTGTATATTCCAGACAGAGATCGATCTTCTGATCGGCATTTACCGGTGCCGTCGTTTCCCCATGCAGAGAAGCCCTCAGTTCCTGCAGGAAATACGGTCTTCCAAGCAGTCCCCTGCCGACCATCACGGCATCGCAGCCTGTCTCCGTAAACATCCTGTGCATATCTTCGACTGTACGGATATCACCGTTGCCGATGACCGGGATCTTTACCGCATCCCTGACCATCCGGATATAGCGGTTATCCGACCTGCCTTCATACATCTGCGAACGTGTGCGTCCGTGTACAGCCACGGCTGCAGCGCCTGCCGCCTCCATCTTCGCCGCAAACTCCGCACAGTTGATATGTTCCCGGTCCCAGCCGGCACGGATCTTTACCGTTACCGGTCTCTCCGTATTTGCCCTGACTGCCTGTACGATATCGTATGCCAGTTCCGGCTCCTTCATCAGCCAGCTGCCCGAATGTGCCTTCAGCACCTTGGTCACGGGACAGCCCATATTGATGTCGATAATATCACATTCCGTATGTGTACTGAGATAGCGGGAAGCTTCGGCCATCGTGACCGGATCCGACCCGAATAACTGCAGCGCCGCGGGATGCTCGTCCGGCAGCACCCTGCACATCTCTTCGGTATGTTTATTGCCGTAGTGCAGAGCCTTGTCGCTGATCATCTCCGAAACGACGAGCCCGGCCCCGTACGCATGCATCAGACGCCGGTATACAGGATTGGATATGCCTGCCAGAGGTGCCGCACAGATCCGTTCCGGTATCTCAACATTACCGATCTTCCACACCTTGTCTCCTCAGGATCTCTTTCAGATCTTCCGTGGTAAAATAGTACTTCTTATTGCAGAAATGACAGACGATCTCTTCGGTATTCCCGGCTTCGATCATCTCCTGCAGATCTTCCTTACTGATCGTTGCCAGCGCATCCATGAAATGTTCTCTTGAACAGTCACAGTGCCAGCGTACATCTTTTCTTCCCAGGATCACCGCATCATCAAACAATGCCCGCAGGATATCTTCCGTACCCATGCCGCGGTCAAGATAGGCGGAGATATGTTCCATCCCGGCTGCGATCTTCTCCACTTCCTCGATCGTTTCCTCAGGTACATTCGGCAGCAGGGAGATGATCAGCCCGCCGGCTGCCCGCACCCCTTTCTCAGGATCGGTCAGCACGCCTACGGATACCACCGAGTTCACCTGTTCACTCAGCGCCAGGTAGTATGCCAGATCCTCGCCGATCTCGCCGCTGACAAGATTGACCGTGCCGGTAAAGGGATCCTTCAGACCCATATCGCGCATGACGGTCAGATAACCGTTGCGTCCTACAGCTCTGCCGACATCCAGCTTCCCCGTCGCTTCGTTAAACATGTACAGCGCAGGATCACCGATCAGTCCCCGGACATCACCGTTTCCCTTTGCCTGTGCGATCAAAGTGCCGGCAGGCCCGTGCCCGTTGACCGTCACCGTGATCTTTTCGTCATCTTTCTTCAGGTCGCTCGCAAGCAGGGCTGCACCTGTAAGCAGTCTGCCCAGGGCTGCACAGGATGTCGGTGCCATGGCATGTGCCTCCATCGCTTCTTCGACAAGTGCCGTGGTGTCTGCTATATGTATTCTGACCTGTCCGTTCAGTGCTTCTGCTATCAGTATTTCATCCATTACTGTTTACTCCGTTTAAGTTTATTGTTGATCCGCCGCATCATGCGCTCATCTGTTTTGATCACTCTGCGGTCCGCCGTAAAGATCCCGTTGCATTCGGTCTCGACATCCGCTGTCTGGGTATAGATACACCCTGCAAGTCCCTTCGGTATATTGCGCACAACATCCCGTTCATATGCCTCTTCCAGAGCCTGATTCAGCTTCGGTTTATCCGTGAACTTCTTGTATCCGTACAGCTTGTCGGCTTCGCTGTGTCCGTGCTCAAGGTATGCATAACCGCCGAATTCACTGAGCAGGAAGATCCTGCCGTCATTGTGCGGCGCAAAGACACGGTGGAAGTAGACATGCCTGCTGTTGAAGTCTCCGGCTCCGCGGTCATGCCAGCCCGATGTGCTGTCGATCAACCTCGTATGATCATAATTGCGGATGTGATCGGTCACCCTGACACTGTCAAACTGTCCCCAGCCTTCGTTGAAGGGCACCCAGGCAAAGATACAGACACTGTTGTAGAGGGTGCTGAGCATCGCATCCAGCTCCTTCATGTACATCTCTCTGCCGGCTTTATCCTGTCTGCCAAGACGCTCATACTTCCCGTCATCGCGGAAATTTCTGAATCCCAGTGTCGGCCAGATACCGATATTTGCAAAGCTGTAGGCACTGCCGCCGTTAGGCATATCCTGCATCACCAGCATGCCCAGCTTGTCGCAGAGATAATACCAGCGCCGGCATTCCACCTTGACATGCTTGCGCAGAAAGTTGAAGCCCATCTCCTTGAACTTCGTGATCTCACTGATCATCGCCTGTTCACTCGGATATGTCAGCAGTCCGTCCGGCATATACCCCTGATCCAGCAGTCCGCTCAGGAAGATGATCTGCCCGTTCAGCGCAAAACGCATATATCCGTTTTCATCCTTCATCTTCGTAAACTTACGCATGCCGAAGTAACTGCGTACAGCATCTTCTTCCGTCTCCAGATACAGATCGTACAGGAACGGATCCTCCGGACTCCACGGATGAACATCCTTGATCGGTATGACATAGTTCTTCTGGGCAGAGATCCCGCGGTGCACCAGTTTCTTATCCGCAAAGACACTGATGACGACCTGTTCGAAGTCTCCGGACATATCCAGGTAGACAAGACCGTGATCATAGTCCGGTGTGATCTGGATCTCTTCGATCGCATGTGCAGGCACTTCCTCAAGCCACACTGTCTGCCAGATCCCTGAGCTCGGTGTATACCAGATGCCCTCAGGCTTCAGTCTCTGCTTGCCGTATACATAGATACCTTGATCCGTATGATCCTCACAGCGTACGACCAGTTCGTTATGCGCTTTGACAAGACCGGTGATATCCAGCGAAAACGGCTCATATCCGCCCTCGTGATGCCCCGCCTCAATACCGTTGACATATACCGTGCAGACCTGATCCACAGCCTCAAAATTCAGCCGCACATGCATCAGCGACGGTTCATACTCAAACGTCCGGCGGTACCAGAGCACCTCTTCCGGCTTCAGCTGCCGGTCGGTACCCGAGAGGTATGAACCCAACGCAAAAGGAACCGTGATCTTCTCCCATCCCGTATAGATATCGGGAAGCGATCCGTCGGTGATCTGGAACTCCCAGATACCGTTCAGACTCATGAAACTCCCGCGCTGAAACTGCATCCTCGGATATTCATGCAGAGGATCTGTACGGTCGAGTTCTTCACCCCAGGGACTAAGCAATACCATGACCTATCTCCGTGCTGCCTTACGGCGAATGAAAAAGCGTACTGCCACAACGACCAGCGCCAGTGCGTGGAATATCGCAAAGAGCTGATTCATCGCATCAAGAGCTGCTGTATTTCCGGCTGTCTGCGATGCGTAGAGACTTGTGATCAGATAAGATACCCCGACCATGATCACTTCCGCAGCCATCAGCGGGATCTCATAGCGGGCAAACACATCCAGGCATGCGGGCAGAAATACCGCAAATATACAGCCGATGATGACGGTCTGCACATCCATGCGCATGGTCCATTTCTGCAGTGCAAACAGGACGATCACCGCCGCAAAGAAACCGCCGGCAAGACCGCCGAAAAGCGCTGTGATGATCCTAAATGCTTCGTTTTTCTTATCATTCATCTGATATCACCTAGACGATCGAGGAATTACTCAGATCTGTCTTTTTGTAGTAAGTATAGGTAAGCAGGCTGCATAACAGCCAGCCGGCAGGATAACCCATGGCGATCGGCAGGATCTCATTGGAAATAAAGTTCGCCATCACGAACAGATAGACCTGACGGAAGACCACGAAGCTTGCCAGCATGATGATCATCGGGGCTCTGGTATTGCCCGATCCGCGCAATGCCGAGGAATAGATCTGGTTGGCGCAGGACAGCAGATAGAACGGTGTGATCCAGCGCAGGAACAGGTTGCCCAGAAGAAGCGGAAAAGCAAAAGAGACAAGATGCCTCACGATACTGCCCTGTGTCATATCTGTCTCTTTTTTCCGTGTGACTGCTGCACTCATCTCTTCCGTCCTTACGTTATAACAAGGTGGTCCCAAGGGACCACCATCTTACTCTTTGTCTGCTGTTTCTGCAGAAGCTGCTTCTGCCGGAGCAGGTGCCGGGGTTTCTGCAGGCGTCTCTGCAGGAGCCGGTGCTGCCGGGGTCTCTGCCGGTTCCGGAACAGGATCCGGTTTCTCACCGCGGATCACCCGTTCGATCTGCTCGGATGTCAGAGTCTCATATTCCATCAGTGCTGTCGCAATACGGATCAGTTCCTCGCGGTGTTGGGAGATCACTTCTCTTGCCTTCTCGTGACAGCTTTCGATGATCTTACGAACTTCCTGATCGATCTCAAAGGCAACCTGACCGGAAACATTGCTCGGTGAGTTATAGTCTCTGCCGAGGAAGACATTCTCATTGCCTGAGTTATACTTGATCGGTCCAAGATCACTCATACCGTACAGGGTGACCATATCCTTCGCCAGATTCGTCGCTACTTCGATATCGTTGACAGCACCTGTCGTCACATCATCGAAGAACATCTCCTCTGCCGTACGTCCGCCCATGTAGGAGGTGATCGTTGCCAGCAGATCATTGCGGGTATTCATCATCTTCTCATCCTTCGGTGTCATCAGGTTATAACCGCCTGCCTGACCTCTCGGGATGATCGTTACCTTCTGCACTACAGATGCATTATCCAGGTAAAGACCGATGATCGCATGTCCGGATTCGTGATATGCGACAAGCTTCTTCGTCTTCTCATCATATGTACGGCTGGTCTTGGCAGGTCCCATCATGACACGGTCGATCGCCTCATCGATCTGCGGCATACCGATCTTGTTCTTCTTCTCACGGACAGCCAGGATCGCAGCTTCATTCAGCACGTTCTCAAGATCAGCACCGCTGAAACCGGGTGTACGCTTAGCCAGCGCATCAAGATCCACATTGGGTTCCAGATGCTTGTTCCGGGCATGGACTTCAAGGATCGCCTTACGTCCCTTGCGGTCAGGCAGGGATACGGTGATCTGACGGTCAAAACGTCCTGCACGCAGTAATGCCGGGTCCAGAACATCGGGACGGTTCGTTGCTGCTATGACAACGATACCGGTATTCTCTTCCATACCGTCCATCTCTACCAGCAGCTGGTTCAGGGTCTGCTCACGCTCATCGTGGCCGCCGCCGAAACCGGCACCGCGCTGACGTCCCACAGCATCGATCTCATCGATAAAGATGATACACGGGGCTGTACGCTTGGCTTCCTTGAACATGTCACGCACACGGCTGGCACCGACACCGACAAACATTTCCACGAAGTCGGAGCCGGAGATACTGTAGAACGGCACGTTGGCTTCACCGGCAACTGCTTTTGCAAGCAGTGTCTTACCGGTACCGGGATGTCCGACAAGCAGGACACCCTTCGGAATACGGGCACCCATATCCTGGAACTTCTTCGGAGATTTCAGATAATCGATGATCTCCGCCATTTCCTGCTTCTCTTCGTCGCATCCTGCAACATCGCTGAATCTTGTCCGTGAAGCCTCCTCCAGTCTGGCTCTCGACTTACCGAACTCAAACGCCTTGGCATTGGCACTGCCGGAGCCGTTCATCCGGTTCATCATCCACAGCCCGAACAGCACGAACAGCACAAACGGAATCGCTGAATACAGCGTATCCATGAAGACATTGCCGGCATTGGCATCGACAACTCTCAGCTTGGAATCCGACAGTTCGTCGATCAGTCTGGCAACCTCCTCCTCGGTATTGGGAACCGTAGCAGTAATGACTGTACGTTCATTCTCATCACCGTATGATGCACGTACCTCGATCACGGTATAGCCGATGGAGATCACGGATTCATCCACCTTCTCACGTTCGATCGTATCGTAAAGTTCATTGTAACTGAGAGGTTCGTTTCCGGATCCACTGTTCAGTGCCAGCAAACTGATGATCGATACGATCACGATCAGGTATGGCAGAAATGTAAGCAATCTTCTGTTATTCTGCATCTTCTACTCCTTAAAACTACTGATAGAGTTCATCCTTCAGCACACCGATATACGGCAGGCAGCGGTACTTCTGGTTGAAATCCATTCCGTAACCGACAACGAACTCATTTTCCACTTCAAAGCCGATATAGTCAGCTTTGATATCTTTTACTCTTCTGCTGGGTTTGTCGAGCAGGGTGACGATCTTCACCGAATTGGCACCCTTGTTATAGAGCGTCTTGACGACAGCCGACAGCGTTCTGCCGGTATCGACGATGTCCTCCACGACCAGGATATCCAGACCTCTGACAGATGTATCAAGGTCTTTCAGGATCTTGATATCACCGATAGATTCGGTACCCTCATAGCTTGTGACATCCATGAAGTCATACTGAATATCGAGATCGATATGCTTGATCAGTTCTGCCAGAAAAGGTACGGACCCTCTCAGCAGAGCTACCATCAGCGGTGACCCGTCTTTATAATCTTCAGTGATCTCAGCACCGAGTTCCTTTGCCCGGGCAATGATCTGTTCTTCACTGATCAATACTTTCTTTATATCTTTTTCCAACATAGAGAGTATCCTCCTTCGATATTTTATAATTTTATCACACATATTGTCGGATTGACAGAGTAGTGTGCGACATCACAGCCCAGTCCCGGCACCAGGATGACCATCCCCGACGCATTGACCATGACCGGCCATGTCAGACGTTCATACGGGGGAATATGCCTGTCGATGAAGAACCGGCTGACTTTCTTCGTACCAAAACGCATATGTACCCTGTCGCCATCCCTGAATGTACGTATCGTAACCGGATAATCTTCCTCGTGCAGAGTTACCGCAAAGACCCCCGGCACAGCATTTTCCGCACGGTAATACGGTGTCTGGGCAGTACGCAGCGACTCTTCATCCGGGTATACATCCGCATAGGCAGAAGGCCTTTCGGCAGGATGCAGGTACCCCTGCTCCGCGATCAGGAATGACCCGTCTGCGTCTATGATCATCTGTTCCCCGTTCAGGATCTTCCGGTCGATCTCCCGGTAATATGTATCGGTGCGGTGCCGGCCGTGCGCTGTTTCGCATACCTGACGCAAAGCCGCAAGACGTACATCCTCTGCCGCCTGAGCGTATGCCTGTAACAGGATACCGTGCTCATCCCTCAGCGCCTCTGCCTGTGTGCGCCGCTGCTGCAGTTCTGCGTTTTTTGCCTTGATCTCTTCATGCATCGCCCTTCTTTCGCCAGGTGTCATTCTTGATATGACATGTGTGCGGATCCGGCTGCGGGTCAGATCCTCCGCATAGTTTGTATGGTCGATATAGTAACGGATCCCGTGACTTTCACAATACGTTTCCAGTTCTCTTTTTGTACAGGATAACAGCGGTCTGTATACAGTCATCTCCTGCCAGTACATGATCTCCTGCAGTCCGTAATACACCGGTGTCAGTCCCTTCTGTTTCTGCATTGCATAGGTCTCCAGCAGATCATCTTCCTGATGCCCGGTCATGACACCCGCCAGGCCGCGTTCCTTCACCAGATGCCGGAACCACTCATAGCGGTACTTCCGGGCTTCCGCTTCAAAGTTGCCTTCCCACGTAAATGCATCGGAAAGCACATGAAAAGGAATACCCCTTTCCCTGCAGAAGGTCCTGACGTATTCCTCTTCTTCCTCAGCCTGCAGACGGTGATGATAATTCACATGTGCTGCTTCCACCCGGATACCCTGTTTCAGGCAGAGAGCGAGCAGAGCCATCGAATCAGGACCGCCGGAAACAGCAGCCAGCCATACTTTATCACCGCACTGTTCAAACATATACTCATTCTACCATGCGATATCATCCCTCAGAAACATAACCTGCATCATCCGCTGCTGTATACGCCTGAACAATACACTGTCGACATCCACATGCGCCTTGACCTCGATCACTCTGGCCGTATTCACAAACTTCATGTCATTCAGAAACAATACCGAAGGATAACGCAGACCCGGTATCTCACCGAGACGCATCAGGTGGATCTTCCCGCGGGGATTCTCCTTGGCATCATATGCCTTGGCATACTGTACAGGATTGCTTGTCATCGGGATCACGAGTGCTTTCTTCCGGCAGATCGACATGATGATGCCAAAGTGCTGATAACCGATCTCCTGGATATATGCCTGCCCGAAATCCATGAAGCAGACATCCCCGACATGCAGAAACATGCCCAGCTCCTCCGCTGACAGACACTGTGCCCTGAGCAGCCAGTTGGCCTCCGACACCAGGTTATTCTCCATGTTTTCATGCACATACGGTTCGTATATGCTCTTTCTGTGTTCCAGATATCCCTGCCAGGTCTCCTTACTGCCGGCTGCGGCAATTGCCTGATCATTCAGGGAACGGACTAAATCTCTGTCCATACTTTCACCTCCGTAACTCACATACGCAGGGAAAGCCGAATCTCCACGAAATTTGTAAAAAAAAGATCTCCGCAGAGATCTATGACTGTTCATCACTGAGTGCAGAATCCACCGGATCCTGTCCGTTCTTCAGTGTCGGCCACCCTATTGTCCGGTTCAGCAGAGAGAGGATCGGATGGAACCGGGGATTGACCATGCCTGTATATTCGATAAACAGTTCGAACAGGACAAACATGACCGCCACCATCGCAAGCCCGTAGCGGGGATAGAAATAGCTCAGGACCGCACTTCCCGCAAACAGCGCCGTGACCAGATACAGGGTCAGCACCGTACGCTGGTGTCCGAGTTTCAGCTTGATCATCAGCACATGATGCAGATGTCCCTTGTCCGCCTGGGAGAACTTCTGTCCCTTCAGCTTACGGCGGATGATCGCCAGCAGTGTATCACTGATCGGAATAAACAGTAACAGGATCGGGAAACCCAGCGTGATCAGAGCCGTTGTCTTAAAACCAAGCAGCGAGATACAGGCAATCGTAAAGCCCATGAACTGGGCGCCGCAGTCACCGACAAAGATCGAAGCCGGATGGAAGTTATACGGCAGGAAGCCGAGGATCGCACCGCTGAGACAGAGTGCCAGAATACAGATATCACGTCTGCCCATGAAATAGCCGAGCAGACCGATCGTCAGGATAACGATCGTGGAAATGCCGGAAGAAAGACCGTCAAGACCATCGATCAGGTTGATCGCATTGGTAATACCGATGATCCAGAAAAACGAGATACCGTACGTGATCAGAGGATTGGTCAGAGCCAGTCCGAAGATATGCATCTCCGAAAGATAGATCTTGCCCAGGATCATCGCAACCAGAGCACCGGCAACCTGAAACATGATCTTCTTCTTCGGTGAAAGATCATAGATATCATCGAGCAGTCCGCCGATAAACACCAGTGTGCCGCCGAGAACGATACCGTTGAGGGTATCATCCGCTGACATGAACAGGGTGACCGCAAGGATAAATGCCACAAAGATCGCGGTTCCGCCCATTCTGACGATCTTGCCGTGATGCACCGTACGCTGGTTCTCCTGAGCATAGATACCAAGCTTAAAACCGATCTGTTTGCAGACCGGAACCAGGATCAGCGATACCACGAACGGTACCAGGAAATACGGTAACGCACCTAAGACAAGATTCATTGATTTACCTTCCAACGGCTATTATAACATGACAGCAGGCATACTGCCTGCTGTCCGTTACGAATAAATAAAACTGAGGATGAAACTGCCGGTCAGATATGCCAGAGCCATCACCAGAAGCGCATACAGAAGCTGTGCCTGCCAGACATGATTGGCCTTGATCATCTTTTCAAAGTTCACTGCGCTCATGCCGTAGAACGACAGCACAAGACACATGATATATACAGCAGTCTCAAGATAGAAGCGGATCATTACTTCGTGCCGAAGATACGGTCACCCGCATCGCCGAGACCCGGTACGATATAACCGACTTCATTAAGGTGATCATCCATTGCCGCAAGATAGATATCCACATCCGGGTGGGCCTTCTGTACAGCCTTGACACCCTCGGGAACACCCACCAGACAGACAAGCTTGATATTTTTCGCACCGCGTTTCTTGATCATATCGATGGCAGCGACAGCACTGCCGCCGGTTGCCAGCATCGGGTCAACGACCATGCATACAGCTTCATCAAGTCCGCTCGGGAACTTGGCAAAATATTCCTGAGGCTGTAATGTCTCTTCATCACGGAACAGACCGATAAAGCCAACCTTGGCTGTCGGCACAAGTCTGCGGATACCGTCAAGCAGACCGATACCTGCTCTCAGGATCGGTATAATGACTACTTCTTTAGACAGTTCATAACCTGTGCAGGGGCCGATCGGTGTCACCACATCCACCGGACGTGTCGGCAGATCGCGGCAGACCTCGTAAGCCATCAGTTCAGCAATCTCATCAAGATATTCACGGAAATCCTTGGTACCTGTCTCCTTCCTGCGCATCTGTGTCAGTTTATGCGTGATCAGGGGATGATTCAGTACTTCCAACATAAAAATGCCTCCTTGTTCTCTCTATAAATCATATTTGAATGCCCATCAAAAAACAACCACCCTGAATTTAATGCTATACTAAACACATGAAGGTTCTTGTCGTTCCCGCACTGCACGCAAAAGAAGATATCTCGGACCGCTTTACCGCCCGGGATATTATCGATTTTCTGGCTGAACAGAGACAGGAAGTCTATGTCAGTGCACCTGAAGGGATGTTCAAGCAGGGTATTGCCTGTGATTGCGCAAAACCGGCACGACCGCTGTTCGGACTGAAGAATGCACCGCGCTCACCCGAAGAAGAACTCTATGAGGCCGGCACTGCCTCCGGAAAATACCTGCGCAATGATACCGGAAAGATCTTGTCGGCAGTGAAGAAATACCATCCGGACGTGATCCTGGATCTTGGACGTGTTTCAGCGTTGATCGCAGCCAGACTGACCGGTGTCCCGGTCGTATCGCTGGTCAGCGGCAATCTGTTCCGCAGCCGCAGTTTTGACAGTAAAGCCCTGCGTGGTATCAACGAGACCCTGTCTTCCTATAAGTTCGAACAGGTATTCAGGGTCACCGATCTCTATGCCTATGCGAATGGGCTCTTTACCCTGGGACCGGCTTCTCTGGATCCTTTTGCGGAAGAAGAGAGACTGGTCAGGATCGGATATCTGTCCTACCTTCCGGAGACCGGTTCAAAGACCGATAAAGTATTCATCGTGTTTAACAAGCTGCCGATGTCTGCCGGCAGACTGAATACACTGCTCGCCGACACATATAAAGGGGCACCCTATCCCATTGAGATCTGGTACCCCGGATGTGATATCGGCAGAGATCAGAACCTGCACTATACTTCCGCTCTGCGTATCAGCAGACTCTCGGAAGCACGGGCAGTGATCCATGACGGCAGTGACTATATCTTCCGTCAGAGTACACTGAGGGCTATTCCCCAGGTCATCATTCATGACGGCAGCTGGAATACCGCCCGCAACGCCGCATCCCTGAGCCGCAGCGGCTTCGGCACATCGGTGCCGTCGGAGGATCTCAGTGTACAGACATTATACGAGGGCTATCGGCGCATACTTGCCAGTGACAGTTACCAGGCCAATGCCGGCATACTGCGTGAAGAAGCTGTACGGATGGGCGGCGGTGAGCTTCTGCTGGAACTGCTCAGCCGCACACAGATGTGATCACGGACAGGATCCTGTCCGTTTTTTCTTTGTCCAGAGCTGTCGGAATACGTCCGGTATCCTCAATCAGCCGGGGAAGCTCACGGTCGATCGGTGCATCATCCATGAAGCTGAAGCCGTAACCGCTGACCGTATCGGAGATCCTGCCGGTGATCACCCTGCACAGCACCGAAGCAATCAGGAAATCACCGTAGGGACCGGCATGTTCGCCGTCTTTCCAGAACAGATCTATATCGGGATATGTGTTAAGGACCTGCTGCCAGACAAGACCGATCGGTGCCAGTTGTGCACCGGTCTCCTGCTGCAGTTCTGTACATGTATCGATCATCTTCTGCTGGTTTTCGGGGAAACGTTTCTCTGCCCATGTCATATATATGACCGGTATCGTATCTGTCTTCTGACACAGGGAGATGATCTCCTTGCCGTACTTCAGTGTTTCCTCCTTCGGCGGATAGGGATGGGCAGCCTGCTGTATCACACAGTAGTCATAATTGCCGTACATCAGGTTATAACGCAGCGCAAAGTACTCCTGCCGGTGCCACTTCAGGTCTCTTCCGCCATAGCCAAGCATGACCGCTTCCGGCTTCTCTCCGGTCGTTCTGCAGACAAATTCCGCAAACAGTGCCGGCATATCATTGAAGAACGTATGACTGTTGCCTACAAATAATACTTTCATTGTGCTTCTCCTGCTTCCTTATCAAGGATCTTTTTTTCTGTTTCCAGCGCTTTCTGGAACTGCGTATCGTATAACTCACGGTAGATGCCGCCGGCATTGACAAGATCTCTGTGCTGTCCGCGTTCAGCGATCTGTCCGTCCTTGATCACGAGGATCTCATCTGCTGCCAGGATCGTCGACAGCCTGTGCGCGATCAGAATGCTCGTCCGCGAATCGATCAGCGGATCGATCGCCTCCTGGATCTTTGCCTCGGAGATCGAATCCAGAGACGCTGTAGCCTCATCAAAGATCAGCAGTGCCGGATCCTTGAGCAGTACTCTGGCAATCGACAGACGCTGTTTCTCACCGCCGGAAAGCTTCAGACCGCGGTTGCCGACCATGGTTTCATACCCCTCCGGCTGACTGATGATAAAGTCATGGATATTTGCTTTCTTACAGGCATCCTCCAGTTCTTCTTCGGTCGCATCGGGCTTGGCATACAGCAGATTGTCACGGATCGTACCGTTGAACAGATACGTATCCTGTGTGACTACACCGATACTGCGGCGCAGGAAGCCAAGATCCAGCTTCCGTACATCCACACCGTCAAAGCTGACACTGCCGCTTTCCACATCGTAGAGACGCGGGATCAGGTTGACCAGCGTACTCTTGCCGGAGCCGGAAGGACCGACGATGGCGATACTGTTGCCGCTGTGCAGAGTGAAGTTGATATCCTTCAGGATCTGTCTTGAGGGTTCATACGAGAAAGACACATGACTGAACTCGACATTGCCCTCCGCATGATCAGGTATGACCGCATCCGGGGCATTCTCGATCTCCACCGGCATGTCATAGTATTCAAAGATACGTGTAAACATGGCCATGGAACGGATCCAGTCGACCTGGATATTCAGCAGAGAATTGACCGGTCCGTACATTCTTCCCAGCAGTGAGATCAGTACCGTAATATCACCTACGGTCAGATCCGCATTGTATTTAAGCATCAGGATACCGCCGACCAGATACAGTGTCATCGGTCCTACGCTCGATACCGTGCTCATGACGACCCGGAACCAGCGTCCTGCCATTGACTCTTTGACATTCAGGTCGATCATCCGCCGGTTGGCCTTTACATATCTGTCATACTCATACTCTTCCTTGGTAAACAGCTTGACCAGCATCTGTCCGGAGACAGACAGCGTCTCGTTCAGGATTCCGTTGATCTCATCCCGGCTGGCCTGAGCTTCCCGTGTCAGTTCCCATCTGGTCTTTCCGGCTTTCCGTGTCGGCAACGTAAGCAGAGGCATCAGCAGGATACTGACAACAGCGATGATCCAGTTCTTCTGAAACATCGCAAAAGCCGCAATACCCAGCGTCATGACATTGGAGATGATACTGGTAAACGTCGAAGAGATCACACGTTCAACACCGGAGATATCATCGGTCATGCGGGTGATGATATCACCCTGGTTATTGGTCGTAAAGAAGCTCTGCGGCATCTTCTGCAGGTGGGAAAACATCATATTGCGCATATCAAACGTAATATGCTGGGAGATCCACGTATTCAGATAACTCTCTGCCACACCGATCAGATTGGCCCCGACCGTCACCAGGAAGGACAGTGCCAGCAGTCTTATCAGCATGTTCAGATCTCTGCCGATCAGACCCTCATCAATAATGCGTCCGCTGATGATCGAAGGCAGAAGATTAAACAATGAAGATACCAGAATGCAGATCAGTACAAGGATCAGCTGTTTCCAGTATGGTTTCAGGTAGGAAAGTACTCTCAGCAGCAGTGCTTTCGTCACTTTTGGTGCAGATGCTTTTTCTTCTTCTGTAAGATACCCGCGTCGGCCGGGTCCGCCTCTCATGGACATGGATCATCCTCTTCTTTCTGTTCTCTGGAATGCACAGGAGCTCCTGTGCCGGCTGTATCGGAAATGATCACTGTTTGTACAATTGTACTACATACAGGCACAGAGCTGATGCTTATTCTGTACACAGAAAAGAAGTCCCGGAGGACTTCAGTGTTTACGGATCAGCACATACAGCAGTACAGCCAGTGACAGTACGGAGATCGCCGCCGAGATCTTCTGGATCTTTGTGCCGGCATACTCAATGACGTAGGTATGCGTACCGGCTTCAGCCTTGAGCTGTATCCTGCCGGAATAGGTATGCTGGGAGATATACGGATACTTGACGGTCACCCCGTTTTCGTCCAGTTCCCGGATCCGGTATCCCTTGTACCAGGTCATCGGGATCAGCACCCAGGTATCTTCGGTGAAGGATGATGTGAACTTCAGCGTTGTGCCCTTGCGCTCATACGGTATGCCGAGATGTCCGTACGACAGATCATCCAGTTCCGTGCCGACATTATAGTAGTCGTAGTAATAGGCATCCGCATACGGCAGATACTCCCCGAAGGAGAGCTCCTCCCAGTTCCAGCGCGATTCCGCAATGATCACGTTGGCATACTTACGCTCTGTAAACAGCTCTTCGGCAGTTGCACTGCGGTCGATCACCTTCAGCTGTACAGGATCATTGATACAGCTGAACAGATACGAAAGATTCCAGCCGGTAAAGACAAGTATGCATGCCGCAAGGATCTTTGCGCTTTTCTTCGATATCCCGGTCAGGATCCAGCAGATGATAAGACTCGCACCGACCAGTCCCGGAGTATAGAGCCGGGAGGGAAACTGCATGAACGAGATAAACGGGATCCTGTAGATCGGCAGGACCGGTGTTGAACAAAGCAGCACCAGTACAAACATCACAAAGACCTGGGTAATATATTTGTTCTTTTTAACAAACAGATAACCAAACGGCAGGATACCGGCCAGAGTACCGAGATTCTTCAGGGTATCTGCCCTGTCAACACCGCGGGAATTGCGCCACTGCAGGGAATGATCCGCAAAGAAATCACCGAAGAGATCCTTTAACGGAACCATGTACTGCTGTAACATATCCGAGCCGATATGATGCACGATCAGATCCTGGGAGACATACTGTTCAAACATCGGGAAGAAGAACACCGCCGTCAAGCCAAGCCCCAGTGCTGCAGCTTTGACCAGTGTTGTCATGATCTTCGGGGTGGTGATCACCGTTTTGATATTGATCAGTACACTGAGGATAAGAATGACCGTAGCCATGGCTGCGGTGATCAGGTGGGAATGCACAAGCAGCGCAAAGACAGCCGCCAGTGCCAGCCAGTTATCCTTCTTCAGTACCAGCAGGTCATAGATCACATACAGCAGAAACGGCAGGACGCCCAGCGCAAAGATCTCACCCAGAGCTGCCCGGATGAAGATATCGGTCACGAAATAGTTGGCTGTCACATATACAAAAGCGGTAAGCAGTGCACAGTCCTTCCGGTGCAGGATATGTTCCAGCGTAATGCTCATATGCAGAGCCGCAAGATACACAGAGACAAAGACAAGGAGCTCAAACATCGTCACTAACGGCACATGACAGAGATGTACCAGCAGAGACGGAATGATCAGAAAGATATCACTGTAGAACAGCGGCGAGGCATATCCGTAGCCAAAGTTCTTGTTCGGGTATACCGCCATCGGAAACTGATGATCCAGCAGTGTATGGTATACACCTTCGATGCGGGAGAGATGAAACTGCAGATCATGAGCATTGTATATATACTGTGAAAAATACGGAAGCACCGTAAAACAAGCGATTCCGAGGCATACCAGCAGATTCACTTTGTATTTATCGAAGTACTTCCGTATCATGTTTATTTACCAAGAATATCCGCGAGTTTTTCGGCTTCATCGAGAAGCGACGCAAACTTGTTCAAAGCCAGATCGACCGGCTCCGGTGTAAGCAGATCGACACCGGCATGTTTCAGCTCATCCAGCGGATAGGCACTGCCGCCCATTGCCAGGAATTCCAGATAGCGCATTGCGGCTTCCTCGCCCTCATGTCTGATCTTTTCGGAGAGAGCCACGGCACTGCTGTAGCCCGTCGCATATACATAGACATAGAACGGACGGTAGAAATGCGGGATCCTTGCCCATTCGCAGCGGATCTCCTCATCTGCCTGCAGGCCTTCACCGAAGTACTTCTGCACAAGTCCGTAGTAGAGATCACAGAGGGATGTCTGATCCAGTGCTGCCCCGCGCTCTGCCATGGCATGTGCTTCTTTCTCAAACTCCGCAAACATCGTTTGTCTGTATACCGTTCCCTTAAAGCCTTCCAGATACTGGTTGATCAGGACCAGACGCTTTTCGGGATCCGTTGTCTCTGCCAGCAGATTCTCGATCAGCAGGTTCTCGTTGACCGTAGAAGCGACCTCTGCCACAAACAGCGTATACCCGGCATACTGCGGCGGCTGATGTGTGTTGGCCAGCCAGGTATGCATCGAATGTCCCATCTCATGGGTGATCGTCGACACACTGTCGAGAGTACCTGTAAAGTTGGTCATGATAAACGGGTTGGAATCATATGTGCCGGAGGAATAGGCACCGCCGGACTTGCCTTTGTTCGGATAGACGTCGATCCACCGGGTTGCCAGACCCTCCCGTACCTTGGCCCCGTAGTCATCGCCGAGAGGCCTGACCGCCTCCAGCAGGAGCTCCGTTGCCTGTTCGTATGTGTAGCGTTCCTTACTGCCTTTCACTAACGGTGCATAGATATCATAACAGTGCAGCTCATCAACACCGAGAAGTCTCTGACGCAGTTTTACATATCTGTACATATCCGGCAGATGTTTCGTGACCGTATTGATCAGGTTGTCATAGACCTGTACAGGGATATTATTCTCCGCCATGGACATTTCCCGGGAACTGCCGTAATGACGGAACGAAGCTTCTGCCGTACTCGCTTTGACAGCTCCACTGTAACTTGCCGCAAATGTGTTGATATGCTGACGATAGGTCTTGTAGAAACTGCGGAAGGCATTCTCACGCAGAACACGGTCATTGCTCATCTGCAGGGAGATGAAATTGGAACCGTTCAGTTCATGGGTGCTGCCCTCGCCGTCCTTTACCGGTTCAAAGACAAGATCCGCATCCATCAGGTTGTCCGCGATCTGTGAAGGTGCCGCAAAGACCTCCGCAAAGCCGGCCATGATCCTCTCTTCGGCTGCACTCAGCGTATGCGGTTTCTTCTTCAGCAGCAGCTGCATGTTAAAGGCATACGGCTGCAGGCAGGGATCCTCCGCGATTGCTTTCAGCTGGTCATCCGGCAGGGACAATATCTCCGGCTGTGCAAAAGAGACAGCAGTCGCCGCCTGTACAAGCTTGACGTATGTTCTGCCGAACATCTTCTGGGCTGCCTCAGCCCGGGTGTCTTCACTGCGGCGCAGAGATACATATGCCTGCAGATTTTCCAGCTTCCGGCTCATCGCCATTTCCGTATCAAAATACCTGCGGATCGTCTCCGCATTGTTCAGCTTTCCCGCAAAGGCTGCTGTCTTTTCGATCTGTTCGTCGATCTCCTCAAAAGCCTTCTCCCAGGCTTCATCACTGACAAAAAGGGATGACAGATCCCATTTGTATTTCTCTTCTATCTCACTGCGTTCTTTCAGTTCTTCACTCATTTTCCGGTCTCCTTTGTCTGTATTAGTGTTTTCATGATCTCCGCAGAGCTTTTCCCTTCTCTGCTTAACTGCATTGCCTGTTTTAACAGCGGTACTGCATACTCAAAATACGCATACAGTCCCTCACAAAGATAATACACATTTGTCTCTCTGTCACGGTCTTTGGGACATCCGCCGCTGCAGATAAACAGATACGGACAGCTTTTACAGCGTTCACTGACATCTTTTTTACGCATGCCAAACGCCTTCTGGGCTGGCGAAGACGCAAGTTCCGCAAGCGATGTCTCCCGGATATTGCCCAGTTTATGATATCTGTCAACGAAATGATCACAGCTGTATACACTGCCGTCACGCTCTGTGATCAGTACATCGCCGCATGTCTCCGCAAACCAGCAGACATTCGGTTTCTGTCCCGAAAGCACAAGCGCCGTCTCCGCAAAGATCTGTACATTGGTCTTCCCAAGGTCATGGCGGATCCACTCCCGGAAGACTTCCTTCAAGAATCTGCCGTAGCTTTCCGGAGTTACCGAATCCGGTGTTGTCTTCCCGTTTTCATCATATCTGACGATCGGTATAAACTGTATCCATCCTGTGTGAAATGAACGCAGAGACTGGTAGACGGCCCTGGCAGAACGTGCTGTATCCTCCGTTACCGTACACAGAAGATCAGGGAGAATACCATGATCCTTCAGCAGCTTCACTGCCTTACTGACACGTTCATAGGTACCCTGATCACCGGCATCCACCCTGTACAGATCATGAACATACCGGTTTCCGTCGATACTGACACCGATGTCAAACTTCTCTCTCTGCAGGAATGAACACCACTTCTCATCGAGAAGCAGTCCGTTAGTCTGGATATTGTTCCAGCAGGTCTTTCCTTTCGGCAGGTATTTCTTCTGCAGCCTGACGGCTTCCTCGAAGAAGTCAAGACCTGCCAGTGTCGGCTCACCGCCGTGCCACGTAAAAGAAACCGTATCCCCCGCGGAGGATGCGATATAGTCACGGATATACTGTTCCAGAAGATCTGCCGGCATGCGGATATTGGTAAAGTCCTCACCGTTATCCGCATTCAGATAATAACAGTACTTGCAGCGCATGTTGCAGAAAGAACCGACAGGCTTGGCCATTGTCACAAATGATGCGGTCATATGTCTCCATGTGAAGGATGACCGGGTAAGCCCGGTCATCCTCTTGTCATTATTATCTTAAATGTTTTTCGAAGAAAGCAAATACTTTTTCCCATGAATCCATGGCAGCTTCCTGTCTGTACATGGGCTTATCGTAGTACCAGATACCGTGTCCGGCTCCTTCATACCGATGGAACTCATAGTCCTTTCCAAGCTCCTTCAGTATCCTTTCGGTCTCATCGACCTGTTCGGGATCAGGGTTTCTGTCCTCATTGCCGAAGATACCAAGCAGAGGAATGTCCAGGTCCTTGGCATATTCGATCGGAGCTACCGGTCTTGAAGGTGTTGCCTCGGTCTGGATCACACCGCCGCCCCAGCAGTCTACCGCTGCGTCAAAGCCTTCCACCGTGCATGCGGCCAGGAAAGCATGTCTGCCGCCCGAGCACATACCGATGACACCGACTTTGCCGTTGGATGTCTGCTGTGTTTTCAGGAATGCAAGTGAACCTGCGGTATCATCCATAACATCCTTGTCAGGTACACCGCCCTGTTCCCTTGCCTGTTTAGCGACTTCGGCAGGGAGACCTGTTCCGACTCTTCCGTAGATATCCGGACAGATGACCGCGTAACCATGCTGTGTAAAACGTCTGGCTGTTTCTCTCTGCCATTCATCCCATCCGGGCATATGCGGAATCAGAACGATACCGGGGTAGGGTCCTGCCCCAAGCGGACGGGAATAATATGCATTGATTGCATCTCCTTTACGGCTGGGAATCGTAACCGTTTCCGCAATCATTCCCTCGTAGGCACCTGTGTCTAATTTATTCCACATGATGATCTGCCTCCATTCTTTATAATCATGGTAACATACAATCATGACCGCCTGCGATACCAACATTTTCACTATGTCAAATATTAACGGGAACGATCCCCGGCTGAAAGAGATACATACGCTCTACCGGCAGGCCTTCCCTGCCGATGAACGCATTCCCTTTCGCATACTTCTGTCCATGCGCAATGCCCAAAGACACCTGTATGCCTTTTACCGTGAAGACATTCTTTACGGCTTTGTGTTTCTCTATCATGGTGAAAGCTTTATGTTTATCCATTATCTGGCTGTATGCGAGCCATACCGCGGACATGGATATGGCAGTATGTTTCTGCAGATGATCCGTTCTGCCGACCCTGATCTACCGGTTCTGCTGGAGGTAGAGACACCTGACACTTCTTCCGCAATGCATGAGCAGCAGCTCAGACGGCTGTCTTTTTACCGGCACAGCGGCTTTGTCCTGACGGATATCCGCTATCTGTTCTACGGCGTGGATTATACACTGATGGTCTGCGGAGATCCTGTCACCAGAGAAGAGTATGACAGACATTTTCATGAGATCTGGAACCGGGCGATCCACATGCGTTATCTGGATTAACAGGATCATCTATTCCTTTGAGGCAGTATTTAAAGAGACCCTGCGGTCATCCCGCACGGGTCTCTTCTTTCGTTGCCTGTCTGCTTATTTCGCAGATCTTTACTTCAGGGTCACCTTGACATTGAACGTCGTATTCGGCTTCGCTGTCTCATTGCCCTTCATGAATACCTGGATCTTCACCGTTCCGCCCTTATACTTCAGGTTCGCAGGAAGTTCATTACTGTTGAACGCAATCGCGTATGTATCATTTCCGAGTTCTCTCATCGTAAAGACTTCTCTGCCTCCCGCCTTCGGTGATACAAAGCTGATCCTGTCGATGCCGCTTACTGCTTCATCCGTCAGACTGATCGTTACCTCCGCATAGCTGAATCTGTCCTGCTTATACACTTCCGCTTTCTTCTTGTCGATCACTGCCGATGATCTGCCCTGTTTGACTGTCAGCTTCGCAGGCTTCGATGTGATCGTTGTCTCTGTGCCGTTGACCTTGTATGTCGCTGTTACCGTGTACTTGTCTGTATGCAGTACCTTTGCGCCATCCCTGATCGAGACCGCGATACTTCCGTCTTCGTTCTCTTCCCAGTTGAACTTCTCCGTCACATCTGTTTTGGCTTTGTTTGTGATCGTGACATTGCTCAGTTCATACTCGAAGCAGTTCTTGAACGCCGGTGTCAGATTTACGGCTGTATCAGGACGCAGAACATCGATCGTTCCTTTGCCCTTTAATGTTACTGACTGTGCTGCAGCTTTATCGACAACCGTAAACCTCACCGTCTTCTCTGCAGTTACTGTACCGCCGTCAGCCTTGACCGCCGCCGTATATGTGCCAGTCTGCAGACCTTCCCCGGCCGTCAGAACGATCACATTATCTTCGATATCGATATCGAAATGATCCTTTACATCCGTACGGGATGCATCCGTGATGCTCAGGACTTCATATGCTGCCGCATCTTTGTTAAAGTTCTTCGTTGCAGCTGTGATTTTCACAAGACTGCCGGGGATACTCAGATTGATCGATCCTGCAGGCTTCAGTGTCAGTGCCATAGCGGATGCCTGTTTCAGTGTCTTCACTGTTACCGGATATTCAACACCATCAATACTGAGATAGACCTTGAAGGTTCTTGCCTTACTGCCGTCAAAACTTTCTTCTGTCGTCGCATAGAACTGTCCATCGTGGATGCCGGTCATCAGCCCAAAAGCCTCAAAATCTGCTGCACCGGCGGTATTCTGCTCACTCCTGTTCCCTTCGGCGATTCTCGAAACAACAACATCATCCTCTTCAAATACCGCAGGTGTGATCTTCCAAGTCGTAACTCCTGTGTCATCGGTTCCCGGATTGATCGTCAGTGACGCGGGTTTGATCGTCAGTTTCGGCTTTGTCGGTGCAGCCTTGACTGTCACTTTCGTATTCACCGGTACTGCCCATCCTGCAAGCTGTACCTGAAGATTCATCTTTACATTCTTCTTCAGGTTCTTGTTGCTTTCCTGTGCTCCAAGATTATAGCAGATGTATGTATTTCCGCCGTATTCTTCAAGGTCAAGCCATGGAATCGTATCTGTTGTTGTGATACTTTCCACTGTTCCGCCCTTCACCTTCAGTACTTTCTCATCGTCCATGAAACTGTTCAGTGTAACTGCTGATACCGTTACCTTCGGCAGCTTCTTGTCTACAGTGATCTTCAGTACCTGATCGGAGGTGTAAGGTTTACCGTCAATGACTACCGTGATCGCGGACTTATAACTGCTCTTGACTGTCTTCAACACAGCTGCATCTGTTGTTACATATTCTGCCTTCGGTATGATCTCTACCGTCAGATCATCATATACTTTCAGATCGAAGATGTTCGATACTACCCGGTTCGTAAACTCCGCACTCTCGATCTTCGCTGTCTCCTGTTCAGCCTCTTCTTCATCCTCTGAAGCATCATCGCTCATGATTCCCGAGCCTTCCAGATTCTGCTGCAGTGTCAGCTGTACCCGCACCGGTGTATAGTTCGTTGACAGCAGTGCTACCTTCGCCTTGGTATCGATCAGCCGTACTCCGTATTCCTTCAGATCTTCACGGATATCCTTCGTGATCACATCAACACGGCAGCGTGCATAATACTCTGCTCCGCTCTGGTCTGTGATCGTTGCCAGTACATATGCTGTGCCTTCTGTTTCTCCCGCTGTTACCAGACCGTCTTCGACAGTGATGATCTCTGTGGCTTCTTCTCCATATGGCGTATTCACACTGTTCTCTGTTGACCATGTCACACCCGCTGTCTGGAAGCCTTCCGGTGCCACTACACTCAGTTTCAATGATTCGCCATGGTCCAGAATAATATATTCATGGTCTAGTGCGACAGGATTACGCTCATCTTCATCAGTATTCTCTTTATTCAGCACCTTGACCGTAAAGCTGAGTTCTGCACCATCCTTCAAATGGTAGATGCGGCCCTGCACAGTAGATCCGTCGATACTGCTTGCGGAAGTCATATCTTCTACAAGAACCGGTCCGTTTGTGAGTTCTGCGTTTACGAGAACATTTACTGTTCTGTTTCCGGCTTTTAGATCTGCAGGATCATAATCCAATGTATAGTCAGAGCTTTCCAGTTCCACGCCGTCAAGTTTGACTACCATCGAAGAAGTATCCAGTTCATCTCCTGCTGCCACTCGCTTCGGTGTATTCTCAACAGTCAATTCTACTTCAGAAGGAACAGGCTGGCTGTTTATTTCTCCGGCATAACTCTTATATGCAAGGAAGTTGATACCTTCATTTGTGTAAACCACACTGACTTCAGGAGGAATCGCAAGCAGATTATTCTCCGCTAGATATCCACCATCGTGCATTGTTTCAATCATCGGATCGCCGGCAATGATCAGCTGCAGCTCACCGTCCGCTGATTTACCAGCTCCGCTGTATTCTGCACTGCCCGGTGTATAGTAATCTGTACGGGCAAACGCATCATCCTCGATCAGCGTTACTGATTCAGGAATATAAAGCAGCGTTCCATTCAGGGCACACTTGAAAGCACCCCAATTGATCTTCTGCAGAGTATTCGGGAGTGAAACCAGTTCGAGATTATCCGCGCCGTCAAACATGAAGTCACCCAGTTCGGTCACACCGTCCTCGACAACAACCTTCCTCAGCAGCGCATCTCCCTGGAATACATAATCTCCGTATTCAACACCGTTTAGAATTACTGCTTCTTCAAGACCGGACATAGCAAACGCTCTGTCACCGATCCTCTTCAGTGCATCGGGGTTACTGAAATTCACATGTTTCAGAGAGAGGCATCCCTGGAATGCCTCAGCAGGAATCTCTTCGACATCATACATAAAGTTGACAGTCTCGATCGTCGGCAGCATTTTCAGATACTTAGTGCCTGTGTTAGATGTTGCAGGAACATAAAGATTCAGTGTTTTCGGTGCTGTCGCAAAGATTGACATATCCCGATCAAAATAGCTGTTGTAGCCGTCGTTGGAAGTAGAGGGAATCGGATAATGGCTGGCACTATCGTTGAGTACCGCAAACAGCTGAGCTGTACACAGGTCAGGTGATTCCGCCCGCCAGTTCAGTGTCTCAAGCTTTGTGTTATCTGCGAGAGCACCGCCATGCAGATACTTAATATGCTCAGGAATCGTAATTTCGGTAATCGAAGTGCCGGCAATTGCCTTATATTCGATCCTTTCGAAATTCGTTCCCGCCAGAATATCATCAGTCAAAGAGATACAGCCGTTAAATGCTTCTGTCCCGATCGTTGTCTGATAAGGAGTGAATGTTATCTGACTGAGATTCTTACAGTTATAAAATGATTTATGCGGAATATAGTTATTGGTAGAATCCCCGAAGATAACACCTTTAATGCCGGCTCCCGCAAATTGTTCGGTACCGAACTGGATTTGGGTGTTTCCGCCGCCATAGTTTACTTCTATTCCGAAATCCGCTGTGGTCAGGTCAATGATCATTCCGCCGGCAGGATCAAATGCATTTTTAAATGCATAGCTCTTTATTTTGCCAAGTTTGATCTCAAACGACTTGAGCGCAGAGCAGTTTTCAAATGAACTTGTGCCGATATCGATCAGATGAGCATTGGAAGCTTTTACCGTGGTCAGATTCTTTGCGTTATAGAAAGCACGATACGGAATCTCTTCGACTTTTTCAGCACTGCCTAAATTCACGCCGTACACGTTACTGTTTCCAAACACATCGGTTGATGAATACTGCGTTCTTCTGAAATTTCCAACAGATGTCAGATCCAGGATCTGTTTTGAATCAGGGCTGAATGCTTCATAAAAAGCCCATGATTCCACACGTGAGATCTTTGGTTCAAAGACTTTCAGGGCTGTACATTTTTCAAAAGCTGAAGGCCCTGCAGTTATAACCGTATTTCCCCCATAGACGTTTTCCAAGGCGGGATTATCATAAAACATCAGATTGTGTAAATACAGTGAGTCTGCTTTCGGAAGTGTTACAGACTGCAGACCGCTGAATGCAAACACCGCATATTTTCCAAGATATGTGAGTTTTGACAGATCTGCATTTACCTTTCCTGCCGGATCAAAAGCATGTATGAATGAACAGGATTCGATGCTCTTCACCTTCGTGAAATCGAGTGTCTTCAATGCTGTACAATCAACAAATGCTCCATACCCAATTGTATCGATCGTTCCGCTGATCTTTACTGTCTGCAGTTTATCGCACCCGTAGAATGTGTAGGCAGGAATCGTCGGTGCTCCGCTTGTCTTCAGGCTCTTCGGAAGATTGATCGACGTAATGCCGCTGAACATGAAGGCACCAGTGCCAATGAACTCTACAGAATCAGGAAGCGTCACGGATGTAATATTCTTACATCCTGCCAGTGCATGTGCCAAAATACAGATCGTTCCGGCCTTGACCTTGAACGGTCCGCTGTAATTCGGATCAACACGCACAAGACACTTACCTGCATAGTAAGCCCCGTCTGTATAGCGCGAAGAAATATAACCCGGGATATCATTTATCGGTTTGTTTTCATCCGGTTTATTGATCAGAAAAGCACTGCTGTTTGTTTTCGGGTTCGGACCATAATCACTTGCATATACCTGTGTCGTATCCGAATAGTAATCCATCCATACACTGCCGCCGGAAGAGCTATATGCAAAACCATACAGATTTGCTGCTATCTCCCGAATCGTGTCCGGAAAACTGAATGAAGCTATATTGTTCTGATTATCATACAGCACTTTGTTAGGCTGAAAAACAGTTACTTTTTTTCCGTTAAATGAAGCTGGAATCGTGATATCTACATCAGTCCCGCTGACTTCCGCAAGCATCACACTCAGATTGCCGTCAGTTCTCTCTACATAAGTCAGAGAATATCCGTCACTTTCCGGCGCATTGATCACAACAGTCTCAAAAGCCGTACTATCGTCGCTTACGTCTTCCTGAGCAGCAGGCTCTTCTTCCGTATCATCGTCCGGCAAAGATTCTGCAGGATCTTCTGATTCAGCTGGTTCTTCCTCCTGGGTGATCTCTGTCAAACCCTCTTCCGGATCGGAATCGATAACCTCAGCATCCTCGGAAGACTCATCTTCATCGATCGTTTCCTCGTCGATTTCTTCAGGTTCTGTCTCCTCGATCTCCTCGGGATCATCCTCTTCAATGATTTCTGTTTCTGTGCTCTCTTCCTGAGAAATGACCTCCTCGGTTATCTCCTCCGTTGTTCCTTCGTCGGGTTCACCTTCAGCTTTGACCGTGGAAGGCATGCTAAAAAACATACATGCAGAAATCATCAGCATCAAGAATCGTTTCATATATGTACCCCACCATCCTTTTGCTTATTTATGATACTTGATTAAGCAGAATAAACTTATCTGGTTTTTATTATAAGCATTTTTACAAATTCGATAACATTTTTTGTGTGTATAACCAAAATTTAAGGCAATAATTACAAAAACAAGTATTCAACTGCGTCTGTTTGACCTATTTCCAGTGTATGAAAAGAGGCTGTCCTCCGGTCAATTCCGGTATCCAGCCTCTTCTTTCATTACCTGTCTGCTTATTTCGCAGATCTTTACTTCAGGGTCACCTTGACATTGAACGTCGTATTCGGCTTCGCTGTCTCGTTGCCCTTCATGAATACCTGGATCTTCACCGTTCCGCCCTTATACTTCAGGTTCGCAGGAAGCAGGTTACTGTTGAAGGCGATCGCATATGTGTCATTGCCAAGCTCTCGCATCGTGAAGACTTCCTGTCCTCCCGCCTTCGGTGATACATAGGTGATCCTGTCGATGCCCGCTACAGTATCATCTGTCAGCGTGATCTTCACTTCTGCCAGACTGTAGCTGTCCAGCTTATGCACTTCGGCTTTCTTCTTGTCGATCACCGCTGAGGACTTGCCCTGTGTGACTGTCAGTTTGGCAGGCTTGGAAGTGAGCGTTGTCTCAGTTCCGTTGACCTTGTAGGTCGCTGTTACCGTGTACTTGTCTGTATGCAGTACCTTTGCGCCATCCACGATGGAGATATTGATACTTCCGTCTTCGTTCTCCTCCCACTCGAACTTCTCGCTCACATCGATCTTTGCCTTGTTTGTGACAGTGACGTTACTGAGCTCATACTCGAAGCAGTTCTTGAACGCAGGTGTCATGGTCACTGCTGTACCCGGACGCAGGACATCGATCTTACCCTTGCCCTTCAGCGTTACACTCTGTGCTAAAGCCTTATCGATGACCTTGATCTTTACGGTCTTCTCAACGGTCACACTGCCGCAGTATGCATTCACCGCCGCAGTATATGTACCTGCAGGCACACCTCCGTTCTCCGTCAGTTTGATTACATTACCCTCAATATCGATCGTGAACCGGTTCGTCAGGTCGTTTCCGGACGCATCCCTGATCTCCGTGATTCCAAGTACTGCAGCATCTTTGTTGTAGTTCTTGGTCGAGGCGGTTATTTTGACAAAGCTTTCGGGAATGCGCAGGTTGATATTACCGGACGCTTTCAGCGTGAGCTTCACTGCTGTTGCCTGTTTCAGCGTCTTTACTGTGACCGGATACTCAACACCGTCAACACTGAGGTAGACCTTGAAGGTTCTTGCCTTACTGCCGTCAAAGTATTCTTCTGTCGATACACTGAGCATACCGTCTGAGATCTCTGCCGTCAGACCGTCGACCTCAAAGCTGTACGGATCATCCGTATTCTGCGTACTGCTGGTTCCTTCGGCGATCCTGCTGATCGTTACATCATCTTCCGCAAAGACTGCAGGTGTGATCTTCCAGCTTGTGACAGCTGTATCATCCGTTCCCGGATTGAGCGTCAGTGATGCAGGTTTGACCGCCATCTTCGGCACTGTCGGTGCGGCTTTGACTGTTACCTTTGTATTGACCGGTACCGCCCATCCGGCAAGCTGTACCTGAAGATTCATCTTCGCATTCTTCTTCAGCTTCCAGTTCTCACGATTCGCACCGAGATCATACCACAGCATCGTCTCTGCGCCGTCGCTGTCAAGCTCCAGCCACGGGATCGTATCCGCAGTTGTCACATTTTCAACAGTGTCGCCCTTGATCTTCAGCTGCTTTCCGTCATCGAAGAAACTGTTCAGTGTTACAGCAGATACCGTTACCTTCGGCAGTTTCTTGTTTACTGAGATCTTCAGCACCTGATCCGATGTGTACGGCTTGCCGTCTATGACCAGCGTGATCGCTGACTTATAGCTGCCCTTTACCGTCTTCAGTACTGCCGCATCCGTCGTTACATACTCTGCCTTCGGGATGATCTCCACCGTCAGGTCATCATATACACGCAGATCGAAGATGTTCGATACGGCACGGTTCGTGAACTCAGCACTCTGGATCTTTGATTCTTCCTTCGGCTCTTCCGTATTATTTCCGGTTCCGTACGCATTGAACGTATTCATATTCTGCTTCAGTGTCAGCTGTACACGCACAGGTGTATAGTCCGTTGAAAGCAGTGCTACCTTCACCTTCGTATCGATCAGACGTACACCGTACTGCTTCAGATCTTCACGGATATCCTTCGTGACGACATCCACACGGGTCCTTGCATAGTATTCAGCACCGGTCTGGTCTGTGATCGTTGCCAGTACATATGCTGTACCTTCTGTCTCACCGGCTGTGACTG
Organism: Solobacterium sp. UBA3691; assembly: GCA_002372175.1. Lineage (GTDB taxonomy): Bacteria > Bacillota_I > Bacilli_A > Erysipelotrichales > Erysipelotrichaceae > Bulleidia. Next base: position 58,703 of record DFIS01000021.1, read on the forward strand.
TACCGTCATCTTCTACTGTGATGAGTGGTGTTTCACCTTCTGCATACGGTTCATTTACATCGTTTTCTACCGACCATGTGACACTCGCTGTCTGGAAGCCTTCCGGTTCAACCACGTTCAGTTTCAGCGAATCACCCTGATCCAGAATGATGTAATCACGGTCAAGTGCGACAACTTCCTTCTCTTCCGGTTCGCTCTCTTCCGCACTGTATACTCTTATCGTAAAGCTTCCTTCCAGCTTTCCGTAAAGATCATAGATTGTGCCTTTCTTCGGTGCAGGATAGAAATTCTTTGCCTTGTCCGCTCCCTCAACCAGGATCAGTCCTTTGGTAAGTTCTTCATTCACTGTGATATGTACGGTTCTCTGACCTGTCGTCAGGTCACCTGCGTCATAATCCAGTGTATAGTCGGTTGCCGCAAGTTCTGTACCATTCAGTTTGACCACCATCGCAGAAGTATCCAGTTCTTCTCCCGCCTTGACTCTTGACGGCAGGTTCTCGATGGTCAGATCAGGCTTACCCGGTTCAGGTCTTGTTTGCATCACGCCTGCATAGTATTCATATGCCTGGAAGTTGACGCCCTTGTCAGTATAGACACACATATCGGCAGGAATCGGCAGATAGTTGTTTGCTCCCTCATTAACACCCGGATGTGCTGTCTCGATCATCGGGTCACTGGCAAGGATCAGCTGCAGGTCTCCGTCATCGGTCTTTCCTGCCCCGCTGTATTCCTCTGTTCCGGGCTGATAGTACTCTGTACGGGCAAATGCATCATCTTCGATCATTGTGACTGATTCGGGGATGTAAAGCAGCGTTCCGTTCAGGGCATTCTTGAAGGCTGCCCAGTTGATCTTCGTGAGTGTTTCCGGCAGAGATACGATCTCAAGATCATCATCTTTCTCAAACATCATATCGCCGAGCTCGGTCACGCCCTCTTCAACGACAACTTTCTTTAACAATGCGTCATTGAAGAATACCTGTGAACCATACTCGACACCCTTCATGATGACAACTTCCTCAAGACCGGACACCGCAAAGGCACGTGAGCCGACCTTTTTCAGTGCTGTTGGATCACTCAGATTTACCTCCTTCAGCGACAGACAGCCCTGGAACGCTTCCATGGGGATCTCCTCCACGGCATACTTGAAGTTTACTGTCTCCACTGTCGGAAGCATCTTGAAGTAAGTCGGATTCGGAGGCATCACATAGATATTCAGTACCTTCGGTGCTGTCATGATGATACTGACATCGTTGTTGAAGTATTCATCAAAAGTCGCAGGATCCTCGTAAGGAAGCAAGAAATGTGTAACCACATCCCGATAGCTCTGATCAGGATCTCCGTAAATGTAGTTAGGGAAATCATTCAGATCTGCGAAGAACTGATTGCCTCCGAAATCAGCGGCTTTCCAGTTGATCGTGTTCAGTTTGGTATTGTTGGCAAGAGCTCCGCCATACATTGATTTCAATGATTCCGGAATGGTGATCTCAGTGATCGGTGTATCGGATATTGCCCGGCACTCCAGTACTTCGATATGACTGTCAGCGAGGATATCGTCAGTCAGTGAAGTACAGAAACCGAAGGCATCGGTACAGATTCGTTTCTGATATGTGCCGAATTTGACAGTGTCAAGTTCTGCGCATTTGTAGAATAACTTGAACGGTAGATATTCGATCGTTTCATTGCCGAAAATCACACCCTTGATGCCGCTTTCCGCAAATTGTTCAGCACCATACTGAGTATAAGTGTAATTCCCGATGGTAAATACCGATTTGAACTCAGCCTTGGTCAGATCAACAGTGATCTTTGCGGCCGGGTCAAAGGCTTTATAGAAGCCCCAGGTACTGATATATCCCGGTTTCATCACAAACGTTGAGATATTTGCGTCGTTTTCAAACGCCGAAGTAGCGATATACATCCCGTCTTTGGATGTTTTAACACTCTTCAGATTGGTATTGTTGTAGAAACCTGCGTACGGGATAAAATCGGAAGATCCGCTGCCGAAGATAACACCGCTCAGTCCGCTGAACGCAAATACCGCATTGGCGCCGCCGTTCTCATCACCGGAGAACTTTGTCTTGGACAGATCTGCCGTAACATTGGCACTTGGGTCAAAAGCATTGACAAAAGCACTGCTCTGAATTGAGCCGACCTTTGTGAAATCAAACTTGACCAGAGATGAGCAGTCCGCAAACGCCGCATAACCGATCTCATCAATATGACCCTGAATATTTACCGTCTTCAGTTTGTTACAGTTCAGGAATGCCCTCGTAGGAATCGCCTGACCGATATTACCGTTCGGTGTCTTTACAGAAGCCGGAATATTGATCTCTGTCAGGCTGCTGTTGGCAAATGCCGAATATCCGATAAACTCCACTGAAGAAGGAAGGGTGACCTTCCCGATGCCCGAGCATCCTGCCAGAGCATTCTGCAGGATACAGATCGTGCCGTCCTTTACCTTCAGATCACCGGTATAGTTGGGATCCACACGTACCAGACACTTTCCTGCATAATATGCACCATCCACATAATGATTACTGATAAATGCAGGAATTGCGGAAAGAACGTCCTGTGTATCAAGCACAGGTGTGATCATTCCGCCGCCGCTTCGCGGATAACTTCCGTAATCAGAAAAACTCTTTCCGTTATACTTTCCTTGTACATAAAACAAATTTCCGGGAATCTCTCTGATCGAATCCGGGAAGCTGATCGAATTGATCTCACTGTCAAAATCATGATCCGGTATGTACTCAGTAACAGCCTTCCCTGAATACTTGTCAGGAATCACGATATCCACTGCACTGCCGCTGATCTCCGTAAGCGTAACAGAATACGTACCATTCTCTTTCAGCGTATATTCCAGCGTATACTGTTCTTCACCGGCTTCAAGTGTAACTGTTTCTGCGGATGTCTCTGTTTCTTCTTCGCCTTCTTCCGCAGGCAGTTCTGTTTCCGGCTGGACTTCTTCGCCCTCTTCCTGTGGCAGTTCTGTTTCCGGCTGGACCTCTTCGCCCTCTTCCGGCGGCAGCTCTGTCTCCGGCTGGACTTCTTCAGGCTCTTCCGTCTGTTCCGGTTCCGTCTCGAAAGTGATTTCTTCCGAGACTTCCTCCGGATCAGGTTCAGCAGTATTCTCCCCTTCGGAAAGCTCTGCCTCCGTGCTTTCTTCATCTCCGGTTTCTTCAGAATCTTCTTCTGTAATATCCGGTGCCTCTGTTTCTGTTGTTTCGGCAGTTTCCTCTTCCGAAACTATCTCTGCAGCTGTCTCTTCCTGCGTTCCTTCACCAGGCTCACCTTCCGCTCTGATTGACGTAGACATACTGAAAAACATAGCCGCAGACATGATCAGCGATAACAATCGTTTCATATCTCTACCTCACTGATGGTCCCTGTATATTATTGCTCGTCAGAAGATGCAGCGAATTATCCGATAACTCTCTGCAGGACTGTAAAATGCTGATCGAGTCAAAATATACACGACCAAACTCATACCTCAATTATATCCCTGCCCGTTACATTTTTAAATGAAGTTTACACACAAAACGTACATTGGACTCTGTCCGGACACTGGCTGTAAAACCATATTTCCCACATATCCAAGGGTACACCGGTTAATTGCCGTGAAAATGTCTCCGTACGGATAGATAAAAGAGACCCTGCGGTCATCCCGCACGGGTCTCTTCTTTCGTTGCCTGTCTGCTTATTTCGCAGATCTTTACTTCAGGGTCACCTTGACATTGAACGTCGTATTCGGCTTCGCTGTCTCGTTGCCCTTCATGAATACCTGGATCTTCACCGTTCCGCCCTTATACTTCAGGTTCGCAGGAAGCAGGTTACTGTTGAAGGCGATCGCATATGTGTCATTGCCAAGCTCACGCATCGTGAAGACTTCCTGTCCTCCCGCCTTCGGTGATACATAGGTGATCCTGTCGATGCCCGCTACAGTATCATCTGTCAGCGTGATCTTCACTTCTGCCAGACTGTAGCTGTCCAGTTTATGTACTTCGGCTTTCTTCTTGTCGATCACCGCCGAGGACTTGCCCTGTGTGACTGTTAACTTCGCAGGCTTCGATGTGATCGTTGTCTCGGTTCCGTTGACCTTGTATGTCGCTGTTACCGTGTACTTGTCTGTATGCAGTACCTTTGCGCCATCCCTGATCGAGACCGCGATACTTCCGTCTTCGTTCTCTTCCCAGTTGAACTTCTCCGTCACATCTGTTTTGGCTTTGTTTGTGATCGTGACATTGCTCAGTTCATACTCGAAGCAGTTCTTGAACGCCGGTGTCAGTGTTACAGCTGTACCCGGACGCAGGACATCGATCTTACCCTTGCCCTTCAGCGTTACACTCTGTGCTAAAGCTTTATCCACAACTGTGAACTTCACCGTCTTCTCTACATTTCTCCAGATACTGACAGGTGCCTGCATTGTCGCAATGTACGTTCCGGGCTGCAGACCTGCCCCTGCTTTCAGCGTGATCACATAGCTCTCAGCTTCGATCTCGAACTGATCCTTCAGATCCGGTCCTTCCGGATCGTTTGCGGCAGTGATCCTGGAGATCTCATAGCCGTTGTATACAGACTCTCTTCTGAAGTTCTTCGTTGCCGCTGTGAGAGTGACCTTACTTCCGGGGATACTCAGGTTGATATTTCCGGATGCCTTTACCGACATCGTAATTGCTGTACCGCGTTTCAGTGTCTTCACCGTCACAGGATACTCAATGCCTTCAACAGATACATATACCTTGAAGGTTCTTGCCTTACTGCCGTCAAAGTCATCGTTTGTGGAAACATACAGATATCCGTCGAGAACACCTGCCTGCAGACCTTCATAGACAAACGGCAGATTATGTCCGGTATTCTCGGAGATATTCTTGCCTTCTGCGATCCTGCTGACATAGACATCACTGTCTTCAAATACTGCCGGCGTGATCTTATAGGTGGTAGCTGCGACATCAAATGTTCTCGGGTTAAGCTTCAGTGTCTTTGATTTGAAGGTCAGCTTCGGTACTGTCGGTGCAGCCTTGACTGTTACCTTTGTATTGACTGGTACGGCCCATCCGGCAAGCTGCACCTGAAGATTCATCTTCGCATTCTTCTTCAGCTTCCAGTTTGCATTGTTTTCACCAAGCTTGTACCACAGCATCGACTCAGCACCGTCACTGTCAAGCTCCAGCCACGGGATCGCATCTGTAGTTGTTACGTCTTCTACTGTGCCGCCCTTGATCTTCAGATACTGTCCGTCATCGAAGAAACTATTCAGTGTTACAGCAGATACCGTTACCTTCGGCAGTTTCTTGTTTACTGAGATCTTCAGCACCTGATCAGAGGTATAAGGCTTATCATCGATCATCAGCGTGATCGCCGACTTATAACTGCCCTTGACCGTCTTCAGTACTGCCGCATCTGTTGTCACATACTCTGCCTTCGGGATGATCTCCACTGTCAGGTCATCATATACCTTCAGGTCAAAGATGTTCGATACGGCACGGTTCGTGAACTCAGCACTCTGGACCTTCGATTCTTCCTTCGGCTCTTCCGTATTATTTCCGGTTCCGTACGCATTGAACGTATTCATATTCTGCTTCAGTGTCAGCTGTACACGCACAGGTGTATAGTCCGTTGAAAGCAGTGCCACCTTTACCTTTGTGTCGATCAGACGTACACCGTACTGTTTCAGATCCTCACGGATATCCTTCGTGACGACATCCACACGGGTCCGTGCATAGTATTCAGCACCGGTCTGGTCGGTGATCGTCGCCAGTACATAGGCTGTACCTTCCGTCTCACCGGCTGTGACCGTACCGTCATCTTCTACTGTGATGAGTGGTGTTTCACCTTCTGCATACGGTTCATTTACATCGTTTTCTACCGACCATGTGACACTCGCTGTCTGGAAGCCTTCCGGCTCAACCACGTTCAGCTTCAGCGAATCACCCTGGTCCAGAATGATGTAATCACGGTCGAGCATGACGACTTCTTCGTCTTCGCTGTCGGATGCCTTACCGCTTTCTCTCATGACTTCCCAGTTCAGTCCTGCCTGTGCAAGCTTTTCCTGGTATGCCTTCAGCTGCTCATCCGTAGTCTCATCAGGCACATAGACTGTTCCATCCTTCTTCAGGTGCTGGAAGACACCCGGCTCAAAGGTAAGACCATCGGGATCGGGATTTGTAAAGTGCAGTTCCTTTAATCTGTCACTGCCATAGAAAGGACATGTTATGGTCGGATCAGCAAGGTCCGGATTATTTAATCCGCTCCATGTGATGGATTCAAGAGTCTCCGGGAAGATAATGCTTGTCAGCCTCGGATTCTCCTTGAATGCATCATCAATATTGGTGATATGGCTGTCACGCAGATCGATCGTCTTCAGGGCGTCGCACTTGGAGAATGCACCGCCGCCGATCTCTGTCAAAGGACTGTTCTCACCAAGCACCAGTTCCTTCATCAGGTCGAGATCCTGGAAAGCGCCGGGTTCAAGGGCATTGATTTCAAGTCCGTCTTCGAATTCAAGGTTCTTGATTCCTGCGTACCCAAAGGCACCGCGGTCAAGGCCGTATTGCGTGTAGTGATTTACACATACTGTGCCTGTGTAATACAGAATGTTGCCCTGATCATCCCTGACAGGAGCAGATTCATTTTTAACGTTTCTTGCGTAATACTGAGAAATGAATACAGCAGGATTGGACCCGGTATAGTCACTCAGATTCATCGTAATGTTTTGAGAACTGTTAGCGTAAACGATCAAGGCTGCAGCACCTTTGGCATCTACGATATTCGCCCTCCTGGAAAAGGTGTGATCACTGGTGCCGCCGCGTGAACAGATTGCTACTTTTCCGGTAAGATCAATATCCGCCCAGTCATCTTCGGTTCCATAACCATCAATGAATACATACTCATATACATTGCCCTGCAGAGAGCTGAAAGGCGCATTCCCGTACTGAGTATCTTCATAATAGGAAGCACTCCTCGAATTATTGAACAGCAATGAATTCGATACAGGAACTTCCGTATTTTTTACATTGGCAGGAATCGTCAGCGTTTCAATGCCTGCACACAGTTCCGTATCTGCACCGTTTTCGACCAGGTAGGAGTTATTGCCTGCACCGATAAAGGCACCGGAATTGATCGTCAGATGTTCAGCACTTGAAGATCCGAAGTCGATCTCTGTGACATGACTCTGGTTTCTGAAAGCTGACGGTCCGATGGCTGTCAGACTGTTATTTTCTCCGAACTTTATCGTCTCAAGCACGTTGGCCGCGAGCTGAGCGGAATCCTTCACGAAATTCCCGTCAGCATCCTGTCCGGGATGACCGTTGTTGCCGACACCGCATACACCCAGGAAATTGTCCGGAATTGCTGTCAGTTTACTGTTATCACTAAGTTCAAGATTTCTGATGCTTGCATAATCAAAGACACCGGTATCCATATGCGTAAGATTTGCAGGAAGAACCAGTTTTTCAATACCCCGATTCAGTTCTGCATCCACTTTCTGATCATACAGATAACCGTTATTGCCGACACCGATAAAGGAACCGTAGTCGATCTTCAGACTTTCTTTCTCGGATGTGCCAAAGTCGATCACCTTCAGATGACTCTGATTATAGAAAGAACCGCGCTCAATCGTCGTCAGACTGTTATTCTGTCCGAAGTAAACCGATTCAAGCCTGTTTGCTTCGAGCTGTGCGGAATCCTTGACAAATGAATGATCATATTTATTGGTATCGTTATTCCATGTCCCTCCCTGACCCGGATAACCGTTATTTCCGTATCCGCTGAGACCCATGAAATGCTCGGGAATCGTTTCCAGTTTACAGTTATCACTGAAGACCAGGTTCTTTATCTTCGCATATTCAAAGACACCTCTTTCCAAATGCGTCAGATTTGACGGAAGAACCAGTGTTTCAATACCTTCATTCAGCGTATTATCTATCTTCTGATCATACAGGTAGCCATTGTTGCCGACACCGATGAAGGCGCCGCTTCCGATAGACAGGCTCGGTGCTGCAGAAGTCCCGAAATCGATGACTTTCAGATGACTCTGATTGAAGAAAGCACCGCTTCCGACAGATGCCAGACTGTTGTTGTTTCCGAAGCTGACAGATTCAAGACTGTTGGATTCCAGCTGTGCAAGATCCTTGACAAATGTAAATGATGATTTGTCATCGTCCCAATCATACGTATATTTGTTTTCTTCCTCAACCCATTTGCCGGCCTGTCCCGGATATCCGTTATTGCCAAAACCGCAGATACCCAGGAATCCGCTGGGGATCTCCTTAAGTATACAGTTATCACTGAAGGTCAGATGAATGATCTTCGCATAGTTGAAAGCACCATCTCTCAATTCAGCCAGATTGGCCGGGAAAGTCAGATCAACAATACCTTCATTAAGTTCCTTATCGATGCCCTGTTCAACCAGATAACCGTTGTTGCCGGCACCGATGAAAGTACCTTTATCGATGATCAGTTCTGCAGACGAAGTGCCGAAATCGATGCTCTTCAGGTGATTCTGATTCTTGAAAGCACCGTTTTCAATGATCGTCAGACTGTTATTGGCGCCGAAACTGATCGTTTCCAGACTGTTGGCGGCGATCTGTACGGGATCCTTTACAAAGTCATATTCAAACTTCTTTGGATATTTGTAGGATATTGTGTAATCCGTGATATATTCACCGGTCCCCGGGTCTATTCTGCCTGCCTGTCCCGGATAGCCGTTGTTATTCATACCGGTTACTTCCATGAAGCCTTCCGGGATAACTTCAAGCTTACTGTTATCGCTGAATACAAGATGCTTGATTCGGGCAAGGTTAAAGCTTCCGCTGTCGCCGAGGGCACCTTCATTGTATATTCCCTCGCCGATCTGGCTCAGGTTGGCAGGGAAGACCAGTGTATCGATACCGCCCAGTGTTTCTTCGCCTCTGTCTGCCGCTGCACCGTTATTACCGGCCGCCACAAAGACACCGTTGGCAATGATCAGTTTCTCAGCTCTCGGATTCTCACCAAAATCAATACTGGTGAGATGTGTCTGATTCTTAAAGGCACCCATGCCGATCAGGGTCAGGGAGTTATTGTCACCAAAGTCTACTGTCTTCAAGGCGTCACAGGCTTTTGCCAGTTCTGCAGGTGTAAAAGACGGTGATTCAAAGAGGATCTGATGAAGCCAGTCAAAGAAACCTTCACTCTCGGTCTCTTCTCCAGGGTGACCGTCCTTACCATCGGCTGCCAGGAATCCGCACGGGATCTCCTTCAGATTACTGCCGTCTTCCAGCGCAAAATGCTCGACAGGGATGCAGTGGAAAGCTCCATCCTCCACCTCTTCCAGACTTGCCGGAAAGGTCAGCACCGAGATCGTCGCTGGGACGCTGCCGTCTTTCTTACTGTAGGCAAAGGCATCCGCATGGATCACGGTCAGATTGGATTCCGGCGCAAAGATCAGTTCCTGTATTGTACCGTAGTTCTCAAACGCTTTTTCCGCGATCTCCGTAACTCTGTATGTTTCACCCTCAAAAGTAACTTCCGCAGGGATCGTGATGCTGGTCAGTCCGCTTTCAGCACCGGTGACAGTTACTGTTTTCTCACTCTCGTCAAGGACCTCGTATGTCAGAGCATCTTCCTCCGGACTGAAGCTCGTTCCTGCAGTAAGCACAGCTTCCGGCTCTTCTGTCTCTTCCGGTTCTGTTTCTTCCTCTTCTGCAGGTTCCTCGGGAATCTCTTCTTCTGCAGGTTCTGTTTCTTCTGTCAGTGTACCTTCCGTGTTCTGTTCTTCTTCCGAAGGTGTCACTTCAGGTTCCGGGCTTTCTCCTTCAGAAGGTTCAACAGTTTCCTCCGCAGGCGGTTCTTCCCCTTCCGGCTCACCGGTGTTTTCCGGCGCAGGTGTTTCCTGCTGCCCGGTAATTTCCGGTTCCGCTGTTTCTTCTTCCTGTCCGGTGACCGTTTCCGGTACAGTTGTTTCTTCTCCGCCCTCTTCTTCAGCGGGCGTTACTTCTGTGACCGTCTCTTCACCTGTTTCTCCGGTATCCGGCTCTTCTGCTTTTACAACAGCAGTTGTGCTGAAAAACATTGTTAAGGTAAGTATCCATTGAATGATCGGTTTCATACGACTCCCTCTCTTTTTACAAAAGATAATAAAGTGATGCCTGGCCCATAAGGACTATACACACTTATTATAATCATATCGTCCGAAAATGTAACTTCTGTTAAATAATATGCAGGGTATAGCAGCGGATAAAGGATACTCCGTGAACATGCCTGGGGTGCTCCACCGGCACTTTTCTGATCCTGCGGCAGGAAGGCACAGATCTGAATCTGGATGCTTTAAAACATACATATAAGTTACAGATCAGCCGGATAAACAGGAAGGCATACTCCGGTGAGATGTGATTGCAGAACAAACGGCAGAAGTACATTTAAAGAGACCCGCCGGTCATCCCGGAAGGGTCTCTTCTTTCATTGCCTGTCTGCTTATTTCGCAGATCTTTACTTCAGGGTCACCTTGACATTGAAAACAGTATTATTACAGAAGATAAAAACATATACACCAACATTATAAACGGTTCTTCCCGGATTTTTATATAGAAGAACCGTTGAATCGTCAGACTGTCTCAGCCGATAAACGAGCCGCCGAGAATATGCTTGAGGTGCTCCACCGGTATCTTTCTGACCTTACGGCAGGAAAGCACAAATCTGAATGCTTTGAGACATACATATAAGTTATAGATCAGCCAGATAAACAGGAAGGCATACTCCGGTGAGAGGTGATTCATCACACACATGGCAATACTCCATACATGGACCAGAATCAGCAGAACAAACGGCAGAAGATACACAGAACGCCATTTCTTTCCGCCTGCTCTCCCTGTGACTTCAAATACTTTGTGACGCAGTCCGATACTCTCGCCCAGTACAGGCAGAAACAGGAACGGTGTCAGACACATTTCGTAGACAGCACTGAGATGCGCAGTTCTGGTATTGCCGGAGAAATACCTGATCTCATGACAGGAAAGCAGGTAATACGGAAGCCAGAACACGCACAGCTCACGCCAGTCACAGCGCATTACCTTGAAGCCAAAGCACGCAAAGAGTACAGGTCCGGCAAGATAGAGCAGTCTCTTGACAGGAAAATACCAGTACAGGATCGCCAGGAAGTAACAGATCTTCTGCTTTAGACTGAGCTCCTTGCTTCTCAGAATACGGGTCACCTTAGGTGTCTGGATACATCCGCAGGCCCATCTCCGGCGCTGACGGATCAATGTTGGAAGATCTTCCGGCACTTCACCGAAAGCCAGATCTTCGGTCAGATCATATCCCTGATAGCCCTTTTTCTGGATCTGAATACCGGTCGCAAAGTCTTCCGTCAATGTATCGGTCTGAAACAGACCGGCATCCTGCAGAGCTCTGCGTGAGATAAGCATATTCGTTCCGGCCATGAATACTGCATTTACATGTTCACGGGAAGGTTCAACACTGTAGTAGAAATAATCCTGTTCGTTAGGCAGCAGTCCGGCTCCCCCGAAAGCCTTCTGGAAAAGATCCTCATAGCGGAAACACTGCGGTGTCTGCACAAAACCTGCCTGCGGATCGATCTCCCGTTCACCGCGCTTACCGTATCCGCCTAACATATACGGTACGGTCTTCTCCAGGAACTCCGGCCGCGGGCACATATCCGCGTCAAATACAGCGACCAACGGTGAATCCGTATGCTGAAGCGCATAGTTCAGGTTGCCTGCCTTGGCATGATCATGTTCAGGTCTTGCGATATATACCGCTCCGTACTTTTCAGCCAGTTCTCTGACTTCCTCACGCTCGGCATCATCACAGAGATGAATATGTTTCTTCTCCTTCGGCCAGCGGATCTCCGTACAGGCTTTGATCGTTTCCTCAAGCAGAGAGATATCCTCCCCCTTCGTCGGTACCAGAATATCCACGTCGGGAACACCCTTCAGATTTTCCAGTTTCTTTCTCTTTACAGAAAATGAACTGAGTGCCAGATGTGCGATCAGCTCAAAACAGCCGATGATCTCTGTCACCAGCAGGATAATAGCCAGGATCATACTGAGAACAGAATCTCTGAAAGGTAATGAAAAAACGATACGCCAGCTAAAGTAAAGCAGCGAACAAAGCGCAAATATGATCAGATGTAGTCTTTTTGTTTTTTCCATGTTATTTATCCAGGTAGCGGAAAATCAGTTTTCCTGCTTTCGAGAGATCCTCCTCTGTAAACTGACCGTATTTATTACAGTCAGGACGCAGTATTGAATATGGCTCATCTTTATTGCACATTGACCAGGCACACCAGCTGATACCGTTCTTGTTCATAAACTGCAGGAATGCTTCGGCATCTTCACTGCCGCCTTCACCGATTCCCCATTCACTGACAAAGACCGGCGCCTTCTGCTCCGCAGCATCTTTCAGCACTTCCCAGGTCCAGTGTTCCCCGGGATAATAATGGAACGCATAGAGCAGGTTTTCGGCATTGATCGGATCCAGCCACCCGTAAGACGGCTGACTTGCGTAATTCGGCGTACCGACGATCACCACCGCATCATGTGCATACTGACGGATCACCCCGATGATCTGATACGCATACTCGGTAATATCCTTCCAGGTACACTTGTTTGGTTCATTGCATATCTCGTAAATAATATTCGGAGTATCGGGATAACGGGAGGCCACAGCGTCGAAGAAGTTGATCGCTTCCTGCAGATGACTGCGCGGATCTCCGTCACTCAGAATATGCCAGTCCACGATCACATACATATCTTCCGCAATCGCATCCTCAATACCGGCGATCACCCTGCGCAGATTCTCTTCCGGTGCCTTGACATAGCCTCTTTCGGTATCCGTATACATGGCGATACGGACAACATTGCCGCCGGCTTCCTTCACCGAGCGCATCATCCCGGCATTCAGGTACTCACCATACCATTCGATTCCATGTGTGCTTACACCGCGCAGCTGCACCGGTTTTCCATCCGTATCACACAGTCTGCCGTCTTCGATATGCAGCGGTGATACCTCCGGCTGAGCAGCCGGTGATGAACATCCTGAACAGACTGCCAGCAGGAATGTCAGTATGAAAGAAAGACCGGACAGTTTTGTCCTGATGATCTTCGGATGATGGCCGGCTGATGCAGAGAAGATATTTTCAGAGAGCCACCGCGAGCTCTTCGACAAAGTACCAATAATACTCATGTTTTGATTATATGACATTTTTAAATAAATGTACGCAGTTATAACGAATATATCGCTTTCCCGGCAGGATGCTTAAGACACAAAAAGATGCGGTCCATACCGCACCTTTCGTATTTGTTTCCTACACAGGCAGCCTACCGCTTCCGGCTCCGGTAATCCCTGTCGATCTCTGCCAGGGCTTCCTCTTCGGCATAGACACCCGTGCTGCGCAGATTGGTGAAGATCTTCCCGACAGCCCTGAAATTGGTCTCTATACCGATCTTATCCGCATGATAGTTCATTGAGGAAGCAGCCCCGATACCGATATCATCTGCTGTTTCCTTTGCGTCGATATTGGCACCAAGGAAGATGAACTCCCATCCTTCTTCCTTCTTTCGTTCGATCGTTTTCTGAATATCCCTGCGTGAATACTTCCGGCTGGCATTTTCATATCCGTCGGTGATGATAACCATTACCGTATGATCCGGTCTTGTCTTCGGCCACAGTTCATGCATACGCTCTGTTTCCCGGATGGTCTCACCCACCGCATCCAGCAGAGCTGTAGACCCGGCTGCCGTATACTCCTTTTTCGTGATACCGCGTACTTCTCTGATCGGCACACGCTCATGGATGACCTTCATCCCGTCGTTAAACAGCACTGTCGTCACCAGGGCATCTCCCTCTCCGCTGCGCTGTTCATCCAGAAAGGCATTATATCCTCCGATCGTATCGCTCTCCAGTCCGTGCATCGAGCCGCTTCTGTCCAGTACAAAGATGATCTCTGTCAACATTCTTCTTACCTCCGTTCTTACATCTTTACTTTACAAAGACGGGGAAAAGAAAAGGTCGCCGTGACGGCGACATTTACTCATACAGAAGCGGTTCCCCGCAGTCATGCAGCACAAGGTTGATCTCTTCCGTATCATAGTATGCCTGTTCAATACAGTAGCGCACGATACGGTCTCTGATACTGATATCGGAGAGCGCATAGCCGCACTTAGCCAGAAGATCCCGGGTATCATCGATATTCAGACGCATCGCCAGAGCCAGTGCCAGCACCGTATTCTTGCGGGGGATCGAGCCTCCTCTGATCTTTGAGAAATATCTGCGGTCAAGACCGGCCCTCTTATATACTTCCACATCCGTATATCCCTGCCTGTCGATCATCCGGAACAGCATATGCGCAAAGCTTTCCGCTTCATGATCAAGTATTGCCCTGAAGCTCTCCTTCTGCTGCAGGGCTGAAGTCTCTGCCGGCTCCGCATACACTGCCCCGACATTACTGCTCTTCTTTTTTCCCGGGAATGATGCCTTGGGTGCCCATCTGTCTTCTGCCGTCTTCCTGTACGGATCTGTTTTCTCCAGATAGGCATGCAGGGCTTTTCTGTCCAGCGGTCTCAGCGTCTTCCGCAGATCATCTTCCGTCAGCGGACCCTCCCGCAGAATATGGATCCCGTCCGTGCAGTCAGCGATCGTACTGGCTCTGCCAAACCGTGTCTCCCCCTCCAGGATGCCATCCAGCAGCGGGCAGCTCTCTTCGATCTCGTCCAGTGTCGTACAGGTCCTTTCCCCCGACTGGTTCGCGCTTGTCATATACAGAGGTTCCCCGGTCCGTTCGATCAGTTCCTCGATCTCTGCACTTGAAGCCATCCTGATCGCCAGCGTATCCATACCGCCGTTAACGTAAGCCGGTACGCTGTCTTTCTTCTTCAGGACCACGGTCAGCGGTCCGGGCATATACGCACGGATGATCTTTTCGGCATCTGCTGTCACTTCGGCGATATCGCGGATCTGTTCGAGAGACGCGCACATCAGCGGAAAAGCCTTGGTCAGGGGACGGTTTTTTACCTTTCGAAGGTTCTCCTGTGCCTGTATACTAAAAGCTCTTGCGCAGACACCGTATACGGTGTCTGTCGGGACGGAGATCACCCCGTCATTCTTCAGGATCTCTGCCAGTTCCGGCAGTTCCTGGTTACTGTATCTTTTCATATCTGTTCTGTACCTGCGTTATTTCATTCTATCATTCTTTGCGTTATCATGAAAAAGTAGAAACGGAGATTTAACGATGATCAACTTTGAAAGTGATTATACCGAGGGCTGTATCCCCGAGATCCTGCAGGCTCTTACCGAAACAAATCTTGAACAGACGACCGGTTACGGTCTTGATCCGCACTGCCTGAACGCTGCCAAAATGATCCGCAAAGCCTGTAACAAGCGCAATGCTGACGTACATTTCCTGGTCGGCGGCACCCAGACCAACCTTACCGTGATCAGTTCGATCCTGCGTCCTTACCAGGGTGTGATCTGTGCCGACAGCGGACATATCAATACACACGAGACAGGTTCCATCGAGGCTACAGGACACAAGTGCCTGGCCCTTCCCTCCAAGGACGGAAAGATCACAGCTGCCCAGATCGAAGATGCTGTACAGCTGCAGAAGAACGATGAAACAGCTGAACATACCGTACAGATCGGTATGGTCTATATCTCATGGCCTACAGAATCAGGTACACTCTATTCAAAGAAAGAACTGACGGCGATCTCCGAAGTATGCCGCAGATATCACCTGCCGTTATTCCTGGACGGTGCCCGTCTCGGCTACGGACTTGCGTCAAAGAAATGTGATCTGACGATGGCAGAGATCGCTGATCTGACCGATGTCTTCTATATCGGCGGAACCAAGGTCGGTGCCCTGTTCGGCGAAGCTGTCGTGATCACCAACAAGAACCTGAAGGAAGGCTTCCGCTGCCAGATGAAGCAGAGAGGCGCCATGCTTGCCAAGGGACGCATGCTGGGCATTCAGTTCGAGGAACTGTTCAAAGAAGACAGATACTTCAGGATCAGTAAGAATGCGGCAGAATGCGCGGAAATGCTTACGGCAGCGTTAAAGAAAAAGGGATACAAGTTCATGTATACCCCGCAGACGAACCAGCTCTTCCCGATCATGACAAACGAGAAGATCGCAGAGCTGAGAAAAGAGTTTGCCTTCCATACCTTCGGTGCCGTGGACAAGGAACGCTCCATCGTACGCTTTGTGACAAGCTTTCTGACCAAAAAGGAAAACGTTGAAAAACTGATCAGCGCACTTTAGAAAGACGGCAGTACAGCACATAGCGGGCTGTATCAAAGTCTGCCGTACAGGTCAGTAAGACAGCCACACGGTCATCCTCACCGATCGTGATATCCGAGCGGAACGTAGACTGCCCGTTGAACATATTCGCATACGACACAAAGTCATTTACATCCGTAAAATCAATTCTCAGAAAAGCTTCCGCCGCGTCAAGCACCAGACCTGTATAAGGTTCCAGGAGATACTCTCCTTCCGGTGTACGCAGTGTGAAGCTTTTATGCGTTTCATAGAAATCCTGACGCTTATACTTCTCAATACCTGCGAACATTGCCCCGTTGGAAGAGTGATGCGCATACAGCGGTGTCACAAAATCACTGAAGTCAGGCCTGCTGCGGTAATCCATGAATACACAGCCCATATGATTGACTTCACGGTTAAACAGATGTTCCAGATAATACGCATTGTCAGATCCCTGTACGACCGGATAGTTGATCAGGGAATCTTCCAGCGTGATCCAGGCGACGATATCGGGATTGATCTGCGCAAGAGCCGCAAAGTCGATCCCCTTATCTTCAGCTGCCGGCAGATCGGTTCTGCCCGCCTGCGTATATACCGTCAGTTCTTCGTAGACTGTATCACCCTGGCGGTAAGACTGTAAAACGTCATAAATACGCCATGAGAAAAACAGGATCGATACCACCAGAACAGCTTCGATGCCGATAAACACTGCTCTGCCGAATCTGCTCAGTTTTTTCTTTCCTGTTTTTCTTTTACTCTGCGTCATGTTTGATATTCAGATATACAAACAGAATACGGTCCTTTCCGCTCATGTCGCGGATGATCTCCGTCTCTGCCTCAGGCAGATACTCATGCACGAGATTTGTCAGATTCTCTCTCTGATTCCATCCCATTTCAAAAGCCATCATGGCTCTCTCCTTCAGAACCTGTTTACAGTCTCTGAAGATATCTCTGTAGAACTTCAGGCCGTCCTCCCCGCCGAACAGAGCCACATGCGGTTCAAAGTCCACGACCGAGCGCTCCATCTGTTCATCCTGCGGGATATACGGAGGATTCGAGATCAGCACATCAAGAGTGACCTTCTTTTCGATCAGCGGTTTAAGCATATCCCCGGCCAGGAATTCCATCTCTGCCCCGTTCAGTTCCGCATTCTTCCGGGCTACAGCAAGAGCTTCCTCCGAGATATCGGTGACGGTCATCCGTGTCCGCGGTTCTTCCAGCTTGACGGTAATGCCGATGGCGCCGCTGCCGGTGCCGACATCCGCACAGCTGATCACTTCCTGATCAGGAAAATACCGGTCCAGTCTGGCCAGAACATAGGCACAGAGCTCTTCTGTCTCCACCCTCGGGATCAGCACATCGCCGTTGACGAGCATCTTATACCCGTAGAACCAGGAATACCCCAGCACATGTGCCATCGGTTCATCCTGCAGAATACGTTCCATGCCTGCTCTGAATTCCTTCTCCAGATCTTCCGGCATCTCTTCCTCGTAATGAAGATAGAGATCATATCTCTCTCTGCGGGATATCTCCACGAGATACGTCATGACCGTCTCTTCGGGAATATCATTCTCCCGGCAGGCTTTGCGGTACTCTCTTACTGCTTTGGAAAATATCGTCACTGCTGTACACTCTCCAGTTTCTTCTTTTCATCATCTTCGAGCAGTCCGGCAATGATGTCATCCAGTTTGCCTTCCATGATTCTGTCAAGCTGGGTGATCGTGAGACCAATACGGTGATCCGTCACACGGTTCTGCGGATAGTTGTATGTTCTGATCTTTTCACTGCGGTCGCCTGTACCGATCTTCTCTCTGCGGATCTTTCCTTCTGCTTCTTCCTGCTGTCTCTTCAGTTCTTCATATACGCGGGAACGGATCAGACGCATCGCTGTTTCTCTGTTTTCGATCTGGCTGCGGCCTTCCTGACAGTTGACTGTAATACCTGTCGGAATATGCACGATACGTACTGCCGAGTCGGTCTTGTTTATGTGCTGACCGCCGGCACCACTGGCTCTGTGCGTCTCGATCGTCAGATCCTTCTCATCGATCTGGATGTCGGCTGCCTCCGCTTCCGGACGGCATAAAACAGTCGCTGTCGAGGTATGGATCCTGCCCTGTGCTTCCGTCTTCGGCACTCTCTGCACGCGGTGCGCACCGGACTCAAACTTCAGTTCATGGTATACATCATTGCCCTTGATCGAAAAGATGATCTGGCTGAAACCGCCGGCTTCACTGTCGCTGGCTTCCAGCACCTGTGTCTTCCATCCCTTGGACTCCGCATATCTTGTATACATCCTGTACAGATCACCGGCAAAAATATTGCCCTCATCACCGCCGGCACCGCCGCGGATCTCCATGATCACATCATGGTCATCATCAGGATCCCGCGGAATCAGCAGTTTCTGAATATGTTCCAGAAGCTTCTCCCTTTCCGGTACACACTCCTCAAGCTCCATCTGTGCCATTTCCTTTAACTCGGGATCATTCTCCCTCAGCATCTCTTCTGCCTGTTCGATCCGGCTGTCCAGTTCCTTCAGACTCTTCCAGGCTTCCACCGACTGGCGCAGACCTGCCTCCTTCTTGGACAGTCTTGTCAGTTCCTCCGGATCACGCAGCACTTCTTCACTCATCAGACGGCTGTTGATCCCGTTATACTGTTCTTCTATTTCTCTCAGTTTTTGTCTTACCGCATCCATACTCTTCTCTCCGTCACTGCTATATTATACTGTATCTGTCAATCTTCACAGGTACATTATACCGTATCCCCGGAATATGAAAAAACCGGATCTCTCCGGTATTCTCATCCTGTGTAAGATCTCTTACTTCAGACCGTACTTCTTGTTGAAGCGTTCAACACGACCCTGTGCCTGAGCGAATCTCTGACGTCCTGTATAGAAAGGATGGCAGTTTGAGCAGGTATCTACCTTGATCTCTTTGGATGTGGAACCTGTCTCAAATTCAGAACCGCAGGATGTACATACGACCTTTGTCTTATAGTACTTAGGATGGATATCTTTCTTCATCTTCTTACTCCCTTCTGCCTTAAGCCTCATGTGTGCTTAAAGAAAGCGCATGACTATTCTAGCATGCCAGTCTCCGGCTGACAAGAAGATTTATGCAAGCGCACGGAAGCGTTTTACACCCCAGCCAAGCAGGATGAATGCCAGAACGGTATCCATGACCACATAGCCCAGCATGATCGCTGTCATTACCTGCCATGACGCAAAACCATGCATAAACAGAAGAATAAACAACACCAGTATGCCGATGCCGATGACCATTGAGGACATCAGTGTTACAAATGATGACATCGACTGTTTGATGACCTGGATCTCGCGGTCAAATTCAAGCTTCGGGAAGCAGAGATTGATGATCAATCCGAACATTGCCGTAAACAGCGCTGCCAGACTCAGATGCATCAGAGCCAGAACATAATAGCTCCAGGGCAGTTTCATGACGATGCCGAAGATCACTGCAGCCGTGATCATCGGTATCAGCGCGATCGTCAGGTTGACCGCGATCTTGGACATGAAGATCGTCTCCTCACGTACAGGCAGCGTTTTCGTCAGCCAGAGATGCTTACCCTCAAGCGAGATCGAGACACCGGTCATACAGGACATATGCACAGCCATGCCGGCAAACAGCAGCCCGATATACCCGGTCTCTTCCGCAAACATGCGCACGGTCTGCAGAGGCACCCCGAACAGCGTTCCCGACTTCATGCTTTCCACAAGCGCCATGATCACAAACACCAGGATGATGATCAGGCCTACAGCTGTATTCATCAGGTAGTTGAAGTTGCGCAGATATACCTGCAGCTCCTTTCTGTACAGTGCTTTCAGCGGTGAGCTTCCCTGCAGTCTGCCCATGCGGAAGTTGCGGTCATGCCAGGTGATCTCCCCGCGCTCTCCTGCCGCAATGATCTGCGGTGAGATAAACCGCACGAAGAGACTCAGGATCAGGATATTCACGCCGACGGCGATCAGCAGCGAAGAGAGTCTGCCGCTGACACAGGCATCCACATAGGAAGATACCAGCACCAGATAGCGGCTGTATCCGGACACCGTGCCAAGCACTTCTTCCGAAGCAGTATTCGCAGAACCGGTATATGTTGACATGAAGACGATTGCAAGCACCATCACAACCGACAGGATATTCCGGATCAGTTCGGAATGTTTTTTGCCGGCAGATACGGTACGGATAAAAAGAGCGATCAGCGATGACAGCACAACAGCCGAAGCCGGCATCGTCAGATAGCCGATCACCGCATAGACAGCGAACAGCACACCGGGATGAGCATAGATACTGTACATGATCATCGCCGGGATCACATAGAAACCTGCATACAGATACACGGTCAGAATATACGTTGCCAGCTTGGACGCCACGATGTCACTGTCCGTGACCGGCAGCGACCGCAGTAAGTCAAAGTCCTTATACCCGAACAGCGTTCCCTGGGCCATGTTTACACCGATGATCAGGATCAGAAGATAGCCTCCGCATACCATGACCCGCAGAATACTGTCATATAAATGTTCCGGCAGACTCGAATACAGCATGTAGCTGTAGAAGAAAGACAGATACATCATCGCCCCAAAGGAGATCAGAACAGCTGCCGCTCCTGAAATCTTCTTATTGCCGGCGCCGAACATGTTCCGCAGCTGGACAGCGATCAGTTTCCGCAGTTTCATCCGACATTCTCCAGTTCCAGGAACAGATCTTCAAGCGACTGTCCCTGTGCCAGGATCTCATCCGCCGTACCTGACATGACGATCTCGCCCTGCCGCAGGATCGCAATGCGGTCGCACAGATTCTCAACCACCTCCAGCACATGACTGGAGAAGAAGATCGAACTGCCGCCTGCACACAATTCCTTCATCTTCTGCTTGAGCAGATAGGAAGCCTTGGGGTCAAGACCGACAAACGGTTCATCAAGGATCAGCAGTTTCGGCTCATGGATCAGCGCCGCGATCACAGCCGTCTTCTGCTTCATACCATGTGAATAGGACTTCAGGGGATCACCAAGATTGGCGTAGATCTCGAAGTCTTCTGCGAGACTCCGTATTCTCTCTTCTCTTACATTCTGCGGCACATCATACATATCGCAGATAAAGTTCAGAAATTTGATTCCGGTCAGCTGTTCATAGAGATCGGGATTATCCGGCAGATATGCCATCTGCATCTTGGCCTTGACCGGTGCCTTCTGCAGATCGGTACCGTTGATCAGTATCTTTCCGTCATTAAATGAAAGGATGCCGGCTGTACAGCGCAGTGTCGTTGTTTTTCCTGCACCGTTATGCCCGATAAAGCCGAAGATCTCCCCGTCATTGACCTGCAGATCAATACCGTGCAGTACTTCCTTTGTTCCAAAGGACTTGCGCAGTCCCTGTATCGTTAACATATATACTCCTATTCTATGTCCAGCTCAGGCGGTACATCGAGCTCATCGGACACGTATTTACCATTCTTCTTCCGCTGCCTGACACATTCCGTCAGCAGGTATTCGATCTGGCCGTTGACAGAACGGAAGTCATCCTCCGCCCAGGCCGCGATCGCGTTGTAGAGTTTTGGAGAAAGCCGCAGCGGGATCTGTTTTTTCCGGTTATCTTCCATATCAGTACAGACTGCCTGAATTCACGACAGGCTGCGCGTCATGGTTGCCGCAGAGCACGACCAGCAGGTTAGATACCATGGCAGCTTTTCTTTCGTCATCCAGATCTACGACTTCATTTTCCTTCAGACGGTCAAGCGCCATCTCCACCATACCCACGGCACCATCTACGATCATCTTTCTGGCATCGATGATGGCCGAAGCCTGCTGTCTCTGCAGCATGACAGCCGCGATCTCCGGTGCATAGGCAAGATAGGTGATCCTGGCATCGATGATCTCGATACCGGCTTCATCCACATTCTTCTGGATCTCCTCACGGATGCGCTCTGCCACCACATTGGAGGAACCGCGCAGGGAGCCGTCATCCGCCTGTCCGTCACCGGTCGTATCGACATTCGGAGCGACATCGTACGGATAGAGTCTGACGATATTGCGCAGCGCTGTATCGCACATCAGGGACAGATACTCTTTATAGTTATCGACATTGAATACAGCCTTGGCCGTATCCGTGACTTTCCATGTTACAGCGATACCAATCTCTACGGGGTTGCCGAGGACATCATTGATCTTCTGTCTGGCATTGTTCAGGGTCATAACCTTCAGCGAGATCTTCTTACTGGCGATCTCAACACCGTTGACCGTAATGCCCGTCACACCGGAATCAGCCTTCTTGACATCACCGCTCTGGCTCAGGTGCGTCCTTGCGGCAGGGTTTACCGATACCGAGAACGGATTGACAAAGTAGAAACCCTCTCCCTTGATCGTTCCCGTATATTTACCAAACAGTGTCAGCACCAGGGCTTCCTGCGGCTTTAAGACACGCAGGCCAAGCAGCGGGATCCACAGTACCGCCAGCAGTATGATACAAATCACAAATTTCAGGGGATTGTTCGCAAAGCCGCTGACCATACCGGCAATGACCAGCACATACGCTGCCAGGATACCGATCAGTACGGACATACCATTCTTCTTGTTTTCAAGGATAATCTCTTTCATCATCTATCGCCTCATCATTCTGATATCATTTTAATATCGCAAGCATATCCTGTCAACGTATGAAAAAGTCCGGATCTCTCCGGACTAGTCTTCGATCTTTTCTCTGTAGATCACAGCTCCCAGTTTTTTCAGCTTCCCGTCGATATCATCATATCCCCTGTCGATATGATATGTATCATGGATCTCGGTTGTGCCTTCCGCCAGCAGGCCGGCAATGATCATGCTTGCCCCGCAGCGCAGGTCTGTCGCTGTCACCTTGTCTCCATATAATTTCCTGGGTCCGGTGATCGTGCTTGATCCCTTACTGATCTCGATCTCAGCACCCATTCTCTGCAATTCCACACAGTGCTTGAAGCGTTCGCTGTATACCGTATCGGTCACGTGACTGACGCCCTGCGCCTGTGTCAGCAGTGCTGTCAGCGGCTGCTGCAGGTCTGTCGCAAAGCCAGGATACGGCTTCGTCGTTACATCGATCGCATGCAGAGGTCCGGAATTGCGCACAATGATACTGTCAATGCCGATCTCCATGTTTACACCCATTTCCTCAAGTTTGGAGGTCAGAGCTTCGATATGCTTGGGAATGATATTGGAGATCTTCATCTCATCTGCACAGGCTGCAGCCATGATCACAAATGTACCTGCTTCGATGCGGTCGGGAATGATCTCATGCACACATCCGTTCAGATTCCTGACACCGTCGATCGTGATCACGTTGGTACCGGCACCCTTGACGTTGGCACCCATCTTGTTGAGCAATGTTGCCACGTCGATGATCTCCGGCTCTCTGGCCGCATTCTCGATCGTCGTCCTGCCATCCGCATACGCTGCCGCCATCATGATGTTGATGGTCGCACCTACCGAGGCAATATCCAGGAAGATCTTTGCGCCTGTCAGTTCTTCCGCATGGATCGTATAGCCGCCTCTTTCGTATTCCACGACTGCCCCAAGAGCTTCAAAGCCCTTGATATGCAGATCGATCGGTCTTGGCCCAAGGTAACATCCTCCCGGCATCTTGATCCGCACATGGCCATACTTGCCGAGCAATGCCCCCATAAAGTAGTAGGATGCCCGCAGTTTGGTCACAACATCCTGTTCCAGATCCACATTGCGCATCTTTGTCGGATCGATCCTCAGCATGTCGCCTTCTTCTCTTACATCCACATTCAGAATACGCAGGATCTCGGAAAGAGACCTGACATCGGAGATCTCCGGGACCCCGAGGATCGTCACCGGTTCATTTGCCAGCACCGCTGCCGGAATCAGTGCCACCGTTGCATTTTTACTGCCCGATATCGTTACTTCTCCCTTCAGACGTCTGCCGCCTTCGATCTTGATCACTTCCTTCATACTGTCCCCCTTATCACTGCTTCTGTCATCTCTCTGATATTGTCTGTGATCATGTCCGCTTCCGATACATCCTGTCCGAAGCGCTCATCTCTTCTGGCAATCACAAACATTCCTGCCCGTTTCCCGGCTTCCGTACCGGGACGGGAATCTTCATATACCACACATTCCTGCGGCTGTACACCGAGTCTCTCCGCGGCTTTCAGATATACATCCGGAAACGGCTTGTTTCTCAGTATATCCTCAGCAGCCAGCACACAGTCGAAATATTTACGGATACCCATTTCCTGCAGAGCTTTATCAACGGTATGCCGCGGCGAAGATGAACAGCAGGCAAGCAGATACCCGGCATCCTTAAGCTTTGCCAGCATCTGCGGTACATCCGCAAACATGATCTCAGCATAGTTCAGCGGACATTCCTCCCGGAAATAGCGGTCGTTTTCCGCCGCGATCTCTGCTTCTGTCAGCACACCGCCGAGCAGATCACGCAGGATCCTGTATGTCTCTTCCATCGTTGTGCCGACGATCGTACAGATCTCCTGCAGTGTGCCCTGATAACCGTATCTGCGCATCCAGGCAAGCGTTCCTTCCATATAGAAAGCCTCACTGTCGCAGAGAATGCCGTCCATGTCAAACAAAACCGCTCTGATCATCGCTGTCCGTACATATTCTACTGTATTTAACACAATAAAAAAAGAACTGCAGACAAAATGACGGGTATACGCATTTCGTGAAAATTATGTCTTATTCCCTCATAACGAAGTATAATGTAAGTAACATCATGAGAACATGAGAAGGAGAAAGAAATGAATTTATTACAATTATTATTGAAGTCCATGATCTCTTCACAGTCAGTTAATTCCGTTTCCAAGAAAACAGGACTCAGCACTGAACTGGTCACAAAACTCATCGTTGCGGCTATCCCTGTTCTGATCAAGTACATGACCAAGAACGCTTCCTCACAGTCCGGTGCCTTATCTCTGCTGGGTGCTCTTACACAGCATAATGTAACAAAGACCATGGCAGAACAGATCGACGAAGTTGACGAAGTTGACGGCGGCAAGATCATTGGCCACATCCTCGGCAACGATACCGACAAGGTCGTCCGTGCTCTGTCCGATGAGACAGGTGCCAAGGCAGCTGATGTCACAAAGACACTCGGCAGTATCGCTCCGGCTCTGCTCGCAGGTCTTGCAGCAGCCGCAAACGCTGCACATTCCATGGACAAGGCAGACGATGTCTTCGATCTCGGTGATCTGCTTGCCATGTTTGCCGGCCAGACAGCAGCTCAGCAGCAGCAACAGCAGCAGAATATTCTGTCCTCCCTGTTCAGCGGCCAGCAGGCTCAGCAGACAGTGAAGCCGAGCTTCACATCCAGTCTGCTCTCCAATCTGCTTGGTGTAGCTCCTCAGCAGCCTCAGCAGGTACAGACACCGAGTCTTCTGGAAAGCTTCCTGGGTGTCTCCCAGCCTCAGCAGACACAGAATGACACGACCATCAACGGCAGCGATCTTCTGAACATCCTGACCGCACTGATGAAGAAGTAATCATCCCTGTAATCAGTCTAAAGGCAGTTCAATGAACTGCCTTTTTCTGTTCCTAGTACTCTTCGTCATTCTTGGGAAGATCAAGTTCATCCTCTTCATTTTCATCCTCGAGGAGTTCATCTTCGTCATCGTCGACCTCTTCCACTTCCATGTGTGTTTCCTCAAAGGTCCTGCGGTCACGAAGATCCCACTTGTTTCCCTTCAGCGGCGCAAATCTTCCGTCCAGCATCAGTTGTGAGTAGAATTCCGCTTTCTTGCGTCCGAGCTGATTCTCCGGGAGATTGATCACCTTGGCGACTTCCGCCCAGAGCTTGGCAAACTCCACTTCCTTCTTACGCTTAGCCAGAAACTGGTAAGCCGCATCTGTCATACTGACAACACTTAAAGACATTTTCTTTCCTCTCCTTACATATGACTCGGAGCACTGACTCCGATACTGCCGAGAGCGTTTTTCATTGTGATCCTGCACGCCTCGATCAGGGCCAGTCTCTGTGCGGTCAGCTCAGGCTGATCGGGATCCACGATCCTGGTTTCGTTATAGTAGCTGTGGAATGCCTGTGCAAAACGGGCAATGTAGTTGACCATTCTGTGCGGTGCTCTGCTGTCTGCCGCATCCGCTACTGTCTGTTCAAATTCGTTCATCAGCTTCAGCAGCGTCATCTCCTTCTCTGTCGTGATCATTTCATAATTATCAGCGAAGGAAATACCGGCACCCTTTTCCAGTACCGAGCACATTCTGGCATGCGCATACTGTGCGTAGTACACAGGATTCTCGTTGCTTTGTTTCTTGGCCATGTCCAGATCGAAGTCCATCTGGGTATCGGCAGCTCTGGACGCAAAGAAGTATCTGACCGCATCCACACCCGCCTCATCAAGCAGATCTCTGAGGGCAACAGCCTTGCCGGAACGCTTGCTTAACTTGAATTCTTCGCCGTCCTTGATCATTCTCGCCATCTGGATGATATCCACACTGAGCTTATCAGCCGGATAGCCAAGAGCCTGGATCGCCGCCTTAAGTCTCGGTACATAGCCATGGTGGTCAGCACCGAAGAAGTCTACCAGTGCATCAAAGCCTCTGTCCAGTTTATCAAGATGATACGCAATATCCGGCATCAGATATGTATAACTGCCGTCACTCTTGACCAGAACTCTGTCCTTGTCATCACCGAACGTTGTTGTTCTCAGGAACAAAGCACCATCCCGCTCATACGTATAGCCTTCTTCCTTCAGCTGGTTCAGTGCCTTCTCGACAAGACCTCTGTCACGTACGGACTGCTCACTTGTCCAGACATCAAATTCCACTCTGAATTCCTGCAGATCCGCCTTTAACTTGGCAATTTCTGCCTGCAGACCGTACTTGCGGAAGTATGCAAGACTCTCCGTCTTATCCGTATCAGCGTACTTATCACCGATCTCTTCTCTGATCCGTGCCGCAATGTTGACGAGATCTTCGGCATAATAGCCATCCTTAGGCATCTCAGCTTCTTTTCCGCATGCCTGCAGATATCTTGCCTGCAGGGAAAGCGCCATGTTGTTGATCTGGTTGCCGGCATCGTTGATGTAGTATTCTCTTGTCACATCATAGCCTGCCATTTTCATCAGTCTGGCTGTGGAATCTCCGGCCGCAGCACCTCTGGCATGCCCCGGATGCAGATCACCGGTAGGATTGGCAGATACATATTCGAGACAGTATTTCATCCCCTTACCGTGGTCGGACCATCCGTACTTTTCATTCTTATCAAGTACTTTCCTGATCACACCCTGCAGGGAATCATGTTTCATGAAGACATTCAGGAATCCGGGACCTGCGATCTCAAGACGTTCGGCTCCTGCCTTCTCTGCATTAAACAGGGCAGCGATCTTCTCAGCTGCCTCCCGGGGTTTCATACCGGCTTTCTTTGCATATTTCATTGCCACATTGGAAGCGTAGTCTCCGTGTGCCTTGTCTTTCGGCAGGCTGAGTTCGATCACGTTGGCATCCAGTTCGATTCCGAATATCTGCGAGGCAGCTTCCGCAAAAGCTTCCTTCAGGTTCATTTCTATCTGATTCATGTCTGCACCCCTTTCAGTTCCCAGATCAGTTTCTGATGCGTGACTTCCGCATCTCCCTGGAATATATGATATTCTGCGGTGATCTTTCCTTCACCTAGTGTATATTCTTCTGTATATGTTTCCAGCACCATCACGCCGTAAGGACTCAGTACCCGGGCCATCGATCTCTCACCGATGATCAGGTCTGTTTCACTGACGATATCCGCTATTCTTCTGATCACCAGATGCTTCTCTTCCAGAACGATCTCATGGCGCACTCCGGGATTGTCTTTTTCACTGTAAAACAGCGTTGTATCGTTCAGGATCCCCTGTCCGTCTGCAAGTACAGTTTCTGTATGTTCGATCAGATCATATTGTGTCAGGCGTACCTTAACGTGCATGTTCTTTTGAATTATACATTTTGTAGTATCCATGTCAATAATCTGTTATAAAAATACCTCTGTCAGAAGAGGTATTCCCTGTATTTATTCGATCTCTGCCGGATAGAAGATCCGGTCATCACTGAGTTTCGGACCCTTGACAAGACTGGCGACCAGTCCGGAAGCTTTTGACAGCTCCCTGACATCTCCGTTATGCGTACGGATCCATATCACTTTCCCGCTGTCTCCGCGGTATGGTACATACGGTGCCTGCCCGACGGTATCCGTCACCAGATAGTACCTCGGATCGAATCCCGCCCGTTTCAGCGCCGCCTTCACACTGCGGATATTCCCCCTGGTATTGGCACGGTAGGCAAACAGATGCCGGTTCAGCACCCTGTACGAGAGATCACGCAGGATCGGATCTTCCGCCTTCTCCAGCAGGCTGAACGTATACGTGCAGGCATATTCATCCAGCGGATAATACTCCTCCAGAGTCAGCTCCCGTCCCTGCAGCACCGGCAGGAACAGCTCTGCACCATCAGCCGTCTTCCCCTCATCCATAAGATCCTTCAGTCTCAGGAAGAGCTTGTTCACCAGATTCTCATAACTGCGTGCCACCGGATGATAGTATACCTGCCAGTACATGTGATATCTGGCCATGATATAGTTCTCCACAGCATAGACACCGCTCTCCTTGATCACGATCCGGTCACCGCTGACCCGCAGTGTACGCAGCAGTCTTGCAAGATCGTACTCCCCGTACGTCGTCCCGGTAAAGTAGGCATCTCTGAGCAGGTAATCCATCCTGTCCGCGTCAAGCTGGGCACTGACGATCTGGGTCAGGATCGTATTGGGATGTTTATGCCGGATAACATCAGCGACTTCCTTTGCAAGACCCTCGGCAGCACTCTCCAGAATACCGCTGATCTCCGGATCTTCCTCGATGATCTTGCATGTGTAGTATTCGTGGGAGATGTTCGATACCTGTTCGAAGGCATGCGAGAAAGGACCATGCCCGATATCGTGCAGAAGTCCCGCAAGCATCACTGTCATCTTCTCTCTTTCGTTCAGTGCTTCCCGCAGATCCGGCACTTCCGTGATCATCCGGCGGACGATCTCATAGACACCGAGAGAATGCGCAAAACGTGTATGATCGGCTGTATGGTAGACCATGAAGGCACCGCCGAGCTGATGTATCCTGCGCATACGCTGAAACCATCTGGTATTGATGCATTTCCAGATCACTTCATCCTGTACATGGATATATCCGTGTACGGGATCACGCAGTACTTTCTCCTCGGGTGTCCTGACAAACATCGTCACTGTGTTTCCTCCAGCAGAACAACAGCCTGACAGAGTACGCCTTCACCGCGTCCGACAAAGCCCATGCCCTCACCCCGGGTAGCCTTTACCGATACCTGTGACACTTCGCACTGCATCACGCGGGCAAGATTGGCGCGCATGTTCTCAATATGCGGAGCCATCTTCGGTCTTTCCGTCAGGATCAGACTGTCAATATTCCCAATCCGGTAATGTCTTTCCTGCATCATGCGTACGACTTCCGCCAGGATCACCAGTGAATCGGCGCCTTCCCACTTCGGATCGGTATCGGGAAAATGATGCCCAAGATCACCGAGAGCCAGAGCACCGAGGATCGCTTCTGCACATGCATGTGTCAGAGCATCCGCATCACTGTGTCCTTCCAGTCCCTTTTCATACGGGATCTCGACCCCGCCGAGAATCAGTTTTCTGCCTTCTTTAAAGCGATGAATATCTGTTGACTGTCCAATTCTCATATCCAACTCCTGCTTTCTTTTTTATTATACTTCAAAGCCCCTGCACATTATAATGTGATTGATGAATACATTCCCTCTTCCTGCCTATATCCAGACCTGTATGAATGCCCTCGAAACAGCCGGTTTTGAGGCTTTTGTGGCGGGCGGAGCAGTCCGTGACTACCTGCTCGGAAGACCTGTACATGACTATGATCTGGCAACTTCCGCAAGACCGGAACAGATGCTGGAGATCTTCCGTTTCTGTCATACCGATACAACAGGACTGAAGCACGGAACCCTGCGGGTGATCGTCGATCATCACCCCGTAGAGATCACTTCCTACCGCTGTGAAGATACGTACGAAGACCACCGCCGTCCCGACCATGTCCGCTTCAGCACCTCACTGCACGAAGACTGTGCCCGCCGGGACCTGACGATCAATGCCATGGCCTACTCCCCGCATACCGGCATCATTGATGACTACGGCGGTATCCGCGACCTGAAACACAGGATCATCCGTACGGTCGGCGATCCCGCGCAGCGCTTCAGCGAGGATGCCCTGCGTATTCTGCGTACCGTGCGCTTTGCGGCAGAGCTGGGTTTTGACACCGATCCCGATACACAGAAGGCAGTCCTGGAGAAATGCCGTGATCTGCACTACATCGCCCCGGAAAGGATCCGGGAAGAGTTCTTCCGCATCCTGGCATCAGATGGCTGTGCAGACTCCTTCCGTACATACTTTCCGGTATATCTGACCTTTCTGCCGGCGCTTTCGGTATATACAGACGCAATGATCGAAGAGACCGCCCGCAAGCTGAATGAAAGCCCGCCTGTGCCGCTTCTTCGGGCAGCCCTGATCCTTGCCCCGGCCGGTAAGGAAAAGGCTGTAGATGCCCTGGCAGAGCTTCGTCCCTCCGCTGCAGATCTGCGGCAGCTGAAGGAGTATTACATTGCCCATGATGATCCCCTGCAGACCCTGTATGATGCCCGCTGCCTGTGTGCCCGGTATACTGTCGATCCTGCATTTCTCCTGGCCTACCGTTCCCTGCAGGATGGTACCGATATGACAGAATTCCTGGACATGTGCCGGAAGATCAAAGAACGCGGAGACTGTATCACCCTGAAACAGCTGGCCGTCACCGGCAGTGATATCACTGATCTTGGCATCCGCGGTCAGAAGACCGGCATCACCCTGCGCACACTGCTTGATGAAGTCATGCGTGATCTTCTGCCCAACAGAAAAGACGCCTTGCTGATCAGGGCTCAGCAGCTGCAGAAACAATCTGACTGATACCTGTATAAGAAACCCTTTGCCTGACACCCGTATATTCTTATAAACAATCAGAAGTTTTACGATTAATCTAAAAGTGACAACTGAAGAGTTTATACGATATGATCAAACAGCAAATCTCTCCTAAAATAAAAAAGATCCTGCTTCCGGCAGGTATGCTGATCACCGTGATCCTGATCCTGTTTCTCGCATACAAGGTCTTCGGCAGACAGTTTGCGGATCTTTTCAGAATGCTCAGACGCGGAGACCGTGACGAGATCGGTGAATACCTGAACCGGCAGGGACAGCTGGGCGGCATGATCGCCGTCTTCTTCATCAGTATCCTGCAGGTCATCAGTATCGTGATCCCCGGCATGGCCATCCACATCTCTGCCGGTCTGATCCTCGGCTGGTGGAGAGCTTTCCTGTCTTCCTATCTCGGCTTTGTCTTTGGCAATGTGCTGGTCTTCCGCACAGCCCGGAGACTCGGCAATACCCTGCAGGACCTGATGCCGAAGGAAAACAACAGAAGCTGGCTGACCCGCAAGATCAATTCTGCCAGTGCCGGCTTTGTCATCGCCCTTGCCTGCCTCGTACCGGGTGTGCCCAACGGCATCATCCCCTACATCGCCGCAAGGACCAACCTCTCGCTGAAGAAGTACAGCTTTGCGATCGCTGTCACCTGCTGGGTACAGATCCTGTGCAACTGCTGTGCCGGACACTTCCTGATCCGCGGCGAGTTCCTGTACATGGTCCTCTCGTTTGCCGTACAGATCCTGCTGATCATCATCGTTGCCCGAAACAAGGACTATATCCTGCTGACCTTCAATGAGTATAAAAGAAAGATCCGCGGGTACCGTGCCCAGCGCCGGGCAGCCCGCAGATCCCTATAACCTTTTCGCAAATGCGATACGCGGAGCCGTACCGCCGATGTAGACCCTTCCGCAGCGTACAAATCCGCATTTGGTCACTGCTCTCTGCATTGAAAGATTCTTATCATGGGTGTCTATCCTGAGTTCATGGACACCTTTTTCCTTTGCCTTTTCGGCAGCCGCATCAAACATGAGGCCGGCATACCCTCTGCCCTTGTTTTCAGCCCGGATAGCCATCCTGTGGATCACCGCATACGGTTCATGATCAGGCCAGGCACCATCCTCGATCACCGCATAATCAGGATCATCCCCGAACTTCAGGTAATAGACCCCGAGAACCTGTTCACCATCCGTCAGAACATAACTGTTCCCTTCGGCAATATCAGCCAGAAAAGTATCCCGGTTCGGATATCCGTTCTGCCACTGGTCGATTCCCTGCAGACGCAGATATTTCCGTCCCTGTTCGATGACTTCCATGACGCCGTCAAGATCTGCCGGTACTGTCTTTCTTACTTCCATCAAAGCTTCCTGAACTGTTCAACATCAAGCACGAAGACGGTAGCCCCGCCGACCTGTACTTCCACCGGGAAAGACGCAAATCTGCCGTTGTCATAGCCGGCTGTAGACGGAACGATCTCCGTTCTGCGCTGCGACTCACTGCCGATGATCTCGATACAGCGCTCGACCTTGTCATCTTCGGTGCCGACGATCAGCGTTGTATTGCCTGCCCGCAGAAAGCCTCCTGTCGTCGCAAGCCTGGTCATCTGATAGTTCTCATTTGTCAGTGCTGCCGATACATTTGATGCATCGTCGTTGGAAACAATTGCCAATACCAGTTTCATACGAATACCTCCTGACACTTATACATTAAACCGGAAGTAGACGATATCGCCGTCCTTCATCGGATATTCCTTACCTTCAAGTCTGATCTTGCCGTGTTCCTTCAGGGAAGCTTCTGTCTTATATGTCATCAGATCCTCATAACTGTAGATCTCGGCCCGGATAAAGCCTCTCTCAAAATCACTGTGGATAATACCAGCACACTGCGGTGCCAGCATGCCTTCCCTGAATGTCCAGGCTCTGCACTCCGGTTCTCCTACCGTGAAGAATGTACGCAGACCAAGCAGATGATATGCCTCAACGATGATCTGATCAAGACCGCTCCGGGAGATGCCAAGCTCCTCCATGAACACTTCTTTCTCCTCGCGGGAAAGACCTGACAGCTCTTCTTCAAGACGCGCACATACCGCAATACATCCGCTGCCTTCGCCGTCCGCCAGCTCCTTTACCTGCTGGTAATATGTATTTTCTTCCGGCGTGTTGATCTCTTCCTCGCTCATATTTGCGATATAGATGACCGGCTTGGCTGTCAGAAGAGAGAATCCCTTTAACAGTTCTTTCTCACTGTCCTCAAGATCCAGAAGACGCACAGGTGTGCCTGCCGCCAGTCCTTCCTGCAGTTTTGTCAGCACTGCATACTCGATGACCGCATCCTTTTCCTTCGTCTGTGCCTTTCTGGCCACTCTTGAGATCCTGTTCTCGACTGTCTCAAGATCGGCTATGCAGAGCTCCACGTTGATCTCATCGATATCTCTGACGGGGTCTACACTGCCCTCTACATGCATGATATTGTCATCATCAAAACAGCGGACAACATGACAGATCGCATCCACCTCACGGATATGGGAAAGAAACTGGTTGCCCAGACCTTCACCCTTGGAAGCACCCTTGACAAGACCGGCAATATCCGTAAACTCAAACGTCGTGTAGATCGTACGTTTGGGATGGAAAAGCTTGACGATCTCATCCATGCGCTGATCCGGTACTTCGACAACACCGACATTCGGTGCGATCGTCGCAAACGGATAGTTCTCCGCCAGTACCTGGCTGTTCGTTATGGCATTGAATAAGGTGGATTTGCCGACATTCGGCAGACCCACGATTCCGGCTGTTAAAGGCATATTTATCTACTCCTCGCTGTGCTCGATCACTTTCTTCAGTTTACGTTCAAATTCATGACGCGGAAACATGACAACAGAACCGCATCCCTGACACTTGATCTTGATATCCGCACCCATGCGGATCACCTTCCAGTATTTGGACTTATGACAGGGATGTTCCTTCTTCATCTCCACGATATCATTCAGGTCATATGCAGGTACGATCATTTTACCCTCTTTTCGTACGCCTTCAGCGTATTGTCCAGCAGCATCGTGATCGTCATCGGCCCGACACCTCCCGGCACCGGCGTGATCGCCTGTACATGCGGCAGAACATCCTCGAAGTCAACATCACCGGTCAGATGACCGTCCTCCGTACGGTTGACACCGACATCGATCACAAAAGCCCCTTCCTTGATATACTCAGAATTGATCATCCGTGCTTTGCCGAGAGCCGCGATCAGTATATCCGCTTCTCTGCATACCGCCTTCAGATCCTTCGTCCGGCTGTGGCATACCGTCACCGTCGCATTGGCATTCTGCAGAAGCCTCGCCACCGGAGTCCCGACCAGTTTTGATCTGCCGATGACAACTGCACGCTTGCCTTCGAGATCACAGTTCATGCGCTTCAGCAGCTCCATGATACCCCTCGGTGTACACGGCACAAAGCCATCCTCGCCCAGATACAGTTTGCCGACATTGATCGGATGCAGCCCATCCACATCCTTTTCGGCACTGATCATATGCAGGACAGACTGCTCATCCAGTCCCTTCGGCAAAGGCAGCTGCACAAGAATACCGTCGATATCCGGATCATCATTGCATCTGCGGATCGTCTCCTCCAGCACTTCCTGCGAGACATCAGCCGGCAGTGTAAACATCCTGCTGTCCATACCGGCAGCCGTACAGGCCTTCTCCTTGCCGCGGATATATGAAAGACTGGCAGGATCCTCACCGGCAATGATCACAGCGAGACAAGGCACTCTGTTTCCTGCTTTGCGAATACTGTCTATCTTTCCCCTGATCGCTGTACGCAGTTCTTTTGAAAGCTGTGTACCGCTGATGATGTCTGCCATATTTCCACTCCTTACAGTTCGTGTGAATCCAAAAGAATCGTCACCGGTCCGTCATTGAGCAGACGGACTTTCATATCTGCCCCGAAGATACCCTCTTCCACGGTATAACCCAGCGAACGCAGATATGCATTAAATTCCAGGTATAAAGTTTCCGCATGTGCCGGTGAACCTGCCCCCGTAAAACTGGGACGGTTTCCCTTGCGGCAGTCCGCATACAGCGTAAACTGCGAGATGGAAAGGATCTGTCCGTCCACCTGTGAAAGGGAAAGATTCATCTTGCCGGCACTGTCCTCAAAAATCCGCAGCTTGGCGATCTTATCAGCCATCTTCCGCACCGTCTCTGATGTATCTTCATCGGAGATGCCGACCAGCACCATAAACCCGGTGCCGATCTTTCCGTGTACATTTCCTTCGATCGTAACAGAAGCTTCCGTCACTCTCTGTATTACTGTTTTCATAACACTGATTATACCATATTATCCTTGACACTCCACACGACTGAAGTCGTGGGATTCTTGCTTCAATGACCACCACATTGCCAAGAAGGCTTTAGTTTTACACGGTCTCCACAAGCGTAGATTCGGGTGTGTCCCACCCTATTGGATGTTTATTTCTCAGGCTATCCCTAAGCCTTTGTTCAGTATATTGATACTCGCATTATGATCTCTGTCGTGGATAGTGTGGCAGTTTGGACACTCCCATCTCCTGACAGAGAGTTTTTTCATTAGCGGATTCCTGTATCCGCAGCAGCTGCACGTTTGTGAGCTTGGATACATCGTTGGGACGCGGA